>JAAUZX010000033.1 GCA_014804365.1 Lachnospiraceae bacterium
TGATTGTCTTGAAATAGCAAACCTACACGCTATATTGTAAAAAAGTTGGTCATCCCACCGTCTGAAAGGCCGGTGGGGTGACTTTTTGTAGAAATTGACCATTGACTTCATCGCTTTAACGCTATATAGTAGTGAAGCTGATTACCTATCGGCAGACAACGAATGAATAAGGAGAAATTTAAGATGAAAAAGAAACTGCTTGCCTTGCTCCTGGCCTGTGTCATGGTGCTGGCCTTGGCCGCCTGCGGCGGCAGCAACGACGCTCCTGCCAACAATGACGCCCCCCAGCAGAGCGACGATGCCAACACCCCTGATGCCAACGCACCGGCCGACAATACCCCCGACGACAGCGCTCCCGCCGATGACAACAGCGGCACGACCTACAAGGTCGGTATCTCCCAGTACGTCACCCACCCCGCNCTGGACGCCGCCACCCAGGGCTTCCAGGANGCGCTGAACGCCCTGCTCCCCGGTCAGGTGGAGTTTGACTTCCAGAANGCNGCNGAGGACATCCCCACCTGCGCCACTATNGCCACCTCNTTTGTGTCTCAGAATGTGGACCTGATCATGGCTAACGCCACCCCGGCCCTCCAGGCCGCTGCCGCCGCCACCGGCGACATCCCCATCCTGGGCACCTCTGTTACCGAGTACGGCGTGGCCTTCGGTATCCAGAACTTCAACGGCACCGTGGGCGGCAACGTNTCCGGTACGTCNGACCTGGCTCCTCTGGATCAGCAGGCTGAGATGATCCACGCATGGTATCCCGATGCCAAGACCGTGGGCCTGCTCTACTGCTCCAAGGAGGACAACAGCCAGTACCAGGTGGACACCGTCCAGAAATATCTGGAGGATATGGGCTACACCTGCACCCAGTACTCCTTCTCTGACTCCAACGACATTGCNGCCGTNTGCCAGACNGCTGCGGATGCCAGCGACGTCCTCTANGTCCCCACCGACAANTCCGCCGCCTCCAACACCCCNGTCATCGACAACATCTGCCGCGGCAACACCCCCGTGTTCGCCGGTGAGGAAGGCATCTGCGCCGGCTGCGGCGTGGCTACCCTGTCCATCAGCTACTATGACATCGGCTACAAGACCGGTGAGATGGCCGCTCAGATCCTGACCGGCCAGNCAGATATCTCCACCATGCCCATCGAGTATGCTCCTGAGTTNGTTCAGAAGTACAATGCCCCCATCTGCGAGGCTCTGGGCATCACCCCGCCTGACGGCTATGTGGCTATCGAGGGCTGATCTCTGAAAGCAAAAAGTTGAAAAAAAGCGGAAAAGGGTCTTCCCTTTTCCGCTTTTTTGTGATAAACTTTTGTAGTCTATNGACTATTTTTCCGTTTTAGGAGGCAGTTTTTTATGTTAGCATTCATTGGCGCACTGCCGGGGGCTGTATCCCAGGGATTGATCTGGGGTATTATGGCCATCGGCGTTTACATCACCTACAAAATCCTGGATATTGCGGACCTGACGGTGGACGGCTCCTTCTGTACCGGCGGCGCGGTTTTCGTGGTGCTGTTTGGATCGGGGGTCAACATCTGGCTGGCCCTGCTGGCAGCACTGGCGGTGGGGATGCTGGCTGGACTGGTCACCGGCCTGCTCCATACGGCCTGCGGCATCCCGGCTATCCTGGCAGGTATCCTGACCCAGCTGGGCCTGTGGTCCGTCAACCTGGCCATCATGGGCATGAAGGCCAACGTGGCCATCAACATCATTGACCAGACAAATCTGGATAAACTGCTGGTCTCCCTCCGCTTTGTNCAGGATGTGGCAAAGGGGACCCGCCCCTTCTACCGCCACCCCATTTTGGTGGTTGGGCTNTTTACGGTGGTCGTCATNGCCATCCTGTACTGGTTCTTCGGTACGGAGCTGGGCGCTTCCCTCCGGGCTACCGGCGCAAACCCCAGCATGGCCCGGGCACAGGGTATCAATACCAATGTGGGCAAGGTGCTGGGCCTGATGATCTCCAACGGTCTGGTAGCCCTCTCNGGGGCCCTGCTGAGCCAGTATCAGGCCTTTGCTGACGCCAGCATGGGCAAGGGCGCNATCGTTATCGGTCTGGCCGCCGTTATCATNGGTGAGGTGCTGTTTTCCAAGTTTTTCTCCAACTTTGCGCTGAAGCTGCTGGCCGTATCCCTTGGCTCCATCATCTACTACGTGGTCATCCAGGCAGTGGTGAGTCTCAGCGGCATCGACACCAACTATCTGAAACTGATCACCGCCGTTATCGTAGCGATTTTCCTCGCAGTACCCTACTGGAAGGACCGCTACTTCACCAAACGCACCCAGAAGGGAGGCAAAGTCAATGCTTGATATCAAGGGTATCTACAAGACCTTTAATGCTGGAACGGTCAACGAAAAAACCGCCCTCCGGGGCGTGGACCTCCATATGGAGGAGGGCCAGTTTGTCACCGTCATCGGCGGCAACGGCGCGGGCAAGTCTACCCTGCTCAACGCCGTGGCCGGTGTGTGGCCGGTGGATCAGGGGACGATCTCCATCGGCGGCGTGGATGTGACCAAGCTGCCGGAATACAAACGGGCTCCTTATATCGGCCGGGTGTTCCAGGACCCCATGATGGGCACCGCCGCCACTATGCAGATCGATGAAAATCTGGCCCTTGCCATGCGCCGGGGCCAGCGCCGCACCCTCCGCGCCGGTATCACCAAGTCCGAGCGTGAGGAATATCAGGAGATGCTGAAGATCCTGGATCTGGGTCTGGAGGACCGGCTGACCAGCAAGGTGGGTCTTCTCTCCGGCGGCCAGCGTCAGGCCCTGACCCTGCTGATGGCCACCCTGCAAAAACCCAAGCTCCTGCTCCTGGACGAGCACACCGCCGCCCTGGACCCCAAGACGGCGGCAAAGGTGCTGGACGCGACCGAGCGCATCGTGGGCAAGGATCATCTCACCACGCTGATGATCACCCACAACATGAAGGACGCCATCGTCCACGGCGACCGGCTGATCATGATGTACGACGGCCGGATTGTCATCGACGTCTCCGGCGAGGAGAAGCAAAAGCTCACCGTCCCCCAGCTGCTGGAGCTGTTCAGCAAGGTCAGCGGCAGCGACGAGGCCGACGATACACTGCTTCTTTCTTAAACTCACCGCCCGAACACCTTTGCGGCCACCTGGGCCGACTGAGCTGCGTCCTTCGTGTAGAAGTCCGCGCCGATCTGATCCGCGAATGCCTGGGTCACCACCGCGCCGCCTACCATGATCTTGCAGGGCGCTCTGGCGTCCCGCAGGGCCCGAATGGTCACGGCGATATTCTGGGCCGTGGTGGTCATAAGTGAAGATAGCCCCACCAAAGCCGCTCTGGTTTCCAGGGCGGCTTTTACGATTGTCTCCGGCGGCACATCCTTTCCCAGGTCGATCACCTGATATCCGTAGTTCTCCAGCAGCATTTTAACAATGTTCTTTCCAATGTCATGAACGTCGTCCTTCACGGTGGCCAGGAGAATCGTTCCCTTCTCCTCCGCTCCCTGGGGCAGGCGGGAGCGCACCACGTCGAAAGCGGCTTTCACTGCTTCAGCGGAGGCCATCAGCTGGGGCAGGAACAGGGTCCCCTGTTCGTACCGCTCCCCCACCCTGTCCAGCGCGGGGATGATGTGCCGGTCAACAACNTCCAGCGGCGGCTCCTTNTCCAGCAGCGCCTCCACNGCCGCCGGNACGCCGGACTTCTGCCCCGTCATGAGCAGCGTCTCCAAGGGCATCTCTTCCGGCCCCACAGGCCGGGATGCGCCGCCAATGCGCTGGAATCGGGAAATATATGTGCCGCATCCTTTATCCGCACCGGTCAGCACCTTCATTGCCGCCAGAGTATCACGTATACGGCTGGACTCCGTGTTCACAATGGGGACATTCAATCCCGCCGCCAGGCAGGACGCCAGAAAGGCGCAGTTGATCTCNTCCCGCCCNGGCAGNCCNTANCTGACGTTNGATACGCCCAGCAGNGTNTTNTACCCCGCCGCCCGGACCAGNCGGATNGCNTCNGNGGNCACAAGNGCCTCNGNCTGGNTCACAGAGGCCGCCAGAGCCAGGCAGTCGATAAAGATGTCCTCCCGGCGCACCCCGGCCTTCTCCGCCGCCTCAGCGGCCCGCAGGGCCACNTCCCNGCGCACCTCCGGCTCCCCGCTGATGCCGTTCTCGTCCAGGGCCAGTACGATCAGACCCGTACCGTATTTCACCGCCAGGGGCAGCATTGCCGCCAGACTGTCTGGCNTGCCGTTGACGGAGTTCAGAATGGNCCGCCCGCGGCAGACNCGCAGGGCNTTCTCCAGNGCGGCAGGNTCTGAACAGTCGATCACCAGCGGCAGCGGCGACACCCTCTGGATCGCCAGCACCAAGTTGGGCAGAGCCTCCTTCTGGTCGATATCCGGCAGTCCGGCATTCACCACCAGGAAATCCGCCCCCTCCTCCCGCTGGGCTATGGCGGCCTCTGCAGCGGCGTCCCAGTCTTTGGCGTACAGGGCCTCCTTCATCCTGGGACGGCCTGTGGGGTTAAGCCTCTCTCCTACCACGGCAATCGAGGTTTCTGCAAGGGATATGGCCCCTTGCCAGCCGCAGAGGCGGCAGAGACCGTCCGGCTCCCGGCGCACCGGCAGTGCGCTCTCATCCAGGACCTTCCGCAGGGCGTGGATATGCTCCGGCGACGTGCCGCAGCAGCCGCCCAGGATGGCTGCGCCATCCTCCAAAAACGTCCTGCCCCACTGGGCAAATTCCTCAGGTGCCACATCATAAACCGTTTCTCCTTCCACCAGCCGGGGCAGTCCCGCGTTGGGCTGGATCATCACCGGCAGATGGGTGTTCCGCAGGATCTCTCTCAGCACGGGTCGAAGCTCCCTTGGGCCCACAGAGCAGTTCAGACCGATCACATCCGCCCCCAGGGAGGTCAATGTCACGGCGGCGGCAGCCGGGTCCACCCCCAGAAAGGTCCGCCCGTCCTCCCCAAAGGTCATGGTAGCAAATACCGGCAGGCTTGTCCGCTCCTTTGCCGCCAGCAGGGCGGCTTTGACTTCCAGCAGGTCGCTCATGGTTTCAATGAGCGCCAGGTCCGCCCCCGCCTTTTCTCCGGCCTCCATGATTTCCGCAAACTGGTCATAGGCATCCTCGAAGGACATGTCGCCGAAAGGCTCCAGCAGCGCTCCCAGGGGGCCGACGTCCAGCGCCACGGCGCAGTTCTCTCCCGCCGCCCTGCGTGCGGCGGCGATACCAGCGGCGATGTAAGGCGCGGGGTCCTCCCCCAATTTTCTCCGGCTGGCGCCAAAAGTATTGGCAGTGAGAACATCTGCTCCCGCCTCCCGATATGAGACATGGATCTTTTCTACAGCCTCCGGGGAGGCAAGATTCATTTTTTCCGGAGGGGTCCCCGCCGGGAGGCCAGCTTTTTGGAGCATGGTCCCCATAGCTCCATCAAAGAGAAGATGATTGTTTATCTGAAACATAGCAGTTCCTTTCTCCGCCGTCTCTTTGGACGGTACGGCATTGGCTTCTCATCCAAAATCCACGGCCCCGTAAACAGCGCGAAGAAAAAACGCGTGCCTTCCGGCACACGTTTTCCTCACGCCTTCGGATGGGCCTTGCGATAGACATCCTGCAATTTTTGCTTTACCATATGGGAATAAATCTGTGTAGAAGAAATATCAGCGTGTCCAAGCATCTCCTGGATAGAGCGCAGATCCGCTCCGTTCTCCAGCAAATGCGCCGCAAACGAATGTCTCAGCGTATGAGGCGTGATATCTTTATTGATCTGGGCCTTCTCCTGATAATATTTGATGATCTTCCAGAAGCCCTGGCGGCTCATACGCTCACCGCTCATGTTGACAAAGA
>JAAUZX010000034.1 GCA_014804365.1 Lachnospiraceae bacterium
ACGGAACGTTACATACCTATGTTCACGGAGGAACGCAATTCGGATACGGTAAAACGTATACGGATATCGGAAAAAGACACACTCTTTTTCATCTCCCTTATTGAACACAAGACCAAAGTAGATTATAATGTGAGTATGCAGCTTCTCCGGTATATGGTCTATATATGGGAAGATTATGAAAAAGAGATGGAGAAGAAAAAGAAGGGGATCAGCAAAACAAAGGGGTTCCGCTATCCGCCGATCCTGCCCATTGTATACTATGAGGGAAGCGGGAAGTGGGCAGCACCCTGCAATATCAGGGACAGGATATACTTTGATGAGGCCTTTGAACCTTTCACCCCTAAGTTCTTTTATAAGCTGGTACAGCTCAATGCCTACAGCGTGGATGAACTGGTCGGGAAAAAGGATGAACTGTCCCTGCTGATGCTGATCAACCGGCTGCAGAGCATTGCGGCATTCAGGGAGCTTGACATACCAAAAGACTATCTGAAAGGCCTGTCAGAGAATTCCACGGATGAACTGCTTGACATCATCGCAAGGGTGACGGCATCCATGCTAAGGCATTTACATCTGCCGGAGGAAGAAGTTGCGGAGTTTACTGACCAGGTAAAGGAGCGGGATATGGCAGTATTATTTGAATATTTTGAGGATGTGGATCTACCGGCGGAGCGTAAAAAGGCGAGAGAAGAGGGACATGCAGAAGGACATGCAGAAGGCCGTGCGGAAGGTCATGCGGAAGGACTCACAGAAGGGTTTGCAGCGGGCGAATCTTGTTGTTTCGCCAGGCTGACTCAGCTCCTGCTGGAATCCGGCTGCACGGCTGATCTGTCCAGAGCTGTTACCGATCCGGAATACAGGAAAGAACTGTATCGGCAATACAATCTGTAATTTAACTGGGCTCATCTGTGATATAAAATTTCAATGTAATAGTAACTTTAGGTGCATGATAAACATAGAAGATCAATATCATGCACTTTTTTTGATTTACATGTTTGATATTGATGAGTACAATACAGCAACCTCTTACGGCAAAAAAGGCAGAGAAGTATTGGCGCGATTTTTTTGAAGCAAATGAAACGGATTATTGAATTGAAATATAAGAAAAGATTGCGTATAATTTTTTTAGTTTGTCATATATAAATAATTATATGTGAAGGGAATAAACTATGAGAATAATTGAAAAGATAAAAAAACCCATTCAAAAGATTTTTCATCCGTCCTTCGAATCTCTTATGAATGAGTTCGCCATCGTGGAGGACGCGTCTGCTGTGAATGAGGAGCGTCTGGAACATTTCAGGGTCATGGTCGAACAGAGGAAGGCGGAGGGTACGTATAAATACACGGGAGAAGATGAAACTACAGGATGAAGCGGCGTATGCAGCGCCCGGAGAGACATAAGAAAGCGGAAAGAATGCGAGGATAACGGGTGTTAAAGCGTCTAAGGACGTGAAATAATGTCCGATCTATATTGGAAAAAATGCAGTGTGGATAATTTTTCTTGAGCTTTTTTCATAAAATTTCTTTTCGTAATTCATGAGATGTGATATAGTATAAGAGAATATGGAATAAGGAGCAGATGATAATGGCACAAAGTGATGCCGAACAGGAGGCCGAGCTGGCGAAGCGTAAGCGTATCCGGCGGTTAAGAAATCTGATCATCTTTGTTCCGCTTTCCACGATACTGGTATTGCTGATTACCTGCATTTTTCTGGGAATCAGTCTGTACATTACGAAGAAAGAGCTACACGAGGCAAAGGCGGCAATCGAGGCGGCAGCCGGCGGAACTCAGACGGTGAGTGTTGGCAATACACAAGCGTCCGGGGATCCTCTGCTATACACGACCATTGGGGTGGACGAGTTTGAGAGAACAGGGATCGACGGCGAAGATCAGTCTGAGGAGGATACGGGTGTCCGCAAGGTGTATCTGACTTTTGATGACGGTCCGAGCAGCAACACAAATCGGATTCTGGATATACTGGCTGAATATGATGTGAAGGCAACCTTTTTTGTAGTCGGGAAAGAGGAAGAAGAATATCAAGCGTTATATAAAAGAATCGTGGATGAGGGGCACACACTGGCGATGCATTCCTACAGCCACAAATACAATGAGATCTATCAGTCACTGGAAAGTTACAGCGCTGATTTAAGTAAATTGCAGGAATTTTTATACGACACTACGGGCGTGTGGTGCAGGTACTGCAGATTTCCCGGTGGGAGCAGTAATACGGTAAGCCGTGTGGACATGCATGAGTTGATCGCGTATCTGGACGAGCAGGATATGTCTTATTTTGACTGGAATATCTCTTCGGGCGATGCGATGAATTCGTCCATCAGTCCGGATGAAATCATCAGAAACTGTACCGCTAAGCTGAAGAATTATGATGAGGCGATTATATTAATGCATGATGCCTCGGAGAAAAATTCGACGGTGCGGGCGCTGCCTGAGCTGATTGAGACGATTCAGGCCATGGAGGATACGAAGATCCTTCCGATCACGGATGATACGGAACGGATTCATCATATAAGCAATGACTAAAGAATGGAGGATGTGAGAATGGGTTTTTTCTCAGATTTGAAGGAAGACTTATCACAGGCTGTAAATGAGCTGATGCCGGAGGAAGCGTTAGAGGCTGCGATGGCGGAAGGCACAGAGACAGAAGATACGTCACCCGACGAATTACTTACAAATGAGGCGCNGNCAAAGGATGAGACGATNGATTCCGTAGATTTAATCAGCATGCTGGATAAATTAGAGGATCTGGATACGGCGAATGATGCGTTGGAAGAGGANGTTTTANCCGAGAGTATGTCAGAAGACNTNGCAGCGCTGTTCGAGCCGGANCCGGCAGCTGAGGAGGAAATCGTANCGCAGGAGACAGTCTTAGCGGTGGAGCCGGAGACGGTCACAGAGCCGGAAGAGGAGATTACACCGGANCCCGAGATGATTACGGAGCCGGAAGAAGAGANCGTACCGGAGGANNTTGCGGTACCGGAGACAGAGGTTNCGAAAGAGCCTGAGGCAGAAGCAGTCATGGAANCTGAACTGGCCGGGGAACCCGAAGNACAGTCAGATAATACAATAGCAGGATTAAGTGGAGAGGAAGAGGAGAATATGGACGCACAGACACNAACACAGGAGCAGACACAAACACAGNCACAGGAGCCGGTCAACCGCGTAGCAGTTGACGAGACCGCAGTAGTGACGGAGGGAATGACCATAACNGGNGATATTNTATCCGCAGGTTCTATGGAACTGATCGGTACCGTTAATGGTAATCTGGACATNTACGGCAAACTGAATATCACNGGTACGNTNCAGGGTGACTCCAAGGCNGCNGANATCTACGCCGAGGGCGCNAAGATCACNGGTGAGGTNNACAGTCAGGGCAGCGTGAAGATCGGACAGAGCTCTGTAGTAATCGGNAATATNNCGGCAGCCAGNGCAGTNATCGCAGGTGCGGTGAAAGGTGACATCGATGTACAGGGNCCGGTTATTTTGGACACTACGGCAATCGTTATGGGCAATATTAAATCCAAATCCGTACAGATTAATAACGGTGCGGTNATTGAGGGATTNTGTTCCCAGTGCTATGCCGATGTGAACCCGACNTCCTTCTTCGAGGAATTCAAGAAAAGNAAATAAGACTTGTAGCTTCTATTAACACAGAGCAGGAGAAAAAGGAATATGCGGCGTATACTGTTGAAATTGAGTGGAGAGGCATTGGCCGGCGACAAGAAAACCGGATTTGATGAGGAAACGGTGCGTGGCGTGGCTGTGCAGGTCAAGGAACTGGTAGATGACGGGATTCAGGTNGGAATCGTGATNGGCGGCGGTAATTTCTGGCGCGGTCGTTCCAGTGAAAATATTGACAGNACGAAAGCCGACCAGATCGGAATGNTNGCAACGATCATGAATTGNATCTATGTATCCGAGATATTTCGTTCAACGGGCATGATGACGAATATTCTTACGCCTTTTGAGTGCGGCTCCTTTACAAAGCTGTTTTCTAAGGACAGGGCAAATAAATATTTCGAAAAAAATATGGTNGTCTTCTTTGCAGGCGGAACCGGACATCCCTANTTTTCAACCGATACNGGNGTGGTACTTCGCGCNATTGAGGTNGAGGCGGATGTCATACTGTTAGCGAAAGCGGTGGACGGTGTCTATGACAGTGATCCGCGGAGNAATCCGGCAGCGAAGAAATACACCGAAGTNTCNATTGACGAGGTNATTGAGAAGAACCTGCAGGTAGTGGATATGACCGCTTCCATTCTGGCCAGGGATAATAAGATGCCGATGTGGGTATTCGGACTTAACGAAGAGAACAGTATTGTAAATACGATAAAGGGTCAGTTTAACGGNACTAAGGTGACCGTATAAGCAAGGCAGNATNNGGCGCNGGCGNATCGCTTCGGTTCGCTGCCCGCCGAAATAANAGCTGGAGGATTACAGTATGGATGCAAGATTAAAACCTTATGAAGAGAAGATGCAGAAGGCGTATGACTTCCTTGAGACAGATCTCGGGGCAATNCGGGCAGGACGCGCAAANCCGCATGTTCTTGACAANATCAGGGTAGACTATTACGGCACACCCACACCGATTCAGCAGGTAGGTAATATCACGGTTCCGGAGCCCAGGGTTATTCAGATNGCGCCTTGGGAGAAAACGCTGATCAAAGCNATNGAGAAGGCGATCATGATGTCCGATGTNGGCATTACGCCATCNAACGACGGTTCACTGATCCGTCTGGTATTTCCGGAGCTGACAGAGGANCGCCGTAAGGAATTAGTGAAGGATGTCAAGAAGCGTGGCGAGGAGAGNAAGGTAGCAATCCGCAATGCGAGACGTGACGGCAATGACGCTTTGAAGAAATTAGCNAAAACAGAGGTCTCCGAGGATGAGATCAANGAACTGGAGGACAANCTCCAGAAANTGACCGATAAGTTTATCAAGGATCTCGATAANCTGGTGGAAGAGAAATCCAAGGAAATACTTACAGTATAGCAGTTATATAANGAGGCNGGATATGCCTCAAATACAGACAGAGTATAGAGAGGGGCTTACAGAATNAGAATATCTGTTCTGTTGTCCCTTCTTTTTGCGAGTGNGGGAAAAATATGAACATTCCGAATCATGTNGCGATCATCTTAGATGGTAACGGCAGGTGGGCNAAGAGTAAGGGAATGCCGCGNAATTACGGACACGTACAGGGNGCCAAGACGGTGGAGGTGATCTGNGAAGAAGCGTATCGTATGGGGATACAGTACCTGACAGTNTATGCTTTCAGCACNGAAAACTGGAACAGACCGCAGGACGAGGTGAATGCCCTGATGGGTCTCTTGCGCAATTATATGAAAACCTGCCTCAAGACGGCNGCNAAAAATAACATGTGTGTNNGAATNATCGGNGAGAAGAGCAGACTGGATGAGGATATCAGAAGGCGGATGGAAGAGCTGGAGCAGGCGACTAAGGATAATACCGGTCTGCATTTNCAGATCGCNATTAATTACGGNGGCAGGGATGAGATNGTCCGTGCCGTGCGNCGTCTGGCNGANAGTGTGGCNTCCGGGAGCATGNANGCGGNNGATATTACGGAGCAGNCGATCAGTGATCAGTTAGANACGNATGATCTNCCGGAGCCGGATCTGNTGATNCGTACATGCAACGAGCAGCGCATATCCAANTTCCTGTTATGGCAGCTTGCCTATACGGANCTGTATTTTACGCCCGTGGCATGGCCGGATTTTTCNAAAGAAGAATTAGTAAAGGCGATTGAGGCATATAATAANAGAGACAGACGATACGGTCTGGTCAAGGACGAGTAGGGAGGAGCNGGGCATGTTTGTTACNAGACTTATAAGCGGTATNTCATTAGTGATCATTGCGCTGGTGACGATNCTTGCAGGNAACGGTGTGCTGGCNGTNACACTTTGCCTTGTTTCCCTGATCGCTTANCGCGAATTGACTANGGCATGCAANGTACATACNGAAGATCGGAAATGGAATGCGCTTGAGCTGGCGGGTATGGCGCTCACGGTGGCATANTATGCGCTGCTTTTTATTACGCTGTATCGCGCGAACGAGAACGGNGACGGNNTCGGAGCGGTATATCCGGTTGTAATGATCGCGNTAGTGGTCGGTNTGATACTGTTNCTGTTTATCTATGTGTTTGCNTTTCCGCGTTATCAGGCNCCGCAGNTTATGGCCGCTATGTTTTCGTNGCTGTATGCGCCGGTGCTTCTTTCTTTTATCTATCTGATCAGGGAGGGATTTTCNGACGGCAATTATCTTGTGTGGTTTNTTTTCCTGTGTTCGTGGGGAAGCGATACATGTGCCTATGCGGTGGGCGTGTTGATCGGCAANCACAAGATGACTCCGAAGCTGAGTCCNAAGAAATCCGTGGAAGGNGCNGTCGGNGGTGTGCTGGGTGCNGCGCTNNTNTTCGTAATCTACACNCATTTTGTNATTAANATNTATACNNGTGTTTCATTGCCGTTACTTATAGCGGCNCTTTTGGGCGCGGCNGGCGCGCTGGTNTCCATGGTGGGTGATCTGGCAGCNTCTGCGATCAAGNGAGATCATGANATNAAAGATTACGGCAAGCTGATTCCGGGACATGGCGGCATNATGGATCGGTTTGACAGTGTGATTATNGCGGCACCNCTTATTTTTATCGGGNTAGTCATTATCGGCAGTCTGAGCGGGGCTGTCTTGTAACAGCNGNNTTCGCAGACNGAGTAAGAACGGAGATTAATATATGAAAAAGATAGCAATACTGGGTTCNACCGGTTCTATNGGGACACAGACCTTAGAGATCGTGAGAAAAGANGCNGATCTGNAGGTNGCNGCNCTGGCGGCNGGAACNAATGTNGAATTGATGGAGAAGCAGGTGAGAGAGTTTNGGCCATCGCTTGTGGCAATGTGGACCGAGNAGGCNGCANGAGATCTGCNGGNTCGGCTGNCNGANCTGCCGGTGCGGGTNGCCTNTGGNATGGAAGGNCTGNTGGAAGTNGCGGTTTGTGAAGAANCNNANGTATTNGTGACNGCGATTGTGGGAATGATCGGAATAAGGCCTACCATTGCGGCCATTGAGCAGGGTAAGACGATTGCNCTGGCAAATAAGGAGACGTTAGTGACNGCGGGGCANATTATTATGCCGCTGGCGGNGCGNATGGGAGTNCCCATTCTNCCNGTNGACAGNGAGCACAGCGCGATCTTTCANTCNATGCACGGCGAGAACAGGGCNCGNGTCAGTAAGATCCTTCTGACNGCTTCCGGCGGNCCTTTCCGCGGCAAGAAGAGGGAAGAGTTANCTTCCATGACAGTGGAGGATGCNCTGAAGCACCCCAACTGGTCTATGGGCAAAAAGGTTACNATCGATTCNGCATCTCTTGTAAACAANGGNCTGGAAGTGATGGAGGCAAGNTGGCTCTTTGANGTGGAGCTGGATCAGATTCANGTNGTGGTNCATCCGCAGAGCATTATCCACTCNGCGGTAGANTATGTGGACGGCGGAATCATGGCNCAGCTCGGNATGCCGGATATGAANCTGCCGATTCAGTATGCNCTCTTTTATCCGGACAGAAGACCGATGGATACTGAGAGAGTGGATTTCTTCCGGTTAAAACAGCTTACNTTCGAGGANCCGGACACGGATACGTTCAGAGGACTGGCGCTTGCGTATCAGGCGGCAAGACGGGGCGGCACACTGCCCACGGTGTTTAACGCGGCAAATGAAAAAGCGGTAGCGCTNNTTNTACAGAAGAAGATANCATTCTTACAGATTCCNGATCTGATCGAAGGGTCGATGGANAATCATNGTGTAGTCGATGATCCGACGGTAGAGCAGATTCTGGANGCGGAAGCGGAAACGTATGAGTATATTAAGCAGAAATATGGGGAGCGATAGATTGCGTTATCGCATGAGAATGCTCCGGCATGGAGGATTATATTGATCAGGACAATTATTCTATTTCTTATTATTTTCGGGATCGTGGTGATTTCCCATGAGTTCGGACACTTTATTATCGCCAGAAAGAACGGNATACGNGTTCTTGAATTTTCNGTGGGTATGGGTCCCACACTNTTTTCTTATACCAAAAACGGGNTCAAATATTCTTTGAAACTGCTTCCCATCGGCGGTGCATGNATGTTTGACGGNGANGACGGTATCACTGCTTCGGATGAAGCGGAAGANCCGGGAGGATTGTTTCGCCGGNCTGCCGTGGAANCGAGNGAAANACAGCGTGAGGAGGCATTTGATCCGGNCATNGTGTGTGACGGGATTGCNTTTAATGAGGCAGGTGTCTGGAAGCGCATTGCCGCTGTTTTCGCCGGTCCGTTCTTTAANTTTATTCTGGCATTTGTAATTGCGGTAATACTGACGGCNTTCTCCGGAGCCGATCTGCCGGTGATCGGACAGATCTCCGAGCAGTCTGCGGCNGAGCGGGCGGGACTGCNGGCAGGGGATGTGATCACNCAGATCAATCATGAGAAGATNCATTTCTATCGGGAAGTCATAGTGATCTCNTCCATGAATAGGGGAGAAACGNTGGAGATTCATTATAAGCGNGGCGATGAACAGGGAGTAGCGGTNGTAACGCCCGAATATGATGAACAGGCGGGACGTTATTATATGGGCATTATGGCGGCGGGAGAATATTTGNAGTGCAGCCCGCTTCAGGTGTTNCANTATGGTTTCTATGAAGTGGANTATTATGTCAANACGACNTATAAGAGNNTGGGCATGCTGCTTANNGGGCAGGTTACGAAGGACGANGTCTCGGGACCGATCGGTATCGCACAGTTCGTAGGAGAAAGTTACGATCAGGCGGAGAAAAGCGCAGGGACTGCTTCGGCGATTCTGACGATGTTGGAGATCATGGTGCTTCTGTCCGTCAATCTGGGGATTTTGAATTTGCTTCCTCTGCCGGCCTTAGACGGCGGAAGACTGCTGTTTATGTTTATTGAAGTGGTCAGAGGTAAGCCTATTGCACCGGAGAAGGAGGGGCTGATACATTTCGCNGGGCTGGTTGTGTTTATGGTTCTGATGGTGTTTATCATGTACAATGATATTATGAAGCTGGTGCACTGACGATGGAGAGGGAATAGAAATACTGATGGATAATGAATTGTTTGAGAAAGCGCCCGTATATAAGGCATATTTTAAATGTTGTCTGCCTGTNGTGTGCGGTCTGATGATATCTNTGATCTACAATATGGTAGACACATGGTTNATTGCCAGAACAGGCAANACGGANCTGGTNGCGGGAGTTGCGCTTGGTGCACCGATATTCATACTGATGGTTGCACTCGGAGATATGTTCGGNCTNGGAGGCGCNTCCGTAATTTCCAGACTNTTCGGGCANCAGAAAGATGACGAGGGNAGGAAAATCAGTATCTTTTGTTTCTATGCGGCAATAATAATAGGNGTTATNGTAGCGGCGCTCATGCTGCTGTTTCGACAGTCGATTTTAGGTCTGCTGGGAGCAGATCAGGATACGATGACATATGCAACCGGCTATTATACTTATATTGTGATGGGNGCGCCCTTGATTATCGTTTCGTTTACGCCNAATAATCAACTGCGGACGGAAGGATTTGCCACGCAGTCCATGATCGGCGGTGCGATCGGGTCTGTAGCGAATATCATTCTGGACCCGATTTTTATTTTCGGTTTCGGATGGGGAGCGGCAGGAGCGGCGATTGCCACAGTGCTTGGTTATGTCTGTACGGATACATATTATGTCTGGCTCCTGCTTTGCAGGACGAAAAAGCTGTCTGTCGATATCAGGGAGTTTCGGGTAGTTCCTTCGGAGGTTCTGCAGATTCTGTCAATCGGCGTTCCGGCTTGCATTACGAATCTGTGTCAGAGTATAGGAATGACACTGCTTAATCGGTTTCTGCTTCCGTACGGAAATGACAGTGTGGCGGCTATGGGAATCGTTACAAAGGCAAATATGATTGCATTTTTTGTAATTCTCGGATTTGCATTCGGCGCACAGCCTTTGATCGGCTATAATTACGGTGCGGGAAATCGAGACAGACTGAAAAAGATACTGCGATTCTGTTATGGATTTGAGTGCTGTACCTCCTTGGCGATATCAGGAATCATGTCGCTTGTGGCACCGTATCTGCTTAGTATGTTTATTGCGGATGAGCATATTGTTGCCATCGGGACACCTATGTTACGTATGCTGCAGATCGGAATGGTATTTACGGCAATCGTGCTTGTAACGACTGTTATTTTTCAGGCGGCGGGCAAGGCGTGGGGTGCCTTCTTATTGTCTGCCAGCAGGCAGGGGATTATTTTTGCCATCGTAATCCTTACAGTATCCGGATTGTTCGGCTATGCTGGAGTGCTGATATCCCAGCCGGTTTCCGATATCCTTACGGCTTTGCTGGCGGTTGGGCTGTTTCTGGGGAGTGTTTACAAAGAGCTTAAGGAATAAGTTTGGCTTATCGAATGACGGTGTACGGGCAGTTAAAATAGATAAAATTAATCTACATATTGTGTTTTATTTCTATATGCTATATACTTACTCTATCGGGTTCCGTTCGGAACCCATGAGTATATAGTTTCAGCGGGATTCCCGCAGGATTTCAAGTTTGGGTAACGATGATTTGTTTCAGTACTTTTCATGGGAATTTATGTCAGGAAAGACATGGAGGTGCAAGTATGAAATATTTGACAAGTGTATATTGGGAGCGTGGCAGCATGGCGGAGCGAAATCAGGATTCGGTCGTGCTGCTGCAAGTGCTGACGGCAAGAGGCAGAGTGTTGATGGCGGCGGTCTGTGACGGGATGGGAGGTCTGGCGCAGGGCGAGGCGGCCAGCGGCTATATAACGAGGCGGCTGCAGGAATGGTTCTATGAGTCGCTTTTGCGCTCAGTACAGAAGAGGAAAGCCTTCTGGATCATCAGAAGGTCACTGGACAGGCTGGTATACGATATGCAGGAACAGCTGTCACAGTATGCCGGGCGGGAAAAGATTCGTATGGGAAGCACCATGACAGTCCTCATTCTATGGGAAAAGACGTATCTGCTCTGGCATCTGGGTGACAGCAGGGCTTACAGGTTATCCGTATCAGGCGAAGGCGGGCGGATGAAAGGCAGCCTGCGCTGTATGACCACGGATCATGTGCGGGGGAAAAATCAACTGACAAAATGCGTAGGCAGTTTCGGATATATGAGGCCGGATTTCAGGATGGGAACGTTCGGGAACGGACAGGCTATGCTGTTGTGCAGTGACGGATTCCGGCATTATGTTACGGAGGAGGAATTGGCGGCTGTCTTAAATCCGGGTGCGGTTGCTGAAGAGATGCAGGCGGAGCGCAGATTGCGGGAGATCGGGGAAGCATGTATGAAGCGGGGAGAGGTGGATAATCTGTCGGCGGTTTATGTAAAGGGGGTTCGATAAAACGGACTTAATGATTAGAGAGAAGGAGAAGACAGAGATGGAGAAAAAGATAGAGCCCGACAGAGAATATATTGGGAAATATACGGTGATCAGATGTCTCGGCAGGGGCGGGGAGGGAACTGTATATCTGGCGCGGGATGAGGATTTGCACAGGTTGGTGGCGGTTAAGCAGGTGCGTGGTCAGAGAGAGGAAAAGTGCGTCATGAAGAATGCGGAGGCGGATTTTCTCAGGCGGCTTAAGCACCCTATGCTTCCGGTGATCTATGAGCTGCTATGGGATGAGGGGTGGTATCTTGTGATGGAGTTTATTCAGGGGGTTACTCTTCAGGATTATATAGACAGGAACGGTTATGTGTCGGAAGAGCAGGCTTGTGTATGGGCGGAACAGCTTCTGGATGTGACGGAATATCTGCACACAAGGAAACCACCTATTATTTATCGGGATTATAAACCGGACAATATCATGGTTTGTCCGGACGGACATTTGCGGCTGGTAGATTTCGGGGCGTCGGCAATAAGAAATTACGGAGTGAAAGACGGTACTGTGATGGCGATGACGCCGGGGTACGGGGCTCCTGAGCAGCATGGGAGCGTGGGGAGTCTGCGGGTGCACAGATCGTCAGAGGAGATCGCGGAGGGAGCCATGGGGAAAAGACCCTACGCGGATGAAAGAAGTGATATATATGCACTCGGAAAGGTAATGTATTATATGCTGACCGGCGCAGACCCGTCTAAGCCGCCCTATACGGCGCTGCCTATACGCGATTACCAGCCGCTTGTGCACCCATGGCTGGAACGGGTAATCCGCAGGTGCATCGAAGATGAGCCCGGGAAACGGTATCAGATGGCGGAGGAAATCAGAAGAGAACTGCACAGATGCGGCAAAAGAAGGCATCGGCGGCGTAGTTCTTTTATCCGGGCTGTGGAGAAGAAGGTGTGGTTGACGGAAGAAAGCGCTTTTTAATGGCGTTTTGCGGGAAAATGTGATAAAATATAAAAGAAAGAAGGAAATGCATACAAGATGGAAGTTGATGTTTTGATTGATAAAATCACAGACTGCCTGATAGATACAAAAACCGGGGAGGAAGTGGAAACGGAATATAGGGCGCGGGAAGCAGCGATAAGACCGAAAGACTATAGAGGGTGGAAATTTAACTGGGGTATCACAGAGAAAAACGGGTATCATATATATGAGCTGTTCCTAAAGGGTGATGATACAGTTCAGGGCAGGATTTCTTTGAAAATTGACGGTGGAGTAGCAGATGTAGAGATTGTAGAAACTGCACCACATAATTACGGTCATAAAGGTATTTATGCAGGTGTGGGCGCGCATTTGTTTGCCATTGCCTGTCAGGTAAGTCTTGATGCAGGATGTGATGGCGTAGTAGCATTTACATCAAAGAGCGATTTGGTGGGATACTATATGGAGAAATTAAATGCAGTGGAAATAGCACCGAGAAGGATGGTTATTTTTGAAAATGCTGCACAAGTACTGTTAGACAAATATATGAGAAGGTAGGTGGTGATTGTGTTGGCAATACAGAGGAAACCGGTAGACGTTACACATGATATTTCATATTATGCGAAAGACAGCAGACTGACAGGAGAACCGGATGGCAAACGGTATAGGTGGAAAGAGATGATAGAAAAGTTTAAGATGTTGGGTAGGCCTCTTACAGATGAAGAAGCAGAGGAATTTAGGATTGAATAGCAGAGGATAATATATAGGAGAGCAGAGATTCGAAAGAGTCCCTGCCTTTTTCTTGTTGTTTTTTCAAGCTGTAAATGCGTGAAACAGTATGCCTTTTTCAAAAGAACTATGATATGATATAAAATATAGATATGATATCAGGAAAGGAAGATGATTATGCATCGTGAGCATACAAAGACGGTACGGATCGGGGATAAGGTGATCGGAGGGGGCAATCCGATCCTGATCCAGTCCATGACAAACACAAGAACAGAGGATGTCAAAGCAACGGTTGACCAGATTCTGCGCCTGGAGCGGGCAGGATGCGAGATCATCCGTTGTACGGTGCCTACCATAGAGGCGGCGGAGGCGATCGGGAAGATTAAAGAACAGATACATATTCCGCTGGTGGCGGATATTCATTTTGATTATAAGATGGCCATTGCCGCCATGGAGAACGGGGCGGACAAGATCCGCATCAATCCGGGCAATATCGGAGGCAGGGATAAGGTTAAGGCGGTAGTGTCGGTGGCGAAGGAGCGCAATATTCCTATCCGTGTGGGTGTCAACAGCGGTTCTCTTGAGAAGGAGCTGGTGGAGAAATATCACGGCGTGACGGCGGAGGGAATTGTGGAGAGCGCATTGGATAAAGTCGGGATGATCGAGGAGTCGGGATACGACAATATGGTAATCAGCATCAAGTCTTCCGATGTGCTGATGTGTGTGCGTGCGCATGAACTTTTGGCAGAAAAGACAAACTATCCGCTCCATGTGGGGATAACCGAGTCCGGTACGGTGCTAAGCGGCAATATTAAGTCAGCGGTGGGTCTCGGACTGATTTTACATCAGGGAATAGGCGATACGATCCGTGTATCCCTGACGGGAGACCCCGTGGAAGAAATCAAGTCGGCGAAGCTGATTCTGCGTACACTGGGGCTGCGTAAAGGCGGCATTGAAGTGGTGTCATGCCCTACTTGCGGCAGAACCCGTATTGACCTGATCGGACTGGCGAATCAGGTGGAACAAATGGTAGCCGATATCCCGCTGGACATTAAGGTTGCCGTGATGGGATGCGCTGTCAACGGACCGGGTGAGGCGAAGGAAGCGGATATCGGGATCGCAGGAGGTCTTGGAGAAGGGTTGTTGTTCAGACATGGTGAGATCGTGCGAAAGGTGCCGGAGGATCAACTGCTGGCGGCTCTGAAGGAGGAATTAGAGGGCTGGCAGAAGAACGTAGGTTCCGCGGTAACTATTTAGCACAGGTCGAAGCATTTACTGCTGAGACCGTAAGAATATGATTCAGCGAGCAAAATCCCATCGTCGAAGACGATTTAGGATGGATTTTGCATCGTAACTGTGAAGGTACTGAACAGTTACGTTCCGTGGAAAAGTAAGGCTTCCGGCTGTAAAGTCCGGAACAGAAAGGTATGTTGTCGGATGGGGAAGAAATTCTTTGATGTGTTTCCTACATTAAAATTGGATACAGGGTTAAAAGATCTCTACGAACAGGTGACGGTGGATAAGGTTTCCTCGACGAAGAGAAAGGACTTTCTGCGCATTTATATCTCTTCGGACCGATTGATACAGAAAGAGGATGTATTCCGGGTAGAGGGGGAGATCAAAAAGCAGTTTTTCCCGAACGCCGCTATGGTTATTAAGATCTACGAGAAATTCAGGCTGTCTTCACAGTATGATGCGAGGAAGCTGATGGAGGTCTACCGGGACAGCATCCTGCTGGAGCTGCGGGAATACTCTCCGGTGGAGTACAATCTGTTTAAGAAGGCGGATATGGATTTTACACAGGATGGCAGGCTGCTTTTGACTGTGGAAGACACGGTGCTCGGTAAGGGAAAGTCGGAAGAACTGATCCATATTCTGGAGAAGATATACAATGAGCGTTGCGGGATTGCGATAGAAGTGCAGACGGCCTACAAGAAGCAGGCCACGGGGAAATACAAGGAAGAGGACGAACAACGTCTGGCCATGCAGGTGGCCGAGATTTCGGCAAGAGCGGGATATGGCGGAACAGACCGGACAGAAGAGGGCAGCGCTGAACAGAAAGAAAATATAACAACTGATATTAATAAAAACAAGACAGAACAGATACAGAACATTCCACAGGGGATTGCAGTCGGCAGCGGCACAACGGGTAAAACGGACAGTGGCAATGGTTTCGCCGGCAGGAAACCTATGGGTAAGTCATTCGGCAAGAAAGAAGATTTCAAACGTGCGGTCAAGCGTTCCGACAATCCGGATGTGCTGTACGGCAGAGATTTTGACGAAGAGGCAATGCCCATCAGCGATATCATCGGTGAGATGGGTGAGGTAGTCATCCGCGGTAAGATCATCGGCATGGATAAGCGGGAGATCAAGAATGAGAGGACGATTCTGATCTACGATGTAACGGATTTTACCGACACGATGACCATCAAGATGTTTGCCCACAATGATCAGGTGGGTGAAATAACAGATGGTATGAAACCCGGTGCCTTTGTGAAACTCAAGGGAATGACCATGATGGACAAGTTCGATCATGAGCTGACCGTCGGTTCCCTGACGGGAGTCAAAAAGATTCCGGATTTCACGGTGTCCCGCGTGGATACCAGTGCGCGTAAACGGGTGGAACTGCACTGCCATACGAAAATGAGCGATATGGACGGTGTGTCAGAGGCAAAGGATATCGTGAAACGCGCCTATAAATGGGGGCATCCCGCTATTGCGATCACGGATCACGGCGTGGTGCAGTCTTTTCCTGATGCAAACCATGTATGGGAAGATTTGTGGAAGGCGGAGAAGAATAAGCGCAAGGAGGCAGGGGACCCGGATCCCGACAAGCAGGATTTCTTCAAGGTGATCTATGGCGTGGAGGCCTATCTGGTAGATGACCTGCATGAAATCGCGACCAATGACAAGGGACAGAATTTCGGACAGGATTTTGTGGTGTTTGATATAGAGACAACCGGTTTTTCACCAGTGAATAACCGCATCATAGAGATCGGGGCAGTGAAGGTGTGCGGCGGTAAGATTGTGGATCGCTTTTCCACATTCGTAAATCCGGAAGTACCGATTCCTTTCGAGATCGAGAAACTGACGAGCATCAGGGACGATATGGTTGTGGGGGCGGAAAAGATCGAGAGCGTTCTGCCGCAGTTTATGCAGTTTTGCGAAGGATGCATGCTAGTGGCTCACAATGCCGGGTTTGACATGAGCTTTATCATGGAGAACTGTGACAGGCAGGGGATAAAACATGATTTTACATATTTAGATACGGTAGGCATGGCGCGTGTTATGCTGCCCGCACAGTCGAAGCATACGCTGGATGCGGTGGCGAAGACGCTGGGAGTATCGCTCTTAAATCATCACAGGGCGGTGGATGATGCGGAGGCGACGGCGGAGATCTTCGTGAAGCTGATTGCCATGATGGAGAAGGACGGTATCACAACGCTTGCACAGATCAACGAGAAAGGTAAGGCGAGTCCGGATATTATCAAGAGACTGCCCACCTATCACGGCATCATTCTGGCGAAGAATAATGTGGGACGGATGAATCTGTACCGGTTAGTATCCATGTCACATCTGACTTATTTTGCCAGAAGACCGCGTATCCCTAAGAGTCTTCTGAATGAATATCGGGAAGGCCTGATCTTGGGAAGCGCCTGCGAAGCGGGGGAACTGTACCGTGCGATTCTGGAAGGTAAACCGGATACGGAGATCGCCAGACTGGTGGATTTCTATGACTATCTGGAGATACAGCCTCTGGGCAACAATCAGTTTATGATTGCGTCCGACAGGGTACCGAATGTGAATTCCATGGAGGATATCATGGAGATTAACCGCAAGATCGTGCGGCTGGGGGAGCAGTTTTGCAAGCCGGTGGTGGCTACCTGCGATGTGCATTTCCTAAACCCGGAGGATGAGATCTACCGCCGGATTATTATGGCAGGACAGGGGTTCCCAGATGCGGATAATCAGGCGCCTCTGTATCTTCGGACGACGGAGGAGATGCTGGAGGAATTCGCCTATCTGGGAAGCGATAAGGCGGAGGAGGTAGTCATCACCAACACGAATCTGATCGCCGATATGATAGAATGCATGTCGCCCGTGCGGCCGGACAAGTGCCCGCCGGTCATTGAGGACAGTGACAGACAGCTTACGGAGATCTGCTATAACAGGGCACATGAGCTGTACGGGGAGACGCTTCCTAAGATCGTGGAGGATCGTCTGGAAAAGGAGCTTCATTCCATTATTTCCAACGGATTTGCGGTAATGTATATCATTGCGCAGAAGCTGGTGTGGAAATCGGTGGAGGATGGATATCTGGTGGGATCGCGAGGCTCCGTGGGAAGCTCTTTCGTGGCGAACATGGCGGGAATCACGGAAGTAAATTCATTAAGTCCCCATTATTTGTGCCCCAATTGTCATTATTATGATTTTGATTCCGAGGAAGTGAGGGCATACGGGGGCGGCGCGGGATGCGATATGCCGGATAAGAACTGCCCTGAATGCGGAACACCGCTCAGGAAAGAGGGATTTGACATTCCGTTTGAGACATTCTTAGGATTTAAGGGAGATAAAGAACCTGATATTGACCTGAATTTTTCGGGTGAGTATCAGAGTAAGGCGCATAAATATACGGAGGTGATCTTCGGCAGCGGACAGACTTACCGTGCGGGAACGATCGGTACGCTGGCAGATAAGACGGCCTTCGGCTATGTGAAGAATTACTACGAAGAGCGGGGCAGGCATAAGCGTGTATGTGAGATCAACCGCATCGTCACGGGATGTACGGGCATTCGCAGGAGCACCGGGCAGCATCCGGGCGGAATCGTGGTGCTGCCGATGGGAGAGGATATCAATTCTTTTACCCCCGTACAGCATCCGGCGAATGATATGACGACGGATATCATCACCACGCATTTTGATTATCACTCGATCGACCATAATCTGTTGAAGCTTGATATACTGGGGCATGATGATCCTACGATTATCCGTATGCTGCAGGATCTTACGGGGATCGATCCGGTTACCATTCCTTTAGACGATAAAGGCGTGATGTCGCTGTTTCAGTCTACGGAGGCGTTAGGAATCACGCCGGACCAGATCGGAGGCTGTAAACTGGGCTGTCTGGGTGTGCCGGAGTTCGGTACGGAATTTGTTATCCAGATGGTAATTGACGCGAAGCCGAAGTGTTTCACGGATCTGGTGCGTATTTCCGGATTGTCACACGGCACAGACGTGTGGTTAGGCAATGCGCAGACGCTGATCGAGGAAGGTAAGGCGACGATTTCCACGGCGATCTGCTGTCGTGACGACATCATGATCTATCTGATGCAGAAGGGAGTGGAACCGTCTCTGTCTTTTACCATTATGGAGAGTGTGCGTAAGGGTAAGGGGCTTAAGGACGAATGGATTACGGCGATGACGGAAAATGGTGTTCCGGGCTGGTATATCGACTCCTGTAAGAAAATTAAGTATATGTTCCCGAAGGCGCATGCGGCGGCATACGTTATGATGGCGTGGCGAATCGCTTACTGTAAGATTAATTATCCACTGGCTTACTATGCCGCGTATTTCAGTATCCGTGCCTCGGCTTTTTCCTACGAGATCATGTGTCAGGGACAGCAGCATCTGGAAAATGTGATGGCGGACTATAAGCGCAGAAGCGATGAGCTTTCCAAGAAGGAGCAGGACACTTATAAAGATATGAAGATCGTGCAGGAGATGTACGCCAGAGGTTTTGAGTTTGTGCCTATCGATGTCTTTACTTCGCATTCAAGGCTGTTTCAGATCGTGGACGGCAAACTGTTACCATCATTCAACAGTATAGACGGTCTGGGGGAGAAGGCAGCGGACGCAATTATGGAGGCGGCCAAGGACGGACCTTTCCTCAGTAAAGACGATTTCAGACAGCGGACGAAAGCTTCTAAGACGATCGTGGACCTGATGAGCGATCTGGGGCTTCTCGGGAGGCTGCCGGAGTCCAATCAGATCAGTTTGTTTGATTTTGTGAGTTGAGGACAGGGAACTGACAGTACAGAGAAATGTGTAAGTTTAAGATAGAAAAAGGAGGGAGTCGGTATGAGAAAAATCATTACAATCGGAAGAGAATTCGGCGCGGGCGGCGGCGAGATCGGTAAGCGGGTGGCTAAAGAGCTGGGGATCGAATATTATGACAAGGATATTATCTTCAAGACTGCCATTGCCGGCAGGAACTTAAGTCCGGAACAGGTGCGCAAATGGGACGAGCGTGTGCCGAAAAACTTCGGGTTTGCCCAGAGTCTGTTTGATTTCTATAACAAGCCGCTGGAGGAGGAACTCTGGCAGGCACAATTAGACGCCATACGCGAGTTGGCGAATAAGGAGAGCTGTGTGATCGTTGGGCGTAACGGCGATTATATTCTGCGGGAGTTCGATCATTGCTTAAGTGTGTTTATCCATGCGGGATTTCAGTGGCGTGTAAAGCGTATGACCGCGATGATGGATCAGGTGCCGGCAGATCAGGTGGCAAATGATGTGAAGGCGGTGGATAAGGCTAGGAAAAGGTACTGCGAGTATTATACGAAGTGTGTATACGGTGATGCGCGCAATTTCGATCTGACGCTGAACACGGAGAAGCTGGGAATTGATAAGGCGGTGGAACTGATCTTGCAGGCAGCAGAGAATATTTAGCGTAAATGTTATTTCTAAAGGAAGATTGCATTGATGTATTGTTGTATACAATGCGCTTGACAACTGCATAAAAAATCCATATACTAAAGAATGGACATCAAAGACGGTGTAGCTCAACATACTTACACCGTCTTTCATGTTAATGGGCATATGCCACAGAAAGGGAGGATATTATGAAAAAATTATTAGCAATGGCTTTGATCGGCTGCATGGCGCTTAGCATGACAGCATGCGGTTCCGATAACGGAGCAGCACAGGCAGACACAAATGCCGCTGCGGATGATGCAGCAGATACGGCACAGGATGGGGAAGCGGCAGCTTCGACAAGCGATAAGGTATGGGTCGTTGCCACGGATACCGTGTTCCGTCCGTTCGAGTTCACCAATGAACAGGGTGAATTTGTAGGAATCGATGTGGATATTCTGGCAGCAATCGCGGAAGATCAGGGATTCCAGTATGAACTGAACAGTCTGGGCTGGGATGCGGCAGTGGCAGCAGTACAGTCCGGTCAGGCGGATGCGATCATTGCGGGAGCGACCATCAAGCAGGAACGTATTGACTCCGGCTGGATCTTCTCCGACGGATATTATAACGCAACACAGACCTTCGTTCTTCCGGATGGAAGCGACATCACAGGATTTGAGGATCTGGCAGGTAAGAATGTAGCGGTTAAGAACGGTACAGCGGGTATGGATTTTGCCAACAGTCTGAAGGACGAGTATGGCTTTACTACAACCGTGTTTGAGGATTCACCGACTATGTATCAGGATGTTATCTTGGGCAATTCCGCGGCATGTGTGGAAGATACGCCGATTATGGCTGACTCCATTAAGGTTGGCGGTCTTGCGCTTACGATTCCGGACGGCATGGAAAGCGACGGTGCGCCTTACGGCTTCGCAATCATGAATACGGACAATCAGGAATTGCTTGATATGTTCAATGCCGGACTTGCAAACATTAAGGCAAACGGTAAGTACGACGAGATTCTTGAGAAATATTTAGGCGAATAATTGTAACAGATGATGTGATATATTCCTGACGGTAGCATATACCGGCAGGAACATGCACTTTCCGGCTGTCTATCGATGATAAGTCAAACGGAAGAAGGAGATACTGCCCTATGATGACGTTAATACAGACATACGGTTCCATGCTGATCAGAGCACTCGGACAGACGATTTTGCTGACCGGGCTTTCTTTAATATTTGCGATGATAATAGGCATGATCTTCGGATTGATGAATGTGGGACACAACAGGGTGCTTAACCTGATCGGCACAATCTATGTGGATGCGGTGCGGGGTGTGCCGCTGATCGTATTGGCATATTTTATTTACTTCGGTATTCCTGCGGGGATTCAGAGTATCGGTATTACAGGGTTTCGAATGAACGCTTTGCAGGCGGGTACGATCGCACTGTCCATGAACTGCGGCGCCTATATGGCGGAGATCATTCGAGCGGGTATCCAGAGCGTGGACAGGGGACAGATGGAGGCCGGCAGAAGCTTAGGATTGTCCTACAGTGCGGGCATGGCGTTGATCGTAGTGCCGCAGGCGATCCGTACGATGATCCCTTCTATTATTAATCAGTTTATCATTACACTCAAAGACAGCTCGATCCTGTCTGTTATCGGTTTCCCGGAGCTTGTCAATGTGGGCAAGACGATTATGGGTAATACGATGAAGTGTCTGGAGACATGGGCAATCGTCGGCATCATGTACATGGTGGTGATCATCACGCTCAGTAAGGTTTCCAAGAAGATAGAGAGGAGGGTGAACCGTGGCAGATAACAGAATTTCAGGGGGAGATAACTCCCCGCAGAATAAGATTCAGGTCAGAAATCTGAAAAAGAATTTCGGTTCGCTGGAAGTGCTTAAAGATATCAGTCTGGATGTGGCAGAGGGAGAGGTCGTCGTGCTGATTGGACCTTCCGGAAGCGGCAAATCCACGCTTCTGCGCTGTCTGAACCAGTTGGAAAAGGTAACCTCCGGGCAGATCATCATAGACGGGCAGGATGTGACGGATAAACACACGGATATCAATAAGGTGCGCGAGAATATCGGCATGGTGTTTCAGCATTTTAATCTGTTTAACCATCTCAATGTCATGAAGAATATGACGCTTGCGCCGGTGCATTTAAAGACGTTGTCTAAGGAAGAGGCGAAAGTCAAGGCGCAGCAGCTCTTAGAGCGCGTCGGTTTAGGGGATCGTGCGGAGGCATATCCGAGCCAGCTCTCCGGCGGACAGAAGCAGCGTGTGGCGATTGCGAGGGCTCTTGAGATGAATCCCGATATCATGCTTTTTGACGAGCCTACCAGCGCACTCGACCCGGAGATGGTGGGTGAAGTGCTGGCGGTTATGAAGGAGCTTGCAAGAGAAGGCATGACCATGGTGGTCGTGACGCACGAGATCGGTTTCGCCCGCGAGGTGGCAAGTCGTGTCATTTTCATGGAAGGCGGTTATATTGTGGAAGAAGGTACGCCTGATGAGGTGTTAAATCATCCGAAAGAGGCGCGTACGATTGATTTCCTGAGTAAAGTGCTGTAATCCGTACGGAAGAAAAAACCGGTTGGAAGTATTGGTTTGGACAAAGCAGAGAAAAATTTCACAAGAAAATAAAAAAAGTACTTGCAATCTCTTCGGAAATATAATAGAATAAGCAAGTGTCAAACAGATGGCTCGTTGGTCAAGCGGTTAAGACGCCGCCCTCTCACGGCGGAAACAGGGGTTCGATTCCCCTACGAGCTGTTGACTGTGAATAACAGCCCAACCCGATGAAATGCTGGAAACCTTGAATGTGCGAGGTTTGTGGCATTTTTTATTACCTGCTTGTTTTAAATTCCCCTTGCAAATACCGCGAAAGAGTGCTACAATACCATATGTAATAAGAATAAATGCTAAGATAAAGAGTGGACTTGCGAGTCCACTCTTTTATATGAATCAGGAAGTGGAGGCACACATGTCAAAGAGAGAGACATACGAATCCAGGACAGAGCAGCTGCTTATGCCCATCGTATCGAAGCACGGAGTGGAGATCTATGATGTGGAATATGTCAAAGAGGGAAGCGACTGGTATCTGCGCGCTTATATCGACAAACCGGAGGGTGTGAACATTGTGGACTGCGAGAATGTCAGCCGTGAACTGTCGGATGTGCTGGATGCAGAGGACTTCATACCGGATGCCTATATTCTGGAGGTCAGCAGTCCGGGACTCGGCAGGACACTCAAGAAAGACAGACATCTGGAGAAGAGTCTGGGTGAAGTGGTTGAGATCAAAACCTATAAGCCCATTGACGGGCGTAAAGAGTTTGAGGGCAGTCTCAAGGCTTATGACGCGGAGACGGTTACGATAGAGGAGCCGAAAGCCGGCGGAGACGGGAACGGTGCGGATGAGCCCGGTACAGAGCGTATCCTGAACAGGAAAGAGATTGCGCTGATCAGACTGGCGCTTGATTTTTAGGCAGAATATTTCGGAAATCCGCCGGACAGACAGCGGAGGCGTATAGAAAATAATATGATACAGAATCAGGAAATAAACATAGGAGGATAACGGAAAATGAATAAGGAATTGATGGAGGCATTGGACATTCTGGAGAAAGAGAAAGAGATCAGCAAGGAAACTCTTTTTGAGGCGATCGAGAATTCTCTGATCACGGCGTGCAAGAACCACTTCGGCAAGGCGGACAATGTCAAGGTGGAGATCGACAGGGAGACCTGTGATTTCCTCTGCTATGCGGAGAAGGAAGTCGTGGAAGAGGTGGAAGACGATGTGCTGCAGATTTCTCTGGAGGATGCGCAGGAGATCTCCAAGAAGGCGAAACTGGGCGATATGCTTCATGTGGAGATCAAATCCAAGGAGTTTGGCCGTATTGCGACACAGAACGCAAAGAATGTGATTCTGCAGAAGATCCGTGAGGAAGAACGGAGCGTTATTTTCAATCAGTATTACGAGAAGGAAAAGGATGTGGTGACAGGTATTGTACAGCGCTACATCGGCAGGAATATATCCATCAATCTGGGTAAAGCGGATGCCGTTTTAAATGAGAGCGAGCAGGTCAGAGGAGAAAATTTCAGACCTACCGAGCGAATTAAGGTATATATTCTGGAAGTGAAGAATACACCTAAAGGACCGAGGATTCTTGTAAGCCGTACCCATCCGGAACTTGTCAAGAGACTGTTCGAGTCTGAGGTGACGGAAATAAAGGACGGCACGGTGGAGATCATGAGCATTGCCAGAGAGGCGGGCAGCAGGACGAAGCTGGCAGTACGCTCCAATAATCCGAATGTGGATGCGGTGGGCGCATGTGTCGGTATTAACGGCGCCAGGGTCAATTCCATCGTGGATGAGTTATGCGGTGAGAAGATCGATATTGTCAACTGGGATGAGAACCCCGGTAATCTGATTCAGAACGCGTTGTCTCCGGCTAAGATTGTTGCGGTTTTTGCCGATCCCGACGAAAAGACGGCGAAGGTCGTAGTACCGGATTATCAACTGTCACTTGCCATCGGTAAAGAGGGACAGAATGCCAGACTGGCGGCAAGGCTGACCGGTTACAAGATCGATATCAAGAGCGAAACACAGGCGAAAGACGCGCCCGGATTCCGCTACGAGGATTATGTCTATGATGATGACGAGTATGATGAGGAAGCTTATGAGGATGAGGAGTACGCACAGGAGGGCTACGAGGAAGAATATGAAGAAGAGGATTATGATTCCGTAGATTCCGAGGAAGCGGAATATGATGAGGAAAGCTACGAGGAAGATCCTGAACAGGCCGATCCGGAAGCGTAGACAGAGAGGACGAAGCGATGGCGAAGAAGATTCCCATGCGGCAATGTGTGGGCTGCGGCGAAATGAAAAGTAAAAAAGAAATGATGCGCGTCCTGCGCAGTGAAGAGGGAACGATCGTCCTGGATATGACCGGAAGAAAAAACGGAAGGGGTGCCTATCTGTGCATGAACAGGGAGTGCCTGATCAGGGCGCGGAAGAATAAAGGACTGGAACGGTCTTTTAAGATGAGCATTCCGAAAGAAATATATGAGAATCTGGAAAAGGAGTTTGAGGAGGGCGAGCATGCAGAACAGACCGAATAAAGATCGGGTGTTATCTATGCTGGGATTGGCCACCCGCTCCAGAAATGTTGTCAGTGGCGGATTTGCGACAGAGGAAGCAGTTAAGAGTGGGAAAGCATATCTTGTTATCATAGCTGAGGATGCTTCGGATAACACCAGAAAAAAATATAGTAATATGTGTGAGTTCTATGAAGTGCCATATGAGTATTACAGCGTAAAAGAAATACTCGGGCACGCCATCGGCAAGGAAGAGCGATCCTGTCTTGCTGTGACTGATAAAGGATTTGCAGATTCGATACAGAAACATTTATTAGATTCGAGATAGTTGGAGGTAGTGAGCATGGCAAAAATGAAAGTACATGAGCTGGCAAAAGAGTTAGGCAGGCAGAGCAAGGAACTGATTGCTTTTTTGCAGGATAAAGGATATGAAGTGAAGGTTGCGCAAAGTTCCATCGAGGATGAGGCGATTGAACAGGTGAGAAAGCAGTTCGGCACCGCCGCAAAACCGCAGGACGACGGAAAGAAAGCAGAAGCAAAAGCTTCGGCCGAAGCAGAAACAAAAGCAGAAACAAAAGCGGAAGCTTCTGCGGCGGCAAAGCCGGAAATGAAAGAGAAACTGAAGGCCTCCGGGACGGAAAATGCCAAAGAGCCCAAGGCAACTGTCAAACCTGCGAAGGCGGAAGGCAGAGCGGAGCAGGCAAGGCCGGATGGGAAGGCTAAGACGGAGCCTCCCAAGAAGAAAAAAATCATCTTCGTAAGCAACCCTCATAATTCCAAGATGCCCGGGCAGCGTCCCGCACAGGGCGGTAATGGTAATGGAGCAGGCGGCGGTAATCGTAATAATGACAGAAGACCGTCAGGAAACGGCGGCCGTCCGGTACAAGCGCAGAATGCACCCCATAAGATCATCAGACCGACCCAGAAGCCGATTCCGGTGACTGCCGAGCCCTACGAGGTGAGACAGCGCCAGCAGCAGGAGCGCAGAATGGAGCAGCGCCAGCAGGAGAAGCGGGAGCGTGAAAATTTGGCGAACGCGCAGGCAGCAAAGGCTAAACAGGGACAGGAGAGAACAGGAAGTGTAGGAAATGCAGGAGAAAATCGCAGACCTGAAGGCCAGAATAGGCCGAATTATAACAACAATCAGGGCGATCGCCGTAGCAACGGCGCTGGTGCGGGCGCTAACCGCGGTCCGGGTAATTTTGACCGCTCTCAAAGAGGAAACGGCGGGTCGGACAATCGATTTAGGAAGAATAACAATCAGAAGGACTTTATGCCCGAGACACCTATCAAGGACGTGGAGAAGCACAGGGATGATGAGAAGCGCAGGGCAAATCAGGAGAGGGATAAACGCTCGAAGAAAGATCTGATCTATGAAGAGGACGATGCAGCAGTAAAGAACCGCAATAAGGCCGGACGGTTCATTAAGCCGGAGAAGAAGGTGGAAGAGACTGCGGAAGAGCAGATCAAGGTAATTACGGTTCCGGAATCGCTGACGATCAAGGAGCTGGCAGATAAGATGAAGATACAGCCCTCTGCGATCATCAAGAAGCTTTTCTTACAAGGGCAGATCGTGACCTTGAACTCTGAGATCAGCTTCGAGGATGCGGAGAATATCGCGATTGAGTATGAGATCATCTGTGAGAAAGAAGTGAAGGTCGATGTAATTGAGGAGCTGTTAAAAGAGGATGAGGAAGACGAGGCTTCCATGGTAAGCAGACCGCCGGTTATCTGTGTTATGGGACACGTTGACCACGGTAAGACATCCCTGCTTGACGCCATCCGTAAGACCAATGTGACGGATAAGGAAGCGGGCGGCATCACGCAGGCAATCGGTGCCTATACGGTCAAGGCGAATGGGCAGAGCATTACATTTTTGGATACGCCGGGACATGAGGCGTTTACGGCGATGCGTATGCGTGGCGCCAACTCTACGGATATTGCGGTACTGGTAGTTGCCGCGGACGACGGCGTTATGCCTCAGACCATCGAGGCGATCAACCATGCCAAGGCGGCGGGAATTGAGATTATCGTAGCAGTAAACAAGATTGATAAGCCGAGCGCGAATATTGACCGTGTCAAACAGGAGATGACGGAATATGAGCTGATTCCGGTAGACTGGGGCGGATCGACGGAGTTCGTGCCGGTATCCGCAAAATCGGGTGAAGGTATCGATAATCTGTTGGAGACGATCCTTTTAACGGCCGAAATTTTGGAATTAAAGGCAAACCCGAACAGAAATGCCAGAGGTCTGGTGATCGAGGCAGAGCTTGACAAGGGACGCGGTCCTGTTGCCACTGTGCTGGTACAGAAAGGTACGCTGCATGTGGGCGACTTTATTTCCGCAGGCGCAAGCCACGGCAAAGTAAGAGCCATGATTGACGATAAGGGCAGAAGGGTGAAGGAGGCAACGCCGTCTACACCGGTAGAGATCTTAGGTCTGTCCGATGTTCCCAGCGCGGGAGAGGTATTTATCGTACATGAAAATGATAAGAGCGCGAAATCTTATGCAGAAACCTACAAGGCGCAGCATAAGGAGGAGATGCTTGCAGATACTAAGACAAGGATGTCACTGGATGATCTGTTTAACCAGATTCAGGAAGGTAATCTGAAAGAACTGAATCTGATCGTTAAGGCGGACGTTCAGGGTAGTGTGGAAGCTGTCAAACAGAGTCTGATGAAGCTGACAAATGAGGAAGTCGTAGTAAAATGCATCCATGGCGGCGTAGGTGCCATCAATGAGTCGGATGTTTCGCTGGCTTCCGCGTCCTCCGCGATCATCATCGGTTTCAATGTCAGACCGGATGCCACTGCGAAGGCTGTGGCGGAGCGCGAAGGCGTGGATGTGAGACTGTACAAGGTCATCTATCAGGCGATCGAGGATATTGAGGCGGCGATGAAGGGTATGTTAGATCCGATCTTCGAGGAGAAAGTGATCGGTCATGCGGAAGTGCGTCAGATCTTTAAGGCGTCTGCAATCGGTAATATTGCCGGTTCCTATGTACTGGACGGTGAGTTCCAGAGAGGCTGTAAGATCCGTATCACCAGAGAAGGTGAGCAGATCTATGAGGGCGAGCTGGCATCCTTAAAGCGGTTTAAGGACGATGTGAAGGAAGTCAAGGCGGGATTCGAGTGCGGTCTTGTGTTTGACGGCTTCGATAAAATGCAGGAGCTTGATATCGTGGAAGCGTATATCATGGTGGAAGTACCCAGATAGCATGTGTTATGCTATGTCTTATCCGGGTAGAAAGGATGTTTCGGTACGGCCGGCGGCCGTGCGGTGACGAGAGGATTATGCAACATGCGTAAGAACAGTGTTAAAAATACCCGTATCAACGGAGAAGTACAGCGTGTGCTGGCGGAGATCATTCGGGGTGAGATCAAGGATCCGAGAATCGCCCCGATGACCTCGGTGGTGTCGGTGGAAGTAGCTCCCGACTTAAAGACCTGCAAGGCGTGGATCAGTGTGCTGGGTGATGAGAAGGCGCAGGCGGATACGCTGGCTGGGCTTCGAAGTGCGGAGGGCTATATCCGCAACCGGCTTGCGAAGACGATCAATCTGCGCAATACGCCGCAGATAAATTTCATCATGGATCAGTCTATTGCATATGGTGTGAATATGTCTAAGCTGATAGATGAAGTGGTGGTAAAAAGTGAATCTGCAGAAAAAGATGAGATGGTAGAAAATGATGAAGATAATCGATGAATTAAAGGGTGCAAGGACGGTAGCGGTCAGCGGACATATAAGACCGGACGGAGACTGTATCGGGTCTGTGATGGGGTTATATCTTTACCTGAAAAAAGAGATGCCGGAGGCTCAGATCGACGCATATCTGGAAAAACCGGCGGAAATATTCGACTGTATCGATCATATTGAAGATATTAAATCTGAATTTAACACAGATCGGATTTATGATGTGTTCGTGGCGCTGGATACTACCGATGATCGTTTGGGAGAGGCGGAGGCGATCTACCGCAGGGCGCATAAGAAGATCAATGTGGATCACCATGTCAGCAATAAAGGGTGCGGAGATGTGAATATTGTGGAGCCGGAACGGAGTTCTACGGCAGAACTGCTCTATGAGCTGATGGATCCGGAGAAGGTTGACGTGCAGATTGCCAAGGCACTCTATATCGGTATTATTCACGACACAGGCGTGCTGCGGTATTCCAACACAGCACCGCGTACTTTGCAGATTACGGCAGAATTGGTTAAATTTGGATTTGATTTTTCGGAGATCATTGAAGAGACATTCTACGAAAGGACTTATCTTCAAACCCAGATCATGGGCAGGGCGATATTGGAGAGTGTCCGGTTTATGGATAACAGGTGTATTGTCAGCATGGTTACGCGCCGTATGATGGAGTTCTACAGAGTGACCCCGAAAGACTTAGACGGTATTGTGAATCATCTGCAATCTGTGAAAGGCGTGGATTGTTCTATCTTTATGTATGAGACGGGCACGTTGGAATATAAAGTAAGTATGCGATCCAATGGCAGAGTAGATGTGGCCGCCGTGGCGGTGAAATTCGGTGGAGGCGGTCATGTGCGTGCTGCGGGCTGTACGATGAACGGTACATATCATGACAATATCAATAATCTTTCCATAGAGATTGCGGAGCAGCTTAAAGCCGCGGGCATAAATACATAAGATATGACTGTGCCTGGGAAGAAGAGCGGTATTACGACAGAGAGGAAACTATGTATAACGGGATCATAAACGTGTATAAGGAGGCGGGCTTCACATCTCATGATGTGGTGGCCAGACTCCGTGGCATTTGCAAAATGAAGAAAATCGGACATACAGGAACACTCGATCCGGAGGCGGTCGGCGTGCTTCCTGTATGTTTTGGTTCAGGCACCAAACTCTGCGATCTGCTCACCGATTGGGACAAGGAGTATATTGCGATGCTGCGTCTGGGCATGACCACCGACACGCAGGACATGACAGGACAGGTGTTATCGCAATGTGATCCGGCGCAGATGGCGGCATTGACACCGGAGCAGGTGCGGGAGGCGATTTTGGACTTTCAGGGCAGTTACGATCAGATTCCGCCTATGTATTCTGCCCTTAAGGTGAACGGAAAGAAGCTGTACGAGCTGGCGAGAGCGGGCAAAGAGGTGGAGCGCAGCCCCAGAACGGTAAGTATCGTGGAGATCGAGATTCTTGAAATGAACCTTCCGATCGTCAAGATGCGGGTTGTCTGTTCCAAGGGGACTTACATCAGGACACTGTGCCATGACATCGGCGGTCGTCTGGGCTGTGGCGGAGTCATGGAGTCTCTTACAAGAAGCCGGGTAGGTATTTTCGGGATAGAGGATGCCCTGACGCTTGCAGAGCTGGAAAGACTGCGGGACGAAGATAAAATATCTGATGTTATTATTTCGCCGGATGCAATCTTTGAAGAGTGTCCGGCTGTTATCGTGAATGAACAGGGTGGCAGGATGGTGCAGAACGGTAATCAGCTGGGGGCGGCGCAGATTGCGTGTATCGTGCGGCCGGAGCAGTCGGTACAAGTGCGTGGGAGTGCGCCGCAGAAACAGTTGGTACATTCGGGACAAGCTGTTGTATTTGCGGATCTGGCGGAGGGAGAGCAGGTCAAGGTCTATGACGAAGCCGGGATATTCTATGGTATATATGCCTGCCGGAGTGCGGCGGGGGTGTTGAAGCCGGTGAAGATGTTTTTGGGATGAGGTGCGTTTTGGGATTTATTGAAGACGGACGCACAGAGGGAAGTTAATATCTACGGAGCCGCGCTTTCGCTCCGCAAAAAGCGTAGCAGACGCTAAGCTCGTGAGTTGCTTTGCAACTCATTACCTCGCTAAGCGCTGACGCTTTTTGAGGGGCCCCTTAAGATATTAACTTTCCTCTGTGCTGGTATTGATTGTGAGGAAAAGCTACAAAAACGGGAAAGTAGGGGCATAAGGGTATGCAGATTATTGAGCAAACGACGGGATTTGTACTGCAGGATAGGAGCGCTGTTGCTATTGGCAAGTTTGATGGTGTTCATCTGGGACATCGGAAGCTGATTTTTCAGCTTTTGGAGCAGAAGCGGAAGGGGCTGTTTGCCACGGTGTTTACTTTTGACACTTCTGCTGCGGCTTTTTTCGGGGGAGAGGAGAAGGAACTGACCACGAAAGCCGAGAAGAGGCGGATTTTTGAAGAGATGGGAATTGACGTGCTTATTGAATTTCCGTTAAACAGGGAGACTGCCGCTACAGAACCGGAGGAGTTTGTGCGCAGATATCTGGCGGAGCAGATGCGGGCGGCTTATGTCTGTGCCGGGCCGGACTTATCTTTCGGAAAGAACGGTGCGGGAGATTACGCCTTGCTGGAGCGGTATGCACCGCAGTACGGTTATTGTACGGAGTTGATCGACAAGGTCAGGAGGGCGGGCGGGGAAGAGATCAGTTCTACCGCAATTCGGGAGGCGGTCCGCAGAGGGGACATGGAGCTTGTAAGAGGTATGCTGGGTAAAGCCTACAGTGTGAGTGGGCGCGTGGAGCATGGAAGCCAGATCGGGCGAAGTATGGGGATGCCCACTGCGAATCTGATTCCGGAGGCGGATAAGCTGCTTCCGCCGAACGGTGTCTATTATTCGAAGGTTGTGATCGGAGAAGAAGGCAGGGAGTACCGGGGAATTTCTAATGTAGGCTGTAAACCTACGGTGAGCGCCGCGGGCAGGATCGGAATCGAGACTTATCTCTATGATTTCGAGGGAGATCTTTACGGTAAGGATATCACGGTCATGCTGCTCGCTTTCCGAAGGCCGGAGCGGAAGTTCGAGGATGCGGAGGCACTTCGCAGACAGATGGAGACGGATATTGCGGCGGGAAGAGAATTTGTAATGGGGACTTGTCAGCATCCTTGATTTCCGATAAAATAGAATGGTGTAGATTTATGTGGGAATCAGTACATATGAAGGGAATCTGAAATCAGATGGACATATCTATTGTATTATCCATGGCAGGCGGTCTGGGACTGTTCCTGTATGGTATGCGCATTATGAGCGACAGCATTGAGAAGGTTGCGGGCGCGAGATTGAGAGGGATATTAGAGCGGTTGACGACGAATCGCTTTACGAGTATTCTTGTAGGTATTTTCTTTACTGCGGTGATACAGTCCTCATCAGCATGTACGGTCATGGTGGTCAGTTTTGTAAACTCGGGGCTGATGACGCTGACACAGGCGGCGGGCGTGATTTTCGGCGCCAATATCGGTACGACGGTGACGGCGCTGTTAGTGTCTTTTAAATTGGAGAAAGTGGCACCTGTCATACTGCTGGCGGGTGTGCTGATTATCATGTTCTGTAAGAAGCAGAGGATTTCACGATGGGGAGAAGTTATTATCGGGTTCGGTGTCCTGTTCATGGGACTCGGTACAATGTCCGGAGCGATGGCAGGAATGAAAGATTCTCCGGCAGTCTTACATATGTTTGCTTCTTTACAGTCACCGATTCTTGCGGTGATTCTCGGCGCTGTACTCACGGCGGTGATTCAAAGTTCTTCGGTTACGGTCAGTATCATGGTGTTGCTTGCCAATCAGGGAATGATGAGCATGGATATCGGCATGTACGTGATTCTGGGCTGTAATATCGGTGCATGTACATCGGCCGTACTCGCCTCCTTAAGCGGTAAGAAAGATGCGAAGAGGGCGGCAGCTATTCATCTGATCTTTAATGTGATCGGTACGATCATCGTCTATATTATCTTCCTGTTTAGTGTGGAGCCGATCGTAGATGCGCTCACGGTTTTGGCGGGAAACAATCTGGGACGTGTCGTTGCATACGCGCATATCCTGATTAAAGTATTTCAGGTTATCATTATGATGCCGTTTATCAAGGGCATCGTGAAACTGACTTATCTGGTTGTACCGGGCGACGATAAGAAGGTGGGATATCGGGACAGCTATCAGCTTAAGTTTATCGGCGAGAAAGTGGTGTTAAATCCTGCGACAGCAGTCGTAGAGGCAATCAAGGAGCTGGATCGTATGGCTTCTCTTGCCGATGAGAACTTAAACCGCGCCATGAATGTCCTGCTGACGTTAGAGCCGGAGGAGATTGAGGAAGTACGGGAAGTGGAGAAAAACATAGATTTCTTAAGCCATGCGATAACCAATTATCTGGTTAAGATCAACCAGACGACGTTGCCGATCGAGGATTTAAAGAGTATCGGCGCACTTTTCCATGTGGTGAATGACATAGAGCGTATCGGTGATCATGCGGAGAATATTGCGGAGGCGGCGGAGCGCAGGATCAAGACCGGCGTGGGATTTTCTAAAGAGGCGCAGAAGGAACTGGGCGAGATGATGAACATGGTCAATACTATTCTGCGGTTTTCTATCGAGATGTTCGTCAAGAGCACAGAGGACCATATGGAGGATATTCTGCATCTGGAGGAGGCCATCGACGAGAAAGAGAGAGAATTGCAGCAGAAGCATATTGAACGGTTGTCCAACAACGAGTGTACGCCTGAGGCCGGTGCGCTCTTCTCAGATATTGTGTCGGGACTTGAGAGGGTTGCGGATCATGCAGTGAATATTGCTTTTTCCAATAGTTATGGGGAAGGGAATATATAAAGATATTTGACAGATGCAGATGCACCTGCTATAATAGCTTTGTAATTGTTACAAAAGTGTTACAAATTGTAAAGAAATGTTAAGTACGGCAGTGATATGAGCTGCCGTATTGTGAGGATTGAATAGATATGAAGAGACGAGAGATTCTGTGGCTGCTTACAGGATGTATGCTCCTGTTTACGCCAATCAAGGCGCAGGCGGCCTCTTTACCTGATGCGCTTGCGATCGGAACAATCAATATATCAGATGAGACACCGACGGATGAAAAGTCCGGTGAAGATAAAGACAATGATAAGTCAGGCAGGCAGGAAGCCGATGGCGGTGAGAGTGACAGCATCAGCAATAA
>JAAUZX010000035.1 GCA_014804365.1 Lachnospiraceae bacterium
ACTTTGGTCTTGTGTTCAATAAGGGAGATGAAAAAGAGTGTGTCTTTTTCCGATATCCGTATACGTTTTACCGTATCCGAATTGCGTTCCTCCGTGAACATAGGTATGTAACGTTCCGTAACATCTTCGATATCCTCAGCGCGGATGTTCTTGAGAAGCGGAATGTCCATGTAGTTTCTGAGGAACTGGGAACACAATTCTGCATTTCCAAAAATAAGCTTACTACTGCTGTCATGATGTTTGCTGTTATTGATCTGTTTCTTTTGATATGCTTTTTTCTCTTTAACCATAAGAACTCCTCGACACGGACAATAACAAAATAAATTGAACGATTTATCCTGCATTGCCGGATGTAGACCAGCGGTTGTAACAGAATACAACTGCCATTTGATGTGTTTATAATACTTGTTTTAATGCCTGTCGGAAAAACTGACAGAAACTGTCTGAACGTGCGGGATGCACATACCGCCCTATAGAAAATGTAGTAAGCGGTGACATAGCAGGAGAACGTTTCGTCTCCCAGTTTATTTATCATAAGGGATGGGATTATGTTTGTCAATTATTTTATAGTAATTTAATTTTAATATGAGGTTGTATTAATCAAGTTCAAAAAAAGAAGAGTAGCTTCCTGTATCTTATCCATACTCATTATCTTATCACATAAAATAAAGCCTTGCACAAACACCGGCAAGGCTTCATACTCTTCTTAACAACTTTCTTTCGCTTACGCTAGATGGATTATATTTTATCTTTGTCCTGATGGATGCAACGTCTGCACCATCCCATTGACATGCTGCGGGTCCACCGTAGGGCTGCCCAGCGTAAAGGACCGCTCGCCCCACTCACCGATCTGCACCGGGCAGGTAATCAGTGAGAGTCTGCTAAACTGAATCTCATCCGTCTCGGCAAGCTTCAAGCCGATGGAAGTAACGAAATTAAGCGAGTGCCCGTCATCTTCCATGGAGTATACCACCGATGATCCGTCCCAGAATACATCCTCCACTGTGTAATCCTTGTATAAAGATATGTCTATGCCTCCTTTGGCAGCGGATCCGTCTTCCAGCAGCAATACTTTTTCATTTTTCGAATCGACCCGGAAACTGACCTTATCCCGAAACTGTTTCTGATAATCTTCTTCATCGAAGGCATACAAATCTATCGTTCCCGTATCGTATCTGTCCACCAGATAAAGCTTCCATATCTCACTGCTGCCCGTATTCTCAAGGCACATCTGAAACGCAAAAGTTCTGGGAAGCCCATCCTGCGTCTGCTCCAGCATAAATATTTCCGGCTTCAGTCCCGTCGGCAACCACGGCAAATCCAAGCTGTTGACATCTCCGTCGATCATCATCTTCACACCGCGACAGCCATACTGATCCGTATACAGCCCGTAGAGATCTATGCCGTACTCCTCATCTTTACGAATCAGATACCACGCGCCGTCTTCCAGCGGAAATTGTCCGCCGTTATACAGATAATCATAATATGCCGTGACGTCAACCATCGCCGCCGCTATCAGCGCATCATCCGTCATGGACCACAACATATCCTCAAATTCCCTCGCTGTAGCCTGATTCCATTCTGTCTTGATCCGTTTAAGCTCCTTCTGTACCTGTGCCTCTTCTTCCTCTATCGCCGTCTTTTGCGCTTTGAGCTCTTCAAGCCACTGCAGCAGCTCTGTCTCTTCCTCCGCTTTTTGCGCTTCGAGTTCTTCAAGATTCTGCCGCATCTGTACCGCTTCCGCCTCGTCCACGGCTTTTGCCACCGCTTCCCGCTCTTTCTCCAGCTCTGTGGCAAGCCGCTCCATTTCTTCCAGTTCTTCCCACCTACGCTGTATCTGCTCCGCTTCTGCTGCCTGTATCGCTGCCTGTTCCTCTTCCGCCGCCTGTATTGCCGCCTGCTCCTCTTCCGCCGCCTGTATTGCTTCCTGTACCGCCGCCTCATGTCCTGCGGCTTCAATCTCCTGTGCGGTTTCCGCTCCGGTATAAGCACATCCGCACAACAGAAGGACAGCCAACGCCACGATTCCCGTTATGATTTTGCTCCTTTTCCCTACGCCCGCGATCATAACTATGCGCTGTCGTATCCGCCTGCTGCTGCCGTCCATGGTCAATACCACGCCGTTTGCCCCGATCCGGGCATGTTCGACATTCATCAAATCAAGCAGTGTCCTGCCATAAGAGAAACGCTGCGTCTCTCCCAACAGCCTGACTGCCCGCTCATCGCAGGCAAGTTCGCTGTCCTGTTTCGCCTCATATGCCGCCAGCCACACAAGCGGATGAAACCACCAGACCGTACACAATATGCTGCGCACCGCTGCCCACAAGGTATCCCCCTGTACGGCATGCGCATATTCGTGCGCCAGAATGTGAAGCCTGATCTCCTCCTCTTCATACAACTCCGGGCTGATATAGATACTCTTTCCTGCCATACACGGACCGGGCAGTCCTTTCACCAGCCAGATCTGTATCCCATGATCCGCCAGCCGCTTCGTCCATACCGCAGGCAGACAGTCTGTCTGTGCCTGCTCTCTGGTTCGATGCAGATACACGATGAATCGCACCTGCCTAAACAGCGCGAATCCTCCCACAGCGATCACACCCATAACCCATATCATCACAACCGCCAAACGAAAGCTCTCATAGAACCTTTCCCTCGATCCGTACCATATCTGTCTATCCTGTCTGTCCGCAGATGAATTGGCCAGAGTTGCTCCCATCTCTTCACCATCTGTTTCCGCTCCTGCCATATCTGCTGCCATGTCACTTACACCCGTTCCTGTACCGTCTGCCCCCGCACCTGCCATACCTGCCGTCATGTCGCTTACGTCTGATCCTGCAGCCGTTAGGGCTGATTCTATCCCTGCCGACATATCCTGCAAAGCCTCCTTCGCATTCCTGACATTTGCAGCAACCCTTGCTCCCATCTCATTACCTTCATTCTTTTCATCCACACTATTCTTATGTATCTCTTCTGCTCCTGCCGTTCCCACATAATACTGCGATATTCCCTGCACTGCATTCATAATACTGAATGAACTGCTGCCGAAGCTGACCGGCAGAACCATTCGCACTGCCACCACAAGCCACAGCGCATAACGCATCCCCATACTGATTCTGCCATATGTCAGCCGCCGCAATATCAAAATCATACAGATCAGAATCGTACCGCTTACAATCATATCCGTCATCTGTCACTCTCTCCCTTCCGCTCACAAGCTTCCCGCGTTCTCCTCCGCACTCTTCTCATTCAACGTTGCTTTCCGCTTCTGCCCTGCGCAGGATCTCATACATCTCCACAATCTCTTCTTTCGACAACGCCTTCCTCTCCACCATGGTATTGAGCATCAGCCCCATCCGGCCGTCGAAGACTTTCTCCAGGAACTCTTCCGTCTCCTGCTGCACTGCCTCATCCCTGCCTACATCCGGATAATACAGCTTCGCCCGCTCTCCCTCCTCATGATGAATCGCTCCCTTCTCCTCCATACGCCGCAGGAAAGTCATCACCGTATGCTTCGTCCATCCCGTCGTCTCTTTGAAATGATTGGTGAGCTGCATCATCGTCTGCGGCGCTTCCCGCCACAAAAGACTCATCACCTTCCACTCCGCTTCCGATAATCTGATCATATCCTTCTCCCTCTTAATCCATTTATTTCATATTCTTAATTGTAGGTTTACGTTTGACTACCTAAAATATAACATGCTGGTAGTCATTCGTCAACCTATTTTTTATAATCTAAAACACTGTGCGGGCAGATTGCGACAAAGGCTCTCTCGTGTCATGCGCAGTCGAATGTGATTTTCTTAATATTCCGCTCAATAACCAGCAATTTCGGGACACGGATGTCCCGAAAAGCCCGAAAAGAGCCCGGACGGCTCATTGAGGGCGGTTGCGTCCGTTCTCCACCACCCAGCCGGAATATTATAGAAAATCCATTCGACGAAGCCGACTCGAGAGAGCCTTTGTCGCAATCTGCCCTCTCAACCTTATTTGACAGAAAATTTATATAATTCACAAAATTATTTAGATTTTTCCTTTCATTTTCAAACAATTTCTGCTAAAATGATGTTAAGAAATAAAGATTCCTGCCGATACTATTAACAGAACAAGATGTTCACAATATATCATCCAGGGAGGGATTGTCGCAGTATATGCAAATGAGAGGAATTATAAAGTTGAAGCGGTTATGGCTGTTTCCCCGCTAAGGAAGGTTTCTTCCAATGACAAAAAACACCAGTCCGGACAGAACCCGTCTAAAACCTTCGCGCAAACTTTCTTTTCTAAGGTTTTAGATGAGGCATGTGAGAGGGAACAGGAACGAAACATCCACATTTACACCAACGGCTACACCAGGGATGCACTTCCCTATTACAATTTTATCAATATGCGCGAGTATTGTTAACTGAAGTGAAAAACCCGAGGAGATCCAACATCCCCTCGGGTTTTACATTTTCTTTTCACATCACAGATCCGTTCCGAATCTCTGCATCGCTTACTGCTAATCCGCTCTTTACTGCAGCTGCTTCGCCAGACTAAAGATCTCCTCCAGCATATCCTTACATGCCTGCATATCCTGCACGGTAGCTTCCGAAGTCCGAAGTCCTTCCACGCTGGAAGCCGCCACTTCTTCACTTGCCGCAGACAACTGTGAGATATCATCCGAGATCGTATTGGTGCTGTCGATAATGCTCGCGATAATCCTTTCACTGTCTCTTATATTGTTTACCATATTCTGTACTTCTTCATCAACTGCCTCGAATTTCTCCTTGGTAGCCTCGATCAGTTCAGTCTGTTTGTTAATAGACTGTTGTGCACTGTCCACACTCTCATTTACACTCTTCGTATCCAGAATCAATTCATTGATAATATTGGTAATGCTGTTGGAAGCATCCTTAGTCTGCTCTGAAAGCTGCCTAATCTCCTCTGCAACCACCGCGAACCCTCTTCCCGCCTCTCCGGCACGTGCTGCCTCTATGGAAGCATTGAGCGCCAGCAGATTCGTCTGGCTGGAAATGGACAGAATAGCGCCGATGAAATTCTGTACCTCCTCCACCTTATGGCTAAGCATGTTGCTGACTTCAACGGTCGCTCCGCTGGCTGCCTCCACGTTCTCAGCCTGCTTCCTCAGACTCTCAACAACATCGGCACCCTGCGTTACCATTTCACTCGCCCTGTCGGAAGCTGCTGTCAGATTCCTGATACTCTCCTCCACGGCATCCGTATTACTCCGGATCTCCATACACATATCCGCCTGCCGTTGAATGGACTGCGCCGTGGCATCGGTACTCTCCGCTATGTTCGTCATTGCGAAATTATTGGTATCTACATTGCCCTGCAGATTTCCCAGTCTGTCCATCGCGCCGTCAAAATTCTCGATAATACTGCCTGCTACCTGTATCATCTTCTGCTGCGCTGCTTCCTGCTGCGCCGCGGCCTCTGCAACGCTATTGACATTCTCCTCATTAAACTGGACCAACAGCTTAGAAACCGTATAAGAAGCATATGCCACAAGCAGAATCGTTAAAAGACTCATAATCGAATCTTCCAGTTGTGTACGATCCAGCAGGAATGTCCTGATCAGATTAAGTGCTATGATCGCACAATTACCAATCAACAGCAGCCTCTTATTATAATATACTAAGACTCCGAATAACACGGGAAAAGCATAGGCGTACACTCCCGTATTCGTCCCGAATAATACCATAGCCCCATACGCGACTGTGGCGCATGCCATCATACCTACCGCACCCTTTTTCTGGTCTTTCCACAACACATAAGACCCAATTGCACCAATCAGCATTGCCACTGTCACCGCCGCACGCACAATAACTCGTATGCCGCCGCTCTCTAAAGCCCCCGATGCCACGGTAACCAGAATAAAATACACTAAGATTACCGAGATAAGAATTAGTACGGTTTTGTTCGCCCGTTTGTACTGTGAAGCTGTCATCTTATGTTCCCCCTTTAGATTATATTATGTTTTTCTGATATTACATTCATACAACACTGATACACAGCTATATATTATCACAATTATTCGACCATTTCCAGTTTTTCCGCTGCCGAACCGTAATCCCAAATTACACCAAAATCACATCTCGACATCTCTGATCAATTCCGGCGGCAGCCATTTCTTCAGAATGCTGCCCAGCATTGCCATATCTATAGGTTTAGGCAGGAAATCGTTCATTCCTCCCACCAGGAACTCGGCCTCCATCCCCTTAACCGCATTGGCTGACAGCGCCACAATGGGCAGTCTGTCCGTGTAGGGTGTGCCGGTCGCACGGATCAGCTTCACGGCTTCGATACCGTCCATCTCCGGCATCATATGATCCATGAACACCAGATCATACTGCCTCTGCTTTCGTATCATATCGACGCTGTCCTGCCCGTTATCCACCAGATCAGGCACAATGCCGAACTTTTTAAGCAGTCCCGTTGCCACGCGCAGATTTACTTTATTATCGTCCACCACAAGCACCTTAGCTTCCGGCGCTGTAAAATCAATGACAAACTGTTTTAACTCTACCGCGTTCTTGTTCTTACTGTATTCACACGGCGTGGCATCTATAACCTTCTGTCGGATATCAAAAATGAAAGTGCTGCCCTTGCCGTATTCACTCTCCACCTTGATGCTGCCGCCCATGTTCTCCACCAGCAGCTTCGAAATAGACAGCCCCAACCCGGTACCTTCCATGCCACGGTTCTTCTTCATATCCACCTGTTCAAAGGATCGGAACAGCTTATCCATATCCTCCTGCCTGATGCCGATGCCTGTGTCGGCGACGCTGATCAACAGCCGTCCTGTATCCTCATCTTCCTGCTGCCACGATACCGTGAGTGTAATGGAACCCTCATATGTAAACTTTGTGGCATTACCCATGATGTTGATGATGATCTGTTTCACTCTTCCGATATCCCCGTACAGCTTACGCGGCACGCTGTCTGACACCTTAGCGATCAGTTCCACCGGTCTGCCCTTCAACCGCACCTCCATCATGCTCATCACATCATGGATCATGGAGGAGAAATAATACTCTTCGGGAATGATCGGCATTTTACCGGATTCAATTTTGGAGAAATCCAGAATATCATTAATGATACTGAGCAACCCTTCTCCCGATGTCTTGATCGTAGCTGCATACTCTCTGCCCTGCTCCGACAGCTTCTCATCCAACAACAGATCAGCCATACCGCAGATCGCGTTCATCGGCGTCCGAATCTCATGGGACATGTTAGCAAGAAACACGCTTTTCGCCTCATTGGAGGCTTCCGCCTGGTGCATCAGCTTCTCCATCTCTTCCATATTACGCTTGATCGTCATCGTATTCTCTACCGCGATCACACACAGCACGCCGCAGCCGAACTGGAGGCAGAAAATATTGATGAGCATATTCATGATACGCAGGAATGTAACAATGGCAGTGTTCTCAATCACATACCGCGGTTCCAAAAAATTACCCATGCTCAGCTCCACAAAATAGAACACGAATATAATAATAAAATTCACGACCGGATGAAACTGCTTCTTCTCCGAATTCTGGCATTTCAAAACAAAGTTAGTGAGAACCGTAAACGGAAACATTGCAAGACAGTAGAGCCCGAACTGCGTAGTTTCGCCCAATATATACACAGAAATCCATGAGTAGACCAATATCTCCGCCACGAATATGAAGTACACAAGACGAACGCGGTTTCGTCTGGCATAATGAAATGCCACCCCGTAAATCAGTATGCTTACAAAATTCAGGTTGCTTAAAAACCTCACCCCGCCTATTCGCAAAGTAACCAGCAGGATGGTATGTATGAGTATCAAAACAACGGCGCATATCTGAAGAAATACGTCGTAATTCATAATATTCAGTTTGAAATTCCTCACCTGATTCCACATCTTCGCTATCCCGGTCATTTATATTCCTCACCGTCTCGTACTCTTTCCGTCACCGATGTTATTGTACACCCGCTTACCGTCAGAGTGCAAGTATGTCAAGCTATATGTTTCAGGTTTACTCATGGTTACGGCTCAGATCACATAATTATCCGTAATCTGACCCTGCCACTCTACCAGATCCGCCAGTGTCACCTTATCCACAACCCCGCTGATGGCATCGTCAAGCATCTGCCACAGCCGAAGCGTCACACAAGATTCCTGACGCTCACACATATTTATCTCATCATCCAGACAGGGAACCGGCGCCAGCGACCCTTCGGTCAGCCGCAATATCATACCTACCGTGTATTTCTCCGGATCTCTTGTCAGACGATATCCTCCCTGCGGTCCACGGATGCTTTTCACATATCCTGCCTTGTTAAGCACCGAGATGATCTGCTCCAGATATTTGTCCGATATCTCCTGCCTTGCCGCTATGTCCTTGATTCTCACCGGGTCACCGGTATTATTCAACGCCAGATCCAGCATCAGCCTGAGCGCATATCTCCCCTTTGTGGAAATCTTCATACAAGCCCTCCTGTCAGAGTCCCCGACACTATGCAGCAAGTGCATGCATCGTCTGAGCACTCATTTTCCTATCAAGTCAGTATGCTTTATATGATATTTATACTACTCTTACGAATTTTTGTCAAATAACGTTTCTTCGGTAATTCCGGAAATTTACTGCCGGAACTGTTAAGAAAATCTCTCCTCATTACGATATAAATATAAGAAGCGACCAAATCGTGTCGCAGGCAGGTAAACGGAATTACGGATCACGCTAAGGAGGGCACAAACATGAACAAAGTAAACGGATACGGCGCATACCAGAACAACTACTATGATAACTCTGTACGCGGCAAAAAGAATCAGGATAAGACATCTAAAACCAACTCCACCGGCAAAACAAACGGCACCGGCAAGACCGGAAACGCCACACAGTTAAGCAGCAAAGCCAAGGCTCTGTTGCAGGAGTTGAAGAGAACTTACAGTAATATGGACTTCATGGTTGCCGACTATGAATCCGATGAAGAAGCGGCTTCTTACCTCTCCCGCGGGATGAAGGAATACAGCGTGCTGATCGATCCGGAAGAATTGGAGCGCATGGCGGCCGATGATGATGTTAAGCAGCAGAACATGGCACTTCTCGATGAAGCTGTCGGAAAGCTGGACGAGATAAAGGATCAGCTTGGCGATCATAAGAATGAAATAGCAAACATAGGCATTTCCATCGGTAAAGACGGTCAACTTTCCTATTTTGCAGAGTTGGAGAAATCCGGCGAGCGTCAGAAAGAATTTGTAGATCGGATTCGGGAAGGCAAGAAGGAAGCAGCCGAGAAAGCAGAAGCGGACAAAACCGGCGGCAAGCCTCACGGATATGAGTATGAGAGAAGCAAACGCACTACCGTATATGCTTCTACCGCCGAGGAACTGGTCGACAAGATTAAAAATGTGGATTGGGATAATATCAAGGAAGAAACCACCGTGCCCATGCCCGGCGATCGCTTTAGCTTTTCAATCTAAAATACAAGCGCAGGTGATTCACCTGCGCTTTATTGTTTACATGATTTACATGACCGCTGCTGTCACTTTCTTACATGCCCATGAGTTCTTTTCTCTTGATTTCCTCGAAGAAATCATCGATCGACTTGACAATCTTAGCCGGTTCCATTGATTTCAGCAGATACCCCTGAGGCTTTAACGCCATAACCTGCATAATGGTCTCCTTATCACCCTTATTCGTAAGCATCATGACCGGAATATCCGCAAAATCATGCTCGCTGCGGATCATCTCTAATACCTGCTTACCGTCCACGATCGGCATCTCATAATCAAGCAGCACCAGATCCGGTCTGTTGGTCGATAAATATTTGATCGCCATAGCTCCGGAATTGGCAAGGGTTACCTGATATGACTCCTCCAGCCATCCCTTCACATTACGAAGCATGGTGCCGGAATCGTCCACCACCAGAATCTTCTTCTTATTCTGCTTGCCGTATTTCTTCTCATAACCCGTAATCGCTGACACCACTTCGCTGACATTGATGGGTCTCTGGAATTTCTGTCTGATCAGATTCTTAGTGATCACCTTCTCTACAGTCATCAGCTCATCGATATCACCGATGGCAAAAATCGGAATATCTTCCTCAGCCGCCCTATCCTTAATGTAATTGAGTGCCTGCTGCTCCTCACCCATCTTCTCATCCACATAGAGCAGGATGATACCGATCTGCTCCTCGATCTGATTAATGGCATCAATGTCCGCTTTGACCGTGATCACTTCGTAATCCGATCTCTCAAACCGATCTTTCAATGACAAAATAAGATAACTCTGAATCTGTGAGATAATCACTACATTCTGCATATTATCACTCCCCGCTTCCATCTATGTATGTACTATATCGGGCACACGACCTTCTCCTTAAACATACGCTTTTATTATAACAAATTACTTCCTCATTTGCAATGCTAAACCAGATTTTCTGTCATCTGAAAAAACTCTTACTGAAAAAAACTCTTACTTCTTGTACTTCCTATAATACCATATTCCCGTCAGATCCGCCAGAATCCAACCGATCGGTACCGACATCCAGATCCCCGTCACGCCGATCTGCTCCATAGAGGACAGCGCATACGCCAACAGAACGCGCGTTCCTAAGGACACCACTGTCAACACCACGGAAATGCCTGCCTTGTGGATCGCACGATAATAACCGTAGAATAGAAACAACAGCCCGATGCCGAAATAGAAAGCGCCTTCGATGCGAAGATATCCCGCGCCCACGGCAATCGCTTCCGCACTTTCCTCACTCAAAAACAGTCCCATAAGCTGCTCTGAGAACAAAACCACAAGAGACGAAATGACAAGACAGAATACGAACGCGCCTGCCACCGCATCCCTCATCCCCCGCCTGATCCGCTCAGTCTTACCTGCTCCGTAGTTCTGTGCCACATAGGTAGAAAAAGCATTGCCGAAGTCCTGCACCGGTGCGTATGCAAAAGAATCGATCTTCACCGCTGCCGCGAAAGCCGCCATCACTACGGGACCAAAACTGTTCACCAGTCCCTGCACCATCAAAATACCGAAATTCATGATGGACTGCTGCAGACAAGTAAGTGTTGAGAGTCCGATCAGCTCTTTAAAAATCTGTACATTCCATGAGCGGTTCTCTCTGCTGACTCTAAGCTCCGGATATTTAGCTCCGTAATATACGACGATACCGATCCCCGCCAGATACTGCGCAAAAACCGTAGCCGCCGCTGCGCCGCCCACACCCCACTGAAAACCTCTGATAAAAAGAAGATCCAGCACAATATTCGTTATGGCGGATATCCCCAGAAAAAGAAGTGGTATCACGGAATTGCCCACCGCACGCAGCAGATTCGCTACAAAATTATAGAGAAAAACAGCGACAATACCCCCGAAGATCCACACCAAATATTCCCGCATGAGCGGTGCCACCATATCCGGCACTCGTAAGAATATGAGTATCCCCTCCATCGCCGCATAGACGACAATATTCAGTACAAGCGTCACACTGCCGATCGCAATAAACGCCGTGAAAATGCCCTTTTCCAGCCTATCCCTGTCCTTCGCCCCGAACTGTATGGAGAAGAAAGCGCTGCTGCCCATGCACAGCCCGATCAGGATCGATGTGATGAACACCATCAGGGCATAGGAGGACCCCACCGCCGCCAGCGCATTTTCTCCCAGATAACGCCCCACGATCAATGTATCCGCAATGTTATACATCTGCTGAAGCAGATTCCCCACCATGATGGGGAATGCAAACTTCAACAGCTTCTCCATGATATTTCCTTCTGTTAAATCATGACCCTGCATTACTTACTCTCTTTTTATTACAAGTCATAGTACATTTTAAATTCGGCCGGATTGGGAATCTGCTCCATCTTCTTAAGCTCCGCACGCTTGCGCGCTACCCAGATATCAATCAGCCTCTGCGGGAACACACCGCCCTTGGTCAGATACTCATGATCCTGCTCTAATGCGTCGAGCGCCTCTCCCAGAGATTTCGGCAATCCTTTGATCTTCTTCTGCTCCTCCTCAGACAACGTATAGAGATTGAAATCGTAAGGTCCCCATCCGTTGGCTTCCGGATCGATCTGATTCTCGATGCCGTCCAGACCTGCCATCAGTATCGCTGCATAGGCATAATACGGATTCGCCGTAGCATCGGGATTGCGCAGCTCAAACCGCTTCGCCTTCGGAGACTTGGCATAAGCAGGAATCCGGATCACCGCACTGCGGTTGGAAGTCGCGTAACCGACCGTAACCGGCGCCTCGAATCCCGGCACAAGACGCTTGAATGAGTTGGTGGACGGATTTGTAAATGCACATAAAGACGCGATGTGCTTTAACAGTCCGCCAATAAAATAGTGTGCCGTACGGCTCAATCCCGAATAACCGTCCGCATCATAGAACAAAGGCTGTCCATCCTTTAACAGCAGCATATGTACATGCAGACCGCTGCCCGCTTCCTGATAGATCGGCTTAGGCATAAATGTGGCCGTCTTGCCCACACTTGCCGCCAGATTCTTAATAATATATTTGACGATCATAGTATTATCCGCCATGGCAGGCATATCCGCCAGCTCTACCTCAATCTCCATCTGTCCGGGACCGCCTACCTCATGATGATGATATTTCACACGGATTCCCCAGTCTTCCATCATCATGCACATACGGCTTCTTAAGTCATACCCCACATCCTGCGGCGCCGCCACATGATAACCGCCCTTATAAGGCACTTCATAACCGTTATTGCCCGGATTGTACGGATCCATCGTACAGTTCCAGTCCGCCTGTCTGGTATCGATCCGATAACCGCAGCGCTCCGGCGAAACCTCATAACGGGCACTGTCAAGCAGATAGAACTCGAACTCCGGTCCGATAATCATCTGATCCGCGATACCGCTGTCTTTCATGTACTCTATCGCCCGCAGACTCACATTCTTCGGATACTGATCGAAAGGTTTGTTCTCCCCCTCGCCAATCGTGCACACATTGCCGCACATCGTCAGTGTAGGCACTGTCGCAAACGGATCCACATACGCGGTATCCGGATCCGGCAGAAATACCATATCACTCTTCTCGATAGGTGCATACCCGTAGTTGGAGCCGTCGAATCCGATCCCGTAAGTAAACGTATCCTCACAAAACCGCTCCACCGGAATGGTGATGTGACGCCACCGCCCGTCGATATCCGTCATCTTAAAATCGATCATGCGGATCTGCTTCTCTTCGCACAGCTTCAGAATTGCTTCACTTCTGTTCATAACCCCTGCTCCTTTCCTGTTTCCCCTAGTGTATACGTCAGCCCGGTGTATCCTGTCATTTCCAGATACCCGAATCTGTTTGATTACCTTAGTATAACATACGGGAGCAGGTTAGTGCATTATATTTTTGTAGATATATTTATCTTATTTCGCTTACTTTTTCCATAAAGAAACAGATATGAAAAAAGACAAACAGGGTCACCGATTTTTCGGTAACCCCATTTTATCTACAACACCGTCCGCACTCACGCCGGGATGGGTGAGATAAAGCCGGCAGATCTGCTCTGTCAGTTCCTCGCTGATTCCGTTCTTTACCGCAATCTCTCCGACGGATCGTCTCCTGTTCGTATCGCGCATGACCGCCTTGACAACCCTCTTCATGTCAAGCGTGGCGATTTCCTGTTCCAATGTAACTTTCTCTGTTCCTGCTCTGTCTGCTTTTGACCCTGCCGCTTCAGTTCCGTTTGTTTTGATGCCGTCCGCCATACCATGGTCTAACTCTGCACCGTTTGATTTTGCACCGTCTGCCTTCACCGCACCGGCCGGATGCGCTATTTCGACCTTCTCTACCTTATATGCACCATCGTCCCCGACTGCAAGAACCGCAAAAGTGATAGGCTGCGTAAACCGTCTCGGTCCGCAGCTCCCCGGATTGAGCAGAAGCCGTCCGCCCTCCTGCTTCTCTTCATATTTATGGGAATGACCGTAGACAATAATATCGACATCCTTTAGGTCTTCTTTCCTTTTCGGAATATACTTTTTATTGTGTACCATAAAAAAGCCGATTCCACACAGACTGAATGAGAGTGTCTCCGGCAGTTCCTTCGCCCATTCTTTATCATTGTTCCCCCGCACGACATAAGTCGGCGCGATCCTGTTCAGTTTGTCCAAAATTTCCGGCTTGTTAATATCTCCGCCGTGCAGGATTGCCTCACAGCCCTGCAAAGTTTCCTCCACCTCCGGTCGAAGCAATCCGTGGGTGTCTGAAATGATTCCTATCCTGTGCATGTTGTCTACTCCGTTTATTTTTACTCAAACCCAATAGCTATTGTAACATATTATAATGCCGTTTACTATTTTGACAACACCACCTTTTAATCTCTTATTTTCCTGTCAATTCCGACAATGGCTTGAACGTATATCCCATCTCCTCCCATTTGGTCAAAAGCTCATCCAGAATCTCCCCGTTGGTAGAAGATGTGTTATGTAAAAGTACAACAGCGCCCGGATGTACCCGCGTCGTAAGCTTATCAAACGCCTCCTCATGACTTGGCTGCTTATCCTGGTCCCAGTCCACATAAGCCAGACTCCAGAATATGGTTTTATATCCTAGCTCATACGCCATTTTCAGATTATCCGCATTGCACTTGCCCTGCGGCGGACGATAGTAGGCGGAAAGCTCTGCTCCTGTGATCTCCTGAAACAGATTCGCCACATCGTCCAGTTCTTTCCGGAATGTCTCTTCATCGGATATCGTCGGCATATCAAGATGATGGTAAGTATGATTGCCTACGGCATGTCCATCCGTTACCATGCGCTTTGCCATCTCAGGCGCTGTCTCCAGGAAATGTCCTACCACGAAAAAGGTTGCCTTCACATCATGCTTCTTCAGCGCATCCAGAATCGGCTCCGTATTGCCGTTCTCATATCCGCAGTCAAAAGTAAGATAGATCACCTTCTCACTGTCGGCGCCGACATAATAGGCGTCATACCATGCCAGATCCTGTGCGGAAGCGTTGCCCCCGGGCTGCGTGCCGGGTTCTCCGAAAGAAAGTCCCCAATCCTCCGAAGCAAGTGCAAGTTCCCAGCCTTCCGGCGGCTCCTTCTTCTCTGTTTTTTCATCCCCGCTCATAGTTTCATCATTGTCTGGCAATGTCTGTGCAGTGCTTTGTTCTGACTGCGCTTGAAAATTAATTTCCATTGACTGTGCCTGCCGATCTGTCTCTGTTGATCCACTATCTCCTGTGCCGGACGGCTCTACGCCAGATTGCTCCTCATTTGTCTGCTCCGCGCTTAATCGTTCCGTATCGGTCGGCTCTGTACCCGCTTCCTCTCGAATTTTTTTTACCGATACTTCCGTTTCCCTCTTCGCCGCATTCTGACATCCCGACAAAACCGTCGTTGTCATAGCCGCCAAAATAAAAACTGCCGATACAACAGCAGTCCTTCCCATTATCTTCCTTCCGCTACTCTCTTGGTTCCTCATGATGCGCATCTCCTGTCTCCCGCTAACGCTTATTTTATCATCTGAACTCGCAAACTCGCGCTTTCAGCGCTCTATGTCCAATTTCATCGGACGTTTGCTCGTTATAACCACATGAAAAGCAAATGCCTGCTCCGCAGTCGCTTGTTTTTCCTCTGCGATTTTATATTATAAAATACGTCTGCATCGAAATTGCATCATATATGCATCAAAGTTGCATCATCTCGCGGCAGTCAGCCATAATATCTGATTTCTCCAAACTGCGCATACCATTTGTTGATTATCATATTACTATTTACTTCAATTCCCCTCGGTCTCCTTCTGCGGCTCATTCTACTCGATCCTGATTCTCTCCGCCGTCTTCAACAAAAAGCAGGTGCCCTGATACTGCCCTGCCTCGTACAATTTCACCGCAATCTCCCGCATCCGCTGATCCAGTCTGTGATAGCAGACCCGATTCTCCCAGGGAAGCCCCGTGACATATTCTCTCTGACGCTCATTTAACGTCTGCATCGCCGCCTTAAACTTCTCCGTATCACTCCTGCTCCACAATCCGAAGTCACAGGAAAGATACGCATTTTCACAGCCGTTTCGGTCACTCAGGCCTGCCAGATACTCCGCCGGACTTCCGTCCCTTTCTCTGCGATAGGTTCTTTCTTTCCATTGGATTACTTCCGTATCTTTTCCCCCGGCCTGCACAAGGCGGAAGCTGGTTCTGCCGTATTTATCATGCTCTACCGTATATTCTGTCTTTCTTTGCCCGTTCCCGCTGCCCGGCTCCTGCGTGAGCACCACTTTCGTGTCAAGCAGCCTCTGCCAGACCGCCGCGCGCACTCTCTCGTAAGGCGTCGGATAGGTCAGCTTCTCGCTAATCTGCTTGACGGTATATCCCAAATCTGCCAGATGGCGGATTGCACCACCACTGGCAGATTCAAAAGTAAAGTCGGACAATGCATTTCTGAAAAAATCCTGTTCTGACATTATACCCTGCTTTCCTCAGAAAAAGTTCCGTTTTATTACACGACATTTCTCGTAGCAACAACATCGATGCCCGTACCTGCCACATCAGAAACAATCACATCCCCGATGTGAACCGGTGCCTGCACCTCCACATCCTTCAGTGCCTTGACACACTCAAATATCTTCCCTTTCGGGATATCCTGCTTCGTCTTGACGGATACCATATCCGCCCCGCCTCCGGTTACTTTCACCGTCGAAGTCACGATTCTGGTTGGATTCGTAACTTCCTTGCGGCCGTAAGTATCGCCTCTTTTACATGTATTGCCGCTTACGCTTACTACCTCATCCCCGTCCATCTCAACAGTCAGGGGGCATCCCATCGGGCAGTTAATACAGATTAAATTTCTGACTTCCATATTATTCCTCATTTCTTCACACATTATTTTGTTAATTCTTCCAAATCTGATCGGATATATTCCATGCTTCCTGTCTTCTCGAATTCCGATCCATCATGCCAAAGCTGCTTATGCGCTTACGGCTTATGTCTGTTTTATTTTTGTATACTCTTTCATGCTACTCTTCCTCGATCTTTAACGTAATCTGCTCCAGCTTCGGATACTGTAAAAGCTGCTCTTTTGTCAGCTTCACTTCTTCCATTTCAGCCGGCGCAAGCACCTGCCGTTTCCTGTGAATCACTCTCTCGTCATCAAAGTAGACACTGACAAAGCAATTCTTATACACATCGCCGACACGGAAGCGCACCGTCAGATTATCCTCCATACGAGCCCTGCGGATCGTTGACGGAACCGTATATCTGACGCCCGCCATCGAATTCAGACAGATTTCTGCCTCCGGAGCGGCATCCGCTGCATTTGATCCTTTTACATAGATCGCCGCGTTCCTGCCTGCCGCCGACGCTTCCTCCGATACAAAATCCACAAGATCATGCACGTGGAGCACATTACCACAGGCGAAAACGCCTTCCAGATTTGTCTCAAGACTCTCGTTCACCTTCGGTCCGGAAGTAACCGGATTGATCGTCACACCCATGCCGCGGGATATCTCGTTCTCCGGTATCAGCCCGACCGACAGTAAGAGCGTATCACAGGAATAGAATTCTTCCGTCCCCGGAATAGGTTTATTTTTCTCATCTACCTGTGCCAGCGTTATGCCCTCAACACGTTCTTTTCCCTTGATATCTACCACCGTATGACTCAGCTTCAGGGGGATACCATAGTCGTCCAGGCACTGCACGATATTTCTCTTAAGCCCGCCGGAATAGGGCATAAGTTCCGCAACGGCTTTCACTTTAGCGCCCTCTAAGGTCATTCTTCTCGCCATAATCAGCCCGATATCACCGGAACCGAGAATGACCACCTCCCTGCCGGGCATATATCCTTCCATATTCACCAGTCTCTGCGCCGTGCCGGCAGAGTAGATTCCCGCAGGGCGATAACCCGGTATATTGAGCGCACCTCGGGGTCTTTCCCGGCACCCCATTGCCAGAATTACTGCTTTCGCCCGGATCTCAAACATTCCGTCTTCCCGGTTCATCGCCGTCACGGTCTTATCCTGCCCGATGTCCAGCACCATCGTGTTCAGTTTATATTCTATCCCCAATTCTTTCACCTGCGCAATAAACCTGTCCGCATATTCCGGACCCGTGAGCTCTTCTTTGAAGGTGTGCAGACCGAAACCGTTATGAATACACTGGTTCAGGATACCGCCCAGTTCTTTATCTCTCTCTAAGATTATAATGCTTTCTATTCCGCTCTGTCTGGCAGAAACGGCGGCCGCAAGTCCCGCCGGGCCTCCACCGACGATCACAATATCATAATTTTTCATCTTATCCTCCATGTCCCTATACCGTGTCCTTATTTGTACCGACAACCAGCTTAGAATCTCCGCCGGATTTTGTGATATCAAACATGCTCATATCACATTCCCTCGCCAGAATCTCCATCGTTCTGGGTGCACAGAAACCGGACTGACATCTGCCCATCCCGGCTCTCGTCCTGCGCTTCACGCCGTCCAAGGATTTCGCACCCAGCGGTCTTCTGATCGCGTCGATGATCTCTCCCTCCGTAACCATCTCACAACGGCAGATGATATTGCCATAGGCGGGATTCTCTTTGATCAGAGCGTTTCTCTCTTCCATACTTAATGTATTCGGATTCTTGATGCCTTGTCTGTTAGCGATAAAGTCAGTCTTCTCCGCAAGCCCCATCTTATCGCGTATCAGTTCCGCTGCCATCTCACCGATCGCCGGACAGCTTGCAATACCCGGAGACTCTATCCCCGCGCAGTCTATAAAGCCCGGTGCATCTTCCGCTTCCCCGATAATAAAATCATCCCCGTCCTCGTGGGCACGCAGTCCGGCAAAAGAGGTAATGACCTGACGCGTCGGAATGTTTCTGACACTCATGCCCGCTTTCTCAAGCACCTGTGCCAATCCTTCCGCGGTGGTGTTGATCCCTTCTTTGTCTTCCACATCGACTGCGGTGGGACCGATCAAAAGATTGCCGTGCACCGTCGGCGTAACCAGGATTCCTTTACCGAGCTTACCCGGCAGCGCGAAAATCGTCTTATGCACATGATTGCCGGCTTCTTTGTCCATCAGGCAGTAATCACCCCGTCTGGCAGTTATATGAATTTTCTTCTCACTGACCATATTGTGGAATCGGTCTGCATATACACCGGCCGCATTTACCACATACTTTGTTTCGAAAGTACCCTTGTCCGTCTGCAGTGCATAGCCTTCCTCCGATTTATGAATCTCCGTAACTTCCGTGTTAAAATAAAATTCCACGCCGTTGGCATAAGCATTTTCCGCCAGCGCAATATTCAGTCCGAAGGGACAGACAATACCCGCCGTAGGCGCATACAAAGCCGCGTACACATTCTCCGTAACATTGGGCTCCATCTCAAGTACTTCTTCCCGGTTTAAAATGCGAAGCTCCCTGACACCGTTGGCTACACCCCTGTCATAAAGCGCCTGCAGATTAGGCATATCGTCCTCGTTCAGACACAATACCAGCGACCCGTTTCGCTCAAACGGGAAATCCAGCTCTTTGGCGAGCTCTCCCATTCTCTCGTTTCCCCGCACATTCAGTTTCGCCTTGAGCGATCCCGTCACGGCATCATAGCCGGCATGCACAATGGCGCTGTTTGCCTTGGAAGTGCCGCAGCACACATCCTCTTCTTTTTCCAGTACACATATCTTCGCCTGATAGCGGGACAGTTCCCGTGCGATCGCCGCGCCACATACCCCCGCTCCTATTATGATCACGTCATACATATCGGCAGAATCTCCTTTCTGTTTTCCATGCTGCTATTCTATCGCAGCACATGTCTATGTGGAGAATGCCGCTTTTGGCATTCTCCGGTGTGAGACTTAGAACTTCTTAGCGAAACAGCCTCTGCTGTGAGCTTTAGAAGTTCTTCTCACACTCTTCTTTCGCCCATCCATAGGCATATTTCACAGCCTTATTCCATCCGCGGATTTTCTCTTCCCTGTCCGCCTCCGCTATAATCGGTTTAAAGGTCCTGTCACTGACCCAGTTCTTGATCACATCGTCCTTACTCGCCCAATAGCCTACCGCCAGTCCCGCCAGATAGGCCGCACCCATGGCAGTCGTCTCAACGCACTGCGGTCTGGTTACCGGCAGATTGACGATATCCGCCTGTGTCTGCATGAGAAAATCGTTGGCGCTGGCGCCGCCGTCCACTTTAAGGGATGTGATATCAATATTAGAATCCGTCTCCATGGCCGACAACACATCGTTGACCTGATAGGCAATGGATTCCAGAGTGGCGCGAATAATATGATATTTATTTACGCCCCGCGTAATCCCCACGATCGTTCCTCTTGCATACTGATCCCAATACGGCGCGCCCAGTCCGGTGAAAGCCGGAACCACATAACAGCCGTTGGTATCCTTGACCTTCTTCGCCATGTACTCAGAATCCATCGCCGAATCGATCAGTCTCATCTCATCCCGAAGCCACTGTACTGCTGCCCCTGCCACGAAGATGGAACCTTCCAGCGCATAATTTACTTTGCCGTCCAGTCCCCACGCAATAGTAGTTACCAGTCCGTTGTCGGAAAATACCGGTTTTTCCCCTGTATTCATCAGGAGGAAGCACCCCGTCCCGTATGTGTTCTTAGCTTCTCCCGCGGTAAAACATGTCTGTCCGAACAGCGCCGCCTGCTGATCTCCCGCCGCTCCTGCAATGGGAATCGACCCGCCGAGAAAAGAGGGGTCCGCCTCTCCGTATACACAGCTGGAAGGCTTCACCTGCGGCAGCATGCATTTCGGAATATTCAATTCGGCGAGAATATCATCGTCCCACTCCAAAGTGTTGATATTAAACAACATGGTACGCGACGCATTGGAATAGTCCGTCACATGGACCGCACCCTTGGTCAGTTTCCAGATCAGCCACGTCTCCACCGTACCGAAAAGCAAGTCACCGTTCTCCGCTCTTTCTCTGGCTCCGGGAACATGATCCAATATCCATTTTACCTTAGTCGCCGAGAAATAAGCGTCAATCACAAGCCCTGTTTTCTGCTTGAATTTCTCCGTAAGTCCTCTCTCTTTGAGCGCATCACAGTCTTCCGACGTTCTTCTGCACTGCCACACGATCGCATGATAAATCGGTTCGCCCGTATGCTTATCCCAGATGATGACCGTCTCACGTTGATTCGTAATGCCGATTGCCGCGATCTCCTGTGCTGTGACACCGATCATATTCATCGCTTCCACTGCCACGCCCAGCTGACTCGCCCAGATCTCGTCCGCGTCATGCTCCACCCAGCCCGGCTTCGGGAAATACTGTGTAAACTCCCGCTGTGCCACACTGCACATCTCGCCTTTTTCGTTGAACAGAATACACCGGTTGCTGGTGGTACCCGCATCTAATGCCATAATGTATCTTGCCATCGCCATATCCCCCTATCTTTGCATATTTTTCCGTAATCCCCACTATTTACACACGTTCCGTATAGATTCTATTTTACCAGTAAAAAAGAGTGTCCACAATAGACAAATTATTATGTTTGCCTTAAGTGTGGACACCCGAATCATTATCATGTATACAATACCGTTATTACGAAATAACGGCCTTATCTGCTTTCTGCGCCTTCACCAACACCGCCCATCCGATTCCGACAAGCACAAGCCCTGCTCCGCACAGGCATAATGCATCCGAAACCGAAAGGATACTTTTTGCAACCACCGGCAGGACTTTCTCAACCTGCTCCGGGTAGTAACTGACAATGACACTGATCGCATTGTTGATAAAGTGCATTAACATCGCCGGATAGATACTGTCCGCCTTCCAGGCCACGAGACAGAGCATAAGCCCGATGAGCCCTGTGGGAATAAATTTCACCAGACTCATGTGGTACAGTCCGAACAGTACCGCCGTGATCGCGATCGCCGAAGAGACACGGTACTTCGCCTTCATGGAATGCATGATCACTCCGCGGAACAGCATCTCCTCGCAGATCGCCGGTGTCACCGCAATTACCAAAAAAGCTGCCACAACATTACTTTCAAAAAGCTCCGAGAAAACCGTCTCCATATTTTCCGTGCTCTGCGGAAGCAGTTTCATCAACGCTGCCGTAATCACGAGGTTAAGCAGAACCATTCCTACGCTTATCAGTGCGCCGCCTAAGAAGTTTACCGCCTTAGTACGGGCAAAACCGTAAGTCTGTCTGATGTCTCTCTTCGTATAGACTACCAGAAACAGCGGCACCAACAGAAGAATCATCTGTGTTCCGAAGACCCCGGCCAGACCGAATCTGATCTGCAAAAGGCTTCCCACATAGAGCATGAGAAGTATCGTGACAGCCACCAAAAACCATACATCGGATACCGTAGGCACACCGCCCTTCTTTAAGTTGCTCCGCCTCTCAAAGAGCTGTAATCCCGCTTTGCCGTCAGAAAAAAGAATCGCTTCGCTGTCGTAAATCTTACTTAAGAACAGAATCGCTATTACCGCATATGCCACGTTGCTTGACAGCACCACCGCGATCGCACCGTAATCGATCTTAAACGCCATCATATTCTTGATCAGCAGGCAGATATTTGCCACGGGAAGCATCGCTATCGTCTGCGTCAGTTCAATATTCGGTATAAAACCGATATAGCCCACGAACATCACGATAAGCATAAGCGGCGTAATATAGTTGTTTGCCTCCTTATAACTCTTGGCAAAAGATGTCACGCACATGGTCACCGCACTGATAAATAAGGAAAAAGCAAACACCGCCAAAATACACACGAAAATCGCCGGAATGAACTTCGCCAGATCAAAGGATCCCATATCCGTCTGCATATCCAGCATTTTATACATATATAATGTAATCACACCCATGGAAAGGATATTCAGAAACGCCGAAACCATTCCGATCACCGCCACTGTAATAAACTTTGATATAATCAACTGTCTGTTCGTCACCGGAAGCGTCAGGATCGTCTCAAGCGTTCCTCTCTCCCGTTCGCCGGCAGTCGTGTCGATGGCGGGATACATCGTTCCCATAAGCAGGCTGACCACAAGCATAAACGGAAGAATAGATCCTATAATGTTTCCGATCGACTGCTCACTGCTGGCAATATCCTGTCTCTCATAGGCAATAGGCTCTAAGATCGCCTGTACGTCCATCCCCTGCTCCGTGATGATCTGTTTCGTCATATCCTCTTTCAATTCATCGAGCACGTCCATAACGATTCCCGCTGCATATGACGAATTCTCCACGGAAGAAAGATAATAGGCTTCGTACTGCACTTTACCGTCTTTCATCTGCCCTGAGACATATACGTCGATCTCTTCCTCATTCAGAGCCTCTTCGTAGTCCGTTATGCTGCCGGCATCTACGATCGTAATCTCATACGATTGTCCGGCTGCCTCTTCATCCGCTTCTTCATCGGCGTCCGCTGTTGTTTCCCGAACCGTTTCATCGGCCGCCTGATTCTGCGTCCCTGCGGATTCCTCTCTGTCTTTCTGAAACTCCTCCAGTTTATGTAAGAACCTGCCTTCGTCCTCAGCTTCTACGATGATCCTGTAATTCTGCTCCTTCATACTGGACGAAACAAAAGCCATAAGCTGCATAACTCCGATAAAAATAAGCGGATATAAGATAATCGGCACCACCAGCATCATAATCACTGTCTTCTTGTCCCTGAAAACATCCAGCATCTCCTTTTTCACTAATGTTTGTATTATTCTCGTGCTCATCTGCGCACCCTCCTCTTTCCTGCTTCCTCTTTTCCCGAATCACACTGATCGGACTCCAGTCCGCCGTTTTCATCAATCAGCCCTGCAAATATGTCCCTTAAGCTGTCACGGCCCGTCTGCACTCTCAATTCCGCCGGCGTACCTTCTCCGATAATCCTTCCCTGATGAATCATAATGATCCTGTCACACAGATACTCTGCTTCCTCCATATAGTGTGTGGAGTAGAGAACCGTCTTTCCCTTTTCCCGCTCGCCTTTCATGAAATCAACGATCGCTGCACTGCTGATGATATCAAGTCCCAACGTCGGTTCATCAAAAATATAGACTTGTGGGTCGTGCACGAGACATCTCGCAATCGAGGCCCGCTGTGTCTGACCCGTGGATAATTTCTCTATCCTGTTATCCAAGAAAGCTTCCATGGAGAGCACTTCGCTGATCTCATCGATCCTGCGCTTCGTATCTTCCTCCGCTATGCCGTAAAGCACTCCGAGCATTTGCAGTAATTCTCTTGTCGATAGCCGCCCGTAAAGCTTAGTGTTGTTGGACAGATATCCAATATGCCTTTTGACCTCGATTTCATCTGTTAATTCCTCTTCCCCGATGCGGACGCTCACCATACCGCTTGTCGGTTTCATCAGCTTAGACATCATACGCAACAGTGTCGTCTTTCCCGCGCCGTTCGGCCCCAGTATCCCGACGATTTCCCCTTCCCGCACAGACAGCGAAATACCGTCTACCGCATTAAATTCACTCTTTTTATTTTTCTTCTCATTCCTGATAAATGTCTTTACCAGATTGTCCGCTGTAATCATTCTGCAATGTTCCCCTTTCCTGTATCGATTTCATGAGTATCAGATCGTCAAACGTTATTATCATTTGATCGATATGCTCATTTGTCTTTCTTTTCATCCTCAGTCTCATCCTCAAGCCTGTTTTCTCTCCACTTATATATGAGAAGCGCTATTGACAGTAGTATAAAGCAACCCGCAAATGTATAGATTCCGACTAAAAACCCTACCGCTGCCCCTGCCGCTGCCATCTGATATTCACGGTAGCTTATGATAAAACGAATGGCTCCGCTTACTACGCCCGCAATCAGGCTTGTACACAGATTTACCTTCCATGACGGCGCAAGTTTTCTGTCCCATATCCCATTGATGACGCAGCCGACCGCGATATAGCACGCCAGGCACATGAATACGATAAATTCACCTATAATTTCCTCGGAGCAATCCGGTCCGTAATACATGATCTGCGCTATAATCGCTATGACCAATCCCCAGAAAGCAAGCCAGCAGCCGTTATGCTCGATCCGGAGCATTTTCTGTTCCTGCATCTCATCCAGCTTGTTTTTCCACTTCTTCATAATAGATATCACCTGTTCCTTTCCTGCCTTAAGATTCCTGTTTCTTCTTTCATCCGATTTCTATTAGACCTTCACACTTCCCGTTCATTCCATACTTCTGCTTTTTTTGCCGTCTGCGCAGTTATTCGGGTGCCTCATCCTCCCAAAACAACTCGTCAAGACTCTTACCCAATACGCGGCATATGGATCTGCACAATTTAATCGTCGGATTATATTCTCCCTGTTCAATGGCATTCATCGTCTGCCTCGATATCCCCACAGCCTCCGCAAGCGCCTTCTGCGTCATATCCTTCTCGGCTCTCGCCACCTTGATCGGTATATTTCTTGCCATCCGCTCACCTCTTTTTCTATTTCTGCTGCCTTTCGGTCATTGCCTTTCCTGCATTATCATTCTTCGGTCAATGCCTTGGTCTATTACACGTTATCATACACATTACAATATGTCAAATATATTTGACATTTATTTTTATTTATTTTACAGAAAGCCATTGCACGGGTCTGCGCATCAGAAAAAGCGGCAGATTAACTGCCGCTCATTCTCTGCTCTGCGTACCGCAGTACCGTGATGATCGGTACAATCAATATGCCGCAGAAAAAATTACTGATGCCATGAATCGCGTCCCACGGAAGTCCTGCGATAATCCACGCAATCATCCCGTCAAAATTCAAGCCAAATAATAACGCCTGTGCCGGAGCATACAATGTTCCGAACAGAAAGCCGTGCGCCGCACACACGGACATATAAACGAACGGTCGTACCTTCTTCGGCATATGCTTCGGAAGGATCATGACCGCTCCCCACAAAATCGTCCACAGATATAAATAGGGCACCCACCAAGCCGCAAAGCCGCACAATATCCCATTCAGAATGACATAAGTATAAATCGGATACAGCGCCTTCTTTCTGTATACGACCGTATATGCAATGGTGAATACTCCCAGCAGATGGACATTCGGGATCAACTCCATAATCAGCTTGGAGGCATACATGATGCCCCCAAGCATTCCGAACACTGTAATTTCTCTGATCGTAAGTTTCATCACTTCCCGACCTTAAAGGAGTATGCCTCTCCCTCTGTGATCGTCGTGGAATCAACGCCGGACTGTGCATACTCTCCGTTTACATAGAACGCCCAATATACACCGTCTTTATCATAGTCCGCGGTGATGCCGTTGACCGTCTTGACATAAAGACCGTATTCGCTCTCTTCTCCTTCGATCAATCCGACTTCCAGCAGCGCTTCTCCGACCGTCTCCTTATCCGTGTGAATCTCAAAACCGGTCTCGTTGCCGTCCTGATCTGTCACGGTAAATGCAAACTTCGTACTGCCCTCACCCAGCACACTTACATCGCCGGCGCTATCCGGCTCCGTACTGCTGCCGGAATCTGCCTGTACACTCGCATTCTCCGCTTCAGTCCCGGAAGATACCGCATTTCCCGTACTGCCGTTACAACCGTTTGTAAACAGTGCTGCAGCCACAATAAGCACCATACAAAGGATGAACGACAATAATTTCTTATTGCTTCTCGTTGTCATATCCTTATTCTCCTTTGCTGTTATTTCCCCTTTCGGACCGGCACTCGCAGTCGCTATATAAGAGGATTCCATTGTCCGGATATTTCGACTCGGCATTATACCGGACCGCCTTCTCAGAGGTTCTCCAATGGCTTGTCCCGAAATGTGGCTTTCGGTCAGACCGGTACAATCAAACATGCCTCACGGCGACGGGCTCGTACAGGATTCGCACCTGTTTCCCCGAACAATTCTTTTCTATCATAATCTTTTGTATCTGTTTAGTCAATCAATAATGCCATATGGGCATCCGCACCTCTTAGTTACTGTGAAGCCTTCTCCCGATTCATATTCTTGATCGCAAACAGCGCTGCAAGCAGAAGAACCACGCCTACGGGCAGTGAGATCCACGCACTCTGCGTAAAGCCCGCAACAATGTATGTGATAAAGGAGATCACGGCAGCTACGATTACATAAGGAAGCTGCGTGGACACATGGCTGACATGGTCGCACTGCGCGCCCGCGGAAGCCATGATCGTAGTATCGGATATGGGCGAACAGTGGTCACCGCATACCGCTCCGGCCATGCAGGCCGAAATAGAGATGATCATAAGCTGCGGGTTAGAATCCATGAACACATTTACCACAATGGGGATGAGAATACCGAATGTTCCCCATGAAGTCCCGGTAGAAAATGCAAGGAAACATGCCACAAGGAATATAATTGCCGGCAGGAAATTCATGAAACCGCCCGCACTTCTTTTTACTGTCTCTGCAACAAAAGTCGCTGCCCCCAGAGAGTCTGTCATCGCTTTCAGTGTCCATGCAAACGTAAGGATCAGGATCGCCGGAACCATGGCTTTAAATCCGTCGGGCAGACATTGCATGCAGTCCGTAAAACCTAAGACCTTCCGCAACAGGTAAATGATAATCGTCAAGACCAGTGCGCATATGCTGCCCAGCGCAAGGCCGACGGAAGCATCGGAATTGGAGAAAGCCTCTACGAAACCTGCGCCTTCAAAAAAACCGCCTGTATAGATCATACCAATCACGCAACACACAATCAGCATAATAATCGGAATCAACAGATCGATCACTTTGCCATTGGGATTCGCTATCACGTCCTGTTTCTCCTCAGACCACTTTCCCGTGGAGAACAAATCGCCTTTCAGCGCGTTTTCCTCATGCACCTTCATGGAACCGAAGTCCACCTTCATGAGTATCATGGCAATCATCATAATGATCGTCAGAATCGCATAGAAATTATACGGAATGGCGCGGACAAAGATGGAGAATCCGTCTTCTCCCTCCACGAATCCGGATACGGCTGCTGCCCAGGAAGAAATCGGGGCGATTATGCAGACCGGCGCTGCGGTAGCGTCAATCAGATAAGCCAGCTTCGCACGTGACACTTTATGCTCGTCTGTAACCGGTTTCATCACGCTGCCTACGGTAAGACAGTTAAAATAATCATCAATAAAGATCAGAACGCCGAGCGCCACGGTAGCTAACTGCGCACCTGCCCGCGTCTTGATCTTCTCTTTGGCATAACGACCGAAAGCCGCGGAACCGCCGGCACGGTTCATCAGGCCCACCATCGCTCCCAATATCACAAGAAATACCAGAATACCGACATTATAGCTATCGGAAAGAACAGCCACAAAACCATCGCTGAAAATATGTGTCAGCGTACCTTCAAATGATAATCCGGAATAGAATATCCCGCCCACCAGAATACCGATAAACAGAGAACTGTAAACTTCCTTCGTAATCAGCGCCAGCAAAATCGCAACAACAGGCGGAACCAGCGCCCAGGAAGTGGCATACATGGGCGGCGTATACTCTACCCCCTCTTCCGCTGCAAACGCTGTGACCGGCAAAAGCGCCAGACACAAAATCAGAACTCCGATTCCCCTTATTATTTTTTTCTTTTTCATTTTTATGATCCGCCTTTCGTTCCCCTGTTATTTATCTATTGGTTAATACTGCCGAAGTTAGTATAGCACTACCCTTTGCATGAAACAAGGAAAATGTATATTCTCCCATCTACATCCCCTCTGATCCGAAACCCCGGCACTCTTGTAAAATGCCGGGGCTCATCTTATAACTCATTATCAAGGAATAACTTACGTTTAGCAAACTGACTCTGAAAGAACAACAGATTCTTCGGAATCCCCGAAAAGATTAAACGAATACGAAATATTTTCCGAAGTCAGATTAAGGCTTAGCGATCACTCAGGATACCGTAACCGGTTCCGATCCTCCCACCGTTTAACAAATGGCGTTTCATATTTCGCTGCAGACCGGTATCTTCCGGCAAGTCTGCAATCGGAACGTCTCTGGTTTTAAACACCCATTCGATGTAATCGGTGTCCGAATAATCTGCCTCTTGAATCTTAAAGCGATGTTGGAATGCAATAATTTTGGAGTCCTGCGAAAGCAGGCTACACAGTTCCGGCGCCAAAAGCCAAGAATTACAGATATAGTCCCTGTCCTGATACTCGGGGAAAAATGCGGCAAAGAATTCTTTTGCATTTTCAAGAGACATATCACATCTTTCTCCGGTCAGGACAGCGTCGGAGGGAATGTGAATACTGATCACAGGCTCAGATTCCCGGTCTAACATTTCATATTCCAGTTCCCCAATCCGAAATAAATTTCCACTAACCTGTCGTGCTGTCCACCACTCTCTGTCAAAAGCATATTGTCCTGTTATATTCCTGCATTCCTCTATGAATCTGGTAAAACAGCACATTGTATCTACATAAACTGTTTCCGAGATTCCTTTTTCCTCATACCATGAATAGAGCTCCGCCGCGCATACCAGCATGCATGTCAGCATTTTGATTTTCTGCGGATCTTCTCCCAACAGCTGTCCCAGCTTTGCCCGTGCATCGGCTTCGGTCTCCATATTCTTCAACCCGCTTGTAACAGGATACACCGAGGTGAAATCGTCTGTTTGGTAATAGGACATAACCTCATTCTGAATTTCTTTTGGTAAATGAATTTTATTACATAATGTTATCAGATCCATAAAATAAGACCCCCATTTATTTACTTTTCCAAAAATCCCAAGAGTTTCTCTGTATCGATTATACAATGAGGTAAATACATTTGCAAATCCCGCTATGTCATTTATGCAGGCATTTACCATTCAAATATTCACAGACCAGCGCCCTGCTACATAAAATATTAAAACCTCATCACGGAGGTATTTATGTTCTATATCACATCAAACGACGGAACTAAAATTGCCGTCTACGACTATAATCTTCAGGGAAAACAGACAGTTTTTCTCATTCACGGATGGCCTCTGTCCCATCTGATCTTCGAATATCAGATCAATCTGCTTACACACTGCGGATATCGTGTCGTTGCGGTGGATTTAAGAGGATTCGGAAGGTCTGATACACCTGTATGCGGATATTCTTATGATCAAATGGCTGCTGACATATTTCAGATAGTCCGTCATCTTTGCCTCAAAAGATTTGTCTTGGTCGGATTTTCAATGGGCGGAGCGGTTGCCCTGAGATATATGAATTGTTTCAAAGGATTCGAAGTCAGCAAGCTGATCCTGCTATCTGCCGCCGCACCATGTTTTGCCAGACGTCCCGGCTTTCCCTACGGAAAACCTGTACAGGAAGTAAATGACCTGATCAACCTTGCCGAAACCGACAGACCGCAGCTATGCCAGAACTTCAGCAAACAGCTTTTTGCATGTCCGCATTCGGATGCAGTCGTTGACTGGTTCAGAGACATCGCCTTGTCTGCATCGGGAATTGGAACGATAAAGTGCGGTATCGCGCTGCGTGATGAAGACGGCAGGAACGATTTCGAACGTGTTCACATTCCCACCTATATTATTCATGGTGCTAAGGATCTGATCGTTTCCAGCGAACTTGCCGAAATACAGCACGAGAGTATCTGCGGCTCAAAACTCATAACTTTAGCTGACAGCGGTCACGGAATCGTATATGATCAGCTTGCTAAATTCAATGATGTATTTATGGGTTCAATCAATGCCTGACTTTTGCTGCAATGCACAGACCAGCCAGAAGGACCAGCACGGAAATACCGAGCATGACCAATGTATCAACCGAAACAGCAGAAGATGAAATATCCTCCCCGTGCTGCATCTGTCCTCTGTCCATATCCTGCTGCCGGAAACGTGCTCCATCCTTCCGGTCTTGTCCTGCTTCAGAGGCGAACTGTCTTCCGCCGGCTCCTCTCATTTCCTGCCTGTCCGTACCGCTATCACCATCTGGTATATCCACCCCGCTCTCATCATCGGGCATATCCGCCCTATTGGGATGTTCCATCTTTTCAGGCGGTTCCATATCGCCGGAAACTTCTCCATTCTCCGAAGGTTCGATCCTACCCATTACAGGGACATCTTCACCACGAGTCATTCCTCCGAAATTTCTGCCATTTGGCATACCACCTCTAAACATTCCGCCCTGACCAAAGCCGGAGATCGAAGAATTATCAATCGTAATCTGCTCTTCTACACCATCAATCGTAATCGTGCAGACATCCCCCACTTTCAGCCCCGGTGTACTGAGTACCACGGAAGAGAAGCTGCACGGGATTTCCTCAGAAAGAAGTTCTCTGCCGTCAGAATTCTCCAAGCTTATTAATGTGCCTGCTGCCGCAGTCGTGCCGTACATCAAAAATCCCTGTGTGGAATCGGCAGCAAAGCCTTCCGCCATAGCGCTGCCTCCACAGGCGATTACCGTACCGCCGCTGACTACACACTCGCCGCCATTCTCACTCCCACAATCAAGCGCACAGTTACCACCGTTGTCCGAAACACTGATGAATACTCTGCCGCCTTCAATATAGATACTGCCGTTGGAATCAAGCCCGTCCGCATCCCGGCCGGAAGGATTGATAATCGTAACATCACCGTCCGTAATACGGATGACGGAGTTTTCACCGCGCCCACTGGCATTGATCCCGTCATCTGTTGCCGTAATGTCCACAATGCCGCCGGCAATTGTGATGTCTACGGCCTCAAGGCCTTCATAGCATTCCGAAATAGTAATGCTTCCGGATTCAACATAAAGAAATGCCGTCTCGTCATCGTTGGATACGGTAATACCATCATCTCCGGCCTTAATAGAGATCTCGGCATTTTGAATGCGTACACTATCATTAGCGTGTATGCCATCCTGTGCCGCGCTTATTGCAATATTACCGCCGGCAACCACCAGATCATCGTTGCATACGATTCCGTGATGATACTCAGCGCTTACCGTAAGCGTACCGGTTCCGTTGATCGTCAGATCGTCTCGGGAATAAATGGTTCCATCCACCCCCGATGAGGCTGCCTCCTCGTTATACTCCTCGCCGGAAGAGACTAAATTTTCCGTCCCATCCGCCAATGTCAGAAACACATGATCCGCCTGCTCGACCCGAATTGCCGCGTCGTCGTCACAGTGAATCGACACGCCGTCCAGCAGTACCCAAATTTTATCTTTTTTGTCAGCATCAATAATGACGCTGCCGTTTGTGAGCTCACCGGAAAGCACATAATGACCTGCATATGCGATGCAGACATTTCCGTCATAAACATAGGCTCCGTTTCCACTTATCGTACTGCCTTCATCGGATAGTACTATTTGGGTGGCATAAGCGGTATCCCAATCAGCATTCAAATCATTGACGGTAAATAAATCACTGCCCACGTCCTCACTCATGACAGGGATACTGGCAAAGACCTTTCCGTTCATAAGCAGAACTGTCATCACAATACTGAAAATAATAGCAGCAATGCAAATAGCATCAATCTTTTTGTGGGTTGACATAGAACATTCTCCTCACCTTATGTATTCTCCGTTGTTTCCTCTGTTAAGTCTACATTCGGAAGTTGAATTAATCATGAAGGTTTTGTGAAAATTTTGTGATATTTTTGGCCAGTATGCTTGCTCTAAAAATCCTCGGTTCAGTATAACTAAATTTTGTTTATGAAAACTGCACAACACTACATCTGGTATTTCACAATGCAGATAAAAATATTCCCTACCATATTTTCACACGCAAGATTAATTATCTGAATTCCGAATATACTTTTTTCTACACGCTAATCTTACAAAAAACTTTGCATTCTACTGCTACTCATGATATAAATATATCATATTTTTCATATCTCAAAAAAGTACTGTAATTCTAAAAGCATACGATACCGGACGGTATCTCAACACATGCGGTCATAAACACTATTCTGTGTAATCTACGAAAGGAATGTTCTCGTGTCACTTCAACAAACCGACTCTACTGTTCCGACAAAAACAGCATCTCTTAAAAACGTAACACCAACTGGCATGAAGCGGCAGTCTGCGCTGTACAGATTGACCTGCAGGAATATGCCCATCTGCTGCAATTCTTATCTGAGTATATTCTCGGCAAAAACAATTACCGTATTGATATGCTTATCGTCAAGAAATTGAGCACAGAGATCATTCCTAAAAATATTGCTTATATCTTTAAAACCTATAACCTGTTTGAAATAAAAGGAATCGGTTCCTGTATCAGTACAGATTCATACTACAAAACTATAGGGTATGCCGGACTTTTCATTAATCAGACCGGAAAGAGAAACCAATATACTGCGCTGGATATCAGCCTGTCTTTCCTTAGTCTTCATTATCCCAAGAGATTAATGAAACATTTACAAAAAGATAGAAAAATAATCGTTGAAAAATTCTCCAACGGGGTTTATCATATCATTAATGAGACTTTTAATATTCAGATTATCGTCACAAAAGAGCTCTGCCCGGAGGAGAATCTATACCTGCACTGCCTGACCGATCATCTGGATAATACGAAACTTATCAAACGGCTCGTTGACGATTACAAACACCATCAGGAGCAGGATATCTATATCCGATATATGAACCAGCTGACTAATGCCAACTCAAATACGAAAGGGAGATCACCTATGTTTGAAGAAATGATGGAACGTGCAAGAATAGAAGCGGAAACCTATTATCATGATAAAATCGAGCAGTTGTCTTCTTCTAATGAGCAATTATCTTCTTCTGTTGAACAGTTAGTTGCCCAGATTGACTACCTGAAAAATCTGCTCAACCAACATAATATTCAATTTGATTAAAATATATTAACTCCTGACGCAAGCCACTTACATACCCTACATAGGGAGTTTCCATTACACGCAATTTAATCATAATCCTGACTGTTACTCATCGGGCTGCACCCAGTATTTCTCCATTTGCTCTACAATTCCGGAACCAGCTGTTTTGCAGCATTCTTTTTCCTGTTGAATTTTCTGTAGACATTCTTCTGCCATATCATTTTAAAGACACTACCAATAACTGCTTAACATCCTTCGGAAAAAATAAAAAAATCTCTACTATCACCCAGCCCACATAAATAAACATACCAATCCATATATTAAAATAATTACTGAACAAAAAGACGGGTATCGTCAATAAAAGATATAGCCATTCTGTATGAGTCATTTTATATTCAGGTAAATCGATCTGACATAATATGAGCCATATAAACGCTGTCAAAAATGTTGCCACTGCATACGCAATAATATTATTCCATAAATACCCAATCATTCCATTTAGGAAAAAAGCAGTTATTGTAATGACAACCATCCGTATAAAATATTTTTTCTGAAGGTTGAGCGCCTTATATAAATTTAAGTATACCGCATTAATTTCAATCAACACAAATTGAGCTATAAAAAGTGTTTTTATAACAGGAATTGCATATATGTATTTCTCTAAATATGTCTGAATAACAAATTCCAACGGGAAAATGACTGCAATGATTGCCGCGCCTACTACTAGTACTATCTTTCGTAATATGGCAATCTCTTCATCTCTCGGCTTCTTACAAAAGAAATTATATAAAGTTACTGAAAAAGCTGTTATAACAACATTAATTAATCTCAGCATAGTGACCGCAAACGAATAATATGCAAAATCCGCAACGCCATATAGAATCTTTACAAACCATCTGTCTATGCTGGTAATCCATACGCCCATAAAGCTCCCCAGCATAACAATGACACCTAAATGAATATTCTCATACAAATAAGTCCACATTTCTTTTAGAGAAATCTTATTACAAATATTTACAATCCTATTTCTATCCTCATAATAGATCCAGACAATGAAAGCGACAACTATCTGCATGCCTATATACCATAAGGAGATATCAGTCTTGATTATAAAAAGAAAAATTAGATTCGAAACAAAGAGTAATATCGAACTTAAGTTCGTAATCCTCCTATACTCTTTAAATTCACCTGTTGCCTGATATACAAGCCGAAAAAAACTCACCATATTAATTGGTAATATACTAATTGACACACATAATAAATTTGAATCACCCAGAACAAAAGCCATCAATATAATCGGCAAAGATAGTACTAATTGAAATATAAACAATACTTTCTTTTCGTGTGCAAATTCTTCTACATCTATTTCACTTTTCGATCTACCTCCGTACTTTATGTAAATACCATCAACATACCCGAACGGTAAAACACCAACATAGGAAGTATACAAAAGAAACGTTTTTACACTGGCATATGACTCAACGGATAAATATTTGGGCAATAAAAACCCATTTCCTATAGATATAATAAGATTTACAATATTGGCTAAAAATACCTGAATTATTCCTTTACCTAATTTCATTTTTCTCCAACGTCTGTATACTATATATCCTTTCTCAAATTTTTTCCCACTGGAGCCTCAATTAAAATGATCTTGATTCATATACATATACTTTTCTTCTTTTAGGTTAAAATACTATAATATATTTCAAGAAGTTTGCCTGCTGATTCTCGAATGTCAAACCCAGCAAATTTTATCCTCTCAGATTCATCCTTTCTTTCCATTGGTATTACATTTAGAATTTCATCAGCCCATACATCATCATTCTCATTCAATGATATATATTTTACATTCTCTGTCAATTTTGCTTTCTTAGGTATTGTATCGCTGAAAAAGCATGGAAGTCCCGCTGCCTGTGCCTCTACTCCTGCAATTCCAAATCCTTCAAAATATGAAGGCAAAAGGAATACATCAAAAATTTGCAGCAAATCAGAAACATCATTTCTCTCACCCATAAAAAAAACATATTCTTCAAGTTTTTCCTTGATTACTTGCTGATATATTGCTTTTTTGAGTTCACCTTCTCCAACTAACATTAAAACGGTATTATTTCTTTTCTCATGTATTCTTTTAAAAATCTGAATCAACCGCTTATGATTTTTGGGATAATAAAAGTTGCCTACATGACCAATAACAAGCTTATCATTTAGAAAATATGTCGTTCTTAGTCTACGGCGCATATTAGGATTATACTTATATTTTTCTACATCAATACCGTTATTAAGCAAAATAATCTTTCCGGTTTTAGCAGCTAATTTACCATACATAAATTCTGCCGCCTTTTTCGAACAAGCAATTTGTGCATCACACAAAACAAAAACCAACGGTCTCAAAAGTTTTGCCATTATATGTTTTATGACTAAGGTTTCTTTCACAAAATCAGCACTATGAGCATGTACTACAATTTTTTTACCACCGAAAATCTTGCATCCCATAATCGCTCTAATTGCTTCTACTGCATGATCCATGTTAATATGTATAACGTCATATGAACCTTGTCTAAGCACATTTCTAAGCCTACCAAACCAAATTAACTGTCTCTTTATATAGTTATCTTCCCAAGCCTGATCAATATAAACATGTCCATTTCTGTTATGTATTTCTGTTATTATTTCAGCAGAAGGCTTAACTCCACCATCGCAGAAAAAATCACATATACATGTATTATCCAAATGCTTTGATAAATTATAAACGATTGTGGACCTACCGCCACGTCCAATATTCGATGCGCCAATATACAAAATTTTCATTCTTTCCATCTTTCTTCCAACTCATTCCAGTTAAAGCATAAAAATACAAAAATATAAAACCCAGGGTTACTATAATAATATTCCGACTGAAACATAATGAGCCAAACCATAATGGAACAGATAATAATATACTTAATTTTATCTCCCTTTACACATTTCAAAGAATAACCTATTAATAATATAAAAATTCCTATTCCTATAAGTCCACTTTGATAAATAATATCTAAATACTGATTATGTGCATGAACAACCCCAACGCTTACACGTCTTTCACTATAGCTTACATAACCATATCCCATATATAATTTATTAAATGCTGCCTCAATATATTTCTGCCAGATATATGCACGCTGGCTTTGAAGATTTTTATGAAATAACGTCATAAAGAAACTCGAAAAGTATCTCTGTCCATCCAATATAATTACAAAAACAAATATCACAAGATTTACCAATATCATAATATAACCATTAAGGTATCGTGCACTCCGTGGCGACTTGCTCATCAAAAAATAAAATATATAGTACATCGTAACCCCGATGATGGCCGTTACTGCTTCTGTCACAACCAGCGGGATAATGGATAAAATATGTAATATTATTGTTACTCTTCGAATATTTTTAAAACAATATATATCATAAATGCTTGATAAACCTATAAATGGAAAAATAAACAACACCTGATAATTCTTTGAACCTAATAAATATCTATTTTTCGTAATAACCCTCATGCCATCCGGATGATACATTCCGCCAATGGGTGCAAATATAATAACGGATATCAAGTTACATATACAGTATGATGCCAATAATACATAAGCCGCTCTTAAGAAATATTCCATGTCATTATTAGCTATTACTAAACAAATCAAAATTCCTATATAGACAACCGAAAGCTGAATGCTAATATAAGGAACACAGTTTTTTATATTACCATTAATTATTGTTGAAAAAACAGTTGATAGGATCTGAATCAATAAAACAATTAACTTAACATCAATTTTCTTGTTTTTTATCCAAAGGCAGGTCATAATACCTATTGCAATAAGCTTCCAAACATCATAAAGGCGGTCTAGCCATTGAAGTTTATATACCTCAGTAATCATATCTGACTTAAAAAAAGGAAATAGAAGAAAAAAATAAAAAACCCCTTTGTTAATTCTCATATAACAAATATACTATCTTTCAAAATTGCTTTTTTCAGGAAATATTTCGCCAAAAGCATTGTTAATAGCATCTCTTACCCTTTCAAAATTATTATCATATACTTCATCATTAATACATATTATTTTGTATCTATGCTTCTTAATCGCCTTACAAATAAGCTCAACATTATTTATATTCGTTTCAAAATATTGACCATAATTGCACTTTGGTAATATATAATTTCCCGATACAATTTGCCAATTTTGAAATAACCATTGACTGACATCACTTCCCGTTCTAAACTTATGAGATGATGTTTTCTCTAACATTTCTCTTTCTAATAATTCAACTTCATAAAAAGTTGATTTTAAAAATGCAGTCGGTAAATGAAATGTTTTGAATCCACAAAAATCTTTCCATAATGAAAGTAATATATTCCTTATCACATCTGATCTGTTTTGTATTGAAAACCATTTATTCCAATTTTTTTTAATAAATACTCGCTTATCAAAATGGCGATTCACTAACATCACATGATTACGCATAATATTATTAACAACTAAATCTTTATCTAATTTAAGCGGAATTATATTTTCTATTCCTCTGTCTACCGGCTTGTTATGAACAAAAAAATCCGATTTGTTGACCGGAGAAATAATAAACATATCATCATTAAAATATACAAATTTGTCGGATAGACCTTTGATTTTATGCATATTTACTTCAATAGCAGCAGAATTAAAAGTAGGCAAGTATTTACTTTCTATAAAATCTTTATGTTCTACTACAACCAGTTTCTTATGCTCCGTGTTCAACCAGGCTGGAAGTTGCCCACAAGTAGCAAAATATATTTTATTAACCCACGCCGCATATTTTTCAACCCCTCTGAACCAATATTTCAAATTATCCCAATCACGATATCTTACAACTCTATCATCTATATCTGCTTTATGTAAATAAATGTTTTTTTGTCGCTGCCATTCAATATCATTTCCGTCCACCCATGTAATTACAAAGTCAATCTGCTCTGCAATGCTTTTTTCTACATCTGATTTTTCCATTTGACAACCATTCTTTCTTTATCTTACTTTTTACTCTATACCGAACAAATCTGACCGCCTTCGCCATTCCTTCATTTCTGATCTTTTCTCCTGTTTCGCATAAAAAATGACCTATGTGATATCCAAAACAACGATAAAATATTTTATATTTATCTCTAATTTCAGCAGAATAATCCCAAGACCCCTCATAATGATGAATTGAATAGGTATTACACGTAATATCTAGTTTATTTTTTATATAATTATAAGGGCAAAAATATTCAGCCGCATATATTTTCGCATTCATCACTGTCTGCGTTTTTCCACTTTTTTGATATCCTAGTTCAAACAATGCCTTTGTGTTTCTAACAGGACACGGCAATAAATCAAGCTCTCCCTTATCTGATACAAATATTGCTTTCTCATATTCGTCCATCATCAATTTGATAATGCTATTTCCTTTTTCTGCTCCAAACCCAAGTCCAGTAGCTACCATTCCACCTATTTCTTGAGCAAAAAAAGCCTGAGAAGTTCTTAAATCATCAATATTCTTAATTAATTCAACATCTGTATCAAAATAAATTCCACCTTCGTTATATATAATAAATAATCTTGCGTAGTCACTTACAAATGCCCATCTTTTTTGGTTAAAAGCTTCTTCAGTATATTGAGTACAATGTATATCGAAATTATTTTCGTTCCATTCAATAATTTCATATCCTTCACAATACTTTTTCCAACTATTAATACATTTTATAGCATACTCAGGAAGTGGTTTTTCTCCAAACCAACAATAATGTATTACTTTAGGTATCAACTACAACTCCTCCATCAGCATCATTCTTCATGCCCGAAAATCCCTCTTAAGCACACAACTCAAAAACCAATATAAATAAATAAAAATAACAAATAGATAGCATTTATACAATACTGCCGCACAGCTAAGTAATACCGCAGGCAAATCCCTTTTCCACCAATAGTGTAAAGACAAATACTTATTGTCTCTCCATTCGGGAAAACACTTGTCCATATACTTTCTTGTTCTATTTGTATAATAAGAAGCTTTTCGCATATTTTGAAAAGCTAATCGACATGCTCCACCAACCCCACAACGAATAAACATCTGTACCACAAATAAATCCATCAACCCAACATGCTCTTTATCGTCATAAAAGGCTTTTCTTGTTTTGCTGAATCCTCTCAACATAGATTCATATATCTCATTCGTAATTGCGCCAGATAGTGAATCATTTCTCACTCTATAATGATACAAAACCTCATTTATAAACTTAATAGATTTTACTCTTGGCAAGATAGAAAACAAAAAAACCGTATCTTCAGACCGCTTTATCGCTGTAAATTTCATATCCTCAATAACTGTTCTTCTAAATAATTTATTCCAGACAACCGGATTCATATATCCAAGCATCTCAAAATTCTTAATATCCGTAATCAATTCTTCGGGATTATTAATCATTTCTTTACATACACATTTCCCTGTATTATCATCAAATCTTTCCAATCCGCATATCGTAATATCCGCATGATATTTTTCAGCGTTTGATACCATTTTTTCTATATATGTTAATTCGAGATAATCATCCGAATCCAGTAAAAGAATATATTCGCCATTGCTATCACATTGTTCTAAGCCTACATTCCTTGTTTCAGATAATCCTAAATTGAACGTATTGCTAATAACATGCATTCTTTCAGGATATTTTCTTTCATATTCCTCAATTAAATCAAGCGAATTGTCCGTTGACTTATCGTTAACAACCCATATATCAAAATCTTGAAAAGTCTGGTTAAATAATGAATCAAAAAAAATGTTTAAATAGGGTGCCACATTATAAACCGGAACAATTACATTTACTTTTGGATTCATTTTTTTCTCCTCATTCATGCTATTTCCCATATAAAAACTCCCGACATAAGCCACATACATACCTTACATCGGGAGTTCCCATTCCATACCATTTAATTCTAAATCTTATCTACTACTCATCTGCCTGCACCCAATATTTCTCCATCTTTTCCTCTGCTTCCGCATCATTCAAAGAGAAAATATCCTGAATGCTTTCTTTCACTTCCTGATGTCCCTGACCAGAAGCACAGTATTTTTCAATTAACTTTCGTATTGCATTTTCATTTCTTTCACTGTGCATATTCTTTTCTTTCTCAAGTCGTTCCCTGATAAGTTTTATCTCATAATCCGCTCTTTCCATTTGCGTCATAACAATCGGTCTCATAATCCCACGCACTTCCTTCTTTAACTCAGGTTCATTTTTCAAAAGATGCCCACAGGTTATATCCAACAATTCAATCATTTCTTTTCCTGCCGCCTCTGTCAACGTTCCGTTTTCTTTTTCACGGTCTATTATCATGATACATTTCCGTATAAATTCTGTCAAATCTTTTCTGACAGCTTCCGGAACCGACTTCTTTTCACCATCTTTTTCCTTATTAATATACTTCCTAAATCGTATCGGAAGAAAAGGAATCAGCATATTCAGATGCTTTTTCTCAATCATCTCAATTGTATAGCTCTGCACATTCATTACCGGAACCCGATACTCATGAGTTGTCCCATCCGCAAATCTGATCAGGCAGGTTTCCTCTGCGGGAATATGATTTGTATCGTTTAAGTACAGAATAACACTTCGCGGCATCACCAGTTCATGCGCAATTCCTGTGTATGTTTTCTTGCCAGAATTTCCGATTCTATGTACCAGTGCAATATGAATGTCATACTCCAACATACGCAGCACCATTCCTTTATCTTTATTCATCTGACATTCCATGTGATAGATGTCTCGATCCCCGATCTGGACTGCTATATCTGCAAAAATAGAATTCAGTGTACTGCCNCCATCCTTATGNANGCGTCTGACTACATATTCTGTTGCTATTAATCTTATCTCCACAGCTTCCGGATACGTCTTTCGGAACATCTCCCGAATCAAAGGCAGTATCAGCCATGGATATCTCTCCACTTCTTTCTTTATCACTTCATCCCATAGATAGTACTGCTCAATAATTTCCGGTGTCATTTCCTCGAGTATTTTATCAGGGATGGCACCGTAGTATCTGACATCCTCTACTATATTAGTATGCTTCTTCTGGTTGCCGCTCTTTTTCCCTGTCAAATTTTCTATCGACATTTTTCTCCTTTCACGCCTTCAGCTATGAAAGAAGTATAAAAGGAACTACCGTAGATACGCTTTCNTCACTTATGGCTTCGTTAAAATAAATAGTTGAAATTCTTTGGCGATCAGCCTTGAATTTTATTACATTCCCCAGAATTAGGGGATTAGAAATGTGTTATCAGAAATAAGAAGTTATATAACACATCTGTAAGTACATTTATCTTAACAGAAGTATACAATATATGCAAGCNATTTCGGTNNACACTTACTCCGCTATAAGGTATGTAATTGTCAAGGTTCACTTTTTCTTTACATCTATCTGCACAGATTCTCATCTGTTGCATTCTCTCTTGTCATTTTACCGACAACCTATTCCGNTGCTGCATTCTGTCAGCGAACTGAATCTATGACATTAATACGCCCCATCACTATCAAACACCGCCGGAACCGTCTTCACAATCATCTTAATATCCGTCCACAGACTCATATCCTCTATGTAATCCAGATCCAGCTCCACCCATTCTTCCCATTTNATNTTNGCTCTGCCNCCGATCTGCCAATAACACGTAAGCCCCGGCTGCACCACAAGCCTCTGTTTCTCATACTGNCTGCATTCCTCCATCTGNAACNTCAGGATCGGTCTTGGNCCNACGATNCTCATATCGCCCTTAATAATATTGATNANCTGCGGCAATTCATCTATGGAAAAACGTCTGATTACTTTTCCNNTCTTNGTGATTCTCGGATCNTTTTTGATNTTAAAAGCATGACCCGTCTGCTCGTTATNCTTCATCATTTCACTTAATTTCTCGTCCGCATTGACATACATNCTGCGGAATTTATACATGCGAAAAGGCTTCATATCNTTTCCGGCTCTCTGCTGTGCAAAAAAGACNGGACCATTGTCCTCACACTTGATTGCAACAGCNGTAATAAGAAACACAGGTGAAAGAANGACCAGCGCNGCCGCCGACAACAGTACATCCATCAGTCTTTTNATCAGCTTATAGACCGCACTTTTTCTCCGGTATATTTCACNCATGTTATNTCTNCNCAGNTTCGCNTCCACTATCGTAAACNTCGGTCTTTCGATAGTGTCTGTCATAATGTTCTCCNGCATTNCNCTTATCCTCTCAATAAATNTGTCAGACGTACCGCCGCTGCGNGCGGCAGTACGCATAACCCCACACTCATATACAATGCTTCTGATATTGATTTCCGATTTACTANTTCGGCATTTCAATNAATGCCAATGTTCCGAGAGANGTCATGTCAACTACAACATGATCCTCTCTGATCTCAGCNACTTCAACTTCCAGCCACTGTCCGNTAAAGTTCTGNAAAACTTTAATATTCTGTCCGGCNCTGACGCCNTTCATGTAAAAATTCACTCTGGCGGTNCTGAAACCGCTTATGGATGCGTTAATCCGNACNACGTTCAANACTCTGCCGCCCAGAGACGCTGCAAATGNCTTTGCCGAGTGNACNATGCNCAAAGTCGGNTTTAANACTGAGAANACCTGNTTNCTGGGNGCACCGTTNATAATNACATGACCNCCCTGTCCNANCGGTANGACATAATCAAGCCCCGGAACCGATGCNACNGCATTATTCANATACTCGCNGACGGTCTTTCCCTNCGCCGCNGCTGCNGCTACGATATCTGCCGGNACNGAAGANGCTTCAACNGCCGGAGCTGATGCCGTNACNGGTNCNGACGNNGNCGNNNCGCATGAATTNCCGGATACTGAAGATGCACTCGGACTCGGACTCCCTTNCTNGTCATCTCNCAAGTNNTCNTCATCGCCCCAGNCATCGCCATNGTCCNNNTCATCGCCATCGTCCACTTCNNAGTTCGCTCCCGCCGCCATAACAGGTGTGNTAAACANCATGACNCCTGCCANNGNAAGCGCTATTAACTTTTTCATTGGAAACCCTCCTTTCATCACTTAAGTGTGGTTTATATTCACGTTTGTAAAAAACGTAAATAACTTGATTCTTCCGCAATCTCTATTCTGTAACGACTCTGTTGATCGTTCCTGCCGCATCTTGTATCAATACCGCGACCACTACAAACTGACTCTCCGCATTTTCCTCTTTCTGTGTTGTGAGCGTAATGACATAATGATATTCATTGACCTTCTCCCATCCAGCCCGCAGATTCATCGCCATACCTCTGGCTCCGTACAAATCACTCAGAAACTGCCGGCATCCGGACAGGTATGTGAAGTCGTATGTACGGATCAGGCTTGTATTCTCTCTTTCATATGCGGCAAAAATCTCATAAGTCAAAACATTTCCGTCCAGATACAGATACACATATTCGTGATCTTTAAAAAAATCGGGATCTGCAAATCTGTACAGATCGGCAAATAAACCGGCCTCATCCGCTCCTGTTTTTCCATGTAATACGGTGTTAAAATCACACATGCTCATCAAATTTGCCAGTTCTATATAAGCTGCTCCCGTATCATCTTCTTCCCCGTAGGCATTATGGTCTTCATAAAAGGTATCTGACTGTTCACTCTGTAAAACCGGACAGTCTATTGCCGTATCCGGGATATAGATCCATGCAAAGATATCGGAATTGATTTCTCTTAATGCGTCAAAATCTATCTGCGCATCCACCGCACTTTCACCCGCAAAGCTTTCACGTGTCTTAGAATCATTTCGTATATTCCCTGAGGTTTCTGCCGCCTCCTCAGTCATTTCCGCCTTGTGTTCTTCTGCATATGTATTTCCACACGCACAGACCACGCCAATAACCAGCACCAACAATGCCAGAAATTCTGCTTTTTTCATATTGATCCGCATACCCCTACCTCATCCAGCGCTAATATTCCTACTCCACTTTTTCATAAAACACATCCAGAATCATCTCATATAATGCCTCTTCATCCGGGTAAAATTCTTCAAACTCTTCTCCCCTGACGGTTTCACCTTGCATCATATAGAAGCTGTTTTGGTCAAATTTATAATTAGGCAGAACGGAGGCCAGGTAAGCTGCTTCATATGCGGATACATCCGTCACCATCTGCGGCGATATTGCCTGATACAGACTCAAGGCTACGGAAACATCTTCTCTCACTTTCTGTTTGGCAACATTGACTAGTTTGGTCAGATACTGCTGCTGTCTTGTCAGACGCATATCTGCCGAACCGAAAACATCAGTATCCCTGTATTCCACATACCAGAAAGCGCTTTCCCCGCTTAAATGTACATTGCTGTCTTTCACAAGACTGTCATCGACCTTGGTCAGATCCTCCAACACCGTCACATCGATGCCTCCCACCGTATCATTAATGGTAGGAATGGCGCTCATATTAACAGCGGCATATCCGTGTATGGGCAGGTTGTAAAATAGCTTTTTTACCGCTTTCTTTTGATATTCACAGCTCTTCTCCATCCCGTCACCGAAGCCGTGCTGCACCGCAATCTGGGCTTTCGTTGTGGTGATATATGCGCCTTCCCCATTATAGATATCAATATCTGTCATCGTATTGCGATTGATCCCGATGATTTTAATGCTGTTATCTCTCGGATTCATAACCGCCAGAAACAGCGCATCTGCCTGTCCGCCCTCCGTTCCTTCTTCTACTGCTATGGCATCACTGTTCTTATCAATACCCATAATGAGAAAGGTGAGAATCTCCTGATTATACTGATATATGGTATCCTGATACTTCACCCAGCCATCCTGCCACCGGATCGCTTCCTCTTTCTGCAGTTCTGTATCTATTGCAGTCTGCAAATCAGGCCATGCGCTCTCTGATCCGCTTTGCAGCCTTCTTTTCCCCATAGCTTTAGCCGTTTCAAAGCCTCCCAGGGCAAATCCGCATATCAACAGAATAATTACCATTGCCACAAGAAGACGTTTCACGGATTTCCCCACAGCCTGTTTTACCTTTTGTTTTTTGATCTGTCTCTGTTCTTTCTTTTCCTTCTCTCTCTTATCCTGTTCTTCCCGCTTCTGATTCTCATGAAACTCTTTCTGAAGCGCTTTGATCTGCTGTTCTTCCTTCTCCTGTTTCTCTAAGGATTGGGGGTCCACCCCGTACTCGCCGTAATACTTACCGTAGTATTTGCCGTAATATTTCCCGTAATGCCCATAGTAGCCCTTACCGCTCATATCAACTTTATTCAGGACAACCCCTAAAATACGGCTTCCCGTTTTATCAAGCTGATCTTTTACCTTTTGGACAAAGCGATAGCTGACCGCATTGTTTTCTACCACTAATACGGCACCGTCACAATTCCTTGCCACTACTGCGGCATCTATAACACTTCCGAGCGGTGGGGTGTCAATAATAATATAAGTAAACGGTCTCTTCATGACCTCCAGCATTTCAACAAATTTTCTGCTTCCGAGAAGCTCGCTGGGATTGGGCGGCACCGGACCGGCAAAAAGCACATAAAGCTTAGGAATATCAGTCTCGCATATGGCATCCATATATTGTTGTTTTCCGATCAGGCAATGGCTCAAACCGAATTTCACCGCACCCGTCTTATAGCGTCCGATCAAGACCGACTTGCGCATGTCAGCATCAATAAGCAACGTCACATTGCCGGCTTCCGCAAACGACTTTGCCAGTTCCATTGCAACGCTGGATTTCCCCTCATGCGCCATACAGCTTGTAACCGCGATCACTTTGATATCATCACCGCAGAATTCTATGTTGCTGCGCAATGTCTTGAAAGCTTCTTTTATATAAAAACCATTCTTTTTTTGAAAGTATAGCTTAACCTCCTGCATCGTTAATTCCTCTTACTCTTTCTCTTTTTCGCAGTATCATCTTCCGATATTACCGGTATCAGTGCTAAAGTGCTGAGACCCAGGTATTTTTCAACGTCCTCCGAGCATTTGATGGTATCATCCAGCAAAAATATGATTAAAATGACTGCGCAGGCCAAAAATGCCCCTGCAACACCGCCGATCATCGTCCATTTCACAACACTCGGACCGGACTTCTCCATAGGCATATTGGCTTTCTCAACTACATTGACTGCTTCAATATCCATGACATTCTGAATGTGTTCTCCGGCCACTTCCCTGATACAGTTTGCAATTCTCATAGCAAGCTCCGGATTCGTATGTTCCACCGTAATAGACACAATGCGTGTATCCACGGGAGTATTCACCGACACCTCGTGCATTAAGTCTTCATATTCCATGTCTTCCAAAGAAAGCTGTTCGATTACTTTCTCTAAGACATATCTACTGTTGATCAGTTCCGCATAATCCTTCGTCAACTGCGTTCCCATCTGCACATCCGTGTATGTAACCGCCGTGTTATCCGTTTTGTTCAAAATATAGATCTTGGTAGTCGATTCATAAACCGGCGCTAAGACATACGCGCTGACTGCAAAGCAGATAAGCGCTGTCACCAAACCGGCACATAAGATAATCCAGAATCTGCCAAACAGTATATGTACGATCTCCAGCAGATCAAATTCAATTTCATTATTATTTTCTCTATGGTTTTCCATTCCGTTCTTCTTCCTGCTTATGTCGTTTACTATAAGTACAAAGCTATCTCCTTATCCCTGATCACATACTGCGGGTTTTTGCAGAACAATTGCTCACTGTATTCCTCACCGTACTTTTTCCTGATCAACTCCGCACAGTCTGACAGATAAGGCGCCCTTTTGCCTAAATCATGTGCATCTGTAGCAACAAAATGAACCTGTCGCTGCTTTAGCATATTTTTCACAAACCGCCTGGTTTTCGAACCGAACCTTCCCATAATACTGCCGGCGTTCACCTGGATGTAGCAGCCCATTTCAATCAAATCGTCTACTCCGTATTTCGCGGCGCAGACATTCCGATACCGTTCCGCATGAGCCAGAACAGGAGAATACCCGCCCATCAGCAGCGAATAGATCCCATTGCGGATGTAATCATAATCCTCTAATGGATTGAACTCCACAAGCGCATAACGGGAACCCGCCAGAGTTCCTGCCATATCATCTTCAATTTCCTCCAAAAGCCCGCTCCGGTAATACAATTCACTTCCCAGATATAATTCTATATTTATATTTTCTTCCGACATCATCTCCCGCAGTTTTTCTACCTTGGATGTCATTTTGGAAAAATATATATGTCGGTGTCCCGGTTTATTATGTGGTGTAAGAATGATCCCGGATATGCCATCGTCTGCTGCACATTTGAGCATCTGCATACTCATTTCAAAGCTGTCCGAACCATCATCCGCCCCGGGTAAAATATGAGAATGAATATCGATAAGATTTTCCATTTGTCACCATAATTCACTTTTATAATTAATTTTTCGCTAAATTCAAACTAACATTATGTTTCATTATAATAGATTAAATCTTTTATGTCAACTAAAACGCCCTATTTAATTTAGCGAATGAACTCTGTGTGTAATGTACAATCTATTACATAAAGTGGTTAAGGCTGTGGAAAGGACATGGTTATATTTGATGTATGAAAATTTTCTCCCCGACCGGTTGGCTGAATTAAGAACGCAAAAAGGTATTTCTGCACGCGATATGTCTCTATCGTTAGGACAGGCAAACAACTATATCAATACGATTGAGAATAAGAAATCACTGCCGTCCATGCAGTCATTTTTCTATATATGTGAATTCCTTGACATTACGCCGCAGGAATTTTTCGACGAGAATAATTCTAATCCGAAAATGTTGAAAGAATTTATTGAAGAAGCAAAAAAACTGGATTCCACATCATTTTCACATATCCTCGGCATCATGAAGGAGCTGAATAAATACAAATAATTTCTGTGACGCCACGATAATTGGTGGACTCTTTTGTCCGAAATCGACTTATCTGCTATTTATAAACACTTTCTCAATTACAGTTTTAGGTATTTCTTTTTAAAATCAATTTAATTTATCATAAAAAATTGTAAAATACTCTTGCCTCTTACCTATGAAAAATAGTAGAATATAAATAAGTATAGCTACAAAGCAAAAATACACATTAAATTATAAGTTGTCTGAGAACATCCTTTGGCAGGGAGAGGGGGTTATACTATGGGAATCGGCAGTGTAACATCAACGAACAGTATGTCCGGCATGCAGATGATTACTGCAGCTTCAACAGACCCGAAAATCAAAAATATTCAAAATGAAATTACAGATGCAAAGCAGCAGATGCAGAAGTTATCTTCACAGGAAGATCTTTCTGTTAATGAGAAAACGGATGAACGAAAGAAACTTCAGAAAGAAATATCTGATCTTAACACAGAACTGAAACAGCATCAGGAAGAGCTCAGCAGGTCACAGAAAAGAGAGATCATGCTGGCCGAGCTGAAGGAAGATCCGAATCCGACCAAAGAGGAAGCCACAGAAAACAAAGTACAGGAAGCGAAGGATTCCTCAGATCAGGAAGACGAAAAGAAGCTGCCACTCGAGGAACAGCAGTCAGAGCCTCAAGGAACTGTTATAGCCAGAAACAGCGATGGCGTTGTTATTTTAACGGAAGCAACGAATCCCAATGAGAACCGTAGCGTAGGTGCAGAAGAAGCACAGGCCGTTGAAACCAAAGAAGAAAGCGCTGATGAAACTGAGGCAAAACCCACGGTCAGTGATACGGTTACAGATACCGGTCTGAACCACAAGGACATGCGCGCAATGGTATCGGCAGATTCTTCCGTACAGCAGGCAAACCGTCAGGGAGTGATCGTAGCCAAAACAAGAGACGGCATTGCTATTTTAAAGGGAGAAATGAAACTGGATGAGCTGCGCGGTGCAGATACGGAAAAGAAACAGGCCGAACTCGAAAAGATGGAACAAAGAGAAGAAAGAGCAACCACGTTCCAATTCTCTGTACTTGGCGAGGCAAATAATGCAATGAACTCAGCCACAGGTAATGTGTCCGGAGCAACGAACGCCGCTCAGGCTAATGCAGAGAATAACGCTTACCTTAACGCCATGAGAATATCACAGGAAAACGAGCAGGCGGCACAACAGAGGTTTTTTGTTTCTTTTAGCTAATTGAAATATGAAATAATAAATAGCGATCATTTATTTAGTTGTAAAAATAGCCGCAAACTATGAGCGGCTATTTTTGTGTCTTATTATCTTTTCGGCAACTTCAAGTATTTCCCCGTAAGGCTTTCTTCACAATCACATATTTCCTGCGGTGTTCCCTTTGCAATAATCCGTCCGCCGTGTACGCCGCCGCCCGGTCCCATATCGATTATATAATCGGCATTCTTTATCACATCGAGGTCGTGTTCTATAACGATAACGGTTGCTCCGTTTTCAATCAGCCGCTTAAACACGTTGAGCAATGTTTCCACATCTGACGGGTGCAGTCCGATCGTCGGTTCGTCAAACACAAATACCGTATCGGATTGTCCCTTGCCCATCTCGCTTGCAAGTTTAAGCCGCTGTGCCTCTCCACCCGACAAGCTCGGTGTCTGCTCTCCTAATGTCAGATACCCGAGTCCGAGGTCGTGCAGCACCCGCAGTTTGCGTTCGACAACAGGGAGATCCGCGCACGCTTCCAGCGCTTCATCCACGCTCATATCCATAAGTTCAGGCAGTGAATATGCCTGTCCGCCGTGCCCTGGTATGCGCTTTATAAGGCTTGCTTCCTTTGCATAACGGGAACCTCTGCAATCCGGACAAGTAATCTCAACGTCTGGTAAAAACTGTACGTCAAGGCTTATCGTCCCCGTGCCGTCGCAGGTGGGACAGCGTAGCTTACCTGTATTATAGGAGAAATTGCCTTCCTTATATCCCCGTTCCTTTGCAGCAGATGTTTTCGCGTAAACTTTGCGCAGATCGTCGTGCACGTTAGCGTAAGTCGCTACGGTTGAGCGCACGTTAATGCCGATAGGCGCAGAGTCTATGAGCTTTATTTGGGTAATTCCATTCGCGGAAACGGATTTCACATGGTCTGGCATCTTCTCACCTTTGCACGCTGCTTCCAACGCAGGGATAAGGCTTTCTAAAATAACAGTTGTTTTTCCCGAACCCGATACACCCGTTACAGCTATCAAGCGCCCTTTGGGAAAATCTATTTTAAGCGGTTTTACCGTATGTATATTTCCCGTAGACAAATGGATTGTCCCAAGTGCAAACATTTTATCGGGCGAAATATGCTCCCCGATATCAATCGTCGTCCTGCCCGTAAGGAAGCCGCCGATGCGCGAATCTGCATTCGCCCCGACTTCTTCAAGCGTACCTTGTGCAATAATATTTCCTCCGCCTGCACCCGCTTCGGGCCCAAGCTCAATAAGCCAATCTGCTTCGGAGAGTATATGCGTGTCGTGATCGACTAAAATCACGGTATTTCCATCGGCAATCAGGTCGTGCATAACGCCCGTAAGCCCTTCCATATTCGACGGGTGCAAACCGATTGACGGCTCGTCAAGAACATACAGAACTCCCGTCGTGCGGTTTCGCACAGCCCTCGCAAGCTGCATTCTCTGCCTTTCTCCCGTAGACAACGTAGATGCCGCTCTATCCAGCGTAAGGTAGGAAAGCCCCAAATCCATCAACCTTTTTGCGGCACTTTGGAAAGACTCGCAGATACTCTCCGCCATAGGGCGCATTTCTTCGGGAAGCGAAGCGGGTACACCGTCCACCCATTCAATCAAATCAGCCAGAGTCATCGTGCATACTTCCGCAAGAGAAAGTCCGCGCAGTCTGGGCGCACGGGCGGCATCGCTTAATCTTGTTCCGCCGCAGTCAGGACAAACGTCTTGCCGAAGGAATTTCTCCACCCTCTTCATGCCTTTTTCGTCTTTCACTTTAGACAAAGCGTTTTCTACCGTATAGATAGCGTTGAAGTAAGTAAAATCCATGTCCCCGGCAGCACCACTTGTTTTGTTCTGATAGATAATATTTTTCTTTACCGCAGGACCGTGGAATACGATATCCCGCTCTTCCCCGGTGAGTTCTCTAAACGGCACATCCGTTCTGACACCCATTTCACGGGCTATATCCTTCATCAGCGACCACATGAGTGTCTGCCACGGTGCAACCGCGCCTTCATCGATCGACAAAGACTCGTCAGGGACTAATGTCGATTCATCTACAATACGAACAATGCCCGTCCCATCGCAGCGCTTGCAGGCACCCTGACTGTTGAAAGCCAATTCTTCCGCCCCCGGTGCAAAAAAATGTTCTCCGCAAACGGGACAGACAAGCTCTAATTCCGCCGCAACATTCAAGGAAGGCTCTGCATAGTGTCCGTTCGGACAGCGATGACCGGCAAGACGCGAAAACATTAAGCGCAGACTGTTTAACAGTTCCGTCCCCGTTCCGAATGTACTGCGTATTCCCGGCACGCCCGGACGCTGCCGGAGAGCCAACGCTGCGGGTACATACAGCACCTCGTCTACCTGTGCTTTTTCTGCCTGCGTCATACGTCTGCGCGTATAAGTTGACAGCGACTCCAAATACCGTCTTGAACCCTCCGCATATAAAATGCCAAGCGCAAGCGAAGACTTGCCCGACCCCGAAACACCCGCGATTCCCACAATTTTATTCAAAGGTATATCTACATCGATATTTTTCAGATTATGTACACGTCCACCGCGAATCTTGATTTGTCCGGGCACATTATGTTTCTCTTCCATCGCTTGATTTCTCCGCAATATGCTACTTTTACTGCCCTTCATAATGTGCCGAAACACTCTTCAGGTAATCAATAATCGTCAAATGCTGCGGGCAGACACCTTCACACTGACCACATGCGATACAGTCGCTTGCCTTGCCGAATTTATGTGTCAACACATCATAATTCGTAAAATTGATCGTCCAGCCTTTTTCCTCCAGATGTTCGCGCATATCTTCATTGTAGATTGAAAAATACTGCGGAATTGCTATCTTCTTCGGACAGCCTTCCGTACAATAGGAACATCCTGTACATGGTATCGCGATCTGGCTGTTGATGATATCCGCCACCTGAAAACACAACCCTTTCTCATCCTCTGAAAGAGGTTTAAAGCTCTCCATGTAACTTAAATTATCCTGCATTTGGGAGAGATTGCTCATACCGGACAGAACGACCATCACATTCGGCAAGCTCGCCGCAAAACGGATCGCCCAACTCGACACAGATCTCTCACTGTCATAGTCGAGAAACAGTTTTTCCGCCTCTTCCGGAATCCTTGCAAGCGTTCCGCCTTTGACCGGCTCCATGATAATTACCGGTTTTCCGTGCTTAACAGCCACTTCATAGCAGGCGCGGGAATGTACCCACTGACTCTCCCAATCCAGATAATTGATCTGGAGCTGCACAAATTCCATCTCCGGATGCTTTGTCAATATCTCGTCCAGCAATTCCGGCGTGTCATGGAATGAGAAGCCCGCATGCTTTACCAGTCCCTTATCCTTCTTATCTAACAGCCACTGGAAACAATCCAGCTTCTCATACTTGGGAAGCATACTCGCTTCGATTCCATGAAGCAGATAATAGTCAAAATATCCGGCGCCCGTCTTTTCGAGCTGGGCATTAAATATCTTATCCCTGTCCTCCGGGGAATCGATAAAGCCGGCGTGAAGCTTCGTCGCCAGAGTGAAACTCTCTCTCGGATACCTGTCCACAAGCACTTCTTTGGTTGCATTCTCGCTGGCAAAACCGTTATACATCCATGCCGTATCAAAATAGGTAAACCCTTTTTCCATGAACAGATCCACCATCTGCTTAACCTGTTCTATGTCTATATCCGCTGCGTTAGACTTATCCCTTAGCGGCAGACGCATCAATCCAAATCCTAATTTCTTTTCCGGTATAAAATCCATGATATCCCTCCTTTTAAGATTCCAGAATACCTTTATCATATCATATAACTGACAATCTATCAATTCAGCGTTGACAGACTGTTGGTTATATGGCGCTTTTCATTATTTCAAGTAATTCACTCCCAGAATAACCACTCCCAGAACAGCAAGCACAACACCGGTTGCACGGTTTAAAGTCACTGCGCTGGCTTTATTGGCGAATTTGGCGGCGATCCTCGCCCAAAGCAGTGTGGATGCCACACAGAACAGCAGGCACCATATATCCGGCATACCGCCAATGGCAAAATGGCTGACCGCACCTGTAAAGGCTGTAAAAGCCATGATGAACACGCTTGTCCCGACGGCAGTCTTTAATTCATATCCCAACAGGCTCGTTAAGAGCAGAAGCATCATCATGCCGCCGCCCGCACCCACAAAACCGCAGATGAACCCGACCACTATTCCGCTGGCAACTGACTGTATGATGCGCTTTTTGCCGCTGACTGCCTGCATGGATTCCTTTGTTGTCATAACAGGCTTTACGATGAATTTGATTCCGAGGAGCAGTGTCATGAATACGGAGAAACTGCCCATAGTGGTATTGGGAACACGACTTGCGACAAAGCTCCCCACCAATGTAAACAACAGAACGGTCACCATCATTACAAGACCGTTGCGGATATCAAGGTTTTTATTTTTCCCATAGGTGTATGCGCTGATGGCGCTTGCGAGAACATCACTTGCAAGGGCAATGCCCACTGCCTCATATGCCGGAAGCCCCAGAAAAGTAATCAGCATAGGACTGATTACGGCGGCGGCGCTCATCCCTGCAAATCCCGTCCCGAGTCCGGCTCCGATTCCTGCGATAAAACAAATAACAAATTTAAACATTATTCTGTCTCCTTCCCTTTCAGACATGCACTAATATTACTGAGAATCTGGTCATTATACTGTCTCAAACTGTCAATTTCCTCCTGCGAAAAACCATTCAGCATGATGGAAATAAATTTCTCCTGAGCCGCCTGTCCATCGCGAATGATATCCATGGCCCCTTCACATATCCTCAGATGTGCTGTCTTACGGTTGCAATCCAAATACTCTTTTCTCAGATAGCCGCACTGCTCCAGAAGTTTTATGGAGGATGATACTTGGGATTTTGACAGATATCTGACCTCAATAATATCTGTTGCAGTGTCAAAACATGGATTGTTGGCTAAAAAGAGAAGGATGTCCAATTCCATCCGGGTAATATTATGCTTTACACAGACCCCTTCCACACATTTTGAATAAAGTGCCTTGATTGCATTTTGGTGTTCCCATGGGTTTAAAGGAATCATCACATTCTCCTTTTGTTCTTTTTAGAACTATTTTAAGACAAAAAAAGATTTTGTCAAGTCTTTCACCACATGTCCTTTTGACATTTACCTGTCGGAAAAAAGAATATCAATTGCACTAGGTCGAGATTTGAAGTATTATGGCAATAGGAAGAAAAGTACGACATTGTGCGGAAAGGAAGATGGATTGTGAAAAAGAGAATTGTGAAACAGCGTCTGGAAATTATAGTGGCAGTGATGTCCTTAGCAGTAATGGCTTTAGCGGGATGCAGCTCCGGTAAAGCGGAGAACCCGGCCGACAGTGACGTACAAAGTAGTGACAATGAGATACAGCAGGAGGAGCTTGAGAGCGGGAAGGTAGAGCTTAAGATATGGGCCGAGGAGAGCAACTTTGAGACGCTCGATAAGATGATAGAAAGCTTCAAACAGGAATACGCGGGACAGGCGGACTTTGAAATTATATTGGAGGCATCTGCTGACGGGGAAGCAAGAAACAATGTCCTTGGGGATATTCATAACAGTGCGGATATATTCTCCATGCCGGATGACCAGCTTTACAGCCTGATTGCGGGCGGTGCGCTGTCACCGGTTGCCAATCAGGAGCAGGTGAAAAACGCGAACCTTGAGGAGGCGGTCGATGCGGCCTCCTATAAGGGAACGCTGTATGCGTATCCGTATTCCGCAGACAACGGCTATTTCTTATACTATGACAAGAATTACTTTACGGAAGAGGACGTAAAGACAATGGACGGCGTTCTCGCGGTAGCGGAAGCTGCGAAGAAAAAGGTTTCCATGGAGTTTAATTCCGGCTGGTATCTGTATTCATTCTTTGGCAATACGGGGCTGGAGTTCGGCATCAATGAGGACGGCGTGACGAACTACTGCAATTGGAATTCCACTGAGGGAGCGATAACGGGCGTGGATGTCGCGGAGGCGTTGCTTGACATTACGGCAAGCCCGGCTTTTATAGCACAGGCCGACGGCGACTTTGTCACGGGTATGCAGGAAGGCAAAGTCATAGCGGGTATCAGCGGCGTGTGGAATGCGATGTCGGTAAAAGAAACATGGGGCGAGGATTACGGCGCATGTAAGCTCCCAACCTATACCTGCAAGGGGCAGCAGATACAAATGGCATCTTTTACGGGATATAAGATGTTCGGTGTAAACGCGAATTCCGAACATCTGGCTTGGGCGCATAAGCTTGCGGATTGGCTGACGAATGAGGAGAACCAGACACTTCGGTTTGTGGAGAGAAACCAGGGCCCTTCCAACAAAAATGCTGCCGCTTCAGACGAGGTAGGCAAGGTTCCGGCAATCGCGGCGGTTATAGAGCAGTCACAATATGGAAACCTTCAGAGAGTCGGCAACAGCTATTGGACGGCCTGCACGAAATTTGCGGATATTATTGCTGCCGGGAACCCTGACAATGTCCCTCTTCAGGATTTGATGGATACATTGACAGACGGTATAGCGGCTTCGACAATACAATAAGGGAGGATGGGAAATGAAAACAAGAGCACGTATGAGCATTAAGGTATTTATTCTGATTCCCGTATTTATCCTCGGAATCGTAGCTGTTTTTTCCAACATACAGGGCATCAGCAACCTTGGGAAGGTGAATACAACCGCGGTAAAGATTGCAGATGAACACATGGTAAATATCACGGATCTCAATGATATTCAGAAGGTGGCGCAGGACATTCACCGAATGGCACTTTCCCATATTATCGCAACGGATTTGGATACGCTGATAACGCTTGTAGACAGCATCCGCGCGCAGGAGGCTGTGTTGGATCAGTATCTTGTTGAGTACAGGGATAACCTGACAGCACTGGACAAGAACGCATACGACAAGATTCTCTCAAGCTATGAAGGATTGAAATATGAGATTGCCTCTCTCATCGCATACAGCGGCAATAACCAGAATGAAGAAGCGTTTGCGCTTGCGAACGGGGTTATTCAGCAATACAATGACGATATACAGGAGCAGATTTCGTTGATGATCGATGAGGCGAAGGAGATGTCCTCCGACGCAAGCGATGAACTGACAAAAGAATATAACTCGGCGCTTGTCATCAACCTGGCAATTATTGGCATAAGCGTCCTCGCGATTTTGCTGGCCTTCTATGTCGTATTTGTATTGGTTATCCGGAAGCTCAACATCACAAATCGTGAAATCCATGATATTATTGCGGATATTGACAATAATGAGGGAGATTTGACAAAGCGCGTGAGCATCCATTCCAATGATGAAATTTCGGATTTGGGCAACGGCATCAATATCTTTATGGAAAAGCTTCAGGGAATTATGAAGATGATTATCGAGAATTCGCAGAAACTTGAGGCAGTGGTAAATGAGGTACAGCAGAGTGTCAGGACCTCGAACGACAGTGCTTCCGACTTGTCAGCGGTAACGGAGGAGCTTTCCGCAACAATGCAGGATGTTGGACATTCCGCGTCCGTAATCAATCAGAACGCGGATGCGGTTCGCAGTGAGACGGAAACGATTGCAGATAAGTCCATCAGCATTAACGAATATTCTAAGCAGATGAAAGAAAATGCCGATAAGATGGAATCGGATGCACAGAAAACAATGGAGGAGACCAGCGGAAAGGTTCAGGATATTCTTACAGTATTGAACGATGCGATTGAGGAGAGTAAGAATGTTGAACAGGTAAACGGGCTGACAAACGACATTCTGAGCATTTCAAGCCAGACCAACCTCCTTGCGCTAAACGCTTCCATTGAGGCGGCAAGGGCAGGCGAGGCAGGCAAAGGCTTTGCGGTCGTTGCGGACGAAATCCGGCAGCTGGCGGAGTCAAGCCGTGAAACAGCCAACCGCATTCAGGAGATTAACGGCGTTGTTATTCATGCGGTGCATAATCTTGCCGACAATGCGAACAATCTTGTAGAATATATGAAGGAGTCAATTCTTCCGGAGTTTGAGAACTTTGTAAAGAGCGGCGCGCAGTATCGGGAGAACGCGACCTATATTGAGTCGGTAATGAATGGCTTTACCGAAAAGACTGATGCGTTAAAGAGCGCGGTAGATGAGATTGCGGCCTCCATCGGTACGATTACGGCTGCGATCGGCGAAGGCGCAAGAGGCGTTGCGGGTGCGGCGGAGAGTACGCAGATTCTTGTTTCAGATATGGATAACATCAGCAATCGTATGGATGAGAATCAGGAAATTGCGGCGGCTCTGCAAAAGGAAACGAATGTATTTAAGAACTTTTAGGAAGTGTCAGATTACATAGTTGTACGGATGGAATGCAGATGCTGACGGCTCATCATCCATAAGCCTAAATACTGTATCTCTTTGATTTTATCCCATACAAGTACCGCTAATTCTCAGCTATCCGCCACGCTACTGTGGCAGACAAAAAGTATTTTCTTATTTTTTGCTCATCAACAAACCTGCTCACAGTTTCCGAACAAACCTCCTCGACGGCTTCACAAACAGCGTTACCGCCAGAATAACCGCTGCGGTTATCCCCAAACTGATTGGATACACCTGCATAATGGTTGTGAAGGATGGCCTCTGCCGGAACATTGTGAATATCCATGTGAGACGCACGCCGCATATCCCAATAACCGCACAGGCCGCCGGTATGAAGGAAACACCAAAGCCTCTCAGATAGCCTGACAGGCCTTCCTGGGCGAAGCTGAACAAATACGCGAAGAAAATGTATTCCAGCCGAATCCGCCCTGTTGCAATCACATCCGGATCCGGGTTGAAAATGCCAAGCAGCTGATGACTGAACAAAAGAATCAGTCCGCTGACTGCCATAGTGCTCACCAGACTTTGCAACAGGCAAAGCTTTAGCGTTTTCAGGCAGCGATCCCCCTTCCCGGCCCCATAGTTCTGCCCGACAAATGTGGTGCATGCCTGTCCAAAGGAATTCATGATATAGTAGGCAAAAATTTCCAGATTGTAGGCTGCCGAAGATGCCGCCATTACTGTTGTTCCAAGGCTGTTGACTGCCGACTGAATAATAATATTGGCAAACGAAAAGATCATTCCCTGTATGCCTGCGGGAATCCCAATCTTCAGGATCTGCCCCAGAACTTCCCTATGTACCCGCAAGTTTCGAGGATTGATCCGAATCGCCATCTCCGTTTTCATCAATGCCGCAAACAGGATTCCCGCACTGACGAGATTAGAGAGCACTGTCGCTGTCGCAACACCGTCCACATCCATACCCAGCACCATGACAAAGAACAGATTGAGGATCACATTCAAAACGCCGGAGACTACCAAAGCGATCAACGGCATCTGCGTATTTCCGCAGCTTCTAAAAATGGCCGCTTCAAAATTATAAAGCAGGATCACCGGCATCCCGGCCAAATAGATTCTCAAATATTTTACTGCCAGCGGATACACCTCTCCCGGAACATCCAGCATTTTTACGACCTCGGGAGCCAGGAACTCGCCTACCACGGCAAGGAATAATCCTCCGAGCAGAGCAACAAGCACGGAGGTATGCACTGCCTTTGATATATTTTCGTTATCGCCCTGACCGATAGATTTTGCAATAATGACGTTGCTCCCCAGAGAAATTCCGACAAAAAGGTTGACCAGCAATCCGATGACAGGTGCATTGCCTCCCACCGCCGCCATAGCCTCTTTGCCGGAAAAATTTCCGACTACCGCCAGATCTGCCGCGTTAAACAACTGTTGCAAAACACCGGTCACAGCAAGCGGTATCGCATATTTGATAATCTTATCCCCAAGCGAGCCGTTTATCATATCCATACGGCTTCCCATGTAAATCCCTTCTTTCTCTAACTATTAATTCAATATTTCAGCCAATAAAAGGCATAAATACGATCCATAACAAAGGAGAATTTATGCCGTGTCAATTATATCACAGAATAACACGGGTGAGGTAGCTTTATCTGACTGTATTCAGCATCCCTCCGATTGTAAAAAAATTTAACAACAGACAGCCTGCGAAGTAAGCTGTCTGTTGTATTATTTTTTCATAGGTTGGGAGCGAACAGTCCCATTTTTGATATAAACGGCATTAAATTTCCAACGTCTGCATATCCCTGTAAATTTTTTTCGTATACATTAAAACCATATCCCCCGCCTGCAAGGTCAATGCCCCGTCGGGGATCAGCAGCTTCTCACCCCGACGCACCATGACGATCAGTGTCTGTCTGGAAATATCCAACTCCTTAATCATCAATCCCTCCCACGGATGGCCTTCCTTCAAAATAATTTCCTTCAGAGTAATGCCCGGGTCTCCCTGAAAGCCTTCCGCCCCCAGCACCACATAATCTCCTTCCTGAATCAAGGTATTGCCCCTTGGCACCACCACTTCTCCCTGTCTCTGAATCACTGCGATCAAAAGTCCCGGAGGCAGGGACAGATCCTTTACCTCCTGCCCCAGCCATGGGTGTCCTTCCCGCACCTCCAGCCGGACAAAGCGGATATTGGCCTCCATGGAATAGTCTTTTAAGCTTTTTATACGGGTATACTGCTCCACAAATCCTGCTGAAAGAATACCTGTAGGTATGGCAACCATACCCACTCCCAAAAATGTAATTACAATTCCGAAAATCTTTCCGGGAATGGTGATCGGATAGATATCCCCGTACCCCACCGTAAGCAGGGTGGACACTGCCCACCAGAAACCGGAAAAGGCATTTTTGAAAACCTCCGGCTGAGCTTCATTCTCCAGGCTGTACATACACAGGGAGGATGCCGCCATCAGCACCAGAATGATAAAAATAGAAGAAAGAATCTGATCCTTTTTACTGTGGATAACATCCCCGATCACATTCAAAGCGTCATAGTAAGCATTTACTCGAAAAAGCCGAAAGATTCGCACTACCCGGAACATCCGAAACGCCACAACGCCCATAGGAAGGAAAAATGGGAGAAAACAGGGCAGAAAGGCGAGTATATCCACAATTCCACTGAAAGAAAGCATATATTTTATCATTGCTTTTTTTCTGGAAAGCTTCGGGTACAGATATTCCGCCGTCCAGATGCGCAGCCCGTACTCCACAGCGAAAGCCACTGCCGTAACAGTTTCGATGATTCCCAACACACCCATATAAGGCGTTGAAATATCAAAAGTAGAAAAAAAGGAAATAAACAGATTCACCAGAATCAGTACCATCAGTACAATATCAAAAAGACGGCTCTGCCAGTCCTCGTCAAAGCCAATCTGAATAATGTCAAATGTACGTTTTTTCTTTGCCTCCGTCATCCCCTACTTCCCCTTTTGTCATAATATAGCCTTCCAAACAACATTAAATCACAATACAAAAGCCTATGCAAGGATAATTCTGGGAAACAATGGTGCCAAACTCCGCAAAGCCAGCCATTCCTCCCGCATGGCTCTGCTGACACTGCATATAAGATTAAATTATTATTTACAGGAAATCTCCAATTTTTCCCAGGTGCCTGCCTATGGAATGATAGTGTCCGGAATAAATCACCGGATCAAAGCATGTCAGGTCAATTCCGTCCGTAATGTCAATATCGCTGTCAATTTGCACATTTTTGATCTCACAGAAAAAGGTATCTGATTCGCCGCAAGTGACCGTCTTCGCCACCTCCAGTTCATATACCCATCTGCTGGCATCCAATGTGGGCACTTTGACTATCTCCCCCTCACTGACACCATACTCCATCCCTGTCTTTAAGCCCTTATGCCCGGAAACACTGCCAAAATAATCCACCAGAGGCAGCATGTCCGTACTGACCAGATTGGCGGAAAGTCGCCCTGTCTTTCTCACATTCATCTTGGTCTTTTTTGTGCCAAACATACTTACAACAAGCAGACAGCAATCTCCGTTATGAGTTACACTGAGCCAGGTTATAGGTGCAAAATCAGCGTTGCCTTCCTCGTCATATGTGCCAATCAAAAAAGTGGGCTGGACACACATGGACTGTTCATTTCCCACGGATTTTCGTTTCATAACCGTTCCTTCCTTTCTTCCGGTATTCAGTCGATTTGAATATCGTTTATAAATAATTTGAAAATAACAAAAAAGATTTCATCCTGCCCCACATACTCCTGCGTTATCATCGGATACAGCGCCAGCATTTCCTCCCGGATTTTCCCGGAGCATTCCAATTCCATTCTGCCGCTGATACGAATCCATTTCCGCGTGTTTATATTATAGCTTGCCAGCTCCACAGAAGGATTTCCGGTCAGCTCCGAGTAAACATTTTTCCGCTTATCAGTAGCAATGAACAGCGCTTTGCCATCAGAGTAAATCATTCCCATAGGTCTGAGCTTCGGTATGTCATCATGCGATGTTGCAAGAAAAAAATATCCACATTCGCGGATAAATTGAAAGCAGTCGTCCGCAGATACTTCCGCAGTGCTTGTGCCGGACTCCTGCCGCTCTGTATTAAGCAGAAAATCAATACTGCAGTCTAGAATCCGGCTCAACTTAATCAGCTTTTCCGTTTCGGGAAAAGCTGCATCCATTTCCCATCTCGAAACAGACTGGCGGGAAACCTTTAGGATTGTCGACAACTGTTCTTGCGTAATGCCTTTTCTTTTACGCAGAGCTGCGATTTTTTCTCCTGTTGTCACATTACCACCTCCTGTATCATTGTAGTCCCACTTACAGAAAATAAAAAGTCCTTCTCGATTACCTCATGTAAACTTTGGAGTGCGGATTTCTTCAATTGAATCTATTGTTTCGCCATGACACTCTGCATTGTACCAGTTGATGGGCATACGCATGAACGGCGTCACAAAACGAGCATTGCAAGTTTTTTCCCACAAAGAACACCTATGATGCATCCGGCAACACTCAGTATGATATAAATCCCTCCTGATAAGTAGGATTTATTTTCAAGCAATGTGAATGCCTCAAGCGAAAAAGTGGAAAATGTTGTAAATCCCCCACACACTCCTGTTTTCCAAAATAATACTGTGTTGGAGGAAATATCATCTTTTTCGCTTACTACACCGACAATAAAGCCGATCAACGCAGCGCCAATCAAATTTGTTATCAATGTTAATATCGGAAATTCATTTTTTATCGGGATAAGGCTTATTGCATACCGCCCCACTGCTCCTATTGCCCCGCCAAGAGCCACAAACCAAAAACTCATAGGTACCTCCAACAATTCTGATTGTATTTGCCGTTAATTCTTACAGCCTTTTTCCATTGCCCGATTATAGCAGAAAAAGGCTGTCCTATCAAATAAAAGCGATCCATGTCCTCCCGCTTTTCCGCCATACACATGGACTCCTCCAGACTGGAACTTAGCGGCATACGGCTCGCCAAACAGTATGGCAAACCACCGCATATGGAGTAAAACCATAGCGGTGGCCTTGCTTTTTATACACTATCTCAATAACGCCATGCTCCCGGTTAATTTGTTGACCTTCCTTTTTGCGCCGCAGATGGCGATTCCAAAATAATTCAGTTCCGTTTCTGAAACGTCCTTCATCTTTTCTATAAACTCATCATAGGTCTTGCAGCCCTGCGCTAGATCAGAGAAATCAACCACCGTCAGTTCTGAAAACTCCGGCTCATACAGCTTCTCACGGATAGCTTTAATCACACCCACATTACCCTTTAAAATTGGCACCGGAAATTCAATAATCCCCAAATGTCCGTTACCTGTCTTGTCATACACGTCTGCACCTACAACTTCCGGCATCTGCTTTCCAAGCGTGATGCCCATGATAGCCGCCGTGTTTGCAATAATGCCAAGCGGCAGGTTCTCGTCAATCACCATGACACATTTCTCATTCTGTAAATCCATTTTCCAATCCTCCTTTGGAGGATTTCTCCTCCTGTTTTTGATAGCAGCGGTATAGATAGGCTCTGTGAAAGCCTGCCTGTCCTGGAACAAGCTGATGATCTGCTCCTCACACCTTTGCGCGGGTTCATTCATTTTTCCGTTTCTCCTTTCCGCTGTATTCAGAAAGGAAAAGCCCTGCGACCGCCATAACCGTTCCCACGGCAGAAATCCATGTCACCGGCTCTTTCAGTACCAGAACGGATGTTACCACTGTTATGACGGGAACCATGTAAATATAAACACTGGTCTTAACCGCCCCAAGCATCTTTACCGCAAAATTCCATGTAACGAAACAGAGTGCGGACGCCCCCAATCCCAGATACAGGATATTAAGCAGATGCGTCATATCAGCAAACCGTTCCATCCCTATTCTAAAATCAAAAAGCACTAATGCCGGAACCATGAAAAGGATTCCATAAAAAAAAGTCCTTCGTGTGGTAAGGATGACCGGATAACCAAAACTGCTGATCTTCCTTGTCAGTATGGAATAACACGCCCATACAAAAGCCGCAAGGACTGCCAGCAGGTCACCCACAGGGTTCAGTTCCAGTTTAGAGCCGTTAAAGCTGATTAGCACAACACCTGCCATAGCCACCACAAAACCAATGAAGAAATTTGCCCGCAGCTTCCCTTCCGATTTCAGGAATAGCCGCGACAGTATCGCTGTGAAAAAAGGAGCAACCGATATGATAACCCCCACATTGGAAGCCATCGTATATGTAAGGTCGATATTCTCCAACAGGTAATACAAACATATCCCGCACAGCCCCGCCAGTACGAATGTCGCCTCCTGCCTGCGGCTCACAGCTTTCAGCCGATGTGGGCAGACCAGAAACAATGCAACAAAACCCATGACAAAGCGGAAGAACAGGATTTCCACGGGCTTGAAATCCGTAAGCAGGACTTTGGTGGAAATGAATGTCGTCCCCCATATGATGATCGTGAACAGCGCCGCCAGATGTCCGGCTGACTTCCTACTTCCCATGCTGTCCACCGTCCCCGTCTTTTTCCGAGAATATTTCACGGTAATTCCCCGGTGCAAGCCCTATGAACTGGTTGAAATAATTCGTAAAATGGCTCTGATCTGAAAATCCAGTCCTGACTGCCGCCTCCACAGGGGGAATCCCTTCTGACAGCAATTTTTTTGCTTTATTGATACGGATTGTCTCAAAGTACCGGTACGGCGTGACTCCCTTTTCTTTTGTAAAGGCCCGCAGCAGTGTTGACTTGCTAAGCCCCGCATGACGGCATATCTGGTCTAAAGAAATGCGCTCCGTGAAATGCTCCTCCATGTATTCACAGGCTTTTTCAATCTCCTGCCTACACTCCGGGATGCAATTTTCAAATGACTGCCCGTAGTTCTGGATAAGATGCGAAAGCAGGAACAGCAGGGTTTCCTCCTTCTTAAACTCCCCTGTCTCTTTCATGACAATCTCATGGAGCGGACGCAGATGACAGACTGCCTCCTCGTCATGGATAACATTTTTTGAAAATCCCGGAAGTTCCCGCTTCCCCGTGACTTCTTCCGCCAGATCGAGCATAATCTCTTTTGAGATGTTGACGCCCCGGTAATCAAATGTCCCTCCGTCACTCTGGACGCAGGCATGGCTGTCCCCCGGATTGAAAAGTACGATGTTTCCTTCCTCTATGGCATATTCCCTGTCCCTGCAGGAAAGCACCCGCTCCCCCTTCTCCACAAACCCTATGACATAATGCTCATGGAAATGGCTCGGAAAAGGCTGTACAATTCCCTCAAAGTGGTATGCCTCAATCCTTAATTCATCATCATACACCACTGTTCTTGTTTCTTTCTTCATGTGGATTACCTCCGAATTCAATTTTTGAATTTAGTCAAGAGCCATTTTACCGCTTATTTTTTCCTGCGTCTTGTAAAATATTTTCATTTTTCAGTTTTATCGGCTCTATTTCCTGTCGCTATAATCTGATAGAAAAAGCTGGTTTTATGTGCATTGAGGTGCTTGGTAAGAATATTACTTTTTTCGATAATATAGTCTGCCTATTCTGCCACTCGCATATTACCTAACTTCCCCGCTTTCCAAGTAATTTCCGGTCTGCCTGTGGAAATGACAGACCGCCGCATATGGTAGTGGGCCATCTGCAGCGGTTTGTCTTTTGTGTATTATGTGGCACTAAACGCTCTTGGTACCATCGTCTTTTGCTAATCTTAACGTTTTTCATTTTTTCCGGCATATCCTTTATTCCTCCATTCGTTTATTCTGATGTTCCATTACCATCCGTTTGCAGGACAGATAAGTGGCAAGAAAATAACTCCCGTACACCACAAGGAACAGTGAGACTGTAAAAACCATGTTTGCCACGATATGGATGTTCATAAATTCCTCCACAATCTCCATCGCTTTCCCCATCAGTACGGTAGAAAAAATACCAGCCACAGCAAGCGGAGCCGCAAAGAAGATAGCTGTTTGGGACAGCAGGGTGCGGCCTATCTGTTCCTTCCTTGCCCCCAGCTTTTGGAGCAGACCATAACGGTAAATATTATCGGTTGTTTCCGTAAGCTGCTTCAAAGCCAGCAATGCGGCGCAGATCAGCAAAAATATCAGGCCAATATAACAGCAGAGGAATGAGGTCAAAGCATTTAATCCATAGAACATATCATACATCATGTTCTTTTCCGCATAACGGTAGCCGTGGGTATCATCCAGCCCGATCGGGATCATTTTCTGCAAAACTGCGTCCGAATCGGCATCCGGCCGATATTGCACCAGAAGTACGTTGACATCTTTCATGAGGCTGTGGGCAACCGCATCCGGGACAATCAGTGTCCCCCGGTCATTGTTCCCAACAGAAGTCATAAAGTAGGTTTCCTCTATAACTATATCAGACGCCTTTTGCAATGGAATTCCAGCCAGCACTAAATCTGCATGGTTTTCTAATGCTTTTTCCACATACTGAAAAGTTCCTTTGTAATTGCAGTTAAGCAGATATTCATTTTCTGTCAGTGCGACAGGATCTTTCCCCTGCATTGCCATGGCACGGTTGAAATCCGAAACAGCAAGCACAGAAACACCACTGTCTAAAATTCCTTCGTCAATGGGCCACAGTTCCACATTCTGACCTGCAAATAAACTGCTGTAAGTAAAATCTGCTTCGTAAATGCTGATCTGCTCCATATTCTCCGCATAGCCGGATAAGTCGGCATCTTTGGATACGAGATATTCCAAAATACTGCTGTCCCCGTCCATGCTGACATTTGACACTACATTCAAATCATAGGGCGTTGCAGATTTTGACAGTTCATTCATGGCAAGCGCGGTACTTACGCCAACCGATACAGCACAGATTGTTACTGTGAGCAATAAGCAGACTACCG
>JAAUZX010000036.1 GCA_014804365.1 Lachnospiraceae bacterium
GCTGCTTTTGCAGATATTGTTGCGAACTCCTTTACGGGCAGCGACGCAAACGGTTCCGTTGCAACAGCTTCCATACTGTTCATTCCGCTTGCGATTGTATTTGGCTTCTTCGTGTATAGAAAGAATGCCCCGATGGCAGTAGCATCCGTGATCGGTGTAATTTTGCTTGCTGCATGTGTAGCAATCGGTCTTGCATTCCCGATCGTCCTTTCGAAGAACTTCTGGCTTGGATTTGTATTTGTTTACATCATGATCGCATCTGTGACTCCTGTGTGGATTCTGCTGCAGCCCAGAGATTATTTGAGCTCTTTCCTGCTTTACTTCATGATGATTGCCGCTGTGATCGGTATCTTTGCGGCACATCCTGCTATCGAGGTTCCGGCATTTATCGGATTCCATGTAGGAGCTAACTACCTGTTCCCGACATTGTTCATTACCATTGCATGCGGTGCTATTTCAGGTTTCCATTCACTGATTGGTTCGGGCACCACATCCAAGCAGTTGGACAATGAGAAGGATGCTCTGCTGGTTGGTTACGGCTCCATGTTGATCGAATGTGTTCTGGCAGTTATTTCCTTGATTGCAGTTGCTACACTGACAACAGATGGACAGTTTGCCGCAGCAGGTTATGGTTCACCTACGGTAGTATTTGCAACGGCTATTTCCGGTTTCTTTGCTACGGTTGGTTTTCCGGATGGAGCGGTAAGCGCTACTTATACCATTATCTCTCTGGCAGTATCCTGTTTCTGTCTGACATCCTTAGATACCGGTACAAGACTTGGACGTTTCATGTTCCAGGAACTGTTTGCAGGTACAGAGGTCGGCAAGAAGCTGAAACTGGACAATATGTATGTGGCAACAGTTATCACCGCGATCTGTGGCTTTGCGCTGTGTCTGGCAGGCTATCAGAAAGTATGGCCTCTGTTCGGTGCATGTAACCAGTTAGTTGCGGTTCCTGCATTCCTTGCTGTCGGCACATACTTAAAGAAACAGAAGAGAAACAACAAGATGCTGTATATCCCGATTATCTTCATGTCTTGTGCAACATTAGTATCCCTGTTCTTCTCCTTTAAGAACAATCTGGTTGCATTGATGGGCGGCGGATTGGATGGAACAGCAATCTTCACGAACGTACTTCAGGATGTTATCATTGTTCCGATTGTGATTCTGGCTATCATTCTTTTGATCGATGGCGGCAAGGTTCTTTGGGGCAAAGAGGCATAAGAAATTATGTTTTAGAAATAGAATGTAATATGATAAAGGCACATCTGATCTGTGGAAGATCGGGTGTGCTTTTTCATATAGAAATCGTTGCAGATAAACATTGACAGATGTATTATACCGCTGTATAATAATTATACAAACGTATAATTAAGGAGATAAAGCTATGTGTAACACACTGAAAAAGCTGGGAGAAGCCGAGCTGGAGATCATGCAGGTCATCTGGGACAATACGGCACCCGTTACATCCAATTATATCCTCAGAGAATTACAAGATCGCAGGAAATGGCAGTTATCCACTCTTATGACCTCTTTATCTAGACTGGCTAATAAAGGGTATATTATCTGCGACCGTTCCACGGGTACGAATCTGTATACCGCAATCGTTTCCGAAAACGATTACAAGACCACTGCGGGGAAACATTTTCTGGAACAGCTGTACAACAATTCCATACAGAATATGGTAGCTTCCCTATACAGCAGTAAAATGCTTAAGGACTCCGATCTGGCAGAACTTCGGGGTTATCTGGATACATTGGAAAATATGGAGCATGGGGAGGCGGAGCAATGTTAGAGCGTATATTTCTTACTGTTTTAAGCACTTCATTGGTGACAAGCATCATCATTATACTTCTCATGATTCTGTCACCCTTTATCAACAGACGCTATGCCGCCAAATGGAAATATTGGGTTTGGATTCTGCTTGCGCTGCGCTTGATGATACCTTTCAATATGTCAGATATGCAAAATATGCTCGAAAACTTAAGCCGGAGTCTGACGGACGTAGTAATGCCGTACGAGAGTAATACTTATAAGTCCGACACTGCCGGACCAACGATACAGACATCACAGAAGATCCTGTTGGAAATACCATCGCGAATGACAGAACCTCTATCACCGCCAAAAAAGATTGGGGCAACCTCTAACGTCACATTTCTTATGATTGTGGAATTTATTTGGCTGACAGGCGGGATACTCTTTAGCGCCGTACATCTGTGCAGCTATCTGTTATATAGACGGAAGATAAATCAGAATGGGCACCGGATCGTGAATGACTCCATCTGTGTTCTGTATGATAAACTGTTTGATGAATTACAGCTTGACCGGCGCATCCCTATAGTAGTCTGCGACAGGGCAGACAGTCCGATGGTTCTGGGATTTATTCATCCTGTTCTGGTTCTGCCGGCAGAAGAATATTCTGACGAAGAATTATACTTTATCTTCAAACATGAGTTAATCCATTACAAGCGGCATGACGTCTGCTTTAAACTGCTTTTTGTACTGGCTAACGCAGTTCATTGGTTTAATCCTGTCGTCTGGCTTATGCAGAGAGAAGCGGTAGTGGATATGGAATTGTCCTGCGATGAAAGCGTAATGCTCAATGCGGACTATACTGCCAGAAAAACTTACACCGAGATACTTTTTTCTATACTGCATAAAAAATGTACGAATAAAACTCCTTTATCCACACAGTTTTACGGTGGGAAACAGGTGATGAAGAAACGGTTTCGGAACATTCTTGAACGCTCGGGCAAGCGAAGCGGATTATACATACCGTTCTGCACCCTGGGTCTTGTCATGGGGCTTGGTTTCCTAATCGGATGCTCTGTTTCCGAACCTGACCGCTTGGAGAAAACTTCAGCTGAAGAGGGTGCTTTAGAAGGAATCGTGGCGAATAGCGTTGATGTCCCGGACATTGTACTGAATCACACAAAAGAACTGGTTTCGGAATGGTATGCGGTCGCTCAGGCGGACTTTCCGGATTACGGTTATGCCAACTGGAGGATTGAGTTATTAACCCATTGCCATACTTATGATGATTTTGAAGGTATGACTGTGCAAATCTATCAGTTAAACTATGAATTATTATCCGAAAAACCCCAAAATATCATGCTGACAGGAGGTATGAGCATCACTGAGGACGGATGGGTCACGCCGGACTATTCCAACAGCAGATTTTTGGTTTTTCAGCAGAATGGTGACGATCTTTCTTACCTCACCTATTTGTTTGAAAATGACTGTTATCCGCCGGACGAAATATTTACTGATGATTTAAGGAATCAGCTTGAAGCGACAGACATTATAGCAGCTTCTGAAAACGGCGATACCACAACGCCTGCATACATCGTGGAAGGTGCATCACAGGAAGCAAGTGCAGAAACGGTACAGACAGAGAATGAGCAAATGGAGGAGGCCGAGATTAAGGGTGCGGTTCAGGCAGAAGAAATGACGTTTTCATGCGAAGTGTCAGGCTGCACAGAGACCGAAGCACACCAGCACGGTCTTTGCGGAATTGACGGCTGCATACAGATTGGCGAGCACAGCCACGGCATATGCGACATAGCAGGATGTACTGAAACAGAAACACATCTGCACAACGGAGAATACTGTTATCCACATAGTGCAGATGATGGACACGCATACCATAATTGCGGCGTATCAGGCTGTACGGAGAAAACGGCCCATACACACGGGGCTTGTGGAATTGACGGCTGTACACAAATTGGCGAACACCACCACGGAGGAAATAGTGGGGGACATCATCAGTCCGGTCATCATTAAGAGTCAAATATCTTAAAATCCTTTCGCGGATGCTTCGTGGTAAGGATATCCCGCTGTTTCGCCGTTGCCACATGGGTGTAGATTTCCGTGATATTAATGGAACTGTGACCAAGCATCTCCTGAATATAGCGGATATCTACATCGGCTTCCAACAGGCTTGTGGCAAACGTGTGGCGAAACATATGCGGAGTGATGTGCAGTTCAATAGACGCGAGCGCGCAGTATTTTTGTATCATCCTGCGGACTGACTGGTCGCTCAGCGGTCTTCCTGACAAGTTGGTAAAGAAGTACCCGCAATCTTGTATTTCCACACGAAACTGCTCCCGATAAGTCTCCAATATGCTGATGACATCGTCATTGCCGATCTGGATTCGTCTCTCCTTAGCGCCTTTGCCGTAGATCAGGATTGTCCTGTCATACAGGTTCACGTCGCTGCCCGCCAGAGAGCACAGCTCCGAGATCCGCATACCGGTGGAAAAGAGCAGTTCGATGACTGCCGCGTCGCGGAGCGCGGTTTTCTTTTGATAATCTGTCTTTGCATTTCTATATTGTGAATAAATGGTAGATAGAAACTGCTCCACCGTATGAAGAGGAATTGTTTTGGGAAGAATAGAGGGCTCTCGGAATTTTATTTGGAGTTTGCTGAACGGATTTCGTTCAATGACTTCTTTGTATTCCAGATAGTGGAAGAGTGCTTTGAGAGATGCGATCTTGCGTTTCACAGTCTTCGGTTTATAATTTCCGTGCAGGTATGCAATGTAATTTTCTAATACGATAGGCGTAATATCTGCGATGTCTGTTAGTGCGATTTGTGCTGCAAATTGCCCTAAGTCAATGCGATATGCTTTTAGAGTCTTTTCATCCAGTCGTTTCTGGTATCGGCAATAGTCCAGATAGTTTTTTATATACTTGTGTAAATCTTTTTTCATATTTTTCTGTTTTCTCCCTTGTAAACATTTCTTATGCAAAATATATTGCAAACAAAACAGGCAAATCTGCTTGCATGCTGAATATTGTGCTTTCACTTTCCTTGACGTTTAGAAATTTTCACGGGCACTGCTTTGTCCCAGACTTATATTGTACATGATAAAACACACAAACCCAATATAAACAACAAAAAAGAATGTAGAATTTTGTTGAATATTAATACAATTATGTATTTTTATATGTTTTGTATAATAAACGCTCAAAATATTTGCTTTTTATGTGGAAAATATATATAATATAAATATAATTATCTTGTTAAGATAATAATCTTATGGCAGAAAGGATGATGCTTTATGAATACAATTATTACAATTGGTCGTCAGTTTGGTTCCGGCGGCCGCGAAATCGGTAAGAAAGTAGCCGAATATTTCGGAATCAAATTCTATGATAAAGATCTTCTGACAAGAGCGGCAAAGGAGAGCGGTTTCTGTGAAGAGATGATACAGACTCACGACGAGCGGCCCACCAATTCATTTCTCTACAATTTAGTGATGGATACTTATTCATTCGGTTATAATTCATCCTCTTTTGTGGATATGCCGATCAGCCACAAGGTCTTTCTGGCACAATTTGATACGATTAAGAAGATCGCAGGGGAGGGACCTTGTGTGATTGTAGGCCGCTGCGCGGACTATGCGCTTCACGATTATCAGAATTGTCTTCATCTTTTTATCCATGCAGACCAGAAGAGCAAAGTGAAACGAATCATGGAGCGCTACGAGGATGTGACATCGGAACAGAAGGCGATTGATATGATGAACAAGAAGGATAAGTCACGTCAGAGTTATTATAATTATTATTCTTCCAAGAAATGGGGACGTTCGGACAGTTATGATTTATCCATCAACAGCGGTGTTCTCGGTATCGATGGTTCTGTGAAGCTGATTACACAGTTTGTTGAGGATTTTGAGAATAGATAATATAAATAAGGACGAAGGTGTTTTGCTTTCGTCCTTTTCCTTTGACTATGGAGAAAACTTATGGACAGGAAAAAGCGGGCACGACATAATCCGTACGCTGAGAATCATTCATACATAAACAATAGTACATCTAATCCACCACCGCCGGATTATGACGAATATTACATGTTTACGGTACTTTATGTGCTTTTTGTACCTGTTGCCATAACGATTATAATGGGATTCAACGGCATATTTGAATATACGCCTTTATTTGTCGCGTTTATAATGTTTCTATATGCATATTTGTGTATTGCCAAATTCAAATTGAATAAACCCGACAGCCTGTTTGAATTATATTTACCAATCCTCGCCTATCTGGGTTGGCAGCTGTTTCTCTCGGTGATATTTACCTTATTTATCTATGATGGTGCATTTATCTATGCGTTTTTGTCTTTAAATTTTTACGGAGTCATGTATGACCCTGATTGGCAGTTGGTACTGCTTTTTAACTGGATATATAATTTATTGCTCTCAGGCGGTTTCGCAGCAGGAGAGCGGCTTGCCTTTCACAAAACCAAAGTAGTGCGGAAATCCTTTCGCATCAAATATGTACGGTTGATACTGATTGGCAGTGCCATGATGATTTTAATAAGTGAAGGAGTCTGGTTTTATAAGCGGAGAGATATTATAGAACGAGATCCGGAGCAGGGTGGATATGGATTTGCCTATGAGAACGGCTATTCAAGCACTAATTTAGAACCGTACTATGTTGAGAATAAAGAAAACATTCTTGCCCGATTAGATGAACCTTCTACATTTATGATTTCCGAACCAACCCATATGCCTGTATTGGATGGAGCAGAAGCGGCATATCCAGTCTATTCTGCTTTTGCTAACGCCTGCTATGAGAATATTGGCGAAATACAGGAATATGCCAAACAGACCAAATCCAAAGATTCTGATGTCACAATGCCTGTTAAGTTTAATAACAGCGTGATTGCTTTCGAGGATTTGGTAGCAGGAGAGACAGATATCTTTTTTGGCGCAAAACCATCAAAAGAGCAACAGAAGCTGGCTGCAGAAGCCGGCAAGGAGCTGGTTCTGACACCAATAGGCAAAGAAGCGTTCATCTTTTTTGTCAATAGCGAAAATCCGGTTAACGGACTGACTTCCGACCAAATACGCGATATTTATTCCGGTGAAATCACAAATTGGAACAAAATCGGCGGAGCAAGAGAACGAATTCTTGCATTCCAACGTCCTGAGAATTCCGGTTCCCAGACAATGATGGAATATTTTATGGGGGATGTGCCGCTCAAAGAACCTCTGCAAACCGAACATGTCAGTGGTATGGGCGATCTGTTCTTAAGAACGGCAAATTATCAGAATCGGTCTTCAGCAATCGGATATTCCTTCCGGTATTTTGCAACTATTATGGTAAAAGATATGAATTACTCGGATCATATTAAATATCTGTCAGTAGATGGCATTTATCCTGATGAGAAAACAATTCGATCCGGAGAATATCCGTTCACTACAGAACTTTATGCGGTTACGCTTGTCGATAATCCAAATGAAAATGTAAAATTATTCTTAGAATGGATGACAGGTCCTCAAGGTCAGCAAATCGTATCTGATACCGGATATGTTGCGCTGCAAAGTCCGTGAAAGATAATTGAATATAATTTGTATTTTATAAAACCGCGCATAACCTTGATTTTACTGCATTTTGTGGCAACTTGGATGATTTGAGAGTGGATTGCTTCAATATATAACTATGCGCAAAACACAAGTTTAACGAATAGTTGTGCTCTTAAACGGCTAATTATCCTTCGAACCTAAAATATTTCTTCAGAATCCAGCCAGACTGTAAAAGGGCCATCATTTACAAGCGCTACCTGCATATCAGCGCCAAACTCGCCATGAGCAACTTTCGGAACAAATTCTCTACATTTTTCTATAATGTACTGATACAACAGCTCCGAAGGTTCGGGTTTGCCGGCATTTATAAATGATGGTCTGTTTCCATGCTTACAATCAGCATATAATGTAAATTGTGAAACAATTAACAATTCGCCATCGACAGAAGAAATATTTAAATTTGTCTTTCCGTTCTCATCGCTGAAAATACGTAGATTAACCAGCTTATGGACCATTTTATCGGCAATTTCTTTCGTATCGCTGTCAGAAATACCGACAAATACACAGAAGCCTTGCCCGATCTCTCCGACGCTCCTGTCTTCTATCGTTACACTTGCTCTACTTACGCGTTGAATCAGAAGTCTCATTGTCACTACTCTCTTCTTTTCTCTTTTTCTTTTTGACCGGCGGGACATATTCTGTGAAGACTTTAGCCTCGTCGATCTGTCCCACTGTCATATAAGGCTGTATATCTGTAGGAAGATCCTTTTTACGCAGCATTCTGTTTATCATGGCGCTGACTCCCGCATAGAAAACTGCAAAGATCGGCACACCGACTACCATACCGAGTACGCCGAACAGACCGCCGAATATTGTGATTGCAAATATAACCCAAAAACCTGAAAGACCTGTAGAATCACCCAGAATCTTCGGTCCGAGAATATTGCCGTCAAACTGCTGAATAATCAGGATCAGAATAATAAAATACAACGCCTGTATCGGATCAACCATCAAAACGAGCAGAGCACTCGGTACTCCGCCGATCCATGGACCGAAGAAAGGGATAACATTAGTTACACCGATGATTACGCTCACAAGGATTGCATAGGGAGTTCCAATAATACTGGTACATACGAAACATATAACGCCAATAATAATGGAATCCACGATTTTGCCGCCGATAAATCCGATAAAAGTGCTATGGATAAATCGAAAGTTTGTGATGACTTCATTTCCGGTCTTGCGGTCAAACAACGCATAGGCTATCTTCTTCGCCTGTCCGGCAAATTTCTCCTTGCTGCCGAGAATATAGATAGAAATAATAAAACCAATTACAAAATTCCACAGTGCCTTAAATACACCGATCACACTCAATGACAGCGTCTTTAAAAGATCATTCATATGAGGAAGCAGATTGCTGTTGAGATAATCCAGTAATTTAGAAGAATACTGGGCAAGCAGTGCGTTTAACACCTCCTCAAGATTAGGGTTGTTTTTCATAAGTCCAAGCGCCCATGTATTTAAGTTATTGACATAGATCGGGAACTGGAAAATAATGCTCTGTATACTGCGGATCACTTCAGGGATAATGAGTCCGAAAAATTCATATAGGATGATTAGAATCAAAACGATGGTCGCTAATATAGAAAGACCTCTCATCCGCCTTTTATTTTTGGCTGTCATCGGTACGTTAGCTTTCATATATAGAGGTTTGATAATACATTTCTCAATCTTATTGAGAACAGGTGTCATCAGATATGCCAACACAAAACCGTCTATAATCGGCATAGAGATCCCGATAAGCTTTGCAATACCGTTAGATAAGTTAGATCTGTGAAAAAGAACATAATAAAATAAGATACTTGCAACAATCACAAGAAATGCCGTGATTCCCCAGCATAAGTATTTTTTTTCAAACTTAAATTTCATTTAGATTAACCCCGCTATAAATTATGTACATTCCGTATCCGTACGCCTCTAAAAAAAATACGGTATATTTATTAGTATACCATTTTTTTCATAATCTGCATTATAAATTTAAAAATTTAGTGCTAAGGAGTTGATTGTTTTGTATAATAGATGCGGTGACCGCAGTTATCAGAGGGAAAGGAATATCACATGAAACTTCAGCAATTATACAGCCTGACGCGTAAGGCCATAGATGATTATCACATGATTACGGCGGGTGATAAGATTGCCGTCGGTATTTCCGGAGGTAAAGACAGCCTGACATTGCTCTATGCCTTGCAGGGACTACGCAGATTCTACCCGCAGTCATTTGAGCTTTGTGGCGTCACGGTGGATCTGGGATTCGAGAACCTGAATCTGGATAAGATAAAAGAGTTATGTGCTTCTCTTAACGTAGAGTATCATATTATCAAGACAGATATCGGCAAAATAATTTTCGATGACCGAAAAGAATCAAACCCATGCTCTCTGTGTGCAAAAATGCGAAAAGGTGCATTAAATGATGCTATGAAGGCTTCCGGATGTAATAAAGTCGCATATGCCCACCATAAGGATGACGTTGTGGAGACCATGATGATGTCACTGATCTATGAGGGTCGATTCCACACCTTTCGTCCGGTCACTTACCTGGATCGCACGGATATTACCGTGATTCGTCCGTTGATCTACATGAATGAAGCGGATGTGATCGGTTTTGTCAATAAATATAATGTTCCCGTAGTAAAAAGTCCCTGTCCGGCGGACGGACATACGAAACGGGAATATATTAAAAACCTTGTCCGTGAGATCAATCTGGAAACCCCCGGAGTTAAAGAAAGAATGTTTACCGCCATTCAGAGCGGAAAACTGGAAGGATGGGAACTGTCATGAATGCAAAAGATCAAAATTACCATGATCAGCAGAATATAAGTAATGTTCAGAAAATGAGAGAGGTAATCGGCACATTACCGCCCTTCTGCAAACAATTTTTCCGTGGTATCAGTGAATATACTTCGGCTCGGACGAGGCTTGCATATGCGTACGACATCAGGGTCTTTTTTGAATATCTGCATGATAATAACAGTTATTGCGGGCAGATGGATATTCAGAAATTTCCGCTGACATTATTGGAGCAGCTTACGCGGGAAGATATCGAAGAATATATTGAATATCTTTCTTACTATGAGAAAGACGGCAAGGTTTACACAAATGATGAGCGTGGCAAGAAAAGAAAACTGGCGGCTCTCAGAAGTTTTTATAATTATTATTTTCAAGCGGAATTAATTGAGAAAAACCCTGCGGTTCTCGTTCCGCTTCCCAAATTGCATGAAAAAGAAATTATTCGTCTTGATGCGGATGAAGTCGCCATTCTGCTAGATCAGGTAGAGGATGGCACCGGACTGACTAAGGCACAGCAGCGTTTCCATAAAGTCACAAAGACAAGAGACGTTGCAATACTTACATTGCTTCTCGGTACGGGCATACGTGTATCGGAATGTGTCGGACTAGACATCGGTGATGTGGATTTCAAAAATAACGGCATAAAGATCAGACGTAAAGGCGGTTACGAGGCAGTCGTCTATTTCGGAGAAGAGGTGGAAAATGCCTTGCAGGACTATCTGGATGACCGCCATCATATCATTCCGCAGTCCGGGCATGAGGATGCACTGTTTCTGTCCCTTCAGAATCGGCGGATCTCTGTGCGGGCTGTAGAAAATATGGTAAAAAAATACTCTTCTACAGTCACAAGCCTTAAGAAAATTACTCCGCATAAGCTTCGAAGCACATACGGCACATCCCTATATCGTGAAACCGGGGATATCTATCTGGTGGCGGATGTTTTAGGTCACAAGGATGTTAATACGACCAGAAAACATTATGCCGCTCTGGAAGATGAACGGCGCCGTTATGCTGCCGATAAAGTGAAGCTGCGGGAAAAACATAACTCTGATGAATCGGAAGATTAATATCATCCTGTGAAAGCAGTGTCATAATAGGGAATCACCAGATGTCTCCCATATTGGATAGAGTCGTCCGAAAGAGAATTCATGGCTTTGACTTCATTAATATAGTCGTTAATAGATGTATAATGATCCCCGTCCATGTACTCTTCTGCAATCGACCATAATGTGTCATTATTAGATACCATAATACTCTTATAATATTTGTAAGAGGGTGCTGTGTCGGCCTTGGCATTGGAACGGAAGCTGCTTAATGCCACGGAGCAGGTGACGATTAGGCATACGGTCATGACCAAAATAAGAAAATTTTTCATCATCTCTCTTTGTCTTCTCACTCTGTTCCTGCGAATTCTTCTCTCACTTCTCAAATCTTTTCTTCTCATATATCTTACATGATTGTTATACATTTCTATAATCGTCTCCTTTCACAAAGCAGAACAAATGTTGCGAACAAATGTTCTTTATGCCTTGTATTATATCGAACATATTTTCTGGTGTCAATACTTTTAAATAAAATTTTCGAACAAATATTCTGAATATATGTTTGCTTTTTGTTCTTCCCTGTGTTATGCTTATAATATCTTAAGAAACTTGGCTCTTTCTTAAAGTATGCACTTACTTTTTTTGCAATTTAGCGTAGGAACAATTTCACAATTTATTTAGGAAAGGATAAGGTAATTATTTATGGGTTATGGTAAGATTACCGCAAAACAGCAGCAAATACTTGACTATATTAAAGATGAAATCCTAAAGCGGGGATATCCGCCGGCAGTTCGGGAGATCTGCGAAGCTGTCAATTTAAAATCAACTTCATCCGTGCACTCTCACCTAGAGACTCTTGAGAAGAACGGATATATCAGACGTGACCCCACAAAACCGCGTGCTATTGAAATTTGTGATGATAATTTTCAGATGGTACGCACAGAGATGGTTTCCATTCCTGTAATCGGACAGGTTGCTGCCGGGCAGCCCATTCTTGCTGAACAGAATATTGAGAGCTATTTCCCCGTTCCCGCCGATATGGTACCGAGCGGTGAGTCCTTTGCTCTGAAGGTTAAGGGCGATTCCATGATCAACGTAGGAATCTATAACGGTGACCAGATTTTTGTTAAGAGCTGTCAAACTGCTAATAACGGAGATACGGTGGTTGCCTTGATCGACGATTCCGCCACTGTTAAGACATTTTATAAAGAAAACGGCCATATTCGTCTGCAGCCCGAAAACGATTCTATGGAGCCAATTATTGTTGATAACTGCCAGATTCTGGGCAAGGTTTTTGGTGTATTCAGGCTGTACCGCCAATAATATTGATATCTGAACTGATATTTTTTGTAAATCATGTATGAATTATTCACGCTGTATTGTTATTGGTATATTTTCCAGTATAGTATATTTGGCGCAAGACATAATAATAGTAACTGTCAACGAAAGTCGGCAGTTACTATTTTAAGTTTATGACGAGAATCTTTCAAAGGCATGAAAATTAGCCTATCAAGATTTGAAGTAACGGTATTGTACGTTTTCAAAAAGGGGGAAAAAGCATGAAAAATAAAGGTTTAGATTATCTTGCCCTGACGATTGCCATTATCGGTGCTATTAACTGGGGGTTGATCGGTCTTTTCAGTTTTGACCTTGTGGCATTTGTTTTCGGTAATATGTCATGGTTCTCAAGAATCATTTATTCGTTAGTCGGTATCGCGGGTCTTTATATCATCACATTCTATATGTATGCAGGTGGTGAGACAAAAAGCGCCGATTCATAATTATTTATGCAAAGTGGATTTTAACAGTCCGAATGAACGGAAGCCGGCATTGCTTTTTACAGCATGTCGGCTTCTTTTTTTGCTTATAGGAAATTTCATCCGTTGCTTAAAAATTTTCAACAAGTTTCCCATCTCTCCAAATGCGCTCCAAATCGTAAAATAAACGATTTTCTTTATCAAAAATATGGATAATCACATCATGAAAGTCAAGAAGTATCCAGTTGGCATTATTATAACCTTCAATCTGTCTTAGGGGAACGCCCGCCTGTCCGAGCTTCTCTTCTACGTTGTCTGAAAGCGCCTGAATCTGGCTGTTATTTGTGCCGTTTGCGATAATAAAATAATCCGCAATCACGGATACCTCGCTGATATCGATAACCTTGATGTCTTCAGCCTTTTTATCTTCCAATGCCGCGATGGCAAGTTTTGCAATTTCTTTACTATCCATAAACTGCTGCTTCCTCTCTTTCTGTTGTGTCATAAATAGGGAACTGTTTTGCAGACCCTGCATGCCGTACTTAATGCTATATTACAGTTTCCTATAATATTCATAGGTTTCTCTGGTCATGGGATCTATTTCCCCACCCTTCTGTGTCAGATGAGTTAACGTATCCTGTAAAATTCTGCATAACGCTTTATTCAAGTCCTGATAGGCCAGTTTACGTGCCGCCGCGAGATTCTGCATATATTGCTCTTCAATAGCCGCGGTTCTTTTCATATGTTTCCGTCCGGGCTCAATATAGTCCGCGATATAGATTACTTGTTCTAAGGGGCTCATCTGCGGTCTGCCCGTAGTGTGATAATATATCGCATTCAGAATGTCTTCGTCGGTAATGCCGTATTCCTGCTTTGCCAAAGCACCGCCTGCTTTGGCATGTAAGAGCGGAGAATCTTCCTGAGCTTCTGTTTCAGAGAGCACGATATGATTTTGGGAACAAAGAGACATCTGCTTTTTGTAACTTAAACACTTGGCGCAGTCATGCAGCATACCCGCCACAAGCGCTTTTTCTATATCTACACCATGTACCGCGGCCAGATTAGCCGCCGTATATGCAACACTCAAAGTATGCTCATATCGCTTGGGTTCCAGCTTTTTCTCCATTTCTTTTCTGAATTTTGCCAGATCTGCCGTTTTCATGTGTATATCAATCCTTTCCGGGCTGTTCCTCCTCGCGATATAAACCTTGCTGTGCTATATATAATCTGACAGATTCTGGCACATCCTTCTCGACGGACTCTCCGGCCGCAATTTTTCGTCGAATGTCTGAAGAAGAAATATCCATGCATTCTGTCTGCAACAGACGAATATCTGCACGGTATTCTTTTTGTAAAACCCGAATCTGTTCTTCCATGTCCGCAGTCGTCTTGCCATCCCGCACGGCTGCCAGAATACAGCAGTCAGCGAAAATTTCCTCGGGATGAGCCCATTTGGACATGTGAAAAAGACTGTCAGCGCCCACAATGAAATAGTATGCAGTCTGCGGATTTTCCGCACGCAGCCGCTTTAATGTCTGATAGGTGTAAGTATTACCCGTCTGCGCAAGCTCCATGACAGACAGCGTAAACCGGGGATGCCCCTCGATTGCAAGCGCCGTCATTTCGGCACGTACCCGGCCGTCTTCCACCTTCTGGCCGGCCTTCATATACGGCACACCGCATGGCATGAAAATCACCTCATCCAACGTAAACTGCTTAAGTGCTTTCTGTGCGAGCATCAGATGACCGTTATGAATCGGGTTGAAAGTACCGCCCATGATTCCTACTTTTCTCAAAATCTACCTCCTGTACAGCAACGCCGTGCCGGACTATATTTTATGCCAATCGCTCAATTTCCCTGCCTCGAAGGATTTTCCTTCGGCAGCACGATTTTCGGGTCTTTTTTGTCCGGCTTGTAAAGTACGATCTTCTTGCCGATTACCTGCACTACTTGAGAATGTGTACGTTCTGCGATTACCTGCGCGATTTCACCGGGATCATCCATGCAGTTTTTTAACACGGCAATCTTAATCAGTTCTTTTGTATTGAACGCTTCATTAATTGCCGATGTAAATTCCGGTGTCAGGCTGGATTTTCCTACTTGAAAAATAGGATTTAACGTACTCGCCAGACTCTTTAAATATGCTCTCTGTTTACTTGTCATAATATACCTCTGTTTTCAACTGTTGTAAATTCATATTATGGATCATATCCGGTGCATTACTTATAGTAATCGAAGGATAGACCGTACATACGCACCGTATCGCCCTCGCTGATTCCCAGTGACTCCAACTGTTCCAGAATACCGTTGTCCTTTAAGAAGTCCTGAAAGAACTTGAACCCTTTTTCGGATTCCAGATTCGTGTAGGACAGCATCTTCTCGATCCTCGGGCCTTCTACCACATAAGCATCCTCTTCCTCGTTGTAGATAACGGTAAACGGATCGCTTTCCGTATTAAAATGATATTCCGGAAAGAATTCCTGCTCAAATATGACCGGTTTAGAATCTAATTTTTCCAACTGATTATTGATATCATACAATAATTCTCTAAGCCCCTGTCCACTGATTGAGGATATGGCATATACCGGAATTCCCTTAGGCTCAAACTCTGCCTTGATCTTTGCTACAGGATCATCCTCTGTATAGATCATGTCAATCTTATTAGCCGCAATGATCTGCGGCCGCTTGGCAATCTCAGCATTGTAGGCTTCCAGCTCCCTATTGATGGCATAGATATCTTCAATGGGATCACGTCCCTCCGTAGAAGCCGCATCTACGATATGCACAATCAGTTTCGTGCGTTCAATGTGCCGCAGGAACTCATGTCCGAGACCAACACCCTCGGATGCGCCTTCAATCAATCCGGGAATATCCGCAATGATAAATCCCTTGGCATCTTCTAAATCCACTACACCCAAGTTAGGATTCAGCGTCGTAAAATGATAATTCGCAATCTTCGGTCTTGCATTTGTCACTTTAGAAAGAAATGTGGATTTTCCCACATTTGGGAAACCTACCAGCCCTACATCGGCAATCACCTTCAGTTCCAGCAAAAGCTCCAGTTCCTGTGCCTCCTGTCCGGGCTGTGCATATCTGGGTGCCTGCATGGTGCTGGTGGCATAATGCTGATTGCCGTTACCGCCCTTTCCACCGCTTAAAAGCAGGAATCTGCGGTTCTCTCCGGACATATCGGTTATAACTTGTCCACTTTCCGCTTCCTTGATCACGGTACCTTCCGGAACTTTGATGATGATATCCTCACCGCTCTTACCTGCACAGTTACGTTTACCGCCATTTTCACCGTTGCCGGCACAGTATTTGCGGATATGGCGGAAGTCTGTGAGCGTATTGAGCCCTTCATCCACCTCAAAATATACATTTCCGCCATTACCGCCATCACCGCCGTCCGGGCCGCCATTGGGCACATATTTTTCCCTGCGGAAAGACACATGTCCATCTCCGCCCTTTCCGCTCTTTACATAGATTTTAGCACGATCTGCAAACATAGCTTTCTCCATTCCTGCACTTTATTAGAAAAAAGGCTCCAAACACCTAGATGTTCGAAGCCCGAATCAATCATCCTATTTCTCTACAGGATATACGGAAGCCTGTTTCTTGTCTCTTCCTTTTCTCTCGAAACGAAGCACACCGTCAACCAGAGCATACAATGTGTCGTCGCCGCCGATTCCCACATTTACACCTGGATGGATCTTGGTTCCGCGCTGTCTGTATAAGATATTTCCTGCCTTAACGAATTGTCCGTCAGCTCTCTTCGCACCTAATCTCTTGGCCTCGGAATCTCTACCGTTCTTAGTAGAACCAACACCTTTCTTATGTGCAAAAAATTGAAGGTTCATATTTAACATGGTATTACACCTCCTCAAATGTCAATTTACAATAGTTCTTCCCATATTGTTTCTCAATCTGGGTAAGTCCCAACACCAGTGAATCCACGAGTACCCTTGAAGTCTCCTTCAAAGTCCGGTCAACAAACCTACACCGGATGACTCCGCGGTCTTTGTCTGTCTCCACGTTTATCTTCTCCGCTGTTATCTCTTCCAGAGAATTGATTGTGTTAATGACAAGTACCGAAATGGATGCGCAAACGATATCTTCACCATAATTGGCGTATCCTGCATGTCCGTCACATGTAAACCCCTGATATTCTCCTGCTGTTGTTTTATAAAATGTGATCTGTGTCATCTCACACCTTTGATTACGATCTCCGGCATCTGTTGATTTGTCTGCGGCGATCGTCTCTGCACACTCTCAAAAATATGATGTGTAAATAAATACCTTGTATCAGTATCAAAAATACTATGCATTTATTTTATCGATCTTAACCTGAGTGTATGCTTGCCTATGACCATTTTTCTTGTGATAGCCTGTTTTTCTCTTGTACTTGTATACGATAACTTTGCGGTACTTACCCTGATCCATAACGGTTCCGGTAACAGTTGCACTCTCTACATCGCCTGCAACCTTAAGTTCCTTATCGCTAACAGCTATAACCTGGTCAAATGTTACAGAAGCTCCGACTTCAGCGTCCAGCTTTTCAACCTTAATGACGTCTCCCTCAGAAACTTTGTACTGCTTTCCACCTGTTGCAATAATTGCGTACATATGGCACCTCCTATTCATGAACCGAAGTCCATTTACTCGCTAGCTTCGGTGATGTCTATATGATATAATACTAAAAAACCATTATCAATGGACATACTTCTTACCTCACTATGCGGCATACTCGATTATAATATCCTTTTTGGAGATATTTGTCAATGTATTTATTTTAAAAATTATAAAAATTCATGATGTTAGTCAGCAAGTGGGTCGGTAATCATGTTGAGTCCGTTTTATTCAGGAATTTAACTCACCATTCACATATCCGCCCGTTTAGAATGCCACAACAGTATTCCTTGTAATATTCCATACTCAGTTATGATTGATATTAAAATACTTATTACCAATTCCTTTGATAATGATTCTTCAATATTCAATAGTCTATACCATTGTTCAAAGACAAGTAACCCCTTAATCCAAGCACCTTCTTTATTTAGCGCCAGCTGAAGGACAGCTTCTATCACAAAAAATTTGATAAATGCAAAAGCTCCTCCAATTGCAGAACTTCGACACAGCATAACATATAAAATCGTGCAAGAACACACATGAAAAAAAATTAATAATAAGCAAAAAATCCGAAAAAAAAATCTTCACACAATGCGGAGGGAAAAAACAACAGATATGTTATCATGCATATAATCATAACTACCGGTATAATTATGCCACAGATCATAGTTTTTGAAAAAGAAATTTCGCAAAAAGTATGTCCACTCATGATCTCATAATAGATTGTCTTTTGACGAAACTCTCTACCTATATATACCGCTATTATCGTACAGATGAAAGCAAGCAAATACAAAAAGTCAGGAGCCATTGAAGCCCATACCATTTTTCCTGTAATTTCACGTTCCAATCCAACAAGATTGATATAGCTCATAAAAAACAATACTAGCGGGATTAAAACAACGTATTTCATAATTGATATTGAATGAAAAAACCGGTATAACTCAATCTGAAACAGATTACTCTTCTTCATTCTTAGTACCCCCTTAAAAATCAAATTTCTTTGAAGATAATTGTATGATAACCAATAATACTATGTATTCAACAACAGCTCCGCTGATAATGCTTATCATATATTCCGGCGGAATCAAAATATCTGTATTAGTAACCGCACTCCACTGACTCATGACCGATAATTCCTTACATCTGTTGTAAACATCTGATGTCACAAACAGCTCTGCCGTAAATAAAACCAAAACTTCAAGTAATGTAAATCTGACAAACGCTAAACAACCACCTAACGCACCGTTTCTGCAAAGCATTACATATAAAACTGTACAAGTGCAGATATGGCACAATATAAAAAACATAAATAAAATATGTATAAATGAATACATTTGCAATGCTCCCGAGACAGACGCAAAAAATATATATATGCATAACTGCAGCATTATTGAAACACAAAGCCCACACGTAATCGCTTTCGTACAGCAAATTCTCCATAAGCTGTATCCGGCCATAACCTCATGATTAATCGTCTTTTGTTTAAATTCCCTGCCCACATAATTTGCTGCCACTACAGAAACGAGAAATACTATCATCAGATTTACTACCTTCATTGTGGAATTTATAGCTCCCATTTGAGTGCCATCACCCAGCAAAGCTTCAGAATTATCAACAGCAAAAAAAATGGTTGCAAAAAAGATTGCAACCATGCATATAAACATGAAAAAAGAATGAATAAAACGATACATTTCAATTTTATATAAATTACCTTTGTTCATTGCCAATTATCTCCCTCATATAATATTGTTCAAGATCAAGCCCTGTATTTTTCAAAGTTTCTTTATCAATCATATCTATTATCTGTCCACCCTTTATGAATACAAAATCAGAAGATAACTGAAATAATTCCCCCAGAATATGACTTGATATTAAAAGTGTAATGTTTTTTTCTTTACATAGATCAAGCAGTATCTCTCTCAATTCAACAATGCCCTCTGGATCAACGCCATTCATTGGTTCATCTAATATCAACACCTCCGGATTTGATGCAAGCGCACAGGCAATACCAAGTCTCTGTTTCATACCCAGCGAGAATTGCTTTACTTTCTTTTTCCCAGTTTTGTCAATCTTTACAAGTTCCAATAATTGTTTCAGGTTTTCTTCATTAGTCTCACCTTTAATGCCACCGATTATTTTAATATTCTCAAGTGCTGTCATACTTTCATATAAATAAGGATTTTCAATCATAAAACTCATCCTTCTCCTAAATATTTCGATCGACTCTCCTGTCGAAACATTTACTTGTCCCGAAGTAGGCACTGCCAATCCAGCAAGGAGTTTAAAAAAAGTTGTTTTCCCAGCACCATTCGGACCAACAATACCGTAAATATGCCCACTTTTAATTTCAAAATTGAAATTATCTACTGCTATTATCTCTTTATATTTTTTTGTAAGATTCGATATTTTTAACATTCCACTAATTGTCCTTTTTCTATAAAACCACATCAAAATCCTTTAGTTTGTTCTCATCCTATTACTATAACATCCTATCGCTATCAGATAAGATATGAGCAAAACTGCTATACTCACCGCCACACATATGGCACTCAAAAGGCCTTGATTAATTTTAATACTGAAATCGACATCCCCTGCCGAAGATACATTTAATGCTGTATATGTGACAAGCGCCACCACTGCCATAAGAACAATCACGCACCAGAAACGTGCTTTAGCATAGGGTAACCGCAAACAGATCGGAATTTGAATGCAAGTCACTGCCGTGAAGATTAATAGTGATTCGCAGACTGCCGTAAGAAGTGTCATGAACTGTAATGTATCACCGTATACAAACATAGCGCCGACGCCTATTATGACAGTCACTCCCAATATTATTAAATACTGAATGTAGCAAAAAAGAAATCTGCCGGCAACAATATTTTTATTGTCAAGCGACAGTGAGGCATATAAACGCTCAAGACCGTTTTTATCCTGTATCATAAAAATATTAGTTGAAGCTAGTGCCGCGTACCATGCCGCCGTAAAGCAAAGAGTATACATGGAAGACTCCATGAAACTGAAAATCGCAGTGATTACGAAAGTAGCAACAATATTTTCAAAGATCAATGATTTTGCCGTGTAATAATCGAGTTTTGTCATTTTGAATGTTCCTGACATCTCTTAGCCTCCTTTCCGATATGAACAATAATTTCATCTACTGTGGGCGTATCTAGCACAAACCCCTTATATTTCTTCGCCGTATCAGTCTTTATAAGCCCCTCAAATCCAAGAGCTGTCTGGGACAGACCGATTAAATGCTGCCGCAGGCCTTCTGTCAGTTCACCTGGAGCGCCTTTGATAACACAATACTTTGCAAGCAGTTCTTCCATACTTCCAGTATAAACAATCCTCCCATGTTCCAGATATGTGATATAATCGGCCACTTTTTCTAAATCTGTTGTAATATGTGTAGAAAAAAGTACGCTTTTCTCCCCATCCTGAATGTAATCCTGAAGAATGTCCAAAATTTCGCTTCTGGTTGTGGGATCCAAACCGCTTGTAGGTTCATCCAGAAGAAGCAGCTTCGCGTTATGCGAGCACGCGCATGCCAGCATAAGTTTCATCTGCATCCCGCGCGACATTTTGCCGATTCTTGTCTTATCGGGAAGCTCAAACTGCTCTTTCATTCTGATAAATGTGCCGTGATTCCATTCGTCATAAAACATGGACAGCGCCTTTTCCAGCTCCTTAACAGTCCATGTGTCCACGAAAAAGTTACTGTCATATACGATACCGATCTCCTGTTTGATCTGCTTTTCATATTCGAGGTGATCTTTACCGAACACTTTAATGCTGCCGTCATCCTTTTTCATCATATTCATGATAAGATTGAGCGTCGTTGTTTTACCGGCGCCGTTAGAGCCAACCAGCCCCATGATATAACCTTTGGGAAGTTCAAAACTGATATCGTGCAGCGAAAATTCCGAAAAAGTTTTACTTACATTATGCAATTCCAAATTATTTTCAGTCATCGCTTACCTCCTGTAATAATTTCAATAAGTTGCCTAGTTCATCGGGTGACAGGGATGCCCTGCGCGCTGCCGTGATCGCGTTATTTAAATGACTCTCCACTTCCTTAATCAGCTGCTCCCGCATTAAGTCCGAGCCGCTGGGCATTACATAGAATCCTTTTCCCTGTCTGCTTGTGATATATCCCTCCTCTTCCAGCTCATTGTATGCCCTCGTTGTAGTAAGGACACTGATTTTTAGGTCTTTAGCCAGTTGCCGCAGGGAAGGGAGCATTTCATTTTCACACAGTTCACCGGTTAAAATCTGTGTCTTAATCTGTTCCTTGATCTGCTCATAGATCGGCAGAGCAGAACTGTTTGACAATACAATATGCATATGCTCACCTACTTTCTTGACTGTATTGTTATTTACAAGTACAGTATAGACAGAAGTTACAGATATGTCAATCATAAAAATAATAAAAAAACTAAACTATGCTTCACATCCGCTCCGGTAATAAAGGCAAATATACATATAGTGGATAACAGGGCAAAAAAAGAGCCGTTGTCCGACAGATGATTATTCTGCCCATACAACAACTCATGCTTCCGCTTCTATTCCTCTCATGCTTCCGTTTACGCTTCACCCTTCGGCATCACAAAGAAATACGCCGCCATCTGCGCTCTGGAACTGAATTCTTCCGTCTCTAACAGTTCCCGCACCTCTTCTTTGCTGTAAAAATTGGCCGTGATCTGCTCATTCTCCGATGTATGATCCTCGAAATCCCCTTCCGCATCCACGAATGCGATCTGTGTTTTCACATCGGAAAAGGCAACCGCCGCAAAAGAAGGCGGCAGAATACTGCGAATTTTTTTCACACTGAGTCCCGTCTCTTCATAAAGTTCCCTTTGAATACATTCTTCCAAAGACTCCCCTTCGTTGATCATACCCGCACACAGATTGTATACGAAGCGGTTAACACCCATGCGAAATTCCCTCAGTAACAGCAGCTTATCCTCGTGGTACGCCACGATGGAAACACCGCTTACACGCTGTCCGATAGCCTCCGGTCCCGCAATCTCACTCCGGCTGACGATCTCGTATTTTTTCTCCCTGCCTGCCTTATTGATATAGGTCAGCTCATAATTTTTCAGGTACTTTCCGTCTTTTACCTTCTCGAAACTCAAAAGCTTCATATGAAAAACCATGCCTTTCTCTTTTTCTTTAATCCTATTGTAGTATAACATATCTTATAATTTATGCGGAGCCGCTACTCCAAATTGCTCCCGGAAACTCGGGTTCACTTTCTTCCTTGTAATTTCCATCAATCCGAGTCCCGTCATATCCACAACATCTGCCGTGATACTGTCTTTCTTAAGCAAACTTCTCATATATTCCACGAGCTGTCTCTCATGCTCCTTTTTTCTGAAATTAATGAAATCCACCAGAATAATGCCCGATAAGTTTCTCGCCCGCAGATGTACGGCAATCATCTCGGCAGCTTCCATGTTGATCTTTACGGCTGTTTCCTCTTTGTCTTTGCCCTGCTCGCATTTTCCGCTGTTTACGTCAATGGAAATAAGGGCCTCTGTCGGCTCAATGACAAGATAACCGCCGGACTTTAACCATACCTTCCTGTCTAAAAGCTCATGGATCCGCGTTTCTACGGCATACAGCTTATAAAGCGGCAGCATCCGGTCCTCATAGAGACGGAGCGACAGATCCCTTCCCGCGAACTGAGATTGCAGTACTTCATAGATTTCGGGAAGATCAGTGATTACCTCATCATATTCTGCCGTATAGGTGTTTTCAATAAAATGAACATAATCGGGCCTGCCGCGGTACAGGCAGCTATAGCAGGTACGTTTATCCGCAATCTGCATAATATGTGCCAACTGCTCTGTCAAATACTGTGCTTCTTCAATCAACGGCTCATCTTCGGTAAGTTCACCGGCATTCGTACGGACGATAAGCTGATAATGTTCGGCTATCTGCCGCAGCGCCTCTATACTTCGGAATCTGATCTGCTTCTTCTTACTCAGTTTAGATGATATCTGAACAATGTTCTGTCCGCAAATGCCGCCAGAGTCCTCTGTCTGTATACCGTAATCCGGTTCTGTATGGTTCCGGTTCCGGTAATATTCCTGTCGCGGCACCCCCACGACAACATACTGCCCCGACAGGGAAATTGATGTCGTCACACCTGCCAGCTTCGTTTTCATCGGTTCTTTGATGATCTGAACGGGAATTTCATCCCCCGCTTTAATCTTCCCGTCCGCTTTCCGATTCACCACACAGGCGTATTTTGCGTCCGTAAGCGGCAAAAAGGTGAGATATCCCTGCCCCAGATCCACAAATGCGGCTCCGATATTTTCAGAGATATTCTTCACCTTGCCTACATAGATGTTCCCCACCGCATACTCGTTCTGATTCTGTACCTGTATGGAAAGAATCTGATTATCCCGTATGAGTATGGAGAGCAATTGTTCATTTAATTTTAAAATCAGAATTTTGCCTTTTGCCGACATCGCAGACTCCTGCTTATATCATCCTACGTTTTGAAACTACGCCATACGACGGAAGTTCGCTGTGAATAGTATATCACAATATAGGAGAAAAGCCAAAACAGAATCCTGCGGCAAATCATACGAATGCGTTTTACAGTTCTTCTTTTTTAATTCTATACAGAATATAGAATGCAAACAAAATAGTCGGCATAAAAGGGATTATTCCTGCATATGCAGGACCGATCAACATCTTATATTGCGTTGTACTGCAGAACAGTATGCCTGTGCTTCCCAAGCCGTTGATGGCGCTGTGGCAGATCGCTGCCGGAAGTGCGCTGTCTGTACGCAGTGTGACGTACCCTTCAATCACTCCGATGAAAGTGCAGAAGACAATCATTATCAAAATGCCCAGATAAGGATATCCAGGGTAATCCGTGCCATAATTGTGTCCCATAGCAATCATCGGAGCATGCCATATTCCCCAGATTATGCCTGTAAACAAAACAGCTTTCATGCTGCCGCAGGAGTCCTTTAATCCGTATAACAGATATCCACGCCAGCCGAGCTCTTCGCCAAGAGTCGGAATCACATTGATAATTGGTGAAATCGCCGTGACCACGATCAAATTGACGATCTGCGACGTGCGCATATCCGGAGCAAAATCCCACATCACGGATGCGGTCAGGTCAAACTGTTCGCTGTAGATCAGATAATAAACCAATATACCCAGATAGACTAAGATAATAAAACTGAAATAAGCAAACAGATAATTTCGCCCATTCCCTTTGAATTTGGGTGCCAGCTTAAAATCGTGAAACCCCTGCTTTGTGGTCAGTCTGGTCAGTACATTGCCGAGAGCCGGCATAAACATACACAGCATAAATATGACAAGGGACTCTATTCCCCCGTAAGCTACCCCCATAACCGGAATCAATGCAAGAAGCAGCCATGTCAGGGTAAAAGTTATAACGCAAAATAGAATTGTGCGTTTTTTCGTTATTTTATGTTCCATATCGGTTCATCCTCCGCTCAAATTAAAATCCGAAATATAGAGGATGTCCTTGCTCTTCCCCATAAGACATCCTCTTACTGCTACAGATTCTTATATCTCACAGCCGTGCCATAAGCAATCACTTCCGCCGCTCCCTGCATAACCGAGGAAGACGCATACCGCACATTGACGATTGCATCCGCGCCTATCGCCTGCGCTTCATCCACCATACGCTTCACGGCGATCTGTCTTGCCTGATTGAGCATTTCCGTATATTCCGTGACCTCTCCGCCGACTAATGTTTTAATTCCGGCCATAAAATCCTTGCCGAAATTTTTCGTCTGCACAATACTTCCCTTCACAATTCCTAATGTTTCTAATTCTTTTCCTGAAATATAATCAGTATTTACGAGCAGCATCTTCTTCTCCTCCTTCAATCTCTCTCATACGCTGTATCAGTGCGATAATCACTGCCATAATCACCGCTATCGGTATGAAAATAAATACACCCAGCATCCAGAGCGGAATCGGGTCTGTTATATAGCCCCAAATAAAGACACAGATTAAAAACACCATAAAAATAATAAATGTCCCTGCCGCAATGATGGAGCCAAATTTTTTTTGAATGATATCATTCTTATTCACATTGGTAAATCTCGTTCCTTCTTTCTCCATTGCCACCATCCTTTCCAAGTATTCATCAGGCATAAGAACGGGGTATTTACAATGATCTTCCAAAAGACTATGGCAGAGTCCGGAAGTTTCCTGCAAATTAATTTTCTCCCGTTCTAAAACGATCAACTGCCGTTGCAGCGCATCCTCAAGAAGCAGTTCGCCATGCTGAATCTTACGGATCTCTTCAATCGGAAGGGAAAGCTTTCTGAGAAGTTTGATTTTCTTTAACTCAGACACGTCTTCCTCCATATAGTCCCGATATCCGTTTTCAACATTTCTCCTGGGATTCAGAAGCCCTTGTTGTTCATAGAAGCGGATGTTCTTTTTGGTAATACCCACCTGCTGTTCAACTTCGTTGATCTTCATGGTATGATTTCCTTTCTTACCCGTCCTGTTGCAATCAGAATAAGGCTTCCACAAGGTGGAAGGTCAATAGTTTTTTGAAATTTTATCAATAATATTATAGGGAACTCTTGCAAATATATTTTGCAAAAAAGTTCCCTATATTCCAACGACCGAATGATTGCCCTTTGACTGAGCCTATAAAAAGCCTGAAACTTTGACACATTATCTAAAAATTTGCTGTTCCGGTTGAATATCCGACACCCCATAATATAACGCGTATCATACCGCATATGAACAAATGAAACGGATAATACACATAAAATAATTTGCCCATTCCCTTAAAAGTGCCGCGTTCCCCATTATAGAGTCGTAAAAGCGGAATAGTAAGGCAGGTTCCCAACTGGATGAGTGCATATATTTTATCGATAAACAGGAAATATACTATCGCATACATAACTACGCAAGCCATCATATGCGTCATCTGTTTCTGAAAATTTCCCCTGTTCATGCCGATCGATAAAATCGCCATGGTAGCAATACAGCTCCAGTCGGAAGGAAAAGTAATGAGACAGATGATGATAGCCGCCACGCTTTTCTGCCACGCTTTCCACTCAGCCTTGTCAAATATGTACAGTAATACCAGTCCCCATGCTAACGACCATACAACCCCTGTCTGATTAAATATTGTAGTCTGAAAAGGGATGAAAGGTATTCCAAAGCAGAAATTGTAAGCAAAATGAGATATAACTGCCAATATAAATAATCTCGCAGCATATTTCTTAATATTATGTGTGTGATAATACCCCTCGGCAATGAAAAACCACATAATAGGCGCTGTTATTCTGCCGATAATATGTAAAAGAATCACATACCACTCTGTAGAGTAGCCCGGAAACAATGTCCATGTTAAATGATCCAGCGTCATAGCCACAATCGCTATCAGTTTAAGCGTATTTGCGTTTAGTCCTTTTACTTTGTCTGTATATGCCATGTTCAGTCCTCTTTGTTTCTTACCCCACATCTGCAAGCGGGATAAATCTGTGGTCGTCTCCATCTTTCGCAGTATCAGTGTAAGTCTCCAGTCTGGTCACCTGATAAGCTGACGGGGAAATTTCTACACCCGCAAACTGACACAGTTTTTCAAATACCATCGTAGGCTTAATATTTCCGCTGCTGCTTGCATTGACAAGCATGTGAATCGTTCCGTTCTGTCCCGCTTCGAGTTCATAGATGCCTTGTTTTAAATCCAGCTCAACAACACTTTTCTTCGTTTCTTTCGTGTAAGGGATGGTAACCTGACTGCAGAAATCCTGTATTTTACCTTCCAGATCATCAATCGGAAAACTGCCCTCTTTCATCCGCAGGCTGTAAGAAGCCGCTGCAACGCTGGACATGGCATTTTTCGCGTGCTCCGGCAATATAGTTACAGAAAGCACTTCCACGCCTTCCACCATGACCTGATTCAGTGCATCTTTCATATCCTCCGTAGAAGTCATGGAGAGCACTTCAATATCCATATATTCCCCACGGCTCTCAATCCCTACGCCCAAAGGCGCCGCAAAGGACATGATCTGGTGGGGGCTAAAGCCTTCCGAATACTTAACGTCAATTTCAGCCCGCCTAATCGCTTTCTGAAAAAAGCGCATCATGTCCAGATGACCTATAAATTTCATTGTGCCGTATTTGGCAAACTTGATTCTGATTTTCATTGACAACCTCCGTTTTCATCAGAGTTCTGAACATAAATCAAATGCTTCTCAGCATCTTTAAATATGCTTGAATTGAAAATGTATGTTTTACGCCATTTTTTCATATTCATCCTGCAAATCTTTTGCAAGGTACTCATCGCTCATNCAGTGCATATCCGATACTCCGTTTTTAACAAGCTGATATAAATCAGAATGATAAAAAAAGTTAAGNGCCTCGTCCANCGATATNCTTGTTATTTCGGCAAANAAACTGACCACGCGGGCATACTTCATTTGCAATAAANTCGGATTCGCATTCATNCNNNCNCNCTCCTCTCATACTTTAGATATTGNTCAATTACATCTTGTGAGCGGAATACTANNTGAAAATTAGGTTTCTCATANCGCAGCCGNTTNANNGCTTCTGTCATGTCAATCANNCCNTCATAAAACAGNTCAACCGTATTAAACACTTTATCATTCGCCACACCGCCCATAACAATCTCATAATCTGNGTCNTCTTCANNGCGCCGGCATTTGAGAACAAACTCTAACCATTCTTCNGAATAACTGTCAAATNTCNTCACTTTACANTNATTTANAGCANTNTCATCCAATGTNTAAACAGAAACAACTGCTGATTCCCCTTTATCTTTAAACTTTTTACACCATTTTTGTGCCTGATCCAAAAGCGGNGTTGTNTAAAATCCCNGCCCAANATCTACATTNGTTCTGGAATGTATNATNTNCGGATTTNCGACTTCCGTATATGANCCATGATATAGAATCATANCGTTATTCCTCTCTTTTTCATAAGTTCCAAAATATCNTCNACGATATATTCCTTGCCNTGNGTATGCANNATATCNTAGCATGGNACNATATANCTNTATANAATGTCACTTTTNANCGTCAATGCATCATAAACCTTCTCCGCNGCAACATTCAAATGAATTGCTATATTTTCCACACAAAAAATAGCAAATTCCAGCTCTTTTTCATTTTGAATGACATCTGCCATAATAAAGGCTCCCCTCTTTTANTCACACACNCTCTCATAACAGATTCCGCCGCCGAAACGGTTTGCTCCGCACCCCTGACACTGCACCTTACAGTTGGGAGAAACTGTCTGTGCCTGCGCNTTCTTCCATTCACGCAGCAAAAACTCNTTCGTCACGCCGCAGTCCAGGAAATCCCACGGGAAAATCTCATCATCNGCCCGCTCCCTCGTNGTATAGAATCCGATATCCAGCCCNCAGTNCTCAAAGCNTTNNATCCATANGTCATTGTGGAAATACTCGCTCCANGAGTCAAACAGACANCCCCTTTTATAAGCNTCCATAATCACCTGCGCGATTTTGCGGTCACCTCTGGCAAACACACCCTCNANCACNCTNACGTCCGCCTCATGCCAGTTATATTTGATGCTCTTCTGATTGAGCTGCTCCATAATNCCCCGCTTNGTCTGATAAGCCTTCTCGATAAATTCCTCCTTCGTGCACATNGGTGCCCACTGAAAGGGNGTAAAAGGCTTCGGAATGAAAAAGGANGTGCTGGTNACGATCTGNACTTTGCCGTTGACACGCTTGTCCTTCGGAACGGTATCAAAAAAAGTCGCNGCAATCTTATTGGAAAGNTCGCCGATGCCNCGNATATCTTCCTCTGTCTCNGTNGGNAGTCCCAGCATGAAATAGAGTTTNACCCTGGTCCANCCNCCCTGAAAGGCAAGNGCCGCGCCTTTTAAGATCACNTCCTCCGTCAATCCCTTATTGATTACGTCACGCAGTCTCTGNCTGCCCGCTTCCGGCGCGAAGGTAAGGCTGCTCTTCTTGACATCCTGTACCTTGCTCATNACATCCAGAGAAAAGGCATCAATACGCAGAGACGGCAGGGAGATATTCGTATGTCTCTGACCGCAGTCTTCAATCAGGAAATCCAAAAGTTCATCCAGNCGGGAATAATCGCTGGAACTTAAAGAACTTAAGGAAATCTCTTCATATCCCGTATTCTTAAGCATTTCNACAGCATATTCCTTAAGNTTGTCCACATTCCGCTCCCGCACGGGACGATATAACTGTCCTGCCTGACAGAACCGGCAGCCACGGATGCAGCCCCTTTGAATCTCCAATACTACCCGGTCCTGTGTCACCTTAATAAAAGGAACTACCGGCTTTAGCGGATAATGCGTATTTGTCACATCCATCACGATCTCTTTTAAGATAGTATCGGGAATATCATCATACTGCTTACGCCTTCCCTGTATCGTACCGTCCTCGTTATAAAGCTCCTCATAGAACTGCGGCACATATATGCCGGGAATCTTCGCGGCGCCGCGTAAGAAATCCTGTCTTGACCCGCCATTATCCCTATTTTCAATATACCAGTCAAATAATCTGCGGTACTGTGTCTCACCTTCACCGATATAGAACAGATCAAAAAATTCTGCAATCGGCTCCGGATTATAGGTGCACGGNCCGCCGCCGATCACGATAGGCATATCCTCGCCCCGGTCTTTAGCATATAGTGGAATCTGTGCAAGATCCAGTANCTGCAGAATATTCGTATAGCACATTTCATACTGNATGGTTATCCCAAGAAAATNCATATNCTTGACNGGTTCCTGCGACTCTAANCCAAAAAGCGGAATATTCTTATCCCGCATAATCTTATCCAGATCAACCCACGGAGAATAGACGCGCTCACACCACACNTCCTCCCACTCGTTCAGCATACTATATATAATCTGGATGCCCAGATGAGACATACCGATCTCGTATACATCCGGAAAACACATGGCAAACCGTATTGNCACCTGTGATTTATCCTTTACGACAGAGTTCACCTCATTGCCNATATAACGNGCAGGCTTCTCNACCTGCATTAAAATGTCGTCNCTTAAAGCCNGTTTTCTCATGAATTACTGTTCCTTATTTNNNNTAANCNTTCTANTATGNCNCTGGGAAGAATGCNTGTNTTTTAGCATTCTTCCAGACAAGAAAGGCTTGCCTGCAAGCCGTAGAATTTCTTAGCCGGCGTNCTNTGACGGCTTAGAAATTCTTCTTGTCTTAGTATATAGGATATATNACTCAAAATCAAGCAACGACGCCAGNCCATCCATNGTACTATTNCCCTCCCCGTCATATAAATGAAAGGTATCCGCCATAATCATCTCATGAATATCATTNGTCGTATACNGGCCGATTTTGTCATCACCNGTATCACACAACAGAAANCCGACAAACAAGAGAATNGCAAGAATCATGCGGTACTTAAATGTTCCCATGGAAAATACCGGAACAATACCGTCCTCCGTCGGACGATTCNCATAATCNTGNTCTCCNGACANTAATTTNCCNCTGTCATACAANGGTGGCTGCGTGTNNGTACCGTACAGAATATGTTCTCTCTGTCTTATTTTTATACGATTTCCATGATTTTCTTCCCTTATGTACTGTGCCAGAGCCATTTTCTTTTCCAAAGGAATTTTATTTTCCATATTTTTANTGCCTATTCCATATATCTGTTGCTCTATTTTATGTTTTATCATCAAAAAAAAGAACGAGTCCGGTTGTACAGNGTTTNAGGTAAGTTATAAAATTCNGANAATATNCAAAAAAACAAATNTTATTCATTTTTNCGAACAAAATNCNTGANGATNCCNTGGNAAATAAGTTGCATTGNCANNCCNNAACNATNCAGNAAAAAATTNCATTTCGCATGTTATTGNANTTGCTTCGCATTTTAATNTCAAAAAAGTTCAAANNNNTTNAANTAAATAATGCAAGAAATCCTGCAAAGCACNTTTTTGCNTTGGAAAAATANTGATATTATGAAAGATTTATGAAATTCAGNTNAAATNAATCCGGTTGCGTCNNNNTAANAATCCGAACNCAATCTCTTTCCATNTTGTTTTGTTGTCATAGTACGACTTAATAAAANNTTTCTTTTTAAAANATTTTAATATGTTTTTNTGATATNCANNGNCNGAAATATATTGTCGTTAAATCATTTNCTACAATTNNAATTTNATTNNAATNCATAACATGATTTTTAAGAAAAANAAAAATAACAANAGTTACCATAAATTGGATNATNGATAACTNTTGTTATTTCTNCTTANNCTNNNTTTGTTGTCACAGNAATGTATTTATGACTCTATCTCTGCGCTAACTCTGTTGTAATCTCNTCCCAAGTTACATTTTTNTCCGCCATCAGCACCATCATATGGTACAGAAAATCGGAAATTTCATACTTAACTTCGTTTGCATTAGGGTTTTTNGCGGCAATTACAATCTCNGTAGCCTCCTCTCCCAGCTTCTTTANAATCTTATCNATTCCTTTATCAAACANATAATTNGTATANGATCCCTCTTTCGGGTGCACTTTTCGNTCCTTAATCACATCAAACACCTGCTCNAATACTTTGAGNGGATTNGTCTCTTCATATTCCTTCGTCATAATNTCATTAAAGAANCAGGAATGGGAACCCGTATGACAGGCAGCTCCGATCTGGGAAACTTTTGCAAGAATCGTNTCCTTATCGCAGTCAGCCGTGAGAGATTTCACGTACTGGAAATGNCCGCTGGTCTCGCCCTTAACCCAGAGTTCCTGCCGGCTTCTGCTATAATAAGTCATTTTTCCGGTCTTCAGGGTCATATTATAAGCTTCCTCATTCATGTATGCCACCATCAGCACTTCATCGGTCTTATANTCCTGCACCACNACCGTNACATGTCCGTCNGAATTNAGCTTAAANTCTTCCCANCGNATCGCAGGTTCAAACGTATTNACCGCAATACCGTTATTCTGGCAGAGTGCCTTGATGGCAAGCAGTTCTTTNNCNTTCTGATTNATTGCATAGCCGGAAATACCGCANATATTATCGTTNGATAAAAGTTCCAGTATCTTGTCGAGAGAAACTTCCGGAACGGAAGCGATCATCGGGAACTCGGAAACACNGATCGCCTCTTTTANNCCCTTCTCNCGCACNAGAATGATCTCTGATACATAGTCCNNCAGANGATCTCTGTTATNAGTAATGGTATCGGNCTCCGTCACACAGGCCACGATCTTATCCTTNCCGAATTTCTTNGAAACTTCTTCCGTAATCTCTATGTTGCCCGGTTTGGAATAATTGAGNGCCGCCTTCTTACAGCCCGCATACAGCAGCTTCTTAATGTCTTCCATACGCTTCACGTTTCCTGCACCGATCACCGGAACTTCCGCTTCATTGCATATGGCCTTGATGATATCCAGCGCCTCCTCATGCTCNGCGTCCTGATCCGACATGTCATATACGATAATTTCGTCCGCATTATTGTCACTGTAGAACTTTGCAAGCGCTACCGGATTGGTGTCAATGATCGTGTTATCCGAGAAACCTTTGACTGCGTCTCCTTTATATANATAAATACAGGGTACAAACTTCTTGTAACTCATAATNGATGATGATACCTTTCTTGTGTTTTTANCTTNTATANTGTTCTCTTATGCCAGAGCNCCCTTCGTACTGAGTACCCCNTTGATCCGNTCATCGTAAGATGTGGCTTCATCCAGCGCTTTTCCGAACGCTTTAAACATCGCTTCNATCATGTGATGTGCNTTAGCGCCATTTANCATCTTGATATGCAGATTCATGCCCGCNCCATAGGATACNGCATAGAAAAATTCTTTCACCAATTCCGTATCCAGCTCTCCTACCCGCTCAACGGGAAATTCACAATCANATGCAAAATAAGGTCTNCCGCANAGATCTATGGCACACAGACAGAGCGCNTCGTCCATCGGCAGGATAAACGANCCATACCGNCTGATTCCNGCNTTATCCCCGATNGCCTCACGAATTGCCGTACCGAGTACGATTCCCGTATCTTCCACCGTATGGTGCCCNTCCACATGAAGATCNCCGTTCACCTGCAGTGTCANATCAAAAAANCCNTGTTTGGAAAATCCTTCCAGCATATGATCAAAGAACCCNATTCCGGTATNNANNTCNCTNNTTCCCNNACCGTCGATCTTAAGATTTAATGTGATATCCGTCTCTTTTGTTTTACGATTAATATTTGCTGTTCTGNTCATATATACTCTCTTTCTCAATANCAGATTAATATTCTTACGCAACGTTTAAAAACTGGCTTGCCGATCCTGTATTATCTTTTCGAAAATCTGACCTTAATCGAGTTCGCATGAGCGGTAAGCCCTTCTTTCTCTGCAAAAAGCTCAATATCTTTATGTGCCCGCCTTAATGCTTCTTCAGAATAGGAAATAATGCTCGTTTTCTTCATGAAATCGTCCACGCTTAAGGGGGAAAAGAATCTGGCTGTACCGTTGGTAGGCAGGATATGATTCGGTCCTGCATAGTAGTCTCCCAAGGGCTCGGAAGAATATTCTCCCAGGAAAATAGCGCCCGCATTCTGAATCTTCGTCATCACGTTATACGGATCTTTTGTCAGAATCTCCAGATGCTCCGAGGCAATAGCATTTGCCGCGGCCACGGCATCGTCCATGGAATCCGCCAGCAGAATATAGCCGTAATTGTCCAATGATTTCTGGATAATTTCGCTCCTCGAAAGCTCCTGTAAGAAGACCTCTATTTCTTTTCGCACCGCCTCAGCTACACCTTCATCGGTGGTGATGAGGATTGCGCTTGCCAGTTCGTCGTGTTCGGCTTGGGAAAGCAGATCCGCCGCCACATACCGAGGATTTGCCGTTTCATCCGCAATGACCAAAATCTCACTGGGACCTGCAATAGAATCTATACTCACATAACCGAAACATGCCTTTTAANCGNAACNNGCCTNCTTNNNAAGGGCTACGAAAATNTTNCCCGGTCCGGTNATCTTATCCACCTTCGGAATACTCTCTGTACCGAACGCCATCGCTGCGATTGCCTGCGCACCGCCCACCTTATAGATTTCATCTACGCCTGCGATTCCGGCNGCAACCAANGTACCCGGATTCACCTTGCCGTCAGCNCCNGCCGGAGTGGTCATGATGATTTTNGANACTCCCGCCACTTTTGCCGGAATCACGTTCATCAAAAGACTGCTCGGATAAGCTGCTTTTCCGCCGGGCACATATACGCCGGACACCGCNATCGGCAGGATGCGCTGTCCCAGAATACTGCCGTCCGGTTTGGTATCNATCCAACTGTTGCGAAGCTGCCTGCGGTGGAAATCTTCNATATTGGCGGCGGATTTTTTCATCACTTCCACAAAATCCTCTTCGATCAAAGANAAGGCTTCGTCNATNTCCNCNTTGGTCACACGAATATTATCCGCNCAAATCGNCCACTNATCAAACTGCTCCGTATATTCAAAGACAGCCTTATCGCCTTGTTCCCGNACATTCTGTATGATCTTTGCAACTNCACTTTCATATTCAGAGTAATTATTAGGACTTCTCTTTAACAGGCTGCTCAATATATCCCTCTGCGTATCCGCAGTTAATCTTACTGTTTTCATATGTCTCCTCACNTCAATTTCTATAGGAAATNTTTGTTGTATTCCGAGTTTGCGGANATGCGCAGNATCTCATGAGCAATATCTCGCAATCGAGCTTGCTCGATTTTTTATAGATTACTCTTCAAATCATTAATCAGNTTCTTAATCCGCTCCGGTTCCATCTGCATACTGACCTGATTGACGATCATCCGGGCGGATAACGGACAGATTTCCTCNAANACCTGCAGACCNTTTTCTTTNAAGGTAGAACCNGTNTCCACAATATCCACGATCACATCNGCCAGCTTTACGATCGGTCCAAGCTCNACGGAACCGTTTAATTTGATGATGTCAACCGTCTGATGCTTTTTGTTATAAAAATAGTCTTTGGCAATATTGGGGTATTTGCTGGCTACCCGGATCATCTCGTGGTGCTGTAACAGCTCCTGCGCGCTCTCCGGTCCGCATACACACATTCTGCACTTACCNTATCCTAANTCAAGGACCTCATAAACCCTTCTGTTTTCTTCCATAATGGTATCTTTACCTACGACACCGATATCTGCCGCACCGTATTCCACATAAGTCGGCACATCCGGCCCTTTTGCAAGGAAGAATTTCAGTTTCAGTTCCTCATTCACAAAGATCAGTTTGCGGGAATCTTTATCCTTCATCTCCTCNCAAGTNATACCGATCTTCTCAAAAAGCTCCATGGTCTTATTGGCAAGNCGCCCTTTTCCGAGGGCAAATGTCAAATATCTGTCTTCGCTCATTTTATCTAAACACTCTTTTCCTAAATTCAACTTTTTTACCGGACTGGCGAAGCTTTCTTGCTTCCTGNANCTTCTCTTTAAAATCNGNCTCGGTATAATANAGCTTCACGTANCTGTCAATNCCTGAAATCACNACGCCCTGTCTGCCCATTGCCGCCAGCAGATCNTCCACTACGATCACAAAGCCGATCGCCGCCGCCTTTTTNCCAAAGCGCTCAAGCAGNTTNTCGTAGCGTCCGCCCTTTACAATGGCATCTCCTACGCCGTAAGTATATCCTTTGAAGATAANACCNGTATAGTAATTATACTTACTTAACATGCCCAGGTCAAAGGAAACATATTTCTCNACACCATAATCGCAAAGTACCTGATACACTTTCTCAAGCCGCNCTATAGCNTTCTTAGANCGTTCATTGNTTACGGTCTTNCTGGCCTCCTCAAGCGTTGCAACCGTACCGAACAGCTCACTGACCTTAAGNANCAGTTCCTTATCCTTCTTNTTAACATGGANNCGGTCTAACAGCTCCTCCGCACCGAAATANTTCTTGCCGGAAATAAACTCCCTAAGCTCCAGTTCTGTCTCCTCGTCCAGTCCGGCTTCGGCNCAGATTCCCTTGAAATATTCCAGATTACCGATGCTGATCTGAAAATCGGACAGTCCNGCGTGGTAGAGCGCNTCNATNGTCATGGCNATCATCTCCGCATCCGCCTGTACGGAATCGTCTCCGATCAACTCTGCNCCCATCTGGGTCACTTCTTTCANNTTTCCCTGCAANTTNGANGTGTTTGTNAAGGTGTTNCCNTGATANCAGAATCGGATCGGNACATNCTCTTCCATAAAATATTTNGCGGCACATCTGGCGATGGACGGCGTAAAATCCGGACGAAGTACCAGCGTGTTGCCTTCTTTGTCAAAGAATTTATANANCTCCTTGGACGGTGTTGTGCCCACTTCCTTGGAAAAAACNTCNAAAAANTCAAANGTCGGNGTCTGAATATCNCGATATCCGTAGCTCTGTATTTTTTCATGCAGAAGNCGCTCNACAACAGTCTTNTTCGCCTTCTCNTCNCCGTATATNTCTCTNACGCCTTCCGGCGTATGTACTAATTTCTTACTCATAATGGCTCCCTTNACTTTATTNCTTTAAAGTGNTAATTNGCTAATCTGNTACTAAGNTAAACTTTATTTACTATANCGCAATCCTGCCTGTTTGTCAATCGNTTTTCCTATACGNCNATTATCGTANAGTATCTTATAAACNANNGATTTTTCGTAACTGTTCANAACCCCGTTTTTCNCANTNACAATTTTTCTTAATGANNNGAATACTTTTATTCNATTCGATCATCCAGATCTTTTTGCAGCATATCGAGATAAGGCACCAGGATCCCGTGNTTNTTCGGCAGGATATACTCCGGATTCANCTCGTCAAAGCGGAAACTCTTTCTGCCNCCCTCNTTCGCCCGATCCCAGAAGAATCGAAGCATTTCATAAGGCAGATAATAAAAGANATCCTTATGNGAATAATAGATGAGNAAGAAGGCAATTCCCTTCTGCTTTTCAAACNGTCCCATAAACTCCACCTGATGTTCATGAATATTCTGNAGNGANAANGTATCCACCGCACATTCCTTNGCATCGAAACAGACCGGAATCCCCTGCACCGCGCCGATATAGTCCACNGTACTCTTCTGATCGAAATAGGCNAGCGTGATATGCCGNCTTTCNTTATCAATGTTGATGGGCGTGATGGGGGTTGGTATTTTCTGAATGAGCGCCAGACCGTTTTCCAGATATTTCTCATTGGTNCGNTTGATCAGNTCTTCCAATGTTGAACCGCGNAGTCCGCGNGAATTCCAAGTCGCCATGTTTCATTCCCCTACTCATTACTTATTTTACGGAAAANATCCGGTAACTCANCGTAAAATGTCTTTCCGCTGATATCCTCAAAGGGTTCCTCAAGCTGTGGAAACACTACCTTATAAGCATGCAGAAGCTGTGATCTGATATGATACTTCTTCTGATAGATATCATTCCACNCCCNATCACCGTATTTATAGTCTCCCAGAAGCGGATGCCCGATACTGGCCAGATGAGCNCGGATCTGATGNGTNTTTCCGGTGAAAAGCTCAACCTCCAAAAGNGTCTTATCTTCCTCNGCCTTAAGCGGTTTATAAGCGGTNCTGATATATGATCCCTGTGGCTCCCCGGCTGATTTCTTTGATTGCTTNGCCCCGTTTGTATNTGACGGGACAACAGACACTTTATTATGTTTCTCATCTTTTATCAGGAAGCCTTCAATCAAGTGTTCTTCANTGATTCGTCCCTTGACATATAACTGATAATATTTGTGAAGCGTCCTGTTTTTCAACAATTCGCTCANCNTCTGNGCCCCTTTCAGGGATTTGGCGCAGAGCACGATTCCNCTCGTGTTGCGNTCAAGCCGGTTACACACGGAAGGCTTGTATACGNCAAGATCCGCCATCGTNACNGNNCCGTTTTGCAGTAAATANCCGATCAGCCATTCNTTCAAGGNCANATCNTCTTTTGNCGCTTTCTGTGATAATACTCCCACAGGCTTATCGGCAAGCANTATATGATCGTTCTCATAAAGNACCTGAATCCCTGAAAGCGNNTGNTAAGCGNNCNTATAATCCGATTCCTTACCAGTGTAACGTTCCGCTTTATGTCCTGTCTCAAACTCCGGNGNTNCGGNATNTNCCACCGCTCCCGCTCTCATGAACTTGTCCAGCGTTTCANNGGAAAAATAGATTGCAACACTGTCTCCGNCNACNGTTTTCTCGCTGCCGAGAGCCTTTTTGCCGTTTAAAGTGATATTTTTCTTGCGAAGCATTTTATANAGGAANCTGCTCCCCGCACCGGGCAGAAGCCTGTGCAGATATTTATCGAACCGCTGCCCCGCNTCNCGCTCCGTAATGGTTGTCTGATACATATTGTAATCCCCGTTTCAGTCTGAATCNGNTCAATGAATNCCTCTTTCCCACACGANCNTTAANGCTGCACGGTCATAGGGAAATAGAATACAGCAGATCAATGATTCCCTGCCNATTTNTNTGTTCATCNGTCTCTAANTNTNTTAACTGACCTAGTCGGTCAACATANTTATCNCTTTGAGAAAAAATCTTAACCGTAAGATTCTTGATNCCTTCCTGCGTGAGCATTTGTTCCAAGTGCTTTTCCGCCTCTTTGCAATCGCATTTCGCACTTTCCGTAACACCACACAGCACATTTCCCTTTAACACCATATGACTGATCGGAAAGTTCTTCTGATAAGAAGTAAAATACATATCATAAAAGACAGTCAGCTTATNGTCAAAGNCACATACTTCATTTTTAAGCTCTTCACTGCAGCCCGCAGCCTTCAGGAACATNATGAAATTNACCATACTCTTGCAGGCAGGCAGACACCCCANCACCGCAACGACCGTCAGNAGATTCTTACTGCTCCCCGTGGTCACATACCCCCTCACATACAGCACNACGGACACCAAAANAAATACCATTGTCCNAAGAGCGGTCACCGCTTTATGATTCTCNATATAGCCATAGGCNCCTTTTTTTACAATNTTACTCTTCATGCATATATTTTCCTTTTTCCGCAAATTGTGTTCCTATGCCNACAGANAAATATGCCTGCAGCTATTCCCGNATCTTACAGACATCCACCCACTCTGCATANCCGGAATACTGTTCCATCTCCGGAATCGTCANCTCNATNGCNCTGTTGCCGCTNCCGCATGCAGGAAATACGGTTGTGAACCGNTTTAACGACTCATCCAGATACACNTCCACACCCTCNTTGATGCCGAAAGGACATACNCCNCCCACAGCATGTCCGATTAATGTCTCCACCTGCTCAGCCGTAAGCATTTTGGCTTTCGTTTCGAATTTCGCCTTATACTTGGCATTATCAATCTTCACATCACCGGCACAAATTACCAGAACCGGTGCATCGTTTACCATAAAAGAGAGTGATTTCGCGATACGTGCCGGTTCGCAGCCAAGGGCATGCGCCGCCAGCTCCACAGTGGCGCTGGACTCTGCCAGTTCGATGATTCTTTCCTCCATATCATACTGTTTGAAATATTCCTTTACCCGTTCGATTGCCATTGCTGTTTCTCCGTTTCTGACTGTTTTTATGTATACATCTGCAACACATTTTGCACACTCTGCGTCCCCAGATAAAGCGCCTTCATAGGCAGTCCGCAGACCGAGACGGATTTTCCCATCTTGCAGTCCGCAATCGCCTTTGCCACCACACATTCTGTCTTCATCATCGTCAGTTTTTTCAGACCGTTTATACGTGAGAGATCCCCGTAAGCGTGTTCCAGAAAAGGTGTATTGACAGGACCGGGACAGACCGCCATCACACGAATCCCGCTTCCCTGCAGCTCTTTGCCAAGCGCCCTGCTTAATGAGTACACATAAGATTTCGAAGCCGCATAGACTGCAAAGGCCGCCTGCGGTACAAATGCCGCTCCCGACGAAAATTGTATGATTTTACTCCCTCTGCGCATATAAGGCAGACAGATTTTCGTCATCTGTGTCAGGGCCATGATATTCAGGCGGATCATTGCAGATACATCCGCATTGCTTTGTTTCCTGAATTCTCCGTAGCTTCCCACGCCCGCACAGTTGACTAAAACCGTAATCTTCGGATTACTAATCGTAAGTACTTCCGCAAACTGTGCCATTTCCTTCTCACTTGTCATATCGATGACGATAGGACGTACCTTCGTTCTCATCTGTTCTGACAGCTCATTCAGCGGTTCTTTTCTACGGGCAAGCAGCCAGATCTCATCTGTTTTGCGTAAGTCTTGATCCAACTGTCTGGCAAATTCCATACCCATGCCGGAGGAAGCGCCTGTAATAATTGCGATATTCATGTCATCTTAGTTCCTTTCCGGTATATAACTTGGACGCAGGCCGTCCAAACCTGCGTCCATTACTTATTTTACATCAAAATCCTATTTTGTAAAGTATCAACCTTCCAGTCCTTCTACGAAGTGAATCCCGCAATCCAGCGTAGCTCGATTTTTTATGATAAGATGATTGCGAAGCGGCTCGCAATATGTGATAATAGTGCTTGAAGGTTTTCTATACATACTACTTTACAGACGCAGTGAGGTTTTATTATAAAATGAAAGATAATCAGAGCGAACAAAACATAGGAGAACAGATCACTGAGGCTCTGTCGGATGCTTTACAGAGCGGAGATTTCAGCGACCTGAACAGGCTGGTCTCCGAAAGTGTGACAAACGCCTTAAATGAAGTCGGAAAATACATCCCGTTCATAGATCCCGGCGATACGCAGAGAACATCGTCCGGACAAGGGCGGACGCAGGAGCCGCCGCACAGACAAGATTCGCCATATACAGCCCAACAAACACGAGAACAGATGCGCAGGCAGGAGAAAGCGCAAAGACAGGAACAGGCACGCAGGCAAGCGCAACAGATGTACCAGAGAACGAATGCCGCTAAGCAGCATAATGACTCTTTTCAGAAGATGCCACAGGAAACCGCATGGCAATCGTCACCCTACGCACCTGTACAATCGAATCATACATCGCTCCTTCCCGTTCCGTTTAAAAGGGTCGGAAATGTATCCAATGTCCTGTATCAAGTGTTTGGAGGAATCGGACTGGGCGGCACGCTGCTTACAACATTTGCCATTGTAATTGATGGCGCTGTAAGTACCGTCGGCTGGATCGCCAATCTACTCTTTCTTGCGTTTTTCGCGGGCATGATCCGGCTGGGAATCGGACAGCGCAGACGTCTTAAACTGGCGGAGCGCTACGTCGGATTGTGCAGCCGTAATATGTACGACGAGATTGAACACCTGGCCGCAAGCACAGGTCGTAAGACACGCCGCGTGATCAGGGATCTTCAGAAAATGATGAAGATCGGCATGTTCCCTGAAGGTCATCTGGATGAAAAGAAAACCTGCTTTATGTTAAACGACGGAATCTACAATCAGTATCTGGAGACAGAAAACAACAGAAAGCGGCGTGAAGCGGAAAGCCAACTTCTCTCCTCCCGTCAGGATGTGCCGGATACACAGGAATCAGAGGCCGGACGGACACCGAATCTTACAGAACAGGAATCGGAACTAAACGCCATGATTGCGGAGGGAATGGAATGTATCCGTAAACTACGGATTCTGAATGATAAGATTCCCGGAGAAGTGATCTCTGCTAAACTTTTTAAGCTGGAAAACCTGTTAAAGGATCTTTTTGACAGCGTAAGAGAACACCCGGAACAGATGCACCGGATGCATAAATTGATGAGCTACTACCTTCCTACCACCTTGAAGCTGGTGGAATCCTATGAAGAATTTGACAGGGTAAGCGTTCCGGGAGACGACATCATTGCCGCCAAAGCCGAGATCGAAAATACTCTGGATACGATCAATCAGGCATTCGCAGAACTTTTAAATAATCTCTTCCAAGATGCAGTGCTGGATGCCACCACCGACGCACAGGTGCTAAAGACTATGCTTGCCAGTGAAGGATTGATGAATGAAATGGATTTTACAACCAATAAATGATAAACGGAGGAAAATAAAATGAGCAATAATCTGGATGAAATGTTAAAAGAAGCGCCTGCTCTGACTCTGGAGCCTTTTGAGCCGACAGAAATAGTGGAAAGTCCTGCGCACTTCGTCAAGGAGGAAGAAGCTAAAGTTCCCGAAGTGGTATTAACACCGGAGGAACAGAAAATGATAGATGACTTTGCCGCGCAGATCGATATTACCAACACCCAGATGGTGATGCAGTACGGCGCGGGCAGTCAGAAAAAGATTGCGGATTTCTCCGAAAACGCTCTGAACAACGTTCGAACCAAGGATATGGGCGAGATCGGCCAGATGCTTGCAGACGTAGTCACAGAACTTAAAGATTTCGGAGAGGAAGAAGAAAAAGGATTTTTCGGATTTTTAAAAAAAGGCAACAACAAACTGGAAAGCCTAAAGATCAAATACGACAAGGCGGAAGCAAATATTAACAAGATCTGCAAGGTTATGGAAGATCATCAGGTGACCCTCTTAAAAGATGCCGCCATGCTGGACAAGATGTACGAGCTGAATCTTAATTATTTCAAAGAGCTGTCCATGTATATATTGGCCGGCAAACAAAAACTGAATCATGCCAGAACCGTTGAACTTGCTGCCCTTTTAGAGAAAGCGGAGCAAAGCTCTCTCCCGGAAGATACACAGGCTGCCAACGATTATGCCGCCATGTGTGAGCGTTTCGAGAAGAAAATATACGATCTTGAACTGACCAGGACGATCGCCATGCAGATGGCGCCCCAGATCCGGCTAATCCAAAGTAACGATACCGCCATGTCGGAAAAAATACAGTCCACCCTGGTAAATACGATCCCCCTCTGGAAAAGCCAGATGGTGATCGCTATCGGGCTAAATCATTCCAGCGAGGCTGCGAAAGCCCAGAAGGAAGTGACTGATATGACCAATGCTCTTCTGAAGAAAAACGCGGAAGCGTTAAAGACCGCCACGATCGAGACGGCACGGGAAAGCGAGCGTGGCATCGTGGATATCGAAACTCTTACCGCCACCAATCAGACTCTGATCAGTACGCTGGATGAAGTGATAAAAATTCAGGAAGAAGGACGCACCAAACGACAGAACGCGGAAGTAGAGCTTGTCCGGATCGAGGATGAAATGCGCGAGAAACTCTTAGCTGTCAGCCGTTCTTCGCGCCCTTCGGCCAAAAGCTGATCACCCTTTCTTTTTGTGTATATTGCGAATGGTTCTTTTCTTGCCGCCTTTATCTTTATTCTTTTGCGGGGAACGCCTGACATCCGTCTTTGTTCTGTTGTCAGATTTCCCCGCTTCGTTTCGGTTTGCCGATTTTCTCGGTCTGATCAGGCACTTCTTATCAAACCCGATCAGATCCTCCCTGCCGCCTTTGATCAGCGCTTCTCTGACAAGGTCATAATTATTGGGATTGCGGTACTGAATCAGTGCCCTCTGCATAGCCTTTTCATGAGGATTACGGCAGACATATACTTTCTTACCATTTCTGGGATCAATTCCCGTATAGTACATGACTGTGGACACGGTAGACGGTGTCGGATAGAAATCCTGCACCTGTTCCGGCATATATCCCAAATCCCTCAAATACTCTGCTAACTCGATTGCTTCCTTAAGCGTAGATCCCGGATGTGAGGACATCAGATACGGCACAAGAAACTGTTTTTTGCCGAGCTGTTCGTTGATTTTATAATATCTCCGTACAAAGCGCTCATAGACTTCCTTCTTCGGCTTACCGAGTTTGGAAAGCACCGCATCCGAAATATGTTCCGGCGCTACTTTGAGCTGTCCGCTGACATGATGCTCCACCAACTCCCTGAAAAAAGTATCGTCAGGATCTGCTAACAGATAATCGAAACGGATGCCGGAACGAACAAACACTTTCTTGATGCCGGGAAGCGCCCGGAGTTTGCGAAGCAGCGCCAGATAATCGGAATGATCTACTTCCATATTAGGACATGGTTCCGGAAAAAGACACTGTCTGTTCTTGCAGACACCCTGCGTTATCTGTTTCCTGCATGACGGATGTCTGAAATTGGCCGTAGGTCCGCCCACATCATGGATATAGCCCTTAAAATCTTTGTCCCGTATCATCAGCTCCGCTTCTTTTATGATCGACTCATGGCTTCTGACCTGAACCGTTCTTCCCTGATGAAAAGTGAGTGCGCAGAAATTACAGCCGCCGAAACATCCTCTGTTGCTGACCAGCGAAAATTTAATCTCTGTAATAGCAGGAACACCGCCCGCCTCCTCATAAGATGGATGGTATGTGCGCATATACGGAAGATCGTAGATTTCATCCATCTCTTCCGTTGTAAGCGGCGGCTGCGGCGGATTCTGCACCACGTAGACACCGTTCGGGTATTCTTCGATCAATGTCTTACCGGTAAACGGATCGGTATTACAGTATTGAAACTGAAAACTTTCCGCATATCTGCGCGGTTCCGCTTTCATGGCATCATAAGTAGGAAGCCTCACACCGTCATAGATGCCCTCACTCTCTTTTGTTTTATAGACTGTTCCCGGAATAAACGTGATATCTTTAACCGCAATGCCGCTGTCCAGCGCTTCCGCGATCTCCACGATCGACTTCTCTCCCATACCGTATGAGATCAAGTCCGCCTGACTGTCCAACAGAATAGAACGCTTGAAGCTGTCCGACCAGTAATCGTAATGCGCCATACGCCGAAGACTTGCCTCAATACCGCCGATAATAACGGGAATATCCTTATAAATGCGACGAATCAGATTGCCATAGACTACCGTGGCGTGATCCGGTCTTTTATATGGCTCTCCGCCCGGCGTATAGGCATCGATCGGTCGATGTTTACCGGACACATAATAATGGTTTACCATGGAATCCATATTACCGCCGGATATGAGAAACCCTAATCTGGGCTTTCCAAGAACCGTAATGCTCTTCTCGTCTTTCCAGTCCGGCTGTGCAATGATTCCCACACTGTATCCGCGGGACTGCAGTACTCTGCTGATAATGGCATGTCCGAAAGAAGGATGATCCACATAGGCATCCCCGATGACATAGACGAAATCCAACTGTTCTATGCCCTGTTCTTCCATATCCTTTTTAGAAATCGGTAAAAATCCCATCTTCACTTGCTCCTGTTTTACAGTCTACGTAACCTCTCTGCACTAAGCCAAAACTCCGTTTTCTATTAACTCTCTAAAATGATATGTATAGTAATCCGCCTGAATGCGCTTCTCATTATCCTGATACTCCGAATATTTATCGTAAACGGCACAAACCCTCATGCCGGCTGCCCTGCCTGCCTGAATTCCCGGTATAATATCCTCGAACACAAGACAGTTCTCCGGCGCAACATTAAGCTCCTTCGCTACCGCCAGATAAATATCCGGTGCCGGTTTACCCTTCGCCACATCGCAGCCCGTCATGATACAGCCGAAATATTGATTCAATCCATGTACTTTCACCACATTTTCCACCAGTTCTCTGGAATTGCTTGTAGCGATTCCGGCCTTTATTCCGTGTTTCATACAATATTCCAGAAGCTCAGTCACACCTTCTTTTACAGGCACTTCATAGGTATATTTATCCCACGCCATACGGTTCCACTCTGCCTTAATCGTATCTAAGTCATCCGGAAGGTTAAACCGCTCCTTGAAATATACCGCTGTCTCGCTAAAACTCATTCCTTCAATACACATCTGCAGATTATCCGGCAATGTTATCCCGAATTTACCGAGATACTCTATATCAATTGCTTTCCATAACCACATGGAATCCACCATGGAGCCGTCAAGATCAAAAATAACCGCCTCTATCATTTGTTTTCTCCCAGCCTCTCTTTTTCCTCTTCTGTCAGTCTGCGGTAACCTCCTCTCGGAAGTTCCGAATCCAGCATAAGAGTTCCCATGCGTATTCTTTTCAGATAAGTAACTTCATTGCCAACCGTGTGCAGCATACGCTTGACTTGATGGAATTTACCTTCCGTAATCGTCAGTATAATCTTTTTATCGTCCAATACACGTACTACTGCGGGCTTCGTCAATGACTTTTCACCGATATCCACACCCTGTTCCAACCGCACTTTTTGTTCCTCGTCAAACGTCTTCTCAAGATGACACTCGTATTCCTTCTCCACATGCTTGGACGGCGAAAGCAATTCATGTGCCAGTACACCGTCATTGGTAATAAGCAGGAGTCCTTCTGTGTCCTTATCCAGCCTGCCTACCGGAAAAAGATCATTTCGCCTGTCCTCTCCCAGCAGATCAAGTACCGTCTGATCGTGTTGATCTTCAGTAGCGGACACTACGCCTGCGGGTTTATGCAGCATGTAATATACATACGGCTCATAGGTACAGATTTGTCCTTTATAACAGACTGTGTCCTCTTTTTCATCAATATGCTGTTCCGGTCTGCGGGCTGCCTGATCATTGACTGTCACCAGACCTGCCTTAATATCCTTTTTGATCTGGCTTCTCGTGCCAAGGTTACAATCACATAGAAATTTATCTAATCGCATTGATCTGTTTGTCTCCTATAGATAACGACATTAAAAATTTCGCTTTCGGGCTTGCTTTTTCAACCATCAAGATTCGCAGCAACATCTGTATAATCATGCTATTCCGGGAATATATATAAAACAATCGTAACTGTTCAGAGGGTGCTTAGGCGAGGTGTTTTTGTGAGTGAAATGCAAGCGGGAGTCACAGAAAACCCGGGGCATACATTCCTCCGTCCATTCCCTATGGAAATATTATTTCGCTAAATGTCTCGCTGTCTTTGTGAAAGGAATTTTAATTATGAGCAAAAACGATAAATTCTACAGAGTTCTCTTTACAGCTCTTGCCCTGTATTTAGTCTTCCTGCTGCTTCGCTATCCATCGCTCTCCTTAGAATACGCTTCTACCGGACTGAACCTATGGTTCTCCAAGATGGTTCCCACGCTTCTTCCTTTCATGATTCTCTCCGGCATTATGATCCGCATGAACCTGACGGAAGGCTTTGTCAGTATGCTGCATCCGCTGCTTCATCGTATATTCGGCACGTCTAAAAACGGCTCTTACACAATCACTATGGGCTTTCTGTGCGGATTCCCCATGGGTGCAAGGATCGTGGGAGAACTCTATGAATCCGGAAAACTGTCCCACGAAGAAAGCGCAAAGCTACTGTATTTCTGTAACAATATCGGTCCGATCTATTTCTTGAGTTATGTTGTTCCGACTCTTGCCATTGAGAAACCGCTCATTCCGCTTCTGATCATGTACGGTATACCATTGTTGTACGGTGTTATACTCTTCCACGTCCCGTTACTGCGCCATGTAACAATTCCTTTATCATCGGTCAACCATGGTAATAGTTTACAGAAATGTGATACTTCCGCCATTGAGCAATCACCATCACAGTCCAGGCGTATGCCTCTGCTTACCGCCATAGATGCCTCTGTATTATCAGGACTTCTCGGTATTGCCAGATTAGGCGGCTACATGGTGTTCTTTAATCTGCTCAACATCGCCTTTGTGCCTTTTCGTCATGTTAACACGGAATTTCTTAATGTCTACCGGTGCATTCTGGAAATTACAAGTGGTATTGACTATTCTGGTCAGTCGCTTTTTTATCCAATCCTCATATTGCTTCCTTTCGGAGGATTCTCATGTATTGCGCAGACTTACAGCATGATCCGGCAGACTGATCTGTCCATACGCCAATATATTTTCCATAAAACAATTCAGACCGCGATCACTGCCGTATGCTACTTTGTATTGTCTATATTATAGGTTTTCGCTTCTGCCGTCTGCGTCGTTTGCGTTTCGTTCTGCGTATGATCATTATCATGGATACCGTCATGGCAAGAACCAGCAGCGCACATACGATACATACTGTCATGAAGTATTGGAAGGATACCGGTTTATCTGCTTCTTCCTCAGGCTCCCTTCTGGTGACACTGATATTCACCGGTTCTTTCTTAACAGGCAGCACCGTCTTGGATATGCTCTCAAGCGCTCTTAGCGTCATCTGTTTTGCCGCAATCTCTTCCGCAGTCTCATAGTCCATGAAGGGCAGAGAAATCATGTTGCTGGCGGTATATAAGTCAAATCCGTTGTATCCGTTGACTATGATCTGCGGCATAACACGGGGCGGAACCTGCATGACAAAACTGAAAGTATCTCTGCTCTTATCCGGCCAGCGCTGCAACTCGGAAAAATGTTCCCCGTTGTCATAGCTGTAAGTATAATACAGCATACCGCTGTCATAATCCGCCGCAGATACCTGAACCGTCACTTCACCGGTCTCCGTGTTCTGATCCGTCACTTCGATCATACAGATATCCGGTTCGGTTCGATCAGGTGCGACCACATGAGTAGGTACATCTACATACACATTCTGATAATTACTGTAATCTACTCCTAATATCTCTGATCGAAGTCTGAAATATTTGGCCACAGCCGTGGCATCCAGCCTTCCGAAATCCTGCAGCTTCTCATTATGGTCATAGAAAGGTTTATCGTTCTCCTGATCCAAATGACAATGTTCAATGAGAACACAGGGAATATCACGCTCCGTGGCATGACGGATGATACCGTAATAATCAGTCCCCTTATCATTCAGTCTGGTCTTAATACCTCTGGAGTAGAGTCCCATATCCTGCAGCATATCGATCTCCACGCTGGCAAAGCTGTATCCTTTGCTGTAATTCTCACCAAATGCCGACACCCAGCATTCCGCGCCGAACAGCGTGTGATATGCCGACAGATTAAAATGCAGACAGAATATAAAATCAGCGTCCACGCTCTTGGCAAATTCACAGCGTTCCTCCAAATCCAGCTCCTGATCACCGTTTCTTGTAAGGTAAACGGTGATACCCTCATACTTTTCCAGTTCCTCTTTCATGGCATTTGCCACAACGATCGTCATTTCTTTCTCGGTATAATCCTCGTACTCACCGCCCAGATTCTTCCCGCCGTGCCCCGGATCTATTACGACTATGATCTGTTCCTGCTCTGCCTCTGAAAATCCATCCTGCGCTTCATCTCTCATACCGCCTTCGGCTCCGGATTCTGTCGTCCCGGCAGCAATTTCTTCCGCATGCACGGTCCATTGCCCTAACGGCAGAAATAACCCTGCGCAGACAATTAATATTGCTGTCAGAAAACGAAAACTAACGCATTTATAAATTTTATTCACAATCGCGATATTACAGCATTTCAAACTGTTCCACCTCGTTCTATTTCTTTAATTCAGCAGAGAATCTCTGTCTTCTCCTACTCGCTGTGCAGGGTGCATACCGCATAACGGCTGATTTACCTATACTCCTCTGCGCATAATATAGAAGCCGGCTTCCCAGGAAACCGGCTCACATACTTCATCCTATATCGGTATATTTATCACCATGCGTATTACATCAGATCCAGCTGCACAGGCTCCGCTTCGCCTTCTGCCTCTTTCAGCATCTGCTCCACCTGCACCGGACGCAGTTCCGCACGATTCGCCTTCACGGTCTCATTATACCCGTTAATCGTGTTATAGAAACTCTCATAATGTTCCGTCGTTGTTGCTAAAGTCGCCGTCATGGCACTCTCCAGATTGGCCAGCATATCATCCAGATACTGCATGGCAGATGTACGAACCCCATTGGCTTCCGCAGTAGCGGTGTTGAGAATATCCTGCGCCTGCATGGTCGCCATACGAACTACTTCATTCGCCTGCGCATAAGCCTGCTGCATGATCTCATGCTCATTGATCAGTTCTGTAGTCTGTACGGTTGCATCTTTAATGAGTGCCTCCGCCTTGGAACGCGCATCATTCAAAATGGCTTCCTTATTGGAAATAATCTTCTGATAGCGTTTGATCTCATCCGGCGTCTTCATGCGAAGTTCACGCAGAAGCTCATCAATTTCTTCCTTATTGACAATAATATTTGTTTTGGATAGAGGCTGATATTTACAGCTGTCAATATAGTCTTCAATTTCGTCGATAAGTTGTTCGATTCTACTGCTCATCTTTACTCCTACCTGTTATGCCCATATTTTTCATAGATTAATTTGCCGACAAACTCCGGTACACATTGGGAAATATCGCCGTTAAAGCTGGCAATCTCCTTAACCGTCGAAGAACTCAGATACGCGTATTCCAAACTGGTCGTTAAAAACATCGTGTCAAGATCTCCGCCGGAGAACTTCCTGTTAGTCTGTGCAATCTGAAGCTCATACTCGAAATCCGTAAAAGCACGTAATCCTCTGATCGCCACATGTATGTTCTGTTCTCTTGCATAATCAATCAATAGACCACTGAAGGAATCTATCTTTACATTTGGGATATCCTTCGTCGCCTCTTCTAACATCTTAACACGTTCTTCCACAGAAAACAATGGAGTCTTTGTTTTATTATTAAGCACACTGACCGTCAATTCGTCAAAAATTTCGGCCGCACGTTTGATGATATCTAAATGTCCGTATGTCACCGGATCAAAACTTCCCGGATAGATTGCTGCACTCATAAAACAGTTATGCCTTTCTGAAAAGTAAATTCGCCTCGCAACATTAACAAATCGAACAAGTTCGATTTCGAGATTTATTTCGCAAACTCGAAAAAATGAAGAGTCTTTGCATCCATAATAAAACAATTTTGTGAAAATGTCTTTACTTATTTTTCATTTTATGCTTTTTTTTACAAAAATATGGCAATTTATGCCTTCCGACAGAAAATATGTTTGTTAGTCTTGTAGCATTTTTCCTTCGTAATATAGAATCCCAACTGTTCAAGATAGGTAAAATCCGTTTCAAGTGATGCCTCTGTGACAATCAATGTATTCTCTGTCACATAAGGAGCGCCTGCCAAAACCTGAAGCACCTGTTTTTCATGTCCACAGTTATATGGCGGGTCCATGAAAATCACATCCGCCTCCTTCTCGTGAATTCCCGACAAGGCGCTTAGGACATCCTGTTTTAAGATAGTTGCCCGATCCATGAGTCTTGTAAACTGCAGATTCTCCGTAATACAGGCAATTGCGTTTCTGTTATTCTCCACAAAATAGGCATGTCTTGCGCCTCTGCTGAGCGCCTCAATCCCGAGCCCGCCGCTGCCGCTGTACAGATCGATAAAGACAGCGTCTGCAAGATACGGCTGCAGCATATTAAAAAGTGTTTCTTTGATCCGATCCGTTGTAGGTCTGGTGCCCATATCCTCCGGCGTTTTCAACCGTAAGCTTCTTGCTGTTCCCGCGATCACTCTCATATTGCAGATATTCCCTTTCTAAACTCTTACCTTTACGCCTTTGCTGTCGCGCTTGCCCAATTTCAATTTGTTCAGCTCCAGCTCCTTGCCGCCGTATTCAATGCTCTGTTCCACTGCATTACGCGTATAGTACACGGCTTCCAGACTGTCCTTTACTCCCAGCTTCATGCCCCGCACACCAATGGCACCCTTCTTCTTCTCCGGAATCTCTTCTACCGGGAAACGCAAGAAATATCCTTCTGCGGACTGTAGCACAATATTGCGCTGCTCCGTGAACGTTACAACACTTATAACCTCATCGCCCTCCGTCAACTTCGTAGCCGCCACTGTTCGCTTCGCTACGTCAAACTCTCCGCCATCCACTATTTTAAGCATCGCCTGCTTCGTTGCGAAAATCACACGATAAAGATTTAAATCACTCTGACTCGCAGCATATACGATATTCTCCTTGGAGGAATCATAGTTGCTGACATTGTCAACCGGCACTCCTTTATCCCGGAATTTCCCCATAGGCAGATCCATCATTTTCAGTGTGTGAAGCTGTCCTGTGTTGGTAAACAGACATACCTTGCCCGTATTTTTACAGACAAAAGCATATTTGTTCTCGCCATCCGCCGCTTCTTTATTCCGCTCATAAGTGGCGACATCTATTGTTCTGGCATAACCGAAACGGTCCATAAGGAAGACGATATCCATCTCTTCGATCTTCTTCTCCACATAGACGGCCTCGCTCTCCGTGGTGATCTGGGTTTTTCTGGGAGACTTATACTGTTCCTTGATCTCATCCAGCTCATTAATGATAACCTGCGCCATGGAATCTCTTCTGGCTAATATATCCTCATAACGATAGATGTTCGCCATCGTCTCCTCGTGTTCGTTGATAAGCGCCTCGATCTCTAAGCCGATCAGTTTATAGAGTCTCATATCCAGGATCGCGTTAGCCTGCTTCTCCGAAAACATCAACTGTGTTGCCATGATCTTTGATTCCTTGGATTTAAACTTGATCCCGTCAATTTTACCCTCGATCAAACATGCCTTGGCCATCGCCCTGTCTTTAGAGCCACGCAGAATCTCGATAATCAGATCAATCACGTTGCAGGCCTTGATCAGCCCTTCCTGAATCTCTTTGCGCTCCAATTCCTTCTGCAGCAGATTGGTATATTTTCTGGTGGCCACCTCATACTGGAATTTCACACTCTCCTGTATGATCTGCTTTAAGCCCATCGTCTCCGGTCTGCCGTCAACGATCGCCAGCATATTGACACCGAAAGTATCCTCCAGCCGGGTTTTCTTATAGAGCATGTTTTTGAAATTCTCGACGTCCGCGTCTTTACGCAGCTCGATAACGATTCGGATACCTTCTTTAGAAGACTGGTTCGTGATATCTACGATATCCTGCGTCTTCTTCGTCTCCGCCAGTGCCGCAACATCCATCAGGAATTTGCCGATATTGGCGCCGATCATCGTATATGGGATCTCCGTGATAACCAGATTCGTCTTACCGCCCTTGGCCTTCTCGATCTCCACCTTACCACGAATCTTGATCTTACCGGTTCCTGTCTCATAGATATCTAATAATTCATTTTCGTTGATCACAATACCGCCCGTGGGGAAGTCGGGACCCTTTACATAGCGCATCAGCTCTCTTGTGGTAATGTTCTCATCCAGCATATATGCTTTGGTCGCATTAATCACCTCCGCCAGATTATGCGGCGGCGTGCTGGTCGCCATACCGACTGCAATACCCTCCGAGCCGTTGACCAATAGATTGGGGATCTTAACGGGCAGAACGCTTGGCTCTTTCTCTGTCTCGTCAAAATTGGGGAGAAAGTCAACTACATCTTTATCCAGATCAGCGAGAAACGCTTCCTGTGTGACCTTTTCCAGACGCGCTTCCGTATAACGCATGGCAGCGGCACCGTCTCCCTCAATATTGCCGAAATTACCATGTCCGTCAATGAGCGGAAGCCCTTTCTTGAAGTCCTGCGCCATAACCACCAGAGCCTCATAGATGGAACTGTCGCCGTGGGGATGGTATTTACCCATGGTATCACCGACGATACGTGCTGATTTACGATAGGGCCTGTCAAAACGTATCCCCAGCTCATACATATCGTACAGCGTCCGCCGCTGCACCGGTTTGAGTCCGTCCCTTACGTCTGGCAGCGCTCTGGCGATGATTACGCTCATGGCATAATCTATATAAGATTTCTGCATTACTTCGGAATATTCCGTTTTAATTATTCTGTCGTTCATACTCATACCGATTGACCGCTCCCTTTTTAGATATCCAATTCCGCATCCTGTGCATGCCGGTATATAAATTCTTTACGGGGCGGTACTTCAGTCCCCATTAAAAGTTCCGTTACCTCCGAAGCCATGCGGGCATCCTCGATCTCCACCAGCTTAAGCAGTCTTGTGTCAGGGTCGAGCGTCGTCTCCCAAAGCTGTTGCGCATCCATCTCTCCCAGACCTTTATATCTCTGTAAAGTAAACGGACCCTTGTGCTTCTTGCGATACCGCTCCAATGCCTTATCGTCATAGAGGTATTCCTCTTCTCCTTTAGACGGCATGGCCTTATACAGCGGCGGCATGGCAATATAAACATGTCCCTCATAGATTAGCTCCGGCATAAACCGATAGAACAATGTCAGAAGCAGCGTAGAAATATGGGCGCCGTCCACATCTGCATCCGCCATAATAATAATCTTATCATAGCGCAGCTTGCTGATATCGAAATCATTGCCGTATCCTTCAGAGAATCCACATCCAAACGCATTGATCATCGTCTTGATCTCGGCATTGGCCAGAATCTTATCGATACTTGCTTTCTCCACATTTAAAATCTTACCGCGGATCGGCAGAATCGCCTGAAACATACGATTTCTCGCCATCTTGGCGCTGCCTCCGGCAGAATCACCCTCTACGATAAAAATCTCACACTTAGCGGCCTCCTTTGATTCACAGTTCGCCAGCTTGCCGTTGGAGTCAAAGGAAAACTTTTGTTTGGTGAGCAGATTTGTCTTTGCCTTTTCTTCCGTCTTACGAATCTTCGCTGCCTTCTCCGCACAACCGATAATACTCTTTAAAGTTTCCAGATTACGGTCGAAGAAACGGACGATCTCATCTCCCGTCACCTTGCTCACGATCTTCGCCGCATCCTGATTATCCAGCTTTGTCTTGGTCTGTCCTTCAAAACGAGGGTCGGGATGCTTAATGGAAACCACCGCGGTCATGCCGTTACGCACATCGGCTCCGGTGAAGTTGACATCCTTTTCCTTTAGAATGTTCAGTCCTCTTGCGTATGTATTGATCACGTTGGTAAACATGGTCTTAAAGCCAGTCAGATGCGTCCCGCCCTCGGCATTATATATGTTATTACAAAAACCAAGAACATTTTCATGGAATTCATTCACATACTGCAGGGCTACCTCCACCGTGATCCCCTCGGACTCTCCCTTGTAGTAGATCACATCATGTATTGATTCCTTGGATTTGTTCATATCCTTGATGAAACCTACGATTCCCTCCGGCTCATGATACTCCAGATGCTCTACTTCCTCTTTGCGCTTATCCTCATAAATAATGGTCAATTCCGGATTGAGGTAGGCAGTCTCGTGGAGACGGCTCTTGACTTCATCTTCCTTAAATCTCGTCCGGTCAAAGATCGTGTCATCCGGCAGAAAATTGATGGTAGTGCCGGTTTCTTTTGTTTTGCCCACGGCCGGCAGAAGTCCATTGTCCAGTTCCATCGTGGGAACACCCTGCTCATAGTGGTCTTCGTATATAAATCCGCCCGTTTTTACCGTTACATGCATATATTTAGACAGCGCATTGACTACTGAGGAACCGACCCCGTGCAATCCGCCGCTGGTCTTGTATGCTTCATTGTCAAACTTACCGCCTGCATGAAGCGTTGTAAACACCAATCGCTCCGCGCTGATCCCCTTTTCATGCATTCCCACCGGAATACCGCGCCCATTATCCGATACCGTTGCCGAACCGTCCGCCTCAAGCGTTACACGGATCGTCGTACAGAATCCTGCCAAATGCTCATCCACTGCGTTATCCATGATCTCATAGATCAGATGATTCAGACCCTTGGTAGAAACACTGCCGATATACATTCCCGGTCTTACGCGGACTGCCTCGAGTCCTTCCAGCACGGTAATGCTGGAGGCATCATAATTATTTGCCGTATTTGTCTTCGCCATAGATCAACACCTCACATTTTCGGGACTTCATACAAAAAAAAGAACATATTATCAGAATTTCTCACGAAAAATATTTTACCATATATTTAGTATTTTGCAAAGCAAAATTACTATATGTAGTATAGCATTCCGTAACAATTCTGTTTGCAATTTCTCAGTCCGGTTACTTTGATTGTACAGAAGCGCGCATGCTGTTATGATACATACTCTATCATATCCTCAGGAAGATACTTCCGGATCATCTCTTCCAGCATCACGAAATCGATCGGCTTCGAAAGATAATCTTCAAATCCTTCGCTAAGGTATTCTTCTTTAGCGCCTACGATTGCATTAGCGGTGAGTGCGATCACTACGGAGCGATTCTTTATATACTCTTCAATCTGTTGCATCGCGCGCAGCGTCTCTATACCGTCCATATCGGGCATCATGTGGTCTAACAAGATAATATCATAGTGATTTTGCCTGACTTTCGCCAGACATTCCTGACCGCTCCCGGCCGAATCAAACTGCACTTTAAGCTTCTTAAGCAGTCCCTTGACCACGGTAAGATTGACCCGATTATCATCAACTGCCAGAATTCGTGCCTTAGGAGCAATATATTCCTTTCTTTCCCTGGTTTTTATCTCACTCATCTGTATGGCATTTGTCTTATAGTCGCCCAGCAGCTCACTACCTACAGATTTTTGCGGAATCACGAAGGAGAAACTGCTTCCCTTGCCATAGCAGCTGTCTACAGTCAGTTCGCCACCCATCATTTCCACCAGACGCTTTGTAATGCTTAAGCCCAGCCCCGTTCCTTCGACACTCTTATTCTGCAACAGATCAAGTCTGGTAAACGGATCAAAGAGTTTATGCAGTTCCTCTTCTTTAATTCCTATTCCGGTATCAGAAACTGTAATCCTAAGGTCGATCATATCGCCGTCATTGCTTGTAAAATCCACTTTTAAAGTGACGTTTCCTTCTTTTGTATATTTGACTGAATTGGTCAATAAATTAGTCATGCATTGCTTAATTCGTATATCATCTCCATGAAGTTGATTCGGCAGTTTATCGTCCGTCACTACCCTGAAATAAAGATTTTTCTCCTCAGCCCGCATAGATATCATATTTTCCACATCTATAAGCAGCCTGCCAAGATTATAGTTGTTCTCTACAATCTCCATCCTGCTTGATTCGATCTTAGACAGATCCAGAATATCATTGATAATGGACAGAAGCGTCCTGCCAGCACTGTTGATATTCGACGCATATTCCATGATATTGTCCGATTGCGTCTCCCGCAGAATCATTTCATTCATCCCGAGAACTGCATTGATCGGCGTTCTGATCTCATGAGACATACGTGCAAGGAAGCTGCTCTTCGCTTCGTTGGCACGTTCCGCCTCCTCTTTCAGCTCAATAAGCTGCTTCGTGTACAGATAGTTGTCTGTCATGTCGGAAATACGATACAAAATCCCCACTTTTCTCCGATTGTCATCATCAATTTCACTTCTCTGCCACTTGTAGAATCTGCCCCTCAACATAAATCCATCATTCTGCGCTTCCATAAACTGCAATACATGTTCGGAAACTTCAGACTTATCATTCCAGTTGATCTTCGGAAAAATCAACTCCGCCTCATGGTTAAAGTACACGATCTTCCCAAGTTCATCGACAACAAGAATTCCTTCACGTATCTCATCAACCACCCTGTCCTTGGCACTTTGCACCGTATCAAACAGCCGATAATGATACATGACCAGCACGAGCAGTGATTCGGTAATCATCATGGAAATAGGATACGTATCATAATATCCTACCATGCCCATCAGCCGCAGTATCCAGAATCCTATCGGCAGCAATGAGGCTCCGAAAATCAACAGTAGTTCGGGACGTTTCTCTCCCTTATGCTCCAGTACAGACTGTATCATGATCAATGCGATCACACATCCGAGCACCGCAGTAGTTGCCGCCCACCAATAATAAAATATGCCGGGCTCATAAATCCACAGATAGTACCCGTCGTCATTCACAGAATAAGTTATACTCTTATAGTATAGCGTGTGATAGTCTATGGTAAATACAAGAGACAGCACCCAAATATGATTGACAGTATAGAATCCTTTGATAATACGGATGCTTTTATCATTCTTATGGTTGCTGTACAGACACGCAAAATACAGGAAACTCAAAAGTCCCATGGTTGTACCGATATACTCCATTTTGACCGCAAGCCGTGTCACCTCCAGACTCTTACTCTGAAGTTCAAAGAAATACCCCGCCACATCCATAAAGGTAAAAAGCGTCCCTGCAAACAGAATCTTCTGTTGTTCCGAAGGTTTCGCCACGTAAATTAACATGATCATGATAAAGCAGATAATAATACCTACTCCGTGCACCGTCACCATTATATTCATAACAAACCTCAATATGTAACGTTATCTTGCATAATATCATACCGCATTTTATTTATTATATCGGACAATATCGCGTGAGACAAGTTTATTGTTGTTGCTGATAAGCCTCGCCGTGCTCATTCTACATGATGTTATCTGCACTCTTCCGCCACTTCATATAAATATTCTCTGCTGCGCTTACCTGTCCTCACAAGAATCTGCATATACATCAACAGCGGCACCACCGAAGCCGCCAGATCTCTGTGTATTCCCGCCGCCTGCGCAAATTCTTTGATCGTGAAATCGTGTTCCAGTTCATATGGCACAAGTTGTATGAAATCTTCTGTCCGTTCAATCAACACCTCATCATAAAGGGTCGTCGGCATTCTGTCGTAACGGCTGGATCCTTTTTTCTTGTCCTTGCTCCACCCGTTGAGCAGTCGATACTCTTCCATATCCAATAAAGGAAACACAAAGGACAGATTAGGGTGTCCCAGATATTGTTTAATCTTGTACAGTTCCGGAAAAGCATGATAAACATTCCCGGTTACCGGAGATTTATGTTTTTTCGATAATTCTCCGGACTCTTCATCCATCCAAATCAACCATTTATAATGAGGGATCGGCAATACTACCGTTACCGGATACAGCGGCAGATATGCCGCCAGTTTGGGACGCAGTTTATTAAAATTCCCGTTTTGAATCTCTATAATCCGTTCCCCTGTGTAGATATCCGCTATATATCCTTCAATCGGCACTTCATGATAATCTTCGTTGGGTTCGTAGTACAGCTTCATGACCGCATGCACGGTCTTCTCCTGAAGAGTACCGAATCCGTGAGGATCATTCTGCTTCAACAGCACCTTTAATTTCGCTTGTTCGAAAGCTTCTCTGTCCAAAATATTCACATTCAGTTCTCCACATATGATCAATTTTATAATAGTATATCAGATTTCCTCCTATCGAACAAGTGTTTCCGTCCATCCCGAATATCTGGAATATATTTAGAATATCTGGAAAAGCTGGGGAAAAGCAGGAAAAGCTGGAAAAGCTCAAAAAAGATTTACATTTTTGACGATATACTCTATAATATTGTAAGTTACATTTCTGCAGGCACCGGATTCCTGCACATACGGATGGGAATGAAAATGTTAAAGGAACACCTTACATATATCAAAAAAATACTGACCGGCAATGCACGTATCTCTGACAAGCAGAAATTCAGCGTCATTATTTACTCCGTGGCGATGGTTCATATTTTTCTTGCATGTGTCTTTGGTTACTATAAGGTTCTTCCGCTATTAATCTTTAACATTCTCAGTGTGCTTACCTATCTGTCCTGCACGTTGCTGGTCCGCTTTGAAAAACTTCTGTCGGTATACTGGATCACTTACCTTGAAATCATTCTGCACTCCTTTGTCGCAACGATCTGCATCGGATGGCAGTTTGGATTCGCACAGTATATTATTGCGCTTATTCCCGTAGGTTTTTATATCTGCTATACAATGAATACAAAACGCCGCAAGATGGCTATCGCAACCGCCTCGGCATTCTGCGCCACTGTGGCTTTCTTAAGCTGTAAGCTATTATCCTTCTATACCACACCGATATATGAGCTTCACATGCTCCCGCTGGAATTAAGGCTATACATTTTTAATTCAATCTGCACTTTTATATTTCTCATCGTATTTTCTCTGATTTTTATCTCTGAGATGAAACTGTCCGGCACACAGCTGCGCCATCAGAACGCGATCCTCGAAAAACTGGCGAGCACCGATCCGCTGACCGGCCTGTATAACCGCAGGAGCATGGATGTGTTTCTGCATCAGGCGTTGCAGTCCGATTCGGGTTTCTCCCTCATCATGTGCGATATCGATGATTTCAAGAAAGTTAACGATACATATGGTCACGATTTTGGCGATGTCGTTCTGCGGGAGGTTGCCATGATCACGACACAGCACGTAGCTTCAAACGGATATGTATGCCGGTGGGGCGGGGAAGAAATACTGATATTAGTCAGCAGTTCCGCCAAGGAGAATGTGGGACGCATCGCTGAAAATATTCGCCGTAACGTCGCTAACCATGTCTTTGAACTTAACAATAAGTGGATTCACTGTACGCTCACTCTCGGCATATCCACATACAATGACGGTGACACCATAGAGGAAACCATAACCAATGCGGACTATAACCTCTATAAAGGTAAGCGGAGCGGCAAAAACAGGGTTGTAGCATAACTGCCTCCCATAGATCAGAATTTAAATCTGACTATGAGAGGCAGTTTATTTATATTATATAAAATTTCTTGATGCATTTTCGAGTTTGCTCGATTTGTCACAGTTTCTTTACATTTCTATCCCCATGCAGGATACGCTCCTGATCAGAGGCGCCAATAGGTGCGATCCTGCCATGCCGGTCGTAATAAGTCAGCAGGGTAGAATTCTTGGCCATCGTTTTGCGTCCGTTATCCGTCACCAGACTGATCACTTGCTCCAAATTGCCGGAACGCAGATATTTCTGAATCTCTTTATCCCGAGTGTCTCCCCGCTGCTGCGAAGAACGCTCAACCTCCTGCGTATTGCGCAAACGTTCCGGATGCAGTGCAAGATATTCCTCAGTCAGCCGTTCCGGTGCTTGTGTCCCCGGCTCTGTCTTATCTTCCGCCTCAATCTGCTCCACCGACGTTTCGTCCTGTGGTATCGGATCATTCCAGATCCTATTAGCAATATCCTTGACCGCCTGTACCAATGCATGCAGCCATGACTGCACCATACCGATCAGATTCTGTCCGGTATCCTGCGGTCTCTCTTCCTTCCCGCGCGTCCGGTCAGAGACAGTCTGAGCGCTATTACGGGATAACTCCAACCGTACCCCGCCCTGCAGAACAGTGCGGGTGCCGTTGTTAAGCTTTTCGGTTTCCCCGTTCTTCTCTTTCTTATCCTTCTCAGTCGCTTCGTCCTGCGTGGGCTGATAATTCAGGCTGAACTTCTCACCGTTATCTGTCTTATCAGCCGCATCCGGCAGCTTCAATTGTGAATAATCATAATATTCGTTTCCGTTTACTCTGTTAACCATGATAAGTATTATAACAGATTAGAAACTAAAAATCCATAAGATAAGAATCATCCAAAAAAAACGCTTTGACTTGCTGCTAATGTTCGGGTAGCACGATAATCCGAAAACATCCAATATTACTTCTGATTAATATAATTCACAAGCCCTTCCGCAGCAATAATCTTCTGCATGAATTCCGGGAATGCCTGCCCTTTATAGCTCGTGCCTTTCGTCACATCCGTAATCACTCCGGTATCAAAGTTGACTTCCACCACATCTCCGGCCTCGATCTCTCCTGCCGCCTCCGGACATTCGATGATCGGAAGCCCGATATTGATAGCATTCCGATAGAAAATCCTTGCAAACGTCTCCGCGATCACACAGCTTACTCCCGCCGCCTTAATAGCAATGGGCGCATGCTCTCTGGATGAACCGCAGCCGAAATTCTTAGTTGCCACAATAATATCCCCTTTGTTCACCTTGTTCACAAATTCTTTGTCAATATCCTCCATGCAGTGTGTTGCCAATTCTGCCGGATCAGACGAATTCAGGTAACGCGCAGGGATGATTACATCCGTATCCACATTGTCTCCGTATTTAAAAACTGTTCCTTTTGCTGATTGCATAATATACCTCCATTTTATTATTAAGAACTAATTCCATAATTGAGAGAAACTCAGTTTACGCTAACTGACACGGGCAGGATATTTTACCTGTCACTGCGCTTGCCGCCGCTACCGCAGGACTTGCCAGATAAATCTCCGAGTTGACATGGCCCATACGTCCTACGAAATTACGGTTCGTGGTTGATACACAACGCTCTCCCTCAGCCAGAATGCCCATATAGCCGCCCAGACATGGACCGCAGGTAGGCGTGCTGACGATCGCCCCCGCCTCAATAAAAGTCTTCAAAAGTCCCTCTTCCATTGCCTGCAGATAAATCTTCTGTGTGGCAGGAATCACAATACAGCGCATGCCTTCTGCCACATGTCTGCCCTGTAATACCTTTGCAGCAATTCTCAGATCATCCAATCTGCCGTTGGTGCAAGACCCGATCACTACCTGATCGATCTTAATATCTTCCTTAATCTCATCGATTGTTTTCGTATTCTCCGGCAGGTGCGGAAATGCTACCGTAGGCCTTAAGCTGCTAAGATCAATCGTGTATTCTTCGTCATACACTGCATCCTCGTCTGCTTCATAGACTTTGTATTCTCTTGCGGAGTGTTCTTTCATATATGCAACCGCCAGGTCATCCACTGGGAAAATACCGTTCTTGCCGCCGGCCTCAATCGCCATATTGGCAATGGTAAATCGGTCATCCATAGAAAGATTCCGTATACCGTCGCCCACGAATTCCATGGACTTATACAGCGCGCCATCCACACCGATCATACCGATGATATGCAGGATCACATCTTTACCGCTGACCCATTCGGACGGTTTACCTGTCAGATTAAATTTGATTGCAGACGGAACCTTGAACCATGCCTTACCCGTCGCCATTCCTGCCGCCATATCCGTGCTTCCCACACCCGTGGAAAAAGCGCCCAGTGCGCCGTAAGTACATGTATGGGAATCCGCTCCTATGATCACGTCGCCGGCTACCGTAAGTCCTTTCTCCGGAAGCAGCGCATGTTCAATGCCCATCTCTCCCACTTCAAAATAATTGGTGATCTCGTTGCGGCGGGCAAACTCGCGCACGCATTTACAATGTTCCGCCGACTTGATATCCTTGTTCGGTACGAAATGATCCGGAACCAGCGCGATCTTATCCTTATGGAACACACCGTCCACATTCATTTTTTCCATCTCTTTGATGGCCACAGGACTGGTAATATCGTTTCCCAGCACCAGATCCAGATCCGCTTCAATCAGCTGCCCGGCTTCCACATGATCAAGTCCTGCATGCGCCGCCAGAATTTTCTGCGTCATTGTCATTCCCATAGTTATCTCGTCCTCCTTATTGCATTCATTAATGTAAAAAATTAATTTTGCGAATTCACTTGCCTCCGTTTTATATTTTATACAGAGGAAAACAGGGCTTGTCCGGAAAAACTCAGGCAAGCCCCGTCGATCAATTCATTTCTGCTATTACATCATCCATGGAATGAGTCGTAATATACTCAAAAAGATCTGCCATCTGCTCAGGCTCCAGACTCATATCCATTTTTATCCACTGAATCACCACAAATGCCATGCACTGCGCATAATATTCCGCAACCAAATCCGTTGTCAGACCTCTTGCGGATGCCTTCCGCTCACCGACCTGTTCATCAATAAAAATATACAGAATTTCTTTAATGAACTTTTTGACAATACCCTCGCAGGAATCCTGTCCTTCCAGTCTGACAACCTTCTTATAGAACCTTTTGTCCTTCTTAAGATTCTCGAAGATCTTAATCAAGCTCTCACTGATGCAGCCTGTCTGCATCAACGGAATGACCGGATCAAGGATCTCCGCATGAATCATCCATTCCAGAAGCTCATACTTATCCCTGAAATGATTATAAAACGTCGGTCGGATAACACCCGCACCTTCCGTAATTTCCCGAATCGTAATTTTCTCGATCGGCATCTTGAGCGCTAAGTTTTTAAAACTCTCAGCCAGCATCAGATCCACATTGGTTTTGGATTGCATGGTTAACCCCACATTAGTTGTTAATCAGTTTATCTTCGCCATTCCAGCTGTACAGCTTTCTGATGTCCTCACCTACTACCTCAGAAGGATGCTCGGAGGCCAACTTTCTCATTGCCTTAAAGTGTACCTGACCGCCTGCGGAAGACATATCAAGCAGGAAGTCCTTGGCAAATGTACCGTCCTGAATATCGGACAGGATCTTCTTCATAGTCTTCTTCGTCTCTTCCGTGATGATCTTCGGTCCGGTAATATAATCGCCGTACTCAGCCGTATTGGAGATAGAATATCTCATACCTGCAAAACCGGACTGATAGATCAGATCTACGATCAGCTTCATCTCATGGATACACTCGAAATATGCGTTTCTCGGATCATATCCAGCCTCAACCAGTGTCTCGAAGCCTGCCTGCATAAGTGCGCACACACCGCCGCAAAGTACAGCCTGTTCGCCAAAAAGGTCTGTCTCCGTCTCTGTTCTGAACGTTGTCTCCAGAACGCCGGCTCTTGCACCGCCGATCGCAAGCGCGTAAGCCAGTGCCATATCCTGTGCTTTACCTGTAGCATCCTGATGAACAGCTACCAGACAAGGAACGCCCTTACCTGCCTGATACTCACTTCTTACCGTATGTCCCGGTCCTTTCGGTGCGATCATTGTTACATCCACATCCTTAGGCGGTACGATACAACCGAAGTGAATGTTAAAGCCATGTGCAAACATCAGCATATTGCCTGCCTCTAAGTTGGGCTCAATATCTTTCTTATACATAGCAGCCTGTAACTCATCATTGATCAGAATCATGATGATATCAGCCTTCTTAGCAGCCTCTGCCGCCGTATACACCTCAAATCCCTGTGCCTCAGCCTTTGCCCATGATTTAGAGCCTTCATAAAGACCGATAATCACGTGACAGCCGGACTCTTTCGCATTCAACGCATGTGCATGTCCCTGACTGCCGTAGCCGATCACCGCGATCGTCTTGCCCTCCAGCAGGGATAAGTTACAGTCTTCCTGATAAAAAATCTTTGCCATTTTCTTACTCCTCCGTTTGTTGATTAGTTTAATGTGGTCATATATATTTCTGTATAATCTCAAGGGTTGTTCCCCATTCATTACCATATTCGTGTCTACAGATATGTCACGTTCTCAATACCGCGCCCTAAGCCTGCAATACCTGTTCTGGCAAGCTCTAAGATCTCGTAGCCATCCAACAGGCTGATAAAAGCTGCAATCTTATCCTGATCACCGGTAAGCTCAATCACCAGACTCTCCGGTGATACATCAATAATATTGGCACGGAATATATCCGCTACGGCAATTACACCCTGCCTCTGTGCCGCAGATGTCTTGACCTTAATCAGCGCAAGCTCCCTGTATACGCTTTCCTCAGGCCTAAGCTCTTTAATATCCCTGACATCAATTAGTTTTGCCACCTGTTTCTCGATCTGATCCAGGATCTCATCGTCTCCGGAAGTCACGATCGTGATACGGGTAAACCGCGGATCAGCCGTTACGCCCGCCGTGATACTGTCTATATTGTAGCCTCGTCTGGAAAAAAGACCGGATATGCGGCTCAATACGCCCGATGTGTTATCTACTAATAACTGCAATACCTTCTTCTGCATAACATAAACCTTTCCGTGCATGTCCATCATCTGTCATACACCGTCAATCATTGTATCAATTTAGGGTTCAAAAGTCAACATGCTGTCTGTCCTCATTCGCATTTATAAGTCGTATCACGCCCCGGTTACGGCACATCCGTCTCAAGACACTTCTGAAGCGCTAAAGTCCCCGTTCTTGCGACTTCCACGATACTGATGGACTGCATCATACCGATAAACAGCTGAATTCTCTCCGGCACATCACATATCTGTATGATCATTGTCTTCTTGGACATATCAACGATCTGCGCCTTCATGATCTCGCAGGTCTCCATAATATCCCGCCTGTTTCCCTTGTTATATTTTACTTTCATCAACATAAGTTCCCTGCTGACACTGGCCGTCTCATCAAAGGTTTTAACCTTAATGACATCCAGCTTCTTATTAAGCTGCTTTTCAATCTGCTCTATAGTACGCTGGTCTCCGCTGCTGACAATCGTCATGCATGATGTTGTCGGATCATCTGTCTCTCCCACTGCAAGACTGTCAATATTGAAACATCTTCGGGAAAAAAGTCCCGCCACCTTACACAGTACACCGGATCTGTTTTCCACTAAAACCGAATATATTTTCTTCATTCCGTTTATCCTTTCATCCATCTATTTCACAAGATCCATGGGATCTATCAGACACTCAAGCAGCACGGATTCATCCTTTGCCAGAAATTCCCCGATCGTCTCCTGCGCCCGTTCCATAGTATGAAGGCGCATAAATTTCATGTCATATGCCGATGACAGCTTCTCCAAATCCGGACTGCCTGAAAGATCCACCACAGAATAATTATCTTTGTATGTATAATGCTGATATTCACGTACCATACCCAGATAGTTATTCTTCAGCACGATGATCTTCACAGGCACATCAAACTGACGCATCGTGGCAAGCTCCATCATAGACATCTGGAAAGAACCGTCGCCGCACACGGCTACCACCTGTTTTTCCCTGTCGGCCAGCTTCGCTCCCATCGCCGCAGGAATGGAATATCCCATGGTTCCCATACCGCCTGTGGTCAGGAATCTTCCGTCCTTGACAATATGATTATTGCAGGACCATATCTGATTCTGCCCCACATCCGCCACATAGACCGCATCGTCTTCCATTGCCTCTGACAACATGCGGATAAATTCTGCCGGATCCACATACTCCGGATTTGGTTTCCTGACACGTCCCATGGTATCCCGATACCCGCTTAGCACACGAATCCACTCCTCATGTTCACAAGTAAAATCTTCCTCCAGGAAATCCGCGATAATATGTTTCGCATCTCCTACCAACGGAATCGTCGGTCCCACATTCTTACCGATTTCCGCCGGATCTACATCAATGTGCACCAGAATCTTATTCTCCGTAATCAGATCGGGCTGACTCACTGCACGATCCGCCACTCTCGCACCCACCATAATAAGCAGATCCGATTCATTCATGGCACAGTTTGCGTAAGGGTGACCGTTGTTGCCCACCATACCGTAATACATTGGGTGTTTTGTAGGCATGACGCCGATTCCCATCATGGTGGAAACCACCGGTACTCTGTGTTTTTGTGCAAATTCGCGAAGCTCCTTCTCCGCATCGCTTAAGAGCACGCCGCCGCCGGCACAGATGATGGGACGCTTCGCTCTGGAAAGTTCCTTCACCACCTTCTTAATCTGCACCGCATGGCCTTTGACCGTAGGCTTATAGGTACGCATATTGACTTCTTCCGGATATTTGAATTTGTTTACTACCTCATTCTGGACATCAATAGGCACATCAATCAAAACGGGACCTTTTCTTCCCGAATTGGCAATATAGAAAGCTTCCTTAAAAATTCTCGGAATCTCATCGGCATCCCGCACCAGATAACTGTATTTCACAAAGGATTCCACCGCACCGGTGATATCCGCTTCCTGAAACACATCAGAACCCAGTAGTTCACTGTTAACCTGTCCCGTAATGCACACAAGCGGTATGCTGTCCGCAAAAGCCGTCGCGATACCGGTGATCACATTAGTTGCTCCGGGGCCCGAAGTTACGGCACAGACACCCACCTGTCCTGTCACCCGGGCCAGACCGCTTGCCGCATGCGCCGCATTCTGCTCTGTACGGATCAGGATCGTATCAATCTTGGAATCCAGTATACTGTTATAGAAAGGGCATATTGCCACCCCCGGATAACCGAATACATACTTTACGCCCTCTTCTTCCAGGCATTTTACCATTGCATCTGCACCTAACATACTCTAATCTCCCTTAATCATTCATATTCAGAATCCGCTTCGTCAGCTTTACCGCATCCGCCGCATCCTTGGAGTAACCGTCAGCTCCGATTTCATCCGCATACTCCTGCGTAATCACGGCGCCGCCGACTATAATCTTGGCATCCGTCTTATTGTCTTTCGCATAGTCAATTACATGCTTCATCTGCTGCATGGTGGTAGTCATGAGCGCTGACAAAGCGATTACCTGCGCATGATGTTCCTTTGCCGCTTCAATAATCTTCTCCTTCGGCACATCTTTACCCAGATCGATCACCCTGAATCCATAATTTTTTAGCATTAATGCCACCAGATTTTTGCCGATGTCATGTATATCGCCCTCTACCGTGGCAATCACCACTGTAGGCATCTCTTCCTCAGAACTTCCGGTGGACAGAAGTGGTTCTAAATATTCTATAGAGGCTTTCATTGCCTCCGCACTGGCAATCAGCTGCGGCAGGAAATATTTTCCCTTATCAAAAAGCTCCCCCACTTCATTAATTGCCTTAAGCAATATTTCGTCCAAAAGCTCTTTGGCTTCGTGTCCTTCGGATAACGCTTTCTTCGTATCCTCCACAATGGAAGCGCCGTTTCCTTTGAGTACATCGGCATACAGTTTATCCTTGACGCTGCCGCCTGCCTGCACCGCACCCTGTGCTGCCATCTGCATGCGAATTCCGGTGTTTACGGTGGCAGTCTCTCCCATCGCTTCCCGCTTGGCCCGCACTGCTTCCATCAACTGAATATACCTAAGATCAGCGCCCTCTTTATTTAAGAGCAGATCGGAAGCGAACGCACAGCTTACCAACAGATCCTGCGACGGATTGGCGATAGCCATCGTCAGACCGGCCTGAATCGCCATGGTCAAAAATGCGGCATTGACGAAGCTGCGTTCCGGCAGTCCGAATGAAATATTGGACAGTCCGCATATCGTTGCCAGACCGTTCTGCTTGCAGTAACGTATCGTTTGAAGCGTCTCAACAGCCGCATTCTTATTTGCACCCACGGTAGCGACTAAGCCGTCCACCACAATATCTTCCCGACGCATACCCAGCTCATAGGCTCGCGTCTGTATCTTCTTTATAATATCAATCTTCTCATCCAGATTCTTCGGCAGCCCTTCATCCGACAACGGAAGTAAAACAAACATTGCGCCATATTTCTTTGCAATCGGCAGCAAGGCAGCTAACTTCGCCTTCTCATAAGAAATCGAATTGATTAATGCCCGGCCCGGATATCTGCGCAGCGCTGCCTCCAGCACATCCACATGACTGGAATCGAGAGATAACGGCAGACTTGTGATTCCACCGACCGTCTCTATTGCTCTTAGCATCAGCTCTTTCTCATTCACACCGCTCATGCCCATATTGATATCCAGTATTCCTGCGCCGCACGCCTCCTGTTCCTCAGCGAAATCGACTACCATATCCATATTTCCCGCGCGCAGCTGTTCCTGCAGCTTCTTCTTGCCAGTGGGGTTGATCCGTTCTCCGACTATGATAAAGTTATCCGAAAGCCCGAAAGAAACAGTCTGCCGCTCGCTGGTAAGGAAACGCATATCCGACGGTTTCCTGTGCACGATCTGCATATCGCCTGCATGCCGCCGCAGCGCCCTGATATGTTCCGGGGTGGTTCCGCAGCATCCGCCTATAATTGCGGCTCCCGCTTCCACCAGCGCTTTCATACATATTCCGAACTCCTCCGCCTCCATATCATAGACCGTATTACCCTTTTCATCCAGAGAGGGAAGCCCTGCATTCGGCTTGGCTATGATCGGAATCGTTGTTACCAATGCCATATTGCGGACAACATCTACCATCTTGTCAGGGCCGGTAGAACAGTTAGTGCCTATGGCGTCAGCACCCAGACTCTCCAACACGACCGCCGCAGTTATTGCATCTGTTCCGTACAGCGTCCGTCCGTCCGATTCGAATGTCATGGTGGCCATCACCGGCAGATCGCAGACTTCCTTCGCCGCAATCAGTGCCGCCCTCGTCTCCTGAAGGCTCATCATCGTCTCTACGACAAGGAGATCCGCCCCCGCTTCCACCAGACAATTGATCTGTTCCTTATAGATATCTATCAATTCCTCGAAGTCAAGATTCCCCAAGGGTGCAAGCTGTTCCCCGGTCATGGTCAGGTCTCCCGCCACATATGCTCTGTCCCCGACCGCTTCTTTGGAAAGCGCCACCAGATCCAGATTCATTTGACGTACCCGTGACTCCAGCCCATACTCTTTTAATTTAATCCGATTTGCAGTAAAAGTAGGTGCATAGACGATATTGCTTCCCGCATCGACAAACTCTCTCTGGAGCGCGATCATGATCTCCCTGTGCTGCAGAATCCATTGCTCCGGACACACACCGGCAGGCATTCCCTGTTTTTGCAGATTTGATCCGGTTGCGCCGTCCAGAATAATCGGGTTTTCTTTCATAAATGCACGAAATTCCTGTTTATTCATCTTATTCCATGCTCTCCTGTGTCTCATCTTGTGCCGGCTCTTCATAGAATACCGTATCATCAGTATCAAAGTTGTCTTCTTCGCCGTAATCATCCGCATCGGAATTACCCGTTTCCTGTTCCTCCTGCGCCTCTTCATCGTCCTCATCCCGATTCAGATAACCGCCGCCCAGAATGCCGTTCTCTTCCGTGTATGTAATTCCCTCGCCCTCCGGAATCTCACCATGCAGAATCATTATAATGTACTGGATACGGATATTAGCCCGATCGTAGTATTCTCTGGCAGCCTGTGCAACCCCTTCATCAAAAGTCTCCGATCCGTAAGCCCTGTGATAAAGAGTAACCGCCTGCTGCATATTTTCATCCGCCTCATCCGCCAGACTGTCTATTGCCGAAAACCGCTCCGGCACGGTAAGCTCCGCCATCCAGGTAATCTCCGCCTGAAGCTGATCCAGATAGGACAACAGTTGTTCCGTCGCATCCGTATCATCAGCATTGATCGCATTCATTCCGTCATTGTATGAAGCGATATGTTCAAAAAAAGTATTCATATCTTCCTGATATGCAGTCAGCGTCTCGTCTTCACCGCATGCCGCCAAAAGAAATCCACACAGCAGCACAAAGCATAAGACCGCTAATTTATTTGCATTCTTCAAATTTCTTTTCCCCCAGAAGCACTTTTTCACAAAAATATGGCCTGTCCGCTTATGAACAGTTATTTCGTGCCGAAAATTCTGTCTCCCGCATCACCCAGACCCGGACAGATATAAGCATGCTCATTCAGACAGCGGTCTATATGACCGATATAAATCTGAATATCCGGATGATCCCCATGCAGACGTTCTATCCCTTCCGGTGCGGCAATAATGCACATAAATTTAATATTTTTGCCGCCGTGCTGTTTGATAAAGCTGACAGCCTCGGAGCCCGAGCCGCCTGTGGCAAGCATGGGATCTACTACGACGATCGTCCTCTGGTCAATCGGTTCCGGCAGTTTACAGTAATACTCATGCGGTTCATGGGTTTCAGGATCCCTGTACAGACCGATATGTCCCACTTTTGCGCTGGGTACCAATGCAAGGATTCCGCCCACCATGCCAAGTCCCGCACGCAGGATCGGCACGACTGCCATCTTCTTTCCTGCGATTTTGGGCGTCATGCAGGTCTCAATCGGCGTCTGCACTTCCACATCTTCAAGCGGCAGATCACTAAGCGCCTCATAGCCCATCAGCATGGCAATCTCCTCGATACATTTCCGAAATTCATTAGTGCCCGTATTGATATCCCTGATCTGAGAGATCTTGTGCTGGATCAGCGGATGATTCATGACAAACACATTTTCCATCTTTTCTATTTTTTCCATCTTTCGTCCTCTTTTCCGTTTTTTTCTGATTCCCAGAAAAATAATCCTTATCTATAAATACTACTGACTTCCACCGTTTTAGTCAATAACTTTTCAACAGAAAAGCATGTACTCGGAAAAGCGCTTGCACACATCGATTGCATTCCTCACCATAATCATCTTGCCAAATCGGATGACAGTCTATATAATTTCTTTAGGTCTTAACATCAAATGAGGAAGGAGATTTATTATGAGTAAAAGTTTCGAGGCGATTCGAGATGCCCGTCAACTGGGTATCCCAAAGATGTTGCTGCTCGGTCTGCAGCACATGTTCGCAATGTTCGGTGCGACGATCTTAGTACCGATCTTAGTCAACAGTTATTTTAACGGAGAGGGCTTATCGATTCAGGTGACTTTATTCTTTGCCGGTATCGGTACCCTCTTTTTCCATGTCTGTTCTAAATTGAAGGTTCCCGCTTTTCTGGGCTCTTCCTTCGCCTTTCTGGGTGGGTTCGCCACAGTTGCGGAACTGAATACCGGTATCTTCGCCGACATGACTTACGGCCAGAAGCTGCCCTATGCATGCGGCGGTATCGTGATTGCCGGCCTGCTGTATCTGATTCTGGCGTTTGTAATCAAAGTTGTGGGAGTAAAAAGGGTTATGCGCTTCCTGCCGCCCGTAGTTACCGGTCCCATTATTATCTGTATCGGCTTAAGTCTTGCACCCTCCGCCGTAAACAACGCATCCTCCAACTGGTTCCTTGCGATTATTGCGCTGGCAGTAATCATTATCTTTAACATATGGGGCAAAGGAATGTGGAAAATTATTCCGATCTTACTCGGCGTTGTGATCTCTTACGCAGTAGCGTTGATCATGAACGCGATCGGCCTTACCAATGCAGATGGCAGCGCTATCCTGGACTTCTCCGGTGTATCCGCCTCCTCCTTTGTAGGACTTCCGCCCTTCCTGCTTTGTAAATTTGATCTGACGGCAATCCTCGTCATGGCGCCCATCGCACTGGCAACCATGATGGAACATATCGGTGATATCTCCGCCATATCCGCCACAGTAGGCGAGAATTATCTGGAAGATCCGGGTCTGCATCGCACATTGATCGGCGACGGTCTGGCTACTTCTCTCTCCGCACTGTTCGGCGGTCCCGCTAACACGACTTACGGAGAAAACACCGGCGTTCTGGAGCTGAGTCATGTATATGACCCGAAAGTCATCCGTCTCGCCGCCGTCTATGCGATCATATTAAGCTTCATTCCGAAGATGTCTGCCATCATCGGTTCCCTGCCTTCGGCTATCATCGGCGGCGTCAGCTTCATTCTGTACGGTATGATCTCTGCCATCGGTGTCAGAAACGTAGTGGAAAACAAGGTTGATTTCACTAAATCAAGAAATCTGATCATCGCTGCCGTTATTCTTGTATGCGGACTCGGATTCTCAAACGGCCTTACCTTCACCGTTGCCGGTACGTCCATCACATTGACTTCCCTTGCCATCGCAGCGCTGGCAGGCATTATCCTGAATGCCATCCTGCCCGGCAACGACTACACCTTCGGCTCCAATCCAAGCGGTGACATCAATCGCGGTGTCAGCTTTAATCCGCAGCCTAAGAAGGAAGCGTAGAAAAACAAACAAGTTCATTTGCGAGATTTGCTTTCCAAACTCAAAAAATGTCCTCATAATGCAGTAAACGCCACCGATGAATCAGTGGCGTTTATCTGTATTTTAATCTTAGAATATTCTCATTTTACGGTAGTAAGTGTCCATTAAATCGTGATCTCACAGTCCGGTTCCACTTTCTTGCAAGCCTTCAGCACCTGCTTCATAACCGCTTTCTCATCTGCGCCTTCCGCAAACTCTACTTTCATTTTCTGTGTCATAAAACTTACCACAGCCTCCGCGACACCTTCTGTCTTATTCGCCGCCTCCTGCATTTTCTCCGCACAGTTAGCACAATCCACTTCGATCTTATAAGTTTTGCTCATATCTCTTTCCTCCGTCTCATTTTATTAATATACATTCACACTCATACACAACCCGAAAGAATGTACGCGCCAGCGTCATTCTTTCAAACATGACTTAGTAATACTTAAGCAGCGTACTTTGCTGCTTTAGTATTACTTCATGTTTTATTCTTCCACATGCTCCATTCCCATGCTGATGATTGCCCGTACATGCTCGTCGTCCAGCGAATAGTATATCGACTTGCCCTCTCTTCTGAACTTCACCAGTTTGGATGTCTTAAGGATTCGCAGCTGATGACTCACGGAAGACTGGCTCAGATTCAACAATCCTGCAATATCATTCACGCAGAGTTCATGCTCAAACATGGAGTACAGGATCTTGATCCTCGTAGAATCTCCGAACACTTTAAAAAGCTCCGCCAGATCATACAGAATCTCATCATCGGGCTGCTGTTCCAGCACTCTGTTTATGATTTCTTCCCGTTCCGTCTGTGAATCATTGTCCGCCGTCTGTAACTTGCTTTTGTTTTCTTCCGCCAATGCCATCTCCTCCATACGGCTTATGAATTTACATATGTTTAACTGTTCATATGTATAATAATATAATATGTTCTAATTGTCAACAAATTTATAGAATAATCTAAATTATCCGGAATAAACATAAAGAACTATTTCCGGATCTGACCGTCTCCCCGTATCAGATACTTATATGTAGTCAGTTCCTTCAACCCCATAGGCCCCCTGGCATGAAGTTTCTGTGTGCTGATTCCGATCTCCGCCCCGAAGCCGAACTCAAATCCGTCCGTAAAGCGTGTGGATGCATTGACATAGACACATGCAGAGTCCACACCCTGCAGAAATGTTTCAGCATGTGCTGTGTTTTCCGTCAAGATCGCATCGGAGTGTCTCGTATTGTACTTATTGATATGCTCCACGGCTTCATCCACGGATGTAACTGTTTTCATGGAAATAATGTAATCCAAATATTCCGTGCCGTAATCTTCCTCGGTTGCCTCCAATGCATCGGGAATCAGCGTCATCACCTTTTGATCTCCGCGCATCTCTACATTTTTTGCCTTCAGCGCTTCTCCCAGCGCGGGCAGAAAACGGTCGGCAATCTTCTCATGCACCAGCAGGGATTCACAGGCGTTGCACACACCGATCCGCTGTGTCTTGGCATTAACGATAATGGGAATCGCCTGTTCCAAATCTGCTTCTTCATCCACATAGATATGGCAGTTTCCTGTTCCTGTCTCGATCACGGGTATGGTACTGTTCTCCACCACCGCACGGATCAGTCCCGCGCCGCCTCTTGGAATCAGCACATCCACATACTGTTTTAACTGCATAAAAGCAGTGGTCACCGCCCTGTCATTATCAGTGATCAGCTGTATCGCATCTGCCGGAATCTGCCTGTTACCCAGAGTCTCCCTGATGATTTCCGTAATCGCTTCATTGGAATAGAAAGCATCTTTACCGCCCTTTAAGATCACGGCATTGCCGGTCTTAAAACATAGTCCGAAAGCGTCTGCCGTCACATTAGGTCTTGCCTCATAGATGATACCGATCACACCCATGGGAACTCTGACTTTACTGATATGAAGCCCGTTCGGTCTGTCAAATGCCTCCATGACCTCACCCACAGGGTCATGCAGTTCCACGATTTGCCGCAATCCTTCTGCCATGCCTTCGATACGCGCATCGGTTAGTTTCAGACGATCTAACAAACCTTCCGCCATGCCGCCCTGTTTTGCGATCTCATAGTCTTTTTGATTAGCCGCAAGAATTCGGTCTGTTTCCTTGACTAATGCGGCGGCGACCGCCTGTAATGCACCATTTTTCGCCTCTGTGGACAATTTCTGCAATTCATATTTTGCCGCTACGGCTTTTTCCCCCAGTGTCTCTAAATATTCCATGTGAATCTCTCCATTCTTTCCGTTTTCAGTTTTTCTTTATTTCAACTTTTCTTACCAAATCCGTTAAACCATGCCCGTTCTGAGAAATCTTTCTTTATTGCATATTTTATTTCATCCTCTGCAACGCCCACCGGTAATAGACAAACAATTTTGTAATCCTTTGGAACACTCAATCTTTCTGCAAGTTTACCTGCGATATCGTCATCATCAGTAATATGCCCCTCATACCAGCAGCTTTCATATCCCAATGCTTTTATCGCAAGCAACATATTTTCTATACAAGCGCTATAATCCTGAACCTGATAACATCTGTCCCGGTAGGCATAGATTTTTTGTGTTAAAACTAAAATAAATGCCGGCGCAGTCTGACAAATGGGCGGATTAATCAATTCTTTTAAATCTTTTAGCAAATTCTCATCATCAACCGCAATTAATGATGTTGTCTGCTTATTGCAACCGGAAGGTGCCGCAAGCCCAGTCTCCATAATAGTAATTAAATCTTCTCTTGGAACTGGAATCTTCTTATATTTTCCTCTGTAACTCGTTCTGCTCTTAATTAAATTTATCATACCAATCATATCCCCTCCCACATCAGGAAATCATGTTCGGAAATCATTCCTAATATATTGACTTACTGCAACACTCCATCTTCTGTAATTAACATATCTGGTCTTATATCATGTTTTTCGTATGGAATCAGTGTAAGTACCTGACAACTATAAGCAAGTGCTGCCGTGGTCAAATGTAATTCTACACTCCATTTGCAACAATTTTCTTTCTCCAGACCTGTTAATCTGTCTAAATATCTGTCATAAAACCCTTTGCCATAGCCGATACGATGTCTATCTTTATCAAAGACCGCACCCGGCATCCACATCATTACATGTATCTCTCCGGCATCACTCTGTTCCGCTAACCATTTGGGAAAAGAGACGCTCTCCACCGGCTCCGGTATTCCCCGATATCCTTCTCTCAAATCCTCCGCAGTCGTAATCCGCCAAAATTCCATCTCTTCGCCGGAAACTTTCGGCGCAAATACATACTTGCCATCCGCCATCGCCTGTCCGATCAATGTTGCCGTATCGACTTCGCTTCGGTAGCTTGCGTATGTCAGAATCACCTGTGCTTCTTCATAGACTGAATGAGTCAATATGCATTTTTCGATTTTGGAATTACATTGTGCTCTCTCTTCGTCAGAAATTTCATCCCGGATTTTCAAAATCTTCTTGCGGATCTCTTTTTTTTCATCTTTCTCATTCTTCACTTTTCTTATCACCGAATTTCTCCCCAAGATCAGTAACAGAACCGTCCTTTTCCACGATAGAAATATTATTAAGCTGTCCTCGCAGATTCGCCCGGACATTAGCGACATACGCCTGCCGTAATTGCTTCTGTTCCTCTTTTTCCTGCTCTGTCAACCCTTCCGCTTGAGATTTGTGGTATAATTCGTTGATTCTCTTTGTCATCTGCTCTACGTTCATATACACTCTCCTGAATTTATAACAAATCAACTGGAATTTGTTTATCTCTTCAAGTATAACTTATATTCATACACATCGCCCTGATACTCTTCTTGTTTTCTAAGTAGAAATTCATTAAATCCCAGAGCTTGGTACATATGAATTGCTCTAAAATTATCATCTTCCACTCCAACAGTAAATTCACAATATCCATTTTCTTTTAATGCAGTTAGAACTGTTTTTAAGAGATATGTTCCATATCCTTTATTCTGAAAATCTTCACGAATCCTAAACGCAAACATATATGCTCGTCTACCTCGTATAGCATAATTTTCATCATCACTTTCATACATTACGTGAAGTTCACCTATTAAAGCATCTTTATCATATAAAACAAAAATATCAATAATCCCATTTTGAATATCATGCGAACATTCAGATATCATTTGTTCAACATTGTTATAATCAAATAACTCCGTCAAAATATATAAATCATGTACTGCCAATTTTTCTATCTTCACCTTAACTCACCCATAAGTTCCCGTTTGTGCTATTTAAACCATGTACAAATATTCTTTCAAACGGAAACTGCTAAATGTATCATATAATTTCACATTCCACATATATTATCAATCTCCAATAATTTTGTATCATAACCGAATACTTTCGGCGTATATACGCGCTTTCCGTCCGCCAGCGCCTGTCCGATCATACCGTCATGTGATTTCTTTCGCACACAGTCCTTTATTCCCATATCCTAATTGTAGAAAAATATAGGTTTCTGACTATATATATTCAAAAATCCCCTGAATAGCATCTACAATATTTATCATTGCGTCAATAGAAAGCGTATCTATTTTCTTATATCCACGTACTTTCAGATCAAGCAGCGCAAGTTTTTCACATTGAACACATCCCGTCGTTTCATCTGTAGAAATCAAAATATGAAGTGGTCCTTCGATTGAATTATCAAAAATCGGACACCCGATAATTTCTCCCGATGCATTAAAAAAATCTTTGCTGACAACCAACACCGGATGCTTAATTTTTTCTAATTTAATGATATCCCCCTGATGTAACTGTTCTGCCATTACCATGCCTCTCTTCCCACAGACTCTCCCCAATCATATTCACCATCAAGATCAAGTTTCCCACCAAATTCTGCTGCTCTTTCTTCCAGAGTTCTATGGCGAAATGCTTTTACCAGTGTAATCACTCCGTTAGATACTGTTACATCCAGTACCTCATTCAATTCAATTCCGGCAGTTTTTAAAATTTCTTTTGAGAGTCTGATTCCCTGACTGTTACCCCATTCTCTTACCTGTGTCTGCATAGCAAAACCTCCATCACGCCAAGTTGGTATATACATAGTATATCCCGATTTACAAATAAAATCCAATACTAATCTTTCAGGCTTCTCATTTTTATACCAATCCCTGTGCACTCCCTAAAATATTTTTAGTCATGCATCTGCTGTACATACAGCGGCAGATCAAACCCGTCATCTTTATGTGCCAGAAACAGTGTCCCGATATTCTGTCCCGCCAGAATCCGGTGAATTACCTTAATATCCGCACTGTTAGCGATTACCATATCCACACCCATGTTGTTGGCGATCTTCGCCGCCTGCAGCTTCGTATTCATTCCGCCTGTGCCGGTGCTGCTTCCCGTGGAGCTCTTTCCCATCTCCATCAGTTCATCGGTCAGCCTCTCCACCACTTCTATATACTTCGCGTCCGGATTCGTTCTCGGATCATCCGTATAAAGTCCGTCTATATCCGACAAAAGCAACAACATATCCGCATCGATCAGAGATGCCACAATCGCCGACAGCGTATCATTGTCACCGATTCCCAGCTCGTAAGTCGCGATCGTATCGTTCTCGTTGACGATTGGCACTACTCCCAGCTTAAAAAGCTCTGCAAATGTATTGCGCGCATTAAACCGGTTCAGATTATCTATGATCGTATTCTTGGTCATCAAAATCTGTGCCGCCACTTGGTTATACTCTGCAAAAATCTTCTGATAAGTCATCATCAGCCTTGCCTGTCCGATAGCCGCGCACGCCTGTTTGACGGCCGTGGGATTATCCTCTCCGATATTCTGCATCATGACCGCTTTCTTACCCACTGCCACGGCGCCGGACGTCACCAGTACTACATCCTTACCACGGTTTCTTAAGTCACAGAGTTCTCTGACCAGTACATCCAGCTTGGTATAATCCAAATCACCGGTTTCCTTATGCTGCAAGGATGAGGAACCGATCTTGATTACGATCCTCTGTTTATCTTTCATCATTTCTCTGATATCTGCCATTGTTCTTCTCCATGTCTCATCTTTATATTATAGAAAGTTCTTTAGCATATTTCCAATTTGCAAAGCAAATCCGGCATACTTAGATACTCATTTGCATTTCCGAATGATCAGATGGTGGAAAAAAGCAATGTCCTGATATTCTTTCATGTCAGATACCCGCAGTTCCACATCCATCATCTTTCGCTGCCACTGTTGGTCTTCCTGTATCTCCTGATTCTGCTGTAGATCCCAAAAAGTTCTGATCCCCATTTTCTTTGTAATCTCAAAGTCCGCGCACCAGTCGGAAATATCGCTGTCGTTATAATAATGAATCTCTCCGAATTCGGAAGTCATACCGTCATTGCCGTCTAACAGGCTGTTCGCATGATCGAAATCATTAAGCAGCACCACCATCTGCATGACACGCCCCGCCCGATTGTGTTTTACAAGCGACAGATAGCCGTCAGGCTTCAACACCCGCGCAAACTGACGCATAATCTCGTCCCGATCTGCTGCATACTCCAGCACATTGTGACAGAGAATCACATCAAATGCTTCGGACGGCAATGTTTTAAGCACCTCCGTGCTGCCACAGAATTGCTTATACTGATGTTCCTGCCTGCGATCCTCGACTCTTTGAGCGGATATTTCCACTGCCGTCACATCATTTTTCTGTGCGTAATAATCCGCCGTAATTCCAAGACCGCTCCCGAAATCCAGAATTTCCTTACCCTCTATGTCACCTAACTGCGTCCAGATAATCTTCTTTAACAACATTTCCCATGTTCTGACCCCGCTCCAGTCCGTCATGTTTCTTCCTCCCGTGTTCCATAATATAAACGTTATTTTTACATAATCATCCGTTTATACTTCGCCCCAATCTTCTCCGCGATCATCATGCCGTCCATCGCCGCCGATGTGATTCCGCCCGCATAGCCTGCGCCTTCTCCACAAGGGTAGAGTCCCTGTATCACAGACTGTCCCGTCTCATCCCGCGTAATTCTGACGGGCGATGACGTTCTGCTCTCGATACCCGACAGATATGCGCCGCTGTCAGCAAATCCGGGCACCTTCTGACCGATTAAGTCAATCCCCTCCACAAGCGCCTCATTCAGCTCCTTCGGTAAAATATCATGTACCGACGCCATATGACAGCCGCCTTTGACCGCGGGAACAAAATCAGGATATTCCTGCATGATAACCGATGCGTCCGAGGGCTGTCCCGTCACGGCACATCGATAGTCTCCGTAGCGCTCCACCGGAACAGAACCGCCGCCGATCCGGTAAGCCTTCTCTTCCAGCTCTCGCTGAAATGCAATCCCCGCAAGTGGAGAATCATCTTTATAATCCTGCGGTGTCACCGTGACGATCATGGCGCTGTTGCTGTTATCTCCGTCCCGTCCGCTGTAACTCATCCCGTTTACCGCAAGCTTTCCTGATTCCGAAGAAGCGTTGACCACATATCCGCCCGGGCACATACAGAAAGAATAGACTCCTCTGCCGGAGGAAGTCTGTGCCGTCACTTTATAACTTGCCGCCGGAAGCAGCGGATGTTCTTCCACTCCGTACTGCATCCGGTCGATTAATTTGCGCGGATGCTCCATACGAAGCCCGACCGCAAAGGATTTTGCTTCCAAGGGGACTCGCTTCTCATAAAGCATTTCAAACGTATCTCTTGCGCTGTGACCGATTGCAAGGATTACCGCTTCACAGGCAATAGTTTCTCCTCCGTTCACAATCACCCCTGTTACACAATTCCGGTCTATGCACAATTCAGTAACCTGAGCATGGAATCTGATCTCTCCGCCCCACGCGCTAATCTGTTCCCGCATACTACGAACAACCTTACACAGAATATCCGTGCCGATATGCGGCTTCGCCTCATACAAAATTTCCTCCGGCGCACCGTTTTCCACAAAAATCCGCAGAACCTCTCTGTTTCTGCCGTATTTATCTTTTACAAGCGTATTGAGTTTTCCGTCCGAAAATGTACCTGCTCCGCCTTCCCCGAACTGTACGTTGGAACTCGGGTTAAGCACTCCCTCCCGCCAAAACTTCTCCACATCTCTCTGCCGTTCTTCCACACAGCCGCCCCGCTCTAAGATAAGTGGCCTGTAACCATGCTTCGCGAGCAGATAGCCGCAAAACAGTCCTGCCGGTCCCGTCCCCACAATGACCAGTCTGTAACTGAATTTTTCCTCTCCTTGTGTCGGAAATATATAAGATTTCTCAGTCACCGCCTGAACCTGCGGACTCTTGCATGTCCGAAGTACCCTATCCTGCGCATCCACCCGCACATCCACCGAATAGATCACCATAATCTCCGGCTTCTTTCTGGCATCGATGGATTTCTTCACAATCTGCCACGAAAGAATCTTTTCAGGTGCTACCCGCAGTATTTTTACAATTTTATACAGAATATCCTCCCGACTGTGCGACAAAGGAAGCTTGATCTGATTTACCCGAATCATTGCATTTTAAACCTTTTCCGTATTATATATCCTATATCATAAATTTACGATATAATTGCCGCCAAACAGGCAATCGCGCCCTTTTACCAGCGCTCACTATCTCTACCATCATACTTCACTCTGTGTTGTAAGTAAAGTTCCAATTTACAATGGAAAACTCAATGGTAACAGTTCATCCATATACGACGTCTACGGTAACCACACAGGTAAAATCGGATAAGAGATAGATAGATATAAAATCATCTACTTCTTACCCGATTATATTTCTTACATTCTGATTCTAATTTAGGAAAATTCAGACAACGGTTTCTGCCTGTAAATGGCTCATTGGAGATGTATTTCTTATACAAGACATTTGCTTTATTACAGATTACTTCACTATTGTTCCTACACCATTCTAATTCCTGAACGCACAATCGCTTATAGTATTTGATGTTTTCCCTATCTCTCTTAAAAATGGTTGTATCAACAAGCTGTAGTTGTTCTTCTTCAATAGGTATCATCAAGTTGAAATTCAGGACGCCTATTAGCTTTCCATTTATCTCAATCTTTGAAAAATCCATAGAGTTCTTCATTTTTTTATGTTTTTCTTTTGGCGACGAAAGTGGTATACAATATTTATGAACACCACAAATAATAACAATTCCAACGAAAACCCTGTTATCTTTTCCCGTCTGCGGTGAAACAGAAAGCACTTTATCATCTATATTA
>JAAUZX010000037.1 GCA_014804365.1 Lachnospiraceae bacterium
CAGGGAGGGATAGTCTGCCCCTTTTTAGGGAAAACAGGGATAACGTCCCCAATAGTTACGGCGAAATGCCGTGAGTTTAGCATTCGGACTCAAGTAAATGCATCCGTGAATAATTCAGGTTAAATTCTCAGTAATGATTTCCAACACCCTTTTATCCATGCTTATCTCTCCCTATACTGTTGTTTCATATATTCATCATGCACAACGCGTTCACTTTATACAATATGGTCAACATAGGGATTTCTTATAATAATAAAATAAAAAGGAAAGCGATAAATAAAATGTACTCTTACTCCCCACTCTGGAAAACAATGCAGGACCGCGGCATTACAACATATAGTTTGGTAAATCATTACGGCATCTCCAGCCATTTAATGAGTAATTTAAGACATGACAAAAATGTTACCATGGAAACGATTCACAGACTTTGTCAGATTTTGGATTGCACTCCGAATGATATTGTAGAAATCATACCGGACAAATCGAATTGACACTGCTCCTTCACATACGCATAGGGCTGTTTTAACAACTCTGCACCTTTCTGCACTGATATTTCATTCTCACTGACAGCACGGAATACCAACTGCATAAAGAGTATAGCCTCTTCTTTCCGTATACGCGACGGCTCATGTTTCTTCCATCCCGCCTGACCTACTTTAGTATAAAATTTTTTTGCCACATTATCATTTACAATTCCGCAAAGATTTGCCCTCTTAACCAGAAGATACATGGATATCCCATATTCTTTGCAGATAAGCGTCATGTCTTTCGTTACAGCCGTTCTTCTGATGCCCAATTCCCTTCTGGCATCGGCAAACGGAAGCAGAAAGGCACCGCTGACAGCAGTCGCCGTATCTTCTATCTGTTTTTCTTCCATATTATCCGGCCATTTGAATATGAAGTACGCCATCTCATGGGCAATCGTGGATCTGATTCTCTCTGCACTCATCCGACCGTTGATTATAATATAAGGTCTGCCGTTAACCGATCCGTTCATTCCCGAGAACGCATCGTTGTCTACCTCGGTGATATAAACCAAAATTCCTTTGTTTTCCAAAAGTTCGACCAGATTTCCCACCGGACCGAATTCTGCAATATGCAGATATCTACGCATTGCAAGTGCATTCTCTTCAACATTATCAACAAGCGCAAGCCCATGGCATTCCGGCGCTTCCGGCAGCACATCCCCTCCCAGTACCCCGGCAAGCGCTTTGATCGTATCCATACTCAGCTTCCGCTCACCACTTTCGTAATAGCGTCATGGACGATACTCCGACTAAAGAGGCCAGCTCTTTTCATGTGCAATAATTCCACAAAAAGCTAAAACATTACTCTTATTGAAAATCCTCACTAATAACCACTGCCGTTATCAAAAAAGAACCACACATCTCTGCATGATCCCTTTACTTCTTTCTTAGTATAATGCAAGCCAGCACAGCACCCACACATCTAACCTTTTTCACTATCGTCAATAGCTTCTCGAATATATCCTTCAATCAACCCATAAACACACTCTGCATTATCGATTTGCTCTATTGTTTCATCTTTACTTGCAATAAACATATCATCATAATCAGAAGCATTACGAATAGTAAACGCTGATCCAATCATTTTTGACATTTCAATAGGAAAAATATTTTCCTTAATATATCTACGCCGAAATTCTGCGATAACACCACTGTGCTTACTTGAATCAAAATTATCAAGCACCAACATTGCCCTTAAAGCATGAAAGATGGAATAGTATGCTCTGTTATTTGCAATTCTGTAATTTCCATTATCCAAAAGCAACTTGGCAGCCTCTAAATCTTCCTTAGATTTGTTAAGTCGATATCTCGCATAATCCTTCTGTACCGATGTATACTTAGGCAAATCTCACACCTTCTCTCTGCACATTCTGATAGAATCTTGATACTGGCATATATTGTTGATACAACTGATAATTTTGAATTACAGGTGCCAGCACCACATCATATTCCAAATCAATCTGATCCGAAATATCCATAATCTGTCTTCTCATTTTTCCGATTTCGTCTTGCTCAGCATCTACTAAAATCATGACATCAACGTCACTATCCTCTGCATAGTCCCCCCGTGCACAAGAACCATATAAAATCACATCATATATTAATGAACCATATATTCTTTTTGCTTCTTTTGCAAACCTTGTCATAACTTCTTTTATTTTATCTTCACACATATGCCCCATATCCTTTCATGAAGTTATATATCCCTAAGATAAATGCAAAATATCTTTATAATGTTAATTCTTTAATCATTATAGTCTGAATGTAATATAAATACAACTTCAACAATCATCAGTCCATATTGCAATAATTTATATGAATCATATTTCATTGAATTATATTTCATATAAATTAATAATTTCTTCACCCTATCACACACGTCGTCTCATGCCACTGTTCTCCTCCAAAATATCTCTATATACCACAAGCTTAACATTCCCCATTTTATCCGCAACATCCACGCACCCTTTGGTAAATCCATTTTTTGCAAACAAATACAACCACATTGTGTCATAGTGGAACATTTGGCTCCGCCTTACCAGCGTTTCCACTACACCCGCATCAACCTTTTCATTGGTCCATTTACATTCGCCAAAGAGTACCGTATTCTTATCCTGTTCGCCCATAATGTCAATTTCCGTCTGCTTTCGGGTAGCCGGATTAGTCCCCCACCAACGGCCAAGTTCTCTAAATTCCACAGGAGATTTACCGGCCAGCAATAAGCTCCAGAGGTACTGCTTACATATCTCCTCAAACACCTTCCCCATATAATCCGACAGATGTGGTTCTATTCTTCTATAGGCCAGATCAGCAGCTCCACGACCAATAATCGAATGATTCTCCGGGACAAATCTATACCAGAACCGAAACATATTATCATCAATGGTGTAGATTGATTTTCGGGATTCTTTTTCACCGTAAGGCGTTTCCTTTTGAACCAGCCCAAGCGCTATTAAATTTTTCAAATAAGTGGCGCAGACACTGGTACTCTCGCCCACCTTAGTAGAAATCTCTGCCATGCGGGATGCACCGGTTGCAATGGCAGTAATAATAGCGTTATAAAGCGCCGGTTCACGCACCTCTTGTTTCAATAGGTTCTCCGTCTCCTCAAAAAGTGACGATGTCGGATTAAAAAACGTATTCTTAATGTTATCCTCAACACTCAATCTATCATCCATCTGCAACAGATACTGCGGTGTCCCGCCCACGATTCCGTAAATCAATGCTTTGTCCTCATCGGAGAAATTCTTGAAACATCGGCAAGTATCTGCAAAATCAAACGGCAGTATCTTCATCTGCGCGGTACGCCTGCCATAAAGCGGCGCCTTGTAGCTCAATACATGATCTTCCATATAAGACATAGAAGAACCGCAAAGAATCAGCATCAGTTTGGAACTGTCTTTGTATTTATCAATTAAAAGCTGTAACGTAGAAGCCAGGCTCTCAGAAGAACGAGCCACATAAGGATACTCGTCGATTGCCAGAATCAGACGCTCATTTTCCGCCAACTTAAACACATATTCCAATGCAGATTGAAAAGAAACAAAAGTCGTCTCTACCGGAATACCTGCTCCGAACTCCAGGATATTCCTACTAAAGTTTTCCAGATTCTGCTTGGCATTGCTCTCCACCCCCATAAAATAGATTGCCTTTTTATCTTTAATAAATTGGGTGATGAGCGCAGTTTTTCCCACGCGCCGACGTCCGTAAATGACTGCAAACTCAAACTTATTCGATGTATATAACTTATTCAGCGAAGCCAATTCTCTCTCTCTGCCAATAAACATTCTGCAACCTCCAATCAATATTATTTATAATATACCAACCGGATGTATTTTAGTCAATTACGATTTACTAATTTATGATTTACTTAAAAAAGAAGATACTGCACCACCGTGTACTCTCACAATATATATGAAATATATTTCATTGAATCATATTTCATATAAATCACCGTATTCTATAATTAATGCCAATGATCCTATCGATTTCCGACACACGCTCCTGCAAGGAGCGTTCTACACTTCATCACACATACAACTCCTTAATCCCAACCAAATCAACGTCTTCTTCCTCCGCCCGCCTTTTCACCGCTGCTGTAAAACCGCCCCTACTGATAAAGATCAGTTTCTTTTCTTTCACACTGGGAAATGCTTCTGTCGCCGTCAACAAATCATCATATTCTTCCATAGCCATGGGTCTGTTACGAAATTTACATTCCACAAATATCCCCTTCTCTTTTTTCTTATCAAGAGCAAGCAGATCCACATCATCCTGTGCCCTAATAACCGGATTATTCCCCCACCACTTATCGATGACATATGGGACAAAAGGAAGTTTTCCTGCTTTGGCCTGTCTGATTAAGTACTGTCTGCAAATATCTTCAAATACAAGTCCCATGTAATCGCTGAGCTCTCCCATGATTTCATCCGCTGCTTTATCCATTCCCAGCATCTCGTAATAGCTCTTGTTAGAAAACACATATCTGTACCAAAATCTATAGAAATTATCTGTAATCACATAAATACCCTTTTTACTGCTTTCCGGTTCACCGCATGGAACATGCTTTTCCAAAAGTCGGAGCGTCTGTAGCGTCAATATATATTTACTGCACTTGCTTTTTTCCTCATGAATTCGATCCGCAATTTCTACGACTCTGTTACAGCCGTTTGCGACCGCTTCCAGAATAGAATTATAGACGGCGGGTTCTCTGAGTTCCATGCGGAGCAATGTCTGAGGCTCATCATTTAGGAATGCTCCCTCGGTCAGAATTTCCGAAATGATATTTTCCCTAAGAGATCGTTTGGAATCAAAAGCATTTAGATATCTGGGAACACCTCCGAGTATTCCATATGCAATAATCTTGTCTTCCTCTGAGTAATCAGGAAAAAATTCTGCACTTTCCAGATAATCAAAGGGCAGAACCTCCATGCTGCCGGTACTTCGTCCATACAAAGGGCTCTTATATCCCATAACATCATTCAACATAAAACTGACACTGGAGCCGCAGAGGATAAGGAATATATTTCTTTCCTTCCAATCATGATCGATTCTATGCTGTAGAATACTCTTAATACTTGGATTTGTCTCTGCCAGAAAAGGAAATTCGTCAATAATTAATACAGTTCTTTGATCCTGTACTTTCCTGCTGATATAATTCAACGCATCTTCCCAATTTGCAAAATTAGCTATAAAACTGCCATCAAAATATTCCTGTATGAGTCTCGAAAAGTCCTGAAGATTCAAAGCATCATTTTTTTCCTGTGCAGAAAAAAATATGGTTTTATGTCTTTTGGAAAATTCTTGCAAAATAGTTGTTTTCCCTATTCTCCGTCTTCCATACATGACCATAAACTCAAATCGATTACTTGAATACATCGCTTCAAGCTGGTTCATTTCTTTCATTCTTCCGATCATTATGATTCTCCTCTTTATTTCTAGGGACAACGAGTCATTAAAGCTACTCATAAGTAGTATACTTTAAAGTAGTATTTTTTTCAATAAGATATTTTACTTAAGTTTATGCAGTTTTCCAGCAAGCCTAAAAAAGCAGTCAGTATACAGTATTGAATAAATGAAAACTGAATACAACATCAGAAAAAGACCGAATCACATAGCTCCGGCCTTCTTAGACTTAATCTGCTGATTCAAATGTCATACCCTGTTGGTACTATCCAAATACTCCGCTCCCGTCTACCTCGACGGCACCATCCCAATGATCCGGCCCGCGAACTCATTAAAGTTCTGTGTCTGCAGAATAACCTTACCCGGTCCTGTCAGCTTGGTCAGGAACAGACCTTCGCCGCCCATGAAGATGTTCTTAAGTCCTTTTACCGTCTCGATATCGTATTTCACGGATCTTTCGAATGCCACAACATTTCCCGTATCTACTTTAAGCACTTCTCCGGGTGCCAGATTCTTCTCTACTTTATTGCCGTCGATCTCCAGGAAGACCATACCGCTTCCGCTGATGTCCTGCAAAATGAATCCTTCTCCACCGAACAATCCGGCAGAAAACTTCTTGGTAAACGTCACATTTAGGTTCACTGTCTCCTGCGCGCACAGGAAAGCGCCCTTCTGACAGATCATACCGCCGCTTGCTCCCACATCGATGGGCAGCACTTCGCCCGCAACCGTGGACGCAAACGCTACCATGCTGCCGGCACGCTCGGCCTTATAGGTTGCCATGAAAAGTGACTCTCCTGAAAACATTCTCCCGATGCTTTTACCAAGGCCGCCTCTCATATTAGAATCCATGGCAATTCCATCCGTCATCCATGCCATTCCGCCCGACTGTGTGTACATGGACTCTCCCGGTGCGTCAAAGAGCACCTCCACTGCCGGCATTGTGTCTCCGATAATTCTGTACTGCATAATTACTTCCTCCTTTATCACAATTATTTTAACGGCAATTTTATAAGAATTTCCCACCATCCGTTACGTTTTCCGTTCAAACGTCTAAAATATCCCTTTTCTTGCAATTCTACAGTTTTTCTTTTAATAATACGTTCCGATTTTCCGCTTTTACATAGTCAATATGCAGATATCTGTTTTTTAACTCATGTTTCTTATTCAACAGTAAATTTTCAAAAAACAATTCCAGATACTCTGTAGTGGCATGTATTCCTTACCATTGCCGCCTCTGAAAGACCCGCATAGGAAAACTGTTTTTCCATATCAAAGTCATATGCAAGCGTCGGTTTAATGCTGTCCGCAGAGGCATAAAACACTGTCCCGCCATTTAGCACCCACTCTTTCTTGGTTATATTATAGGTTCTGATCATACCTGCATGATCAAACACCCCTTCAAAAAGGCGTTTATGAATCGTCTGCCACTCCGCCGGTGAAAACTGAAATGTCTGTTCACCTAAAAGCTCTGTAATTCTTGAAGCTACAATATCCGCTTCCTTTGTGTCTGACGCAGCATCTTCTCGTCCTGTCCGCTCCTCATAATATGTTTGTATTCTCTTTTGTGCAACACCAATATCAATCTTGCCTTCAATATGTTCTTTTGCCGTTTCAAGCAGATACTCCGAAGTCTTGAGTCCATCTACATCCTGCAGGCCGATCGCTGTCTCCCACGCTTTACTCTTTTCAGTTTTGGTTGGCTCACTCTGCCTGATATATTGCTCCAACTCAAATTTCCAATTATTCGTCTCCGGCATTGCATATCCTCCACTGACATCATACATCCTCCGTAAGCGCCTGACAAAAGGCTTCTATCTGCTCATTTTTCTTATCATCCAACTTTGCTTTCGGATCTATGAAAACAGCTGTCTTATCAAAATCGGAGATTCCGATGCATTTAGCCAGCTTCGCAATTGCCTTCTCTGCACCACCTCCGCTCTGACACGCAAAAGCAGCAAATCTCTTCCCCTTCAGTTTCTCTGCATTATTCTCGATAAAGGTCCGCAGGGGAGGTGTGAAATTCGATGCCCATACCGGAAAACCAAATATAATGCGTTCATATTGAGAGAGATCAACATCGATCTCTTCCAGTTCAGGCTTCTCTGCCATCACCGCGCTCTTACCACCCCAAAAGAACTTAGCAAAACCTTTGTCATGGTATGACTTCTTGGGAACAAGTTTCACCAGATCCGCACCGATCTTTTCTTTCATCACATTGGCAACATATTCCGTATTACCTTCCAATGAGTAATACACCACCAAATCCTTAGACATATTCTCACCCCTCCACGATTCCTTTACTCTCATAAACTTTCGCAGCTTCCTGTATCTCTGATGATGTGAAAGCACACAGTTTTACATCAACATCGTAATCCGGATGATCCCCAACGAACTTCTTATATTTATAAGTTTAAGCATGATACCTTTTCGGAGAGTTGCACATGACCTGTTTCATTTCTTTGTTATTTCCATGATGCTTAAAGTAAAAACGAAGCTGCCGTCTCACGAATTTACCTTCGTTAGTGCAGCAGCCTATTTATATTTTACAATCTATAAAGCCCAAACTCATTATCTTCTACGCTTCTCCCACCTGCTTCAAACACAGCTCAATCAAACTCTGCGAAATATATATACCATTCTCTACCATTCGTTGTAATACAGGCTTCAATTCATCTATATAACCTTTCTGCTTTGCCTTTATTAAGACCCCCAATGTACCAGTCACGGGTAAATCCAAATATTTTGCATGCTTCTTNGCATTGGCATCATCTATAATAACCACATCTGCCGCAATTTCTTTCGCTAAAATCATTACTTCTACCTCTCCGTCATGCAGCTGTGTCCTATACATAGTCTTTGCCATTTGGTTTTCAATTGTATCCACCCTAATCCAGTCAAGTGAACTGTCTACCGTTTTCTTGCAAACAGACTCTTCTTTTACAGACAGTTCTCTATATACCGCTTCGGGAATTATAATCTCTCCGTACAGCTTCTTTAAAATATTGAGCTGTCCTACGTGACTTAACGCAATCAATGGTGTCGTATTTACTACCACCTTACGCATTTGCCAATTCCTCCAAAAATTCATCTTCCGAGCCAAAAGAGAATATTGAAACGCCATTCATTCCAAGATATTGTAAAAANTCTTCTTTCGTCATTTCCGCAACACTGGCACAATACCCTAACGAAACCTTTTTATTCTTATATAAATCCAGTGCCAGCATTTTCTTCATATAATCAGCAAAATCCTTTTTATCCTCATGAAGATCCAACAATATTTCTTCCGGAACATTTATTGATACAATGCACATACGCCACACCTCCACAAGCAACAAGCAACGAGCGTCCAAACCCAAACTCCAAATCTGTCTTTCTAAGCCTCTTTCTCCATCGCTTCCGCCACTGAAGCCTCGCAGCTTCTCATAGCAAGAATCGTCTTATCAAACAGATCATCCAGTTCCCAGCCCAGCATTTCAGCTCCNTGGGAAATAATNTCTCTGGAACAGCCTGCCGCAAACTTCTTATCCTTGAACTTNTTTTTCAGGCTCTTGACNTCCATNTCCATNGTNCTCTTAGACGNACGCATCAGNGCNCANGACCAGATCAGACCGGTAAGTTCATCGGCTGCGAAGAGCACTTTTTCCATCTCCAGTTTCGGTTCTTCCTCACTGCAGATTCCGTAGCCGTGAGAGCAAACCGCGTAGATCATGTCCTCGCTCACCCCTGCCTCGCGCAGAAGCTCCGGNGCTTTCTTGCAGTGCTCCTCCGGGTAAAGTTCGAAATCAATATCGTGAAGGAGTCCGGTAATGCCCCAGAANTCTTCTTCCTGCGCATAGCCCAGTTCCTTCGCATACCANCGCATCACGCCTTCCACCGTCAGCGCATGCTGGATATGGAAAGGNTCNTTGTTATATTTCTTCAGCAGTTCCAGCGCGTCTTCTCTGGAAATACTNCTCTGNTTCGCACTTTGAGCCGCGTTCTTTTTCACGCTCTTTGNGCCGTCGNACGGCTTCTTATCNAGACTCTTCATNGTCGGGAAGAGTAAAACATCCCTNATCGCCGGAGAGTTCGTAAGCAGCATTACCAGTCTGTCGATTCCGTANCCGATACCACCNGTCGGCGGCATACCGATCTCCAGCGCATTCATGAAATCTTCATCNGTGGTATTGGCTTCCTCATCACCTGCTGCCAGCGCCTCTTCCTGCGCCTTGAAACGTTCCCNCTGATCGATCGGGTCGTTTAATTCCGAGTANGCGTTGCACATCTCACGCCCNGTAATAAATAACTCGAAGCGCTCCACATAATCCGGCTTATCCGGTTTCTTCTTNGTCAGCGGAGAAATCTCGATNGGGTGATCCATGATAAAGGTAGGCTGNACCAGATGCTCCTCCACAAACTCTTCAAAGAACAGGTTCAGAATATCACCCTTCTTATGTCTTTCCTCATAATGGATCTCTTTCTCATCNGCNAGTTTCTTCGCCTCNGCGGTATCTTTCACCGTATCAAAATCCACGCCGGCATACTTCTTNACNGCCTCTATCATAGTCATNCGCTCAAAAGGCTTACCCANNTCAATCATCTCNTCACCGTAAGGAACNGTGGTGGTNCCGCATACTTCCTGCGCTACATGACGGAACATATTCTCTGTCAGNTCCATCATNCCGTAATANTCCGTATATGCCTGATANAACTCCATCAANGTAAACTCCGGATTATGTCTTGCGTCCAATCCTTCATTCCGGAAAACACGCCCGATCTCNTAGACTCTCTCCATNCCGCCTACGATCAGTCTTTTCAGATACAGNTCCAGCGAAATNCGCAGCTTCACGTCNTCATCCAGCGCATTATAGTGNGTCTCGAAAGGTCTCGCCGCAGCGCCNCCTGCATTGGATACAAGCATGGGCGTCTCCACCTCAAGGAANCCTTGTCCGTCCAGATAACGTCTGATGGAGCTGATGATCTTNGAACGCATAACGAATGTTTTCTTCACGTCCTCNTTCATGATCAGATCTGTATATCTCTGACGATAACGNATATCNGTNTTTACAAGTCCATGATACTTCTCCGGCAGGATCTGNAAACTTTTTGACAGNAGTGTCAGTTTTGCNGCATGNATCGAAATCTCNCCNGTTTTCGTGGTAAANACTTCGCCNTCGATACCTACGATGTCACCCACGTCATATTTTTTGAATTCGGCATAGGNCTNCTCNCCGATGCTGTCTCTGGCAACATAGCNCTGGATATCGCCCTGCAAGTCCTGCACATTACAGAAAGAAGCCTTNCCCATGATACGTTTGGACATCACACGGCCTGCGATGGTGACATTTTTGCCCTCCAACGCATCATAATTATCTTTGATCTCCTGACTGTGATGGGTCACATCATATTTNGTGATCTGAAAAGGGTCTTTGCCGCTNTCCTGCAATGCGGCAAGCTTCTCCCGTCTCACNTTCAGAAGTTGATTGATATCCTGCACCTGCTGTCCGTTTCCCTGATTCTGTGCNTCTGCCATGTCAATACCTACACCTTTCTCACNNGTTTATNNCNTAANCAGTTCNATCTCTGGATCTCCNNCACTTTANACTGAATGNNNNCCGCCTGNNTNTGCNNCNTCANACCNTACTNNCCGACCTTGGCACCGATCAGCGCNTTACNNNCGGGAGNCTCGTTGGANNTCNNGCNNTTTANNCTGANTAGNCTCTGNNGATCCTNCGATCTCCACATCTACCGTATCGCCGACCTTGGCACCGATCAGCGCCTTACCCACGGGAGACTCATTGGAAATCTTGCCCTTTAAGCTGTTCGCCTCTGTGGAGCCTACGATCTTATACTCCAACTCCTCATTATATTCCATGTCCAGAATCTTTACCTGACAGCCGATGTTGATTTTGTCTAAGTCCACTTCGTCCTCAACAACTACTTCCGCATTCTTAAGGATCTTCTCCAGTTCTTCGATCCTGGCCTCGATATCACGCTGTTCGTCCTTCGCCGCATCATACTCCGCGTTCTCCGACAAGTCGCCCTGCTCTCTCGCCTCTTTGATCTTCTGCGCAACTTCCTTACGCTTTACAACCTTCAGATCGTGCAGCTCGTCCTCATATTTCCTCAATCCCTCATACGTTAAGATATTTTTCTTCTCCTGCATGGTAAATTTTCCTTCCTTTATATATTATTTCATATCCAATTTGTATTTACGCCCTTTAATCTTCGTGGAAGAACGCACACTTTTTACACTCTTCCAAGCATTACTGACCAAACCTAATCTCCTAGCCAGTACCCAGCACAGATGGAGGCTAATATCTTAAGAGACCCCTCAAAAAGCGTCAGTGCTTAACGAGGTTCCTCTCGAGTTTAGCACCTGTTACGCTTTTTGCGGAGCGAAAGCGCGGTCTCGTAGATATTAGCTTCCATCTGTGCGACCGCCTTAGATAACCCCAAAAAGTACTCCATGTCTTTATAACTTAACTATCATACCCACTTTTCACTATAGTGTCAAGGTATTTTAACGGCGAAATATACGAAATCCAAGGCGTTTTTCGTCTAAGCAGCCGTTCCTTTTCCGTTTCGGACATCATATCAATATAAACCGCTTTACTCCCCGGCAATATTTTAGGATATCGGAACCGTCCGCTGTAGTCTAAGATCATGCCGCCGCACCGCGGTTTTCCGCACCTGAGAATAGCTCCCTCACATAGATCATCCGTTTTTCCGCCATAAGACGTCACATAGGGCTCCAGCTGCGGTACAAGCCCGTACTCATAGTAATACTCGTCCAGATGACTGCCCAGTTCCATCCAGATATCCGTCTCCGCAACCTCCTCGTAGAAGATCAAGAGTCTGTTGATCTTCGGCAGATAGGGCTGCAAAAGTTCTCTTGTCATCTGCATCTGCCCGTCCGTATCCGCCGGCGAACCTAAGAGCACCGCCACTTCCCCACACTCTCCGATCATCTCTGCCGCATACTGACGGACAAGCTGTGCCGCCACCATCTGCACAGTCTCCCTGCACGGAAGGAAACGTCCCGCATAGTCCTCCGTCAGAAGAACGCCAATCTGCGGATGAATCCATGTATCTGCCATACCTTCCACATGCCGCAGCACATTCTCCATTGCCTCTGTCAACACCTGCGGCTTCCACGGTCTTTTCTTATAATAAAAAGGAGATACGGCACACCCCACCACATCAAGTTCAGAATAACGCGTGTTCTCTTTGCTCTTCGCATTGTCCCCACTTCGCGTTCCATCGAGTTCACACTCATCCGCTTCCCCATAATACCGCAGAGTCAGCTTCTCCTCCCGAAACCGCCGCCTCATTGCCATAAAAAAATTATTCTGTTGTTCCCGCTGCTCCTGCATGGGATAATAATATATGATTTTTTCGCGCTCCATGCATTAATATATGCGCCTTAGCATTCAGCCATGCAGAAATTAGAGTATAATCTTTCCGTGGGAGCTCGCTCACTAAGGAAAGATTATGCTTTAATTTCTATAGGGCGGAACGCCCGCAATGAATAACTTGCCGTCAACACAATCAACTTCTTCATAACCTTCCCCACGGCAAGTTATGAATAGCATGGCTGAACCCTTCAAAACTCCTCCTCCACCAACCGTCGTAACTCCTCGAAGTTCTCCACCATATTAACGCTCTGCCGCAGTCTGGCGGAATGAGGCATACCGGCAGTATACCACGACACATGCTTGCGCATCTCGCGTATCCCCGTATATTCCCCTTTGCATGCAAGCTGTAGCTGTGCATGCCGCAGGATCATCTCTTTTACTTCCTCCCTGTCCGGCGGCTCTACTTTCCTTCCGTCACGCAGATAAGCCTCCATCTGTCGAAACAGCCAAGGATTGCCGCGAGCAGCCCGCCCCACCATAACGCCATCGCAGCCCGTCTCGCGAAGCATTCTTGCCGCATCGGCGCCGTCCGTCACATCACCGTTACCAATCACCGGAACAGACACGCTCTCCTTCACCTTCGCCAGAATCTCCCAATCCGCCTCTCCGGCATAATACTGTTCCCTCGTCCTGCCGTGCACCGCCACCGCTGCTGCGCCCGCTTCTTCCGCAATCTTCGCGATCTCCACCGCATTGACATGTGCCTCGTCAAACCCCTTGCGAATCTTAACCGTTACCGGCTTATTGACTGATTCGGTCACAGCAGACACAATCTCACCTACCAGTTTGGGATCTTTCATCAATGCCGATCCTTCCCCGTTATTTACCACCTTAGGCACGGGACATCCCATATTGATGTCCAGAATGTCAAAAGGTCTGCCCTCAATCTGCTTCGCCATCTCGCTCATGATCTTCGGATCCGACCCGAATAACTGCAAGGATACGATTCCCTCCTGCGGATGAATTTCCAGCAGGCCTTCCGTATTTTTATTCTTATATAAGATGGCTTTGGCACTGACCATCTCCATGCAGCACATGCCCGCCCCCTGTTCACTGCACAGCAAACGAAAAGGCAGGTCTGTCACGCCTGCCATGGGAGCCAGTATGATGTTGTTCTTCAATGTAACACTGCCTATCGTCAGTTCGTGTAATAAGCTGTCCATTATACCATCCGCCTTATTTTTAAAATTCTTCTCACACTAATCCCCATGCCCTTCTCACAGCCTGCGAATTTGTAAGCCAAGACGCTAACAGCGTCGGCACAAATTTGCGATTGAAAAATCTCTGATTTTTCAATCCTCTCCCAGCACCGACTGATCATGCAGAATAAAAACTCTGTAATACAACTGCAGCGATTCCAGCATTTCCTGCCTGTTCCTGCGGATTTCACCCACCAGCAGCCCGCTGCTGATCTCGTCGTAGAGCAGATCGTCCTCCTCCGCATTGGTCTCCAGTAAGACACTGCCGTCCTCGTCGAAGGCGATGGTAAAGATACCGCCCACTTCCTCGGTAAAAAGGACACAAATTACATGCAGTTCCTCCTTAATCGACTCGGGGATTGCCGCAAACTGCTCATTAAAGTAATATTTCTGCTCATAGGCATTGGCGCCGCATAACACCGTTTTCTGATTCATCTCTTCACTCATATCCATTCTCTCATCTTATTCCTGCTGCCTACAGAAAGCGGCGTGTTACTGTTCGGCCCGCTACTTCCCGCTCTACGCGCCCGTGCAATCGTGCACCGGCACCACACATATCCGTGCAATGTCAGCACCAACATTATACATACCCATAAAATCTCCTCACTGACACTACACGTACCCATACAGTCCGCGTACCGACACTTCGCCTGCATAGACCTGTACACGCTCTCCGTTTTCTTTCTCCACGATCAGCTCGCCCCGATCATTGATTCCACGGGATATGCCTGTATACTCTCCCGCGGGATCGAGTACCCGGACTTCGCTATCGACTCCCTGCAGATGATTCTGGTATGCTTCCCGCAAGCCCGACATATCCAAGGTTTTCAGGAAAACGGCATAATTCTCTTCAAATCTGATCAGCACTTTCTCTAGCAGTTCAGCCCTGCTTACCTGCCGCCCCGTCTCGATCTTAAGGGATGTGGCCGTCCCCCGTATCTCTTCTTGAAACTCCTCCGGACTGCCGTTATTGACGTTGATTCCCGCCCCCACAACGATATACTGAATCTCGTCCATCTCCGGTGTCATGGTCATCTCCGTCAGCATTCCGCAGATTTTCTTCTTATTTAGCACGATATCATTGGGCCACTTAATCGTTGTAACGGCATCTTCCGCCCCTTCCAGCACTTCTTCCACTGCTTCCGCCACGCTAAGCGCCATCACCAGCGTGACCACGGAAGCTCTATCCGGTACAAACTCCGGCCGGAGTAATATGGTAAAAGCAAGAGCAGTGCCGGATAGCGTCTGCCACCCTCTGCCGCGGCGCCCTTTGCCCGCGTTCTGGATATCCGCCACCACCACGGTGCCGTGGGGATCCCCCTCCTCGCCGCACCGTTTGGCATCATTGTTGGTAGAACCCGTCACATCATAATAATATACTTTCCTGCCTGCCCATTGCGTGTGCAGTCTGCTGGCAATCTCACTCTCGGACAGAATGTCTTCCGGCTCTTCCAGCAGCCGATAGCCCTTGCCGGAGACTGACTCAATCTGATAGCCTTCTTCTTTTAGCTGATTAATCACTTTCCAGACCGCTGTCCTCGTCACGCCGAAGCGGTCACACAACTGCTGCCCGGACACATAGTCCTTGCTGTTCCTGAGTAACGCCAAAATATCCGTCTTATCTGTTTTCATCTCTTCTAAAAAATCCTCGTCGCGATAGATCCGCTAAACTTGTATTCACCCAGTGTCACCGCCATCACGGCCTTGATCGTATGCATACGGTTTTCCGCCTCGTCAAACACGATAGACTGCTTTGACTCAAACACCTCGTCCGTCACTTCCATCTCGCTTATGCCATACTTCTCATTGATCTGTCTGCCGACTCCGGTTTTCAGATCATGGAATGCCGGCAGACAGTGCATGAAGACCGCATCCTCGCCCGCATACTCCATCACCTGCCGGTTCACCTGATAGGGCATCAGGTCATGCAGCCTGCTGTTCCACACCTCTTCCGGCTCTCCCATGGAAACCCATACATCCGTGTAGATCACATCCGCGCCTCCCGCACCGTCAGCCACATCCTCGGTCAGCTTGATGCTGCCGCCGGTCTGTGCCGCGATCTCCTCACAAGTGCGTACCAGCTCCGCATCCGGGAAATACGCCTTCGTAGTGCATGCCGTAAAATGCATTCCCATCTTGGCACATGCCACCATAAGAGAATTACCCATATTGTAGCGGGCATCCCCCATATAAGTGAGTTTGATCCCCTGCAAATGTCCGAAATGCTCTCTGATCGTCAGCAGATCGGCCAGCATCTGTGTGGGATGAAATTCATTCGTCAGACCGTTCCACACCGGCACCCCGGCATACTTAGCCAGCTCCTCCACAATATCCTGCCCGAAGCCGCGATACTCGATCCCCTCAAACATGCGCCCCAGAACCCGCGCCGTATCCGCGATGCTCTCCTTCTTACCGATCTGCGATCCCGACGGATCAAGGTAGGTCGTGCCCAGCCCCAGATCATGCGCCGCCACCTCAAAAGAACAACGCGTCCTGGTGCTTGTCTTCTCAAAAATCAGCGCCACGTTCTTGCCCCGATAGATATCCACGGGAATGCCCTTCTTCTTCTTATCTTTTAAATCCGCCGCCACATCCAGCATATATGTAATCTCTTCCGGCGTAAAATCCAGAAGCTTCAAAAAGTTTCGTCCTATTAAATTCATAATATCCTCCCATATCTGATTGTGTTGACTGTCCGGCGCGTCCGCCCCCAAACTGTCACCTCACGATACAATAAGGCGGCTCCGCAGAACCGCCCCACAACCTCCAAAACAAATAACCGTGTGACAACATCTTCCGAGCAGTCACCGTAACTCCTGTTATTTAAAAACTTCCTTCACAGAAGCTGCCAGTCCCGCCAAGCCCTGTATCTCTGACGGAATGATAATCTTGGTCGCCTGTCCATCCGCAGCCTTCTCGAATGCTTCCAGACTCTTGATCTTCAGCACGGACTCGTCTGCACCCGCCTCGCGGATCATTCTGATACCGTCCGCCGTAGCCTGCTGTACCTTAAGGATCGCCTCCGCTTCACCTTCCGCCTCGCGGATCATCTTCTCTTTCTGTGCCTCCGCACGCAGGATCGCAGACTGCTTCTCAGCCTCCGCCTCCAAGATCGCGGACTCCTTCTTACCCTCTGCAACCAGAACGGTGGACTTCTTCTCACCTTCCGCACGCAGGATCGCTTCACGACGCTCACGCTCTGCTTTCATCTGTTTCTCCATGGCATCCTGAATAGCCGCCGGAGGGATGATATTCTTAAGTTCGACACGATTTACCTTAATACCCCAAGGATCTGTTGCGATATCAAGTGATGCTCTCATCTTCGTGTTAATCACTTCTCTGGATGTAAGCGTCTGGTCAAGTTCCATCTCACCGATGATGTTACGCAGCGTCGTAGCGGTCAGATTCTCGATCGCCATGATCGGATTCTCCACGCCGTATGCGAAAAGCTTCGGATCCGTGATCTGGTAAAACACCACGGTATCAATTCTCATCGTTACGTTATCCTTGGTGATTACCGGTTGCGGTGCGAAATCCACAACCTGCTCTTTAAGCACGACTCTCTTAGCCACCTTATCAATAAAAGGCACCTTAATATGCATGCCCACGGACCATGTCTGCTGATACGCACCCAGTCTCTCTAAGACATAGGCATGCGCCTGCGGAACGATCTTGATACAGGATATCAGAATCATAACCACTATAATCAAAAAAACCATTAATGCAATAACTCCACCCATTCTTAAACCTCTTTTCTCTCTTCTACAATTAGTTTGACACCGTTGATTGCCAGTACGGTCGTCACTGTGCCGACGGGCAGTTTCACATCGTCTGCCTTCGTTCTGGCAGACCACTCCATACCGCCTACATTGACCTGCCCGATCCCTTGAAGATTATCAATCTCGCTGATTACGATCGCCTGACGTCCCACCAGACTCTCCGCATTGGTTCTGACTCTGTCTTTGTTAAAATACTTGACCGCAAGGGGTCTTGTAAAAAACAACAACAGCGCAGATACGATCAGAAAGAGTATAATCTGCAGTGCAAACGGTGCATGAAACAGCGCCGCAATCGTCGCCACAAGCGCTCCGCCCGCAAACCAGACAGTTGTGAGTCCCATCGTAAGCAATTCTATAACGACCAGCACTACAAGAATAACCAGCCAGAACACTGTCATGCTTAAGTTAGTCATTGCAGCCATAAATCCTCACTCCTTTTCCTGAATATATGCACGGCTTCTGCTTCATAGTATAGCGGAAAGCTGAACTGTTCATAGTATAAACAACTACATCGTATTTTACTATATAATCTCCCGACTGACAAGTACAATAAATCCGTCTTACGCTTTCTAATACCCGCTTATTCTTTTCTTTATAGTTTACATAACACCAAGATGAGTTTCATTCAATTTCTCGATTTGCTTAGCAAATCCGTGCATGGACAAACAATTTCCTATAAGATATAAAAGAAGGAGTCACCCGAAGTGGCTCCTTCCTCTATATCTTTGTTTTTACGTATACTACATACCCTGCAATCTGTTATCGCTTCATATCTTTTACCAGAACACCTGATTGTCAATCAAAAGGCCGTCATGGTTCCCTGCTCTTCTAAAGTGTGTCGCACCGCCCACATTCGTCTCGCCGTTAATGGCCGCCTGTGCCGCCTCATAGCAGCTTTCAGGGATATTGCCGTTGGTGTATACTCTCGCCACCTTACCGTTGAGCGCCGGTGTAAACTGTCCCGAAGCAAATATAACGCCCGATATTGTATTAGGATAAGCGCCACTTCGCACACGATTCATAACGACCGCACCTACAGCCAGCTTGCCGTTAGAGGTCTCGCCGCCTGCCTCACAATAGATCAATGCTGACAGCAGTCTGAGATCATCGCCGCCCACTATGACTGCACCTCGATTAGCCGTCAGTTTCGCCTGACGTTCTTCCTCTTCCCGCTTCTTGATCGCTGCCAACGTCTCACCTTCATCAATATGGAAATCCACATTCACATACTCCGAAGAGACATATCGCGTTTCACCCTCGTAATCGACGCTGATCCAGTCATCATCGATAAACTCAATGATCTCCAGCTCATCATCTCCTGTCAGCAGTCCAACCACTTCCGCGTCCGTACTCGGATCCGTGCGCACACGCAGTATTTCCGTCTCAATCGTAACGATCAGGTTACCTACATCGTCCGCCATTGTCTCCGCCTCTTCACCGAAGAGAAGATACTCATCACTTGCCCAGCCGATCAGATCACCGCTCTTAAGTCTCGTCCAGCCGTCTTTACGCTCTAAGATTCTGCCGCCGCAATCCTTATACAATACTCCTACTTTGTCGGATTCCTCGGTCGCTTCCGCTCTTACATTCATAGCCACCTGCACGTCGACCATTACCAGATCAGATTCTTGCTCCGTCTGTGGGTTTCTGGATTCTGACAGTTCTGTCAGTTCTTGAACCGCCCGTTCGTTGGCAGTTCCCGTCGTAGGATCGATGATCTGTGAGATTCCCACACTCAGGGAATCCAGATACTCCTTCTTATTGTAAGCTTCCGCGTCCTGACGGCATGCTCCCCATAACCCCAGACAAAGAATAAGACCGGCAAACAGAATCAATACGCTTCTGCTTTTTGCCATAAACATGATCCTCCATCGTTTCCCCAAAATATTAATACTATAATACTAAAATATTACGAAATTGTTAAATCCTAAAGTATGGATTATTTTAGCAAAACGCTTTTTCTTTGTCAAGTTTATGCTGCCTGTCTTATTATTATTCCTAATCTTGTGTCGAGTTTCTTCTATATATAGTGTTTACACTGCATCTGCATCACAATTTTTTCGATTGTTCTACTGTTGTCGTCAGAGCGTCAATGATCGCGCCACGCATACCTCTCTCCTCCAGCACACGTACTCCCTGTATCGTCGTACCCGCGGGAGAACACACCATATCTTTAAGCTCCGCCGGGTGCCTGCCGGTTTCCAGTACCAGCTTCGCCGAACCGTAGACCGCCTGCGCCGCGAACTCATAAGCCTGCTTCCTCGGCATACCTGCCGCCACCGCCGCATCCGCCATTGCCTCTATGAACATGAATACATAAGCCGGAGAACTGCCGCTGACCGCGCCGACGGCATCCATCAGGTGCTCCGGCACAAGGCTGGCTTTACCGAAGCTTTCCATCAGTTTAATACTATATGCCGTCTCTTCCGCCGAAACCCTTTCATTCACGCAGACTCCCGTACAGCCTGCTCCGACCAGCGCCGGCGTATTAGGCATACAGCGAACCAGTTTGATCTCTCTGCCGAAAGCGTCCTCGATCCACTCCATCGATTTACCCGCCGCTATACTGACAATCAACGTATTCTCAGACACTGCATCCCGTATCTGACCGATCACTTCCGCAAAGAACTGCGGCTTCACAGCAAGGATCAGCGTATCCGCCTCCTCAGCCACCTCTATATTACTCTTCCTGATCCCGATACCGTATGTCTCCCGTACCGCCGCCATCGTCTCTTCCGTCTTAGCGGTTCCGATGATATCCTCCGCGCGCACGATCTTCTGATCCAGCATCCCCCCGATGATCGCCTTAGCCATATTGCCTAATCCGATAAAACCAATTTTCATATTCTTCCTCCGTTTCCATTTCTTCTATACTGTTCTTTCTATCACTGTTCTTTCTATACTGCGATTGTAATCTCTTATTCCTCTCTTGCATTTCAATCATCAATGTTTCATCTTTAGTTTTAATCCTTTGCTTTCTTTGATTTTCAATCTTTCCTCTGTGCTGAGATATTTTTTTAAACTTTATGCCCATTGCCAGCCACAGGATTTATTGACCTGCTATGATTCAAATGCTTCGTAGTGATACATATGTTATTTTATATATTCATATGTTCAAAAATTATAATGTGTACCGGCAGTGCCATGTCTTTTGCATTCTATTTGTTTTCTTACGCTTCGTGCTCTATTTATGCGGTTTTTTCAAAGCGTTATATCACGATTTAACCCCATCAATGCTCTGATTTGTTATTCTACACCCGCGCAGATAAAATCACACTCGATATGTCTAACACCCCGTGGTTATTTCTGCAATTTACTTTTTAATTTTCTCCTGATTACCCAGTATCCATGGGTATTCTTTATGTGTTAAATCTTGTTTTAATATCGTTGCGACCCATTTCAATACAAGTTGTTATTCCATTTTGATGTAAGCCGTTATTCTATTTCATCAGTTTTTTGTCCTCTATTTCCTCACCCGTACCTACGGTCGCTCTATACCTTATCCCGCCTCTGTCTATACGCTTCATATAACAGGATAGAAGACGCTACTGCCGCGTTTAACGATTCCACTCTGCCCTCCATGGGGATCCGAAGATATGCATCCGCACATTCCGCAGTTTCTTCTTTCAGTCCGCTGCTCTCATTTCCGATCAGAAATGCCGTTCCCTTTCTGTAATCAAACATATCATAACATTTGTTCTTTTTCAGATGCGCCGCATAGACGGAAATTCCGTGCTGCTGCAGCGTATGGATTGTCCGGCAGATATCATCCGTATACAGAAACGGCACTCGATAGACAGATCCCATGGTAGAGCGGATTGTTTTCGGATTATATACATCCACCGTGCGGCCGCTCATAATAATACCGTCCACACCCGCGCCCTCTCCGGTTCGGAAGACCGTTCCGAGATTCCCCGGGTCCTGCATATCTTCCAGTAAAATAAATAACATTTGCTTTTTATTTTTCTTTCCCGTATGAGACGCGGAATTGATCACAATACTCATCCCCGTATCATTTCCGCGATACTTTCCCGCAAGCATATCTTCTATATTATAATGAAACTGTCTGATCAGGCACAGCACTCCCTGAGGGGTCTTCGTGTCCGACATCTTATCAAACACCTCATCCGACACCGTTTCACAGGAAAGCTTGCGTAGTTTATCTCCGTACTGCTCCCGCAGCTCTTCTTCCATCCGTTTTGCAATATAGACCTTCTCGATCCGTCCTGCCGGTGCTTCCGCGAACATCTTCACGCCTTCCGCCACGAAAAGCCCCTGCTTATCGCGTGCCCGTGCCTTCTGGTTGAGCTGGATCACATCCCTGACGGCTTTATTGTTAAAACTTGTGATCATCTATTTTCTCCCTATAATAATTCCCCGCAAATATACAATCTGCGGGGAACAATTATTATTTTCCACGTTATCACATTGCAAGTATTCTCGCAACATCATACTCATAATCGCGAATATTCTTCTGCATGTTAAGCGCCTCCTCAATATCGAAATCAAGGAACTCTCCATGCTGATAGCCGACCACTCGATTTGACTTACCCTCGCAGAGAATATCTGCGGCGTAAGCGCCCATGATGGAGGCATAATAACGGTCTTTACAAGTCGGTGAACCACCACGCTGCATATAACCCAGAATCGTAGCTCTCGTCTCCATACCGGTAGCCGCCTCGATTCGTCTCGCCATGGAAGTAGAGTGTCCGATTCCTTCCGCATTGATAATAATATGATGGGTCTTACCGCGTTTCCTGCTGGCAATAATGTTGTTGATGATCTGCTGCTCATTATAGTCATATTTCTCCGGCAGCAAAATATCCTCGGCGCCGTTGGCGATACCACACCACAGCGCGATGTACCCGGCATTTCTGCCCATAACTTCAATAATACTGCATCTCTCGTGAGACGACGAGGTATCCCTGATCTTATCGATCGCCTGCATTGCCGTATTGATCGCCGTATCAAAACCGATCGTATATTCCGTACATGCAATGTCCAGATCGATGGTGCCCGGAATGCCTATCGTATTGATCCCGTGTCTGGCAAGAGCCTGTGCGCCACGGTAGGAACCGTCACCGCCGATCACGATCAGCCCGTCGATCCCGTGCTTACGGCAGATATCCACGCCCTTCTTCTGCCCTTCCTCCGTTCGAAACTCCGAGCAGCGGGCCGTTCCTAAAATCGTACCGCCCTGCTGGATGGTATCGGATACCGTCCATTTCTGCATATCTATAATTTCCTCGTTTAAAAGCCCCCTATAGCCTTTCTTGATTCCTTTGACATTGACGCCGTTCGCAAGCGCCTTCCTGACAACTGCACGGATTGCCGCATTCATGCCCGGCGCGTCGCCGCCGCTTGTCAGAACACCTATCGTCTTGATCTGCTTTGCCATATCTACACCCATGCCTTTCCACATGCACCTCTGCGCTGTTTTCTAACAATATTTTACTCTATATGCGGTTGCATTTCAATATTTTTTCAGAAATGCCGCTCACACCACCTTCACATTCTCCACTCCGTACAATTTTATAAGCTGTCCGACCAACGCCTCACCGGCATCTACATTCCAGTTGCGCGGCAGAGGATTCATGGATTTGGGATTCTCCACATAGATGACAACGCTGTCTTTCCCTTCCGACTGCCTGAGCGCGTCATGCAGCTCTTCTTTGTGGCTTTCGTAAGCTTCCTTGGTGGGGAATTTGATCCACAGCTTTCTTGCCACATCTTCAAATGGTGTGATCTGCTCGCAGATCAGCTTGCCGTCTTTCTCTTCCTCCACGGACACCCGTCCTTTGATGAAGACCTTGCTGTCTTCCGCGATCTTGCTTCCATATCGTTCATACTGTGACGGGAAGACGATCACCTCCACCGATCCCACCAGATCTTCCACCTGCAGGAACGCCATCACCTTGTCGTTTTTCGTGTACTTGATTTTTTTCTCCGCCACCAGACCGCCTATCGTAACCGTCCGCCCATCTTCCACAACGGTCTCGCCTGTCTCCTCGTCCAGTACGAAGTCGGCCGTCGTGTTCGTAATATTTTTGCGCCACATGTCCTGATATTCTTCCAGAGGATGTCCGCTGATATAGATACCCAGCACTTCCTTTTCAAAGGCAAGCTTCATCTCCTTAGAATACTCTCCCACATCCGGCAGCTTGATCTCGAAATGCTCCTTCTGATCCTCCGAAACAATGTCAAACAGGGAGATCTGCCCTGCCATGTTGTTCTTTTTATCCTGATGAATGCTTTCCATGATACGGACATACACACTCATGAACTGCTTACGCGTACCGCCCAGACTGTCCATGGCTCCCGCCTTGATAAAATGCTCTATGGCACGCTTATTTACCTCTTTATCCGACATGCGGGTGATGAAATCCTCCAGATTCGTGTAGGGACCACGCGCCATGCGCTCCGCGACCACAACCTCTATGACCGGTCTGCCCACGCTCTTGATCGCCGTCAGGGCATAGCGGATCTGTCTGCCCGACACGGAGAACCCGATCTCGCCTTCGTTGATATCCGGCGGCAGGATTTCGATTCCCATGTTCCGGCAGGACATGATGTACTCCGACACCTTGTTCGGATTATCGATGACTGACGTGAGCAGAGCCGCCATAAATTCCACGGGATGATAATATTTCAGGTACGCCGTCTGATACGCCACCACAGCATAACACGCCGCGTGAGACTTGTTAAAAGCATATTTTGCAAAATCCATCATCGTACCATAGATATGATCCGCAGTCTTCGCATCAATGCCGTTCGCCACACAACCGGGTACGTTCTCATCCGGATTCCCGTATGTGAAGTTCTTGCGCTCCTGCTCCATCACATACTGCTTCTTTTTACTCATGGCACGGCGCACCAAGTCACTTCTCCCCATCGTGTAACCGCCCAGATCCTGCACGATCTGCATAACCTGCTCCTGATAGACGATACACCCGTAAGTAGGCGCCAGAATGGGTTCCAGCTGGGGGCAGTCATATGTGACCTGCTCCGGGTGGCTCTTGCCCTTGATATATTTAGGGATAAAATCCATAGGACCGGGGCGATACAGGGAAATACCCGCGATAATATCCTCGAAGTTCTGCGGTTTCAGCTCTTTCATGAAATTCTTCATGCCGCCGCTCTCCAGCTGGAACACGCCATCAGTCTTTCCCGTTCCGATGGATGCAAGTACTGCCGGATCATTGTAGTCGATCGCGTCTATGTCGATCTGAATGCCCGTGTCCCTTTCCACCATCTCAACCGCATTTTGAATCACCGTCAGCGTGCGCAGCCCGAGAAAGTCCATTTTAAGAAGTCCCAGTTCCTCAATGGTGGTCATCGTAAACTGGGTCGTGACGGAACCGTCTACGCCTCGGGACAACGGTACGAAATTATCCGCCGCATCAGGGCAGATTACCACCCCCGCCGCATGCGTGGATGTATGTCTGGGCAGCCCCTCCAGGCGTTTGCTCATATCAATCAGCGTATGCACCTGTTCGTCCTCATTATATAGCTTCCTGAATTCCGGATTCATCTCCAACGCCTTAGCGATGGGAACGCCTTGATTCTGCTCGTTAGGAATCATCTTCGCAATCGAATCCACGAAAGAATACGGCAGATCCATCACGCGCCCTACATCACGGATGACGCCCTTAGCAGCCATCGTACCGAAAGTGACGATCTGCACCACCTTATCGCTCCCGTACTTACGATTCACATGATCAATCACTTCCTGTCGTCTCTCAAAGCAGAAATCCACGTCAATATCCGGCATGGACACGCGTTCCGGATTCAGGAAACGTTCAAATAACAGGCTATATTTAATCGGATCAATATTTGTGATCCTCAGGCAGTAGGAAACAATACTGCCCGCCGCCGATCCACGTCCCGGACCGACTGCGATGCCGTTTTCTCTGCAATAGTTGATGTAATCCCACACGATCAGGAAATAATCCACGAATCCCATATCCTTGATAATGTTTAACTCATATTCAAGACGCTTCTGAAGCGTACCGTCATCCTCGGGATACCTCTGTGCCATGCCGTCCTGACACAGCTTGTTCAAATATGTCCACGAGTCGTACCCTTCCGGGACCTCATAGTGCGGCACTTTATACTTACCGAACTCGATCTTCACATGACACCTGTCCGCGATACGCTGTGTATTCTCCACAGCCTCCCAGGCATAGGAAAACAGACCCTTCATTTCCTCCTCGCTTTTCACATAATACTGCCCGCCCTCATAACGCATACGGTCTTCATCTGACAGCTTCTTGCCGGTCTGTAAGCAGAGCAGAATATCATGAGGCTGCGCATCCTCGGCATAGGTATAGTGCACATCATTGGTTGCCACCAGCGGAATGTCCAGTTCCTTACTCATATTAAGCAGCGCCGAATTAACCATCTGCTGTGCCGGAATTCCATGATCCTGCAATTCCAGAAAGAAATTGCCCTTGCCGAAGCATTCCTCGTATCTTCTCGCAACCTTCTTCGCCTCATCGATTAGGCCTTTCTGAATGTATCTCTGTACTTCCCCCGCCAGACATGCGGAAAGAGCAATGATCCCTTCATGAAATTCCTGCAGCACCTCCATATCCACACGAGGTCTGTAATAATATCCTTCCGTAAAGCCTTTGCTGACGATCTTCATCAAGTTAGAATAACCAGTGTTATTTTCCGCCAACAGTACGAGATGATAGTATCTGTCGTCACCGCCGGTCAGCTCTCTGTCAAAGCGGGAATGAGGCGCCACATAGACTTCGCATCCGATAATGGGATTGATGCCTGCGGCAGTGGCCTCCTTATAGAAATCAATGACACCGTACATAACACCGTGATCCGTAATGGCGGCACTGTCCATGCCCAGCTCTTTAACGCGCTTGACATATTCTTTGATTTTATTGGAGCCATCCAGCAGACTGTACTCTGTATGGACGTGTAAGTGTGCAAATGCCATGTGTGGGGACCTCTCTTTACATTACTGTTTCCATTTTATCACAAAATGTGAACCATAACTACTTTCCTATGAAAGAAAAGAAGGATATCGGTTGTCCGATATCCTTTTTGTTAGTCGAATAGTACAGATTTTACAGATACTTCTTCAGCACATCCCCCTTGTCAAGTTTCTCCCAAGGCAGATCCAGGTCGTTGCGTCCAAAGTGTCCGTAAGCCGCTGTCTGCTTGTAGATCGGACGGCGAAGGTCAAGCATCTTGATGATTCCTGCGGGACGAAGATCAAAGTTCTCACGAACGATGTCTACCAATTTTTCATCGGACACTTTACCGGTTCCGAACGTATCTACCATGATGGAAGTAGGCTGTGCAACACCGATCGCATAGGACAACTGAATCTCGCACTTGTCGGCAAGTCCTGCCGCTACGATATTCTTAGCCACATAACGTGCCGCGTAAGCCGCAGAACGGTCAACCTTCGTGCAGTCCTTACCGGAGAAGGCGCCGCCGCCGTGACGTGCATAACCGCCGTATGTATCTACGATGATCTTACGGCCTGTCAGACCCGCATCACCGTGAGGTCCGCCGATTACGAAACGTCCTGTCGGATTGATAAAGAACTTGGTATTGTCATCGATCAGTTCCTTAGGAAGAATCGGATCAAATACATATTTCTTGATATCCTCATGGATCTGCTCCTGTGTCACATCTGCGTCATGCTGCGTGGATAATACAACCGCTTCCAGTCTTACCGGCTTGCCTGCTTCGTCATACTCTACAGACACCTGGCTCTTGCCGTCCGGTCTTAAATAGGTAAGGGTGCCGTCCTTACGCACCTTCGTAAGCTGTAATGCCAGTTTATGTGCCAGAGAGATCGGATAAGGCATGTACTCCTCCGTCTCGTTCGTAGCATATCCGAACATCATACCCTGATCGCCCGCACCAATAGCCTCAATCTCCGCGTCAGACATCTTATTCTCTTTTGCTTCAAGTGCCTTGTCCACACCCATTGCGATATCGGAGGACTGCTCATCGATCGCTACCAGCACGGCACAGGTGTTGCCGTCAAATCCGTATTCGGACTTGGTATAACCGATTTCTTTCACGGTTTCACGCACAATTTTCTGCATATCAACGTATGCATTTGTGGTGATCTCTCCGGTTACAAGCACGAATCCAGTGCAGACCGCCGTCTCGCAGGCAACGCGGCTCATCGGATCTTTCGCCATGCACGCATCCAAGATGGCATCGGAAATGGCATCGCAGACTTTGTCGGGATGTCCTTCAGTTACTGATTCTGAGGTAAATAATCTCTTTTCCATGTTTATTCTCCTTTTTGTAGATTTTTGTTGAATTGCCGAATAAGCAGACTCGGAATGTTCCATTATTCGCGCAAAAAATAAGATCCACTTATCTAATAAGCGGACCTGACAGTCGATAATCAAATCCTCTTATTGTTCGAGCTGCCATATGACAGTATTTTCGCTCAGGTTGGCACCTTCCTTCGCAGGGGTTGCCGTGGCTTCACAGATCCTATGTATCTCCACCACTCTGAATAAGAGAAAACATCACAATATGGAATTTTCATATCTGTACATAACATACACCCATACGGAGCATATGTCAAGTAGTTAGCCGACTTTCAGCTTAAACTTCTGCATATCTCTCTTGGTCTCGACCTTTTCAATCTGTGCACCCAAGCCCTGCAGCTTCAGATGGAAATCCTCGTAGCCGCGCTCGATATACTTAATCTCATCTATAGTCGTGATTCCTTCTGCCGCCAGTGCCGCAATCACAAGCGCCGCACCTGCCCTCAGATCCGGAGCCGTAATACTTGCGCCGGTATATTGCTTGACACCGTCTATGATCGCCGTATTACCTTCGACCTTGATATTGGCTCCCATACGGGTCAGCTCATCTACATATTTGAATCGGTTTTCAAATATACTCTCCGTAACGATACTTGTCCCACCGGATAGTCCCAGTGTCACTGTGATCTGCGGCTGCATATCCGTCGGAAAACCGGGATACGGCAAGGTCTTCACATGCGTATGACCAAGCGGTTTTGACGCCACCACGCGGACCGCGTCGTCAGACTCCTCCACTTCGCAGCCAATCTCTAACAACTTGGCGCTGATCGACTCCAAATGCTTCGGAATCACATTTTTTACTGTCACATCGCCCTTAGTCACCGCTGCCGCAAACATGAAAGTTCCCGCCTCGATCTGATCGGGAATGATGACATACTCCGTACCGTGCAGTTTCTCCACGCCCCTGATTCTGATCACATCCGTACCGGCACCCTTAATATTCGCGCCCATACTGTTCAGGAAATTGGCAAGATCCACCACATGCGGTTCCTTCGCCGCATTTTCGATTACAGTCTGCCCCTGCGCCATAACGGCCGCCATCATCACATTCATGGTCGCGCCTACCGTCACGACATCCATATAGACATGATTGCCGACTAATTTCTCCGTCTCCGTGATGATCAGACCATGCTCGATCCTCACATTAGCTCCCAGCGCACGGAAGCCTTTGATATGCTGGTCGATCGGCCGAAGCCCGATGTTACAGCCACCCGGAAGGGCAACCTCCGCTTTCTTGTACTTACCTAATAATGCACCCAGCAGATAGTAGGATGCCCTGATTTTCTTGATAAAATCGTCTTCGATCACCAGATCATTGATCTGTGACGCATTGATCTTAACCGTATGTCTGTCCATTCTGTGAATGATCACACCGATGCTCTCCATCGCCTGCATCAGCACATTCGTGTCCCTGACATCCGGCACATTCTCTATCACCACGGTTTCATCCGTCATAACAGCCGCAGCAAGAATAGCCAGTGCCGCATTCTTGGCACCGCCGATCTCCACCTCGCCGACTAACGGATTCCCACCTTTAATCGCATATTGTTCCATAATTGTCCCCTGTATATTAAACGAAATACGTCAAAAATTTCCTAAAATAATAAAAGCCTAAATAATAAAAACCTAAACAATTAAATAACAGTATACCATAATTTACATATTTGTAAACGGGAACCTTTGTTTGCCGTCGTCATTCATTATCATCGATCCGCGCCAAAGATCCCTGCGAAGTGTAAGCCGACCTTAATTAAGGTAATTCAGCGGATTCACCTGACTGCCATTGATCAATATTTCAAAATGCACATGGGGACCCGTACTCACGCCGGTATTACCACTCAGTGCAATCTTCTGTCCCTGGCTGACAGTCTGCCCCTGTGATACCAATACCTTGCTTAAGTGACCGTATCTGGTCTGCCTGCCATCTGCATGATTAATATATACCACATAGCCATATCCACTGCCCCATCCCGCTTTCGCAACGGTTCCCGCAGAAGATGCCATCACCGCCGTACCTACAGGCGTAGCCCAGTCTATTCCGTTATGATTGCTGCATGCCCCTCTCGTAGGTGACTTACGTCTGCCGAAACCGGAGGTCTGACGTCCGCCGGAAATCGGTTTGATGTAAGTCGGCGGAATCTTCGTTCCCCGCTCCACGATCTTCGGGACTGCTTCATAGGTGATCTCTTCTTTTAAAATATCCCTGACTACTTCCTCATTATTACGGTAAGAGACATTCGCCACAACTTTACGATGCCCTGCGGAAGGCTCCTGCAGAGTCTTCGTCTGCGTTGTGTACCAGTCATCATTATCTACATATATAATATCCGCCTCATAATCTTCCTCATAGTATACTTCTTCCGTACGTTCCACCGAAAGTTCCGGCTCCGGCACGGTGACAATCAACTCGTCCCCCACGCGGATCATGGAATTTTCGTTCTCTATAGTCTCGTTCATTGCAATGAGATTCGCTAACGGAATTTCATTCTTCTCCGCAATCTGAGACAGAGTATCCCCGGAAACCACCTCGTAGATTTGTTCCTTCTCCTGCTCTTTCGTCACTTCTTCTATCGCCTGACTTAAAGACGTAATCTCATCATCCTGCAGATAAGACTCCACTACCTCCACCGTATCACCGAATTGCAAAGACTTAAGCCCGAGCTCATAGTCGGAGAAATCTTTTTCCACTGCCGGCTCAACATCCGCAAACATCGCATCCAGCTCTGCGTTGATCCCCACGCTGGTCATGACTTCCTCCGCGGCCTTCTCCTCTTCCTTCTGCTCGCTGGCGGAATAGATCTGCGTCGTCAGAACATTAAGTTCTCTGTTACCGTCGAGCACCAGATCCACATAATATTCACTTTCGCTGTCATATTTGTTGATCGATGCCTGCAATAGCGCCAACACTTCCTCCGTGCTGGATAAATTGACGGTGTATTCATTAATCTTGACCGTATAAGAACGATTCAGCGTCTCCTTAACGCTGTTCTTTAACACGGATGTCATATTTAAAGTTATGACACTTGTGTCGTCAATAGTGCCCCAAAGCACCTCCTGCCCCTCATAATTCATTTCACTGTCTGCAAGCACTAATTCATCACTCGTTCCCGCAAGTCTCTTACGCGCTGCGATCAGACAGTCCTCCGCCTGCCCCGGATCGCCCACGATCCCTACCTGCGTGCCGTTTAAATACACCGTAAAGATATTGTCGCCCGTACTTTCTAATTTCTGATAACTCGGAAAAAAGAATGCGGCGACAACGGTTGCAAGTGCCGCAACCTTAATATATGCAATTTTCATCTTTTTATAATATCTGCTGGACTTTTTCATCATCTTTATTTTAAAACCATTTATCCGTATGCCGATTGGTATGTTTTGGCAACTTCTATCTGCGTCAAGTATTGATTATATCCGAACAAAAGCTCATTTGTAACAAAAACGTAACATTTTATATTCTAGCAGTATTTCCACAAAAAGTAAAGTGATGTATAATTCGGGTATGGACAATATTATTTTTCATATAGACGTCAACTCCGCTTACTTAAGCTGGAGTGCTCTGGAAAAACTGCATAACGGCGATTCTGTCGATCTGCGCACGATCCCTTCCATCATCGGCGGCGACATGGCGAAGCGCCACGGCGTGGTGCTGGCAAAATCCATACCCGCCAAATCTTACGGCATCGTTACGGGCGAACCCATCGTCAATGCCATGCGCAAATGTCCCGGTCTGACGCTTGCGCCCCCGGATCATAAACTGTACGATCGCAGGAGCCGGGAATTGATGGAGCTTCTGTCCGGCTTCTGTCCGGATATCGAGCAGGTCAGCGTGGACGAGTGCTACATGGACTATACCCCTATACGCAGACAGTATCCGTCTCCGGAAGCGGCTGCCCATCTGATCAAAGACCGTGTCGAGAAAGAATTGGGATTCACCGTCAATGTGGGGATCTCCGATCGGAAAGTCCTCGCAAAGATGGCGTCCGATTTCCGCAAGCCCAATCTGGTACACACGCTGTATTCCCATGAGATTCAGGAAAAGATGTGGCCTCTTCCCGTATCCTCCTTGTTTATGTGCGGTCATTCCAGCGTGGAATCGCTACGCAAATTAGAAATACTGACCATCGGCGATCTGGCCCGCACCGACCGCTCCATCGTGAAAGCGCACTTGAAAAGCCACGGTATGCTTCTGTGGGAATACGCCAACGGAATCGACGACTCCGAGGTCGTCACCACCCACGCAGATGCCAAGGGAATCGGTAACTCTACCACGTTAAGTCAGGATGCCGAAGATACGCAGACGGCTCACCGAGTCCTTCTGTCCCTGGCGGAGTCCGTCTCCCGCAGACTGCGCGCTTCCGACCAGACCGCCGGTATGATCAGCACAGAGATTAAATATAACACTTTTAAGAAGGTCTCCCACCAGACCACCCTGCTTACCCCGACCAACCACACAGACACGATCTATCGGACTGCCTGTGACCTTTTTGATGAGATCTGGGACGGCACGCCGGTGCGGCTTCTGGGGATCCGCTCCTCCAAGCTGGTCTCCTGCACGGAGCCTGTGCAGATGTCTCTCTTCGACCTGCCGCAATCCTCGCAGTCGTCCGTCTCCCGCACAGAGCCTTCTTCCAAGAAAAAAGAGCAGCTTGATGCCGCTCTGGATTCTATCCGAAAACGCTATGGTGCGGACTCGATCGTCCGCGGCAGCCTGCTGCAAGACCGCCCTCCCCGGCAGCACTAAAGCCGGCTGCTATCGCCTCCTGTTATCACGCCCGGCCGTACTGTTCCGATACTTTTGCTTTGTCTTGTCTTTTTTTACACTGTAACCGAATGAACCGATTTCTTTCCCTACCCCCAGATATCTGCCATGGGAATAGACTAACGGCTTTGCGTCGTTTAACAGAAATCTGCCTGTCTCATCCATATACTGTTCGTCCACATGCACCGCAAGGACCTCAGCAAGAAACATATGATGGGTTCCCAGCTCAAGCTTCTGCGTCACACGGCACTCTATATTCACCGGGCTCTCCGCCACCATAGGTGCCTGCACGTGCCCGCCCCTGATCTGCGTCAATCCCGTCTCTTTCCATTTATCTACATCCCTGCCGCTCTTAACACCGCAGTAATCCGTTGCATAAGCAAGTGATTCCGTCGTCAGATTGATCACATATTCTCCCGTCTCCTCTATCATATGGTAAGAATAGCGTTCCGGTCTGACGGATATGGACACCATAGGCGGATCGGAACAGATCGTCCCCGTCCATGCCACGGTAAATACATTGGACCTGCCTGCACGGTCAGCCACACTGACTAAAACTGCCGGCAGCGGATAGAGCATATTTCCCGCTTTCCATGTTTGTCTGCTCATCGTAAACACTCCGTTTCCCGTATCCGCATCGCTACATCGGAATCACAATGCCAAACAGCTTGATCAAAATATCCGCGATCACTCCGATCAATATTAAAACAGATATCGGCAGCAACGCTCTGCTTCCCCGGTTCTCGATCTGGCTCTTCTTCAGCTCCTCCGTCTGCTTGCTCAGTTCCTCCGCCACAGCCGCCTGCACATTACGGTATACTTTGACATTCTCCCGATGCAGGAAATCGTCCGACTGCTTGAATTTCTCTTCCATAACCTCTCTGATCTGAGCCAGCTCCTGACTGCTTAATGTCCCCGGTTCCTCCTGTGCCTGCATAGCCTCCAGCCTGGAAATACATTCTTTCAGGGGATCCTGCGCCTGCATGGCCTCCAATCTGGAAATACATTCTTTCAGCGCATCCTGAAGTTCCGAGACATTCGCCGCCGTCTTCAGATTAACCTGTCTGATCTCCTGCATGAGTGCATCGTATTCCTTCATCTGATTCTCCATCTGCTCCATTTTAACAGCCTCTGCTGTCATGTTCGCCCGGATCATCTCCTGCGCATTTCTCTTTTGTGCAATTTTATCAATAAAAGTATCCATATCTTTCCTCCGTACCGCTCCTGCCGTGTTTTCCGTTTCTTTCTGTCTATGTAATATACTGAACAACTTATTGGCATTTTAACACTTTTGCAATGATATGACAACCGCAAAGCGAATGCAGAACGATCCTGTTTTCAATTTTTCGCTTTCTCTCTCATTCTGCATTTTTATATATTTTGCACAACTTTAATGGCGTTTCGTCTTCTTCGTTGTAAACATTTACGATAACTTTACATGTTGTTCATAGTTTATTCATATTTAAACAGTATACTTTAACTATACCAAACGAGAGAAAATGTAATGTTTAACATTACACACATAGATAAATTTTTTCATAATAGCCCAGGCGCCGCAAGGTGCTTGGGCACTCCTCATTTTATAGGGTTTTCGCAGGAATTTCCCATAACATAAAAAGCGCCGCTTCGTGACCACAGCCGGTCATCCCGCGACGCTCTTATCCGCTTTCATCCATTACTCCGAATACTCTTCCAGCTCCTGCTGCTCAATATGCTGAATCTCTTCATTCAGCGCAAGCATTCTGGCATCCAGATCCGACACCATCTGCGCACACTCTACCAATTCATCCTTGATATGTTCGGGTGCATTGCCTTCAAACTTATAGTGTATCTTATGCTCCAGACTCGCCCAGAAATCCATGGCAACCGTCCTGATCTGTATCTCCACCTTCGTATCCGCTATGCGGTCAGACAGATAGACCGGCACCGTCACCAGCATATGATAACTCTTATACCCGCTCGCTTTCGGATTCACAATATAATCCTTCACCGAGATTACCTTAATATCACTCTGATTACTAATCATCTCTGCAATCTGATAGATATCCGATGCAAACGAGCATATGACACGGATGCCCGCAATATCGTTGACATAGCGGATCATATTATTAATCGTAGATTCATAACCGTGTTTCTTTAATTTCTTAACAATGCTTTCAGGCGTCTTAATACGTGATTTAATATGTTCTATCGGATTATACCTGTGTACATGTTGAAATTCATCATTCAGAATCTCCAGCTTCGTGGAGATCTGCTTTAAAGCGGAGTTATAAATCAGTGTCACTTCTTTCCAACTGTCGATATCTCCGTCCCGATCTATTCTGATTTCCATACCTCTGTTACTTCCCCCTGAGATTCACACAAATTTGCTGCTCATTACTTATAGTAAACGACCTGTCGCTAACTATATATGAAGAGTATACCATATTTTTCGGGTAAAGTGTATATAATATACAAAAAATTCATAGTTATTTAATTTTTATTGTATATTTTTACCTTTATAATTCTTCAAATCTGTGTACAGGCAACAACATATAGCAGGAACCGTTGCCGACTTAAGCGCCCATCCGAAAGAAAGCCCCTAAGAATAATATATGAAGTAAGGGATAATGTGTGCTGTAAATATTTGCAATTCCTGATTCTTTTATCACTGCTTTATCCAATGTACCATATTTATATAGAAAAGAAAAAGTGTTTACTTTTTACGCCGGGATTTGTATAGTAATATCAAGCGTAACTGTGAAAGTACTGAAAGTTACTATCAAGTTACTTTTTCATAAAGGAGTGTATCTATGTTTCGTCTGTGGGCTAAAGAATTTAAAGACAATCATATGCTGCGTGACACCGTTGTTGAGGATGCCTCGGCGGAGACGCGCACACATAAGGTATTTCACGCCTTGGACGAAGTATGCTACCGATTCGATCTGGGCAAACCCATCTGGCTGGATGCTACCGTTCAGGACTTTAAACGCCACGACAAAACCAGATTCACGCAGGATAATTTTATCGAATCCATTGATTTCGATTATCTGGAAATCCACGTTATTGAGGAAGACTGACCGCCGAATGTCCGTTCTTTCACTTTTTTAACATTTCTTCCATATGATCTCAAAAAAATCTCCAAATATTGTGCATAATAACATTGACACTGCATACTTTAAAGAGTAGTATTGTAGTATATCACACATAGTTTTTAATACTACATATTGCAGTTTGCAATATTAAAAGCCGGGGTGTTTACTTTTTTGGAAACTCTGATTGCAATACTACTATATCAAGGAGGGGATTATCTATGCAAATTACAATTCGTGAACCCGGAAGCGCCATCACACATTTCATCGGCATGATGATGGCGATCATAGCGGCAACACCGCTTATGGTAAAAGCGGCCACGGGCGCAGATCATATAACATTTATTGCCATGACGGTATTTATCAGCAGCATGGTTGCCCTGTACGGCGCCAGCGCCGTCTATCACAGCGTCACCGTTAAAGACAGTATACTGAGAGTATTTCGCAAAGTGGATCACATGATGATCTTCGTACTGATTGCCGGTTCCTATACGCCCGTCTGTCTCGTTGTTCTGGGCAACAAACTGGGCTATACGCTGTTAGCCGTTGTATGGAGTATCGCCATTGTGGGCATGATCATCAAAGCATGCTGGATCACCTGTCCGAAATGGTTCTCCTCCGTGCTTTACATCGCCATGGGCTGGGCATGTATCGCCGTGTTCGGCACCTTACGCAGCACACTGTCGCACAGCGCGTTCCTGTGGCTTCTGGCAGGCGGAATCGTCTATACTGCCGGCGGCATCATCTACGCCCTGAAACTGCCGATCTTTAATGAAAAGCATAAGCATTTCGGTTCACACGAAATCTTTCATCTGTTTGTGATGGGCGGAAGTATCTGCCATTTCATATTTATGTATCTGTATTTGGCGTGAATCGAGTAGGGACGATTTTCTCCCTACTCGCTGCGCGACCCGTGCGCCACTTTAGTGGCATACTTCCTTTGCACGGGTCTGCGCATAAAAAAGAAGGCTGGGATCTTTATCCGCGCCTTCTCTTTTTTACTTTTTATTACTCTTCATAGCCGTTCGGATTGCTGCTCTGCCATTTCCAGGAATCCGCACACATGTCCTTGATTCCGTACTGTGCTTCCCAGCCCAGCTCTCTCTTTGCCTTATCCGCGTTGGAATAGCAGGTCGCTATATCGCCGGCACGTCTGTCCTTGATCACATAAGGAATCTTCACTCCGGTCGCTTCCTCGAAATTCTTCACGATATCCAGCACACTGTAGCCTACGCCCGTACCCAGGTTATAGATACAAAGTCCCGCTTTCTCCTCGATCTTCTTAAGCGCCTTCACATGACCGACCGCAAGGTCTACTACGTGAATGTAATCACGGACACCCGTTCCATCCGGTGTGTCATAATCGTTGCCAAACACGCCCAGTTCTTTTAATTTGCCTACGGCCACCTGTGTGATATACGGCATCAGGTTGTTGGGGATTCCGTTAGGGTTCTCACCGATCGTACCGCTCTTGTGCGCGCCAATGGGATTAAAGTAGCGAAGCAGGATGACATTCCATTCCGGATCCGCCTTCTGCATATCGGTAAGAATCTGCTCCAGCATGGATTTCGTCCAGCCGTAAGGATTCGTACACTGTCCTTTCGGGCATTCCTCCGTAATCGGAATAATAGCCGGATCGCCATATACGGTAGCGGAAGACGAAAAGATAATATTCTTCACGCCGTTCTTACGCATAACATCCACCAGCGTCAATGTGCCTGCGATGTTGTTCTCATAATATTCCCAAGGCTTCTGTACGGACTCGCCCACGGCCTTCAGTCCTGCAAAATGTATACAGGAGTCGATCTTTTCCTGTTTAAAAATATTCTCCAAAGCTTCTCTGTCCAGAATATCCGCCTTGTAGAACTTCACCGGTTTACCTGTGATCTTCTCCACACGCTCCAAAGATTTCTCACTGGAGTTTGCCAGATTATCTATAACCACTACGTCATATCCTGCATTCTGTAATTCTACTACCGTATGAGATCCGATATAACCTGCGCCGCCCGTAACCAAAATTGCCATTTCAATACACCTGCCCTTTCTTCAATCTACTGCCTTGTGAAAATGTTAATCGGATGAACCCGATACATTATATCACTTGCATATCCTGTTCTTGTTTTACCCATAGTGTACACTCTCAGCCACGTTCTATACAAGTTGCTAATGTTATTCAAATCTGTCAAAATGTTATATTAGTTCAGCCATGCAGAAATAATTGCGCAATGCATCCGTGGGAGCTTGCTCACTAAGGATACATTGTGTAATTATTTCTATAGGGCGGACGCCCGACATGAATAAGCTGCTTGCAGCTTATGAATGGCATGGCTGAATGCTAGAACATCACAACTCAATCCCATTCTCCCTGCACAGCTCCCTCGCGCTCTCCACGGAATCTATTCCCGTCTTATTCTTGATCGGCGCGAACTCATGATTTCTGACTACCTCGTAGGGCAGGCACGAATCCAGTTCATGAATCATATCCAACACGAGCTGCTCAAACTTGTATCCGTTGGGACTCTCCGGCTTCACTGCCATCCCGCTGTCATCCAGATAGGGAATCTTCTTCTCCACGATGTGCAGCGGCAGCTTCCTCGCCACGATCTCCTCTAAGTCTTTTTCCCGGAAAAGATAATTCAGTATGACACCGAAATTGTACGCCGGTTCTCCCTGCGCGTCAGTGGCGCTCATCAGTTCTTCCGTCATCTCATAATACTCCACGATGGACGGCCTGCCGTCTTCCAGGCAGATCGCTCCCACCTTCTCATCCGGCGCATTCTTCCTGACTACCTTAGCGCCCACCGCACTTCCCGTGTCAATGGTTGCTCCCACAAAACAGGGATCGGCGATGCGCTGCAATACATTGTCCACCGCAAAGACGTTCAGCCATTCCACACCCGTTTCCCTGATCTTATCCACCACGCCCCATTTCATCATGGACAAAAACCAGCCGCCATTACCGTTAGGCGACGTAGACATCTTCCATTTTTCTTCCATATATACCTTGCCATTATAATCGGATGCCGGTGCCATATCTTGCATGAAAAAGGTCACATAATCCGGATTATAACCAAAATATCCTTTTTCCTCAAAAAAAGCAGTGGTCGCCTCATGGTTCTTATCACTGGTCATAACATAAAGAGGAATCCACGCCTCCGCCTGATGTACCACATCCAAAAGATTTTCCACCAACCTCTGAAAAATAAATACGTCCTTCGTAAGCCCGATATTATAGACCCCCTTCGGTGCATCGGAACCGAGTCTGGTACCCATACCGCCCGCTAAGAGCACAGCTCCCACCTTTCCGGCCTTGATCGCCTCTAAACCGATCCTGGTATACTCCTCCCGCCTTCTTTCGATTTCCGGAAGCTGCATTACCTCAATCGGGGTAATTTTACCTCTCGGATTCAGTTCTTCCTTATGCAGGCATTGTCCCAACACTTCCAGATCCGTATTTTCGATCTGTGCAATCAGCGCTTCTTTCTCATAACCGCTCAGATCATCATAGTATTTCAGTACGTGTAGTTGTCCGTATTTCTCCAGTTTGTCGTAAGCTTCCTGATATCCCATTTTACTCTCCTTCTCACTCACAGATTTCGCCTGAGCTCTGCTCCCGGCTCCACAATACTTGCTCTATTCCGCTTTACTTTTACCCCGCAGTGTCGCTCAATTCCGCTTCGCTTCATCTCGCTCGCGGGCTTTGCCCTATCACTCCGTAAGCAGACAAAATTGTCAGCAAGCTGCCTTTTTGTCTGTTTACTTCGTGGCGCTGCTCATTACCATCGCGTACATTTTACCATGAACCCTTCTTTACCTCAATCTTTTATTCTATTTTCATTATTACCGTTTTCATTGTTACAGATCGGACATAGTCGCCATAGTCAATCCCCAGCACAGATGGAAGATAATATCTACGGAGCGGAAACGCGACTCCGTAGATATTATCTTCCATCTGTGCGTCCGTTTTAACAAAGCTGTGAACCGCAATTTCTTCCAACAATTTCCCACAAATATATAGCCGTCCAATCATGATATGTGCTATACTGTATATAACGCTAATATATAGTTCTAAAAGTTCTAAATATTTACCGCGGGCAAGCTGCAATAACCCGCCATTAATTTTTCGGAGGATTACGATTTATGAAAAACACCAAAAAAAAATCATCCCTCGCGATCCCTGTTTATCGCCGGCTAAGCACGAAACTCATAGCCTCCTTTCTGGTGCCTGTAATCTGTATCATCCTGTTAGGTGTCATTTCATACCAGCGGGCATCTGCCGCAATCATCTCTAACTATGAAAACTCCCTGCAGGAAACAATGACCATGACTAATCAATACCTGACGCTGCTCATCGACACGGTTCGCTCCAATTATAAGTCATATCTTTCTGACACTGAGCTGGCAAGCTACCTTAAGAATAATATGGACGAATCTCAGGCTAAAAAGTTTGCCGTTGAATACACTAAAGATTTAAAGCGTGAGACAAATACTAATTCCTTGGTGAGTGATCTCTATATTATCTCCGACGACGTAATCTCTCTTACCAGCAGTGCACCGACTACTTCCGCGCTTCTTACGGCATATACACAGACTCCGGAGGGCGCACAGGTCAATGATCAGCGCTCTTCGTATCATCTGTTTGGCAATCTGTGTGATGCCGATGAGGCACTTGGCACCAATAAACTGGGCTACTCCCTTCGAATTGCTAAATACATACACAACTGCAAGTCCATCCAGCTCATCGACATAGACAGAGACATCGTTATGAATTCTCTGGCTTCCCTGAGCGCAGGCGATGGCAGTTATGCCGCACTGGTTACACACGACGGGACCGAATTCTATTCCGATGGCAACGCCGCCCGCAACTCCGTGTTTACGTCCTCCGATTTCTATAATGAAGTGGCGGAATCGGAAGAAAGCGGTATGAAATACGTAGAATATAACGGGCAGAAATATTTATTTCTTTATTCTCCCATGTTCTCCCCGAAATCACCACAGGGAAGCATGATCTGCACCCTGATTCCGGAATCCACCATTCTGGCACAGGCGGCGGGCATTAAAACTGTTGCCATGATTCTTGTCATTGTAGCCGTACTCATAGCACTGTTGCTCGGTTATCTCCTATCTGCACATATTAACAGTAATATCTACCATATTTTAGGACAACTGCAGATCGTCTCAGACGGCGACCTGACGGTAAAGCTGCAGACTAAGAGCAAGGACGAATTCAAACTGCTCGCCGGCGGAGTAAATTCCATGACGGACAGCATGAAGGCTTTGATCACCAACGTTACCGAAGCAAGCAACTCTCTGAACCTGGCTGCCGAACAGGTAAGTTCCGCCTCCGAAGCCTTCGTTCAAACGGCGGAGGATATTCAGAATGCCATCACCGAGATCGATACCGGTGTGACACAACTGGATGCAAATTCCGAAGACTGCCTGACGCAGATGGACTCACTGTCCGACAAGATCGGCACCGTGGCGGATGGTACAAAGGAAATCATCACCATGACACAGCATACAAGCTCCTCTATCAGTGAAGGAATCTCCTCCATGTCCGTTCTGACGGACAGCGCGAAGAAGACTTCCGAGATTACGGATCATGTCATTCAGGCGATCGAGGCGCTGTCAGATAAATCCCGTTCTATCGGACAGATCGTGGAAAGTATCAACAGCATTGCCAGAGAGACAAATCTCCTGTCCTTAAACGCTTCCATAGAAGCCGCCAGAGCCGGAGAATCCGGACGCGGTTTTGCAGTCGTTGCAGAACAGATCCGCAAGTTAGCTGACCAGTCCGCACAATCCGCAGGACAGATTCAGTTGATCATAGACGACATTGTTTCAACAACTTACAAAGTTGTCGATATTGCCAAAGAAGCGGAATCCACCGTAGATTTCCAGGAGAAGGCAGTGTCACAGACTACCGATGCTTTTGTCACTATGGATTCACAGGTACATACCCTCTTAGACTCCATCTCGGAGATCTCCGATAGTATGCGGAATATGGAAGTTGCCCGCACCGCTACGTTAAATGCAATAGCCGGCATCTCCGCAATCTCCGCCGAAACCTCGGCCGGTTCCGGCAATGTCAGCCAGACCGTGAATGCACAGCGCGACACCATCCAGACATTAGATACCGCTGCGAGCATCCTGCAGGAGCGCGCCGCGGAACTTACCAATCTGTTACGTCAATTTACCATCTAAAAGCCGCGCTGTTTTTCTGCGAACATAGAAGAACGCCGGAATTAAAAAGATATCAGCGAAGATCCACGCCAGAGGATTGGCAAAGCATACTGCACGGAACCCGAAATACGGGACGAGCACGAAGCCGGCCAGTCCTCTTGCTAACATCTCGAACGCACCGGCAAACACCGCAAGCTTACTGAATCCCATGCCTTGAATCAGGAATCGGACAATATTCACGAGCGCAAGCGGGAAATAGAACAATGTATTCGTTCTGATAAAAGCATATGCATTAGCCAGAATATCCGCCTCACCGGCATCAAGAAACAGATGCAGCAGGTTAGTTCCCAGCATATATGCAATGCCGGCCGCAACCACCGAATATACCAATCCCAGAATCGTACAGGACTTTAAACCCTGATCTACCCGTTCCAGATTCCCGGCACCCACATTCTGTCCGCCATAAGTCGCCATCGTAGATCCCATTGCATCAAAAGGACACATCAGAAGCATACTCAGTTTACTGCCAGCCGTAACCGCCGCCACAGCATCGGAACCGATTCCGTTAACGGCGCTTTGCAGAACCACGCTGCCGATCGCAGTAATCGAGTACTGCAGCCCCATGGGAATTCCCATACCGCACAGCTTACCCACGCAGTCACGGTTCCATCGCCATTCGTCTCTGGATAATTTCAAGATAGTAAATTTCCGATACATAAACACAAGGCAGCAGACCCCTGCCAGCGCCTGTGATAACACAGTAGCAACAGCAGCGCCCTCGACTCCCATATGAAACACAATAATACATAGCAGATCGAGGAAAATATTTATAATTGCCGCCATTATCAGAAAAATGACCGGTGTCCTGCTGTCGCCCAATGAACGCAGAACCGCCGCCGTCATATTATACAGATATGTGACCGGAATTCCCATAAAAATAACCACTATGTAACTGTAAGAGCCTTCTATGATATCCGCCGGAGTACGCATGGCCTGCAGAATCGGACGGCATAAAATAACAACCGCAATGGTCATGACTACCGCAAAAATCAGTGACAGCCAAACGCAGTTCGCCACATATTTGCGAAGAATCTCCTCATGCTTCGCACCGAACTCCTGTGCAATGGGAATGGAGAATCCGCTGCAAACACCCATACAGAATCCGATAATCAGAAAATTCACGGAGCCTGTAGCTCCCACTGCCGCAAGCGCGTCCACTCCGAGATAATGTCCCACGATAATGGTATCCACCATACTGTAGAACTGTTGAAAGATCAGACCGAACAAAAGCGGAATCGCAAATCCAAGGATCAGCCGAAACGGGCTGCCTTTCGTCATATCTTTTTCCATAATAATACCCTGTCCTTTCTCTTCACCGCAGACATCTCTGCGGCACGATATGCCTGACAAGCAGGTACACTCCTTAACTTGAATTCCCTGTAACTGTTCAGAACCCTGTCCCTCACAGTTACGAAGCACCTTCAGAACAGTTACAATTTCTTCAAATCAACATAGCACATTCCTATTCCGACTGCAATGACTAAAATCTAAATCACATCTGTATTGACAATCTTGAAGTATTCGGCGTATTCTTATTAATACTACGGTTACATATAATTGTTGATACGGAGGTCACCATGAAGGACAGATTCTACTCGCAAATACTGAAATTGGTCGTCCCCATTGTAATTCAGAACCTGCTCAGCGCCGCCGTCAATTCGGCGGATGTTGTCATGCTCAATTACGTGGGGCAGTCTTCGATCTCGGCGGTATCCCTTGCCTCAAACTATGCCAGCGTTCTCTTTATGGTATACTATGGGCTGGGTACGGGTGCGACCTTACTGTGCGCACAATACTGGGGCAAAAAAGATCTGCAGGCGATCCGCGTGATTGAGGGAATCGCGCTTCGTTTTTCCCTTCTGATCACCGTTATCTTTTCCGGATTTGCGCTGTTTGCTCCGGAGCTTATGATGAAACTTTTTACTACGGATGCTGAACTGATCAGCATAGGTGCCGGTTATCTGCGGATCATGTCGCTGACTTACTTATGTTGGAGTATTATTGAAATATACCTTGCCGTACTGAGAAGCGTAGGCCGGGTAACGACCGCCATGGTTCTGAACGTTATAGCTTTCACGATGAATATCTTCCTAAATGCAGTGTTTATTTTCGGTCTGTTCGGTGCGCCGCGTCTGGGAGCAGTCGGTGTTGCAATGGCAACCGCCATATCCCGTATCTTGGAACTGTTAGGCTGCTTCTTCGTTTCGCTTGTACTCAGCAAAGATCTCAAACTGAACCCTGCCTATATGTTCATCCGCAATAAAGCGCTGCTTAAGGATTTTATTACCCTGTCTCTGCCCGCGCTTGGTAACGATGTGTCATGGAGTGTTGCGTTCTCCATGTATTCCGTAATTCTGGGTCACCTCGGAAGCGACGCGGTAGCTGCCAACTCACTGGTAGTAGTCGTCCGCAACTTCGGCACGGTACTCTGCTTCGGAACCGCCAGTGCAGGCGGCATTCTGTTGGGCAACGTTATGGGCGAAGGCGACATGCAGCGTGCGAAAGAGTACGCTTCCAAGCTCTTAAAGCTGACCGTCATAACCGGCGCCGTAGGAGGTATACTGATCCTCATCGCCACACCTTTTGTATTGCAATTCGCCTCTCTTTCGGAAACGGCTATGCACTATCTGAAATACATGCTGCTCATCAACACCTACTATGTAATGGGTGCGGCTGTCAATACTACCCTGATTGCGGGGGTGTTCCGTTCCGGCGGCGATACCCGTTTCGGACTGATCTGTGATTCCGTGGACATGTGGTGTTATGCGGTGCCCTTAGGATTCATTGCCGCATTCGTACTCAGGCTGCCGGTGTTAGTGGTCTACTTCCTGCTGTGTACAGATGAGTTCGTAAAATGGCCATGGGTCATCAAACGGTATCGCAGCGGCAAATGGCTTAAGAATATTACGAGAGACGACCTTTTTGCACAGGAAAAAGAAGGGTAAACCGAGAAAGGTACGGTCACGATAATGCAATACTATCTGGCACCCATGGAGGGGATTACCACCTATATATATCGAAACGCCCACGCACGATACTTCGGCGGAATCGACAAATATTTTACGCCTTTTATCAGTGATAAAAATTTTATTACCGATAAAAACATTGCTTCTACTGAAAACACAGCCTACGATGGCAGGATTTCTGCCGCTGACAACAGCAGTAGATCCATCAAAAAAAATTCTCCCGCTAATAAATCAATAAATCCCAGGGAGCTCAGGGATATTCTGCCGGAGAACAATGCAGGAATCCCACTTGTACCGCAGGTACTTACTAATCACGCCGGCCGTTTTCTCGCTGTTGCCGATAAGATCGCTTCCTACGGCTATGACACCGTAAACTTAAATCTGGGCTGCCCTTCCGGCACTGTCACTGCCAAGAAGCGCGGAGCCGGATTCTTAAGCGTTCCCGACGATCTGGACGCTTTTCTTTATGAGATTTATGAGAAATGTCCCTTAAAGATCTCCATCAAGACGCGGCTGGGTGTATCCGACCTCGCAGAATGGGACAGGCTGCTTGATATCTATGCGAAATATCCGATTCACGAATTGATTATTCACACACGCTTACAACAGGAATTCTATACCGGTATGACGCACCCCGAAGCCTATGCAAAAGCCGCATTGCGCCTGCGGGCGGCGGGTACTGCCGATCAGATTCCTCTCTGCTATAACGGAGATATTGTTTCCGCAGAAAGTCTTAATGCGACTGTGTCTGCAGTCAATCATGGCGCTACACACATGGACCGTATCATGATTGGCCGAGGAATCATTCAGAATCCGTCTCTTGCAGTAAATCTGCAACTATCTCATTCTGATGTCACCGCATGCGGAAGTAATGAAATAATTCCGCCTTCCGATCACGCTGCCTCCAAGGAGATCTGGCGCGCTTTCCACGATGAGATTCTGGAGGGATATATACAAATTATGTCCGGAGATTCTCCCGTTCTTTTCAAAATGAAGGATCTCTGGACATATATGAGCCATAGCTTTTCAAACTATGAGAAATATTTGAAAAAGATTCGCAAGGCTAACCGCATTGCAGAATATATCAGCGCTGTGGACAGACTGTTTAACGAGCAGGAAATCCTTAATTGACGCTTTTTTTCATTCTACAGCCATGCAATGAGACGGTTTTATAATTTATCTGCTGCCGAGTTCTTCCCGAAACAACCGCTCTTGATATTTTCTATCCTTCGCTGCCCGCACAATATCATCCATGCGCCCCTGCTCCGACAATAAGATGATCAATTGGTTGATCCTATCTGCTCCTTCTTCTATGCCTTCTGCTCTGCTGTCTTCCATTAAATCCCTGATTGCCTTGCACATATCGACCTTACCTTCCTTTCCGTAATAATCCTTTACCTCAAGCAGTTCCACAGCATTGGCGTAATGTGACACTATATCAAACGCGTCTTCTTCCATGTTTTTGTAGTAATCATCTTGTTCCACAAGCTTATACAACGCATGCTTATCTTCTGAACAGCGTATAAAATCAAACACATGGCGCACGTCCGTCCTAAATGCACCGGTATCATTAAATCTTCTAACATCTATCACATGAATCCTGTAATCTGAAACCATTTTCTTCAGCTCGTCCGGTAAATCTGTAAAATCTATTATCTCATGTAGTGACTTCGGTCCGTCCCACGCCTCTTTACCGGAATAGAGTATAAAAGTCACCACTGGATACAGCCGGCTCTCTTTTCGGAAACCATATAAATATTCCCCAGACTCCAGTCCTTCATGATGTTTCCTGACTTCCCTGCGAATCCTTGCCGCCTGTTTCTCATACTCACCTACATCATAAGCCATATTCCGTAATGGAATCGAATAATCTATTACTTCCTGACTTTCAATTCCGATAATAACAAAATTCACGCCGAACGCTGTTTTTCTGACGCTGTCACGTATCCTGCTCCGTCTGCGATTTGCATTTTGCCATTTTCGGATAAATCTCATACCACGCCGATAGCCTGTCTGCGTATCGACTTCGTGTAAATCTGTTTCCGCAACAATCTGCTTTCCTCGAAACACAATTCCGTTAATAATGTCGGCGTAACGCTCATCGTCTGAAAAATAGCTTTTCCATTCGATATCCTGTCCCATATTTAGTTCCTCCCGTGTATCGCAGGAATCATTCAAGAAAACCCCTGCTTTTTGCAATTTGAAGTATAAAAGCATGAATTTTCTGAATTTATGGCTACATTCAGCGTAACACTTTGCAGTCATATAGAATTGTTTTATGATAGGGGAAAATCCCCGCCAGAGCACAGACGATTACTAAAATACATCATCCGGTGCATAGAAAATATGCTTTGAATAGAGTGTATCACGATTATATTTTTGCGTCAATTATTTTAATACATTTTAGCTCTAGTTCTCAAATATGTTCCGTATACCTGCATTTAGGGAATTGGGAACAACCATAAAATTGTTTACCCGCATATTCACCTTTCTTAGCGGTACGAATCACCAACTCTGCTTTGCAGCGTGGACAGATTCTCCTGCTGCTCTGCTTACTTACATTTATTTCCGCCTCTTCTTTCAACACGTCCATCTCTATTTCAGTTTCCGAAACAATATCCGGGGCAGATGCTTTTATTATTTCGTCCAATATTCTTTCTTTTTCCATACTATCACCGGATATTGTTTTCCGTGAATCAAAGCCTCTTTCTGCTTTATTCTTATTTGTGCTCTCATATTTTATTGCATTGACATTATTAATATGCTGTATTTTTTCATATGCTGTTGCTTGTGTATAAGGATACAGAATCTCAAAGATACGTTCTATATCCGTTTGATTAATCGCTTGTACTGTATAATTGCCAATGCATTTTATTGTTGTACTAATATTTTGCCTATTAATGACCTTAACATCCGTACTTTCAACTGTAACATCTTTCAATGTACATCTCTCTGAAAAGGCAATAATCGAATGGATCGGAACTGTATTCCCAACTATTTCTCTCAACCACTTTATATGTGTTTTATTCTGCATAATAGGATTATAAAAACGCTCTTTTCGGGATTTGCCCTTACCATTTGGAAGCGTTTGTGTCCATGTCTTTCCATTCTCACTTCCAAATATCCAACCGCTGTAATTTTTACTTTCAATGACAAAAATACCCGTTGAATGAATGAGTATTACATCAATTTCTGTGGTTGTACCATCGGCTTTAGGCAAATAGCAATTAAAAAGAAATTTTCCTCCATCATTTTCAAATCTTCTTAATCTTTTATATGTCAAATATTCTCCATATCTGCCAATATCACTAATTGTCTGAAAATAACCGTTCCCGGTCATTTTATAGTAAGTACCTTGTCTAAATACAAATTCTATGATTATGGAGCCCAGTATTATAATCAAGGTAAATAAAATAGTAATTTGTATATACATATGTTTATTCCTTATGTGCAATATAATTATTTTTGTAATCCATATGATATCACACTGACACAGCGCAATGCAATCAAAACCTTAAGTATTATCTCCCACCCTGCAAAATATAAGAAAAGAATCAGCTGTTCAAAAGCAATATAGAACCCGGCAAATATCAGGCTCGCGATAATTATAACAGCAACATCTATTCTAACGCTTCTTGTGCTTTTTTATCTGCTTCTCATCTTGGTTCCTGCTTCCCTTCATTATTCCCACACAAACATCTTCTTCAACATCTTACACCCATACGAATACAAGGTGAGCCTGCCATGCCTGCCTATCTTCATATAATATCCCGTATTCGTCCCGCGGTCTACGGCTATGATAAGAACCGACAGCGACAGATTCGGATTGATTACACTTTCCAAGACAATATTTCTCTTCCCCAACTCCTTGATATCCTGCTTCTCGCGCTCACGTACTGCATCCATATATACAAACAGAAGCATACACAGATTCTTCTCATTCTTTCCCAGCTGATACAACCGCTCCACCTCTCGCCGCAGAGCATTTTCCACCTCTATATCCTCCGTGATCCGGGCATAGTAACAGACAGAATCTTTGAGAAAAGAAAAAAGCTTTCTCCTATAGTATCCGTCCTCCATATATCTAAATTTGGAATCGAGAAATTTCCGGCCGAGAAATTCCCGTTCCGGCAGTCGTATCTGCACCGGCTCCTGTCTCTCATACCGGTCATTCATTCTCATGCAATCCGAAATGACCAGTGAAGGATACGCCTTAAACAGCAAAACAAGGGCGATGATATTGCCGCCGAAGAAACCGCCCAGCACAAGCGGCAAAACGACCGTATCAAAATAATCATATTCCTGCAGAAATGCCGCCCCAATCAGACAGGAAAAGGCAATCATAATCAGAACACATGCTATGATTGCCATAATTGTTGCTTTTTTGATATTCTTTTTTTCATCCGCAATTTCCGTATTATCCCTGCGCATAATTTTCCTCATTTCTGCACCGCGCTCTTATCCCTGCGCATATCTGGTCAAAAACTGTTTCGTCCTCTCCTCACGCGGATGGTCGATCACCTGCCTGGGATCGCCCTGCTCCACGATCACGCCGTCGTCCATAAAAATAAGCTGATCGGACACATCTCTGGCAAAAGCCATCTCATGAGTGACAATAATCATCGTCGTCTTCTGGTCGGCAAGTCCTCTGATTACCTTTAACACCTCTCCGGTCAGCTCCGGATCAAGAGCGGAGGTAGGTTCGTCGAAGCACAGGATATCCGGCTTAAGCGCTAATGCCCTGGCAATTGCAACGCGCTGCTGCTGCCCGCCGGACAGTTGGTGGGGATAGTGCGTCATGCGGTCGGCAAGCCCCATCTGATCCAGAAGTTCTGCCCCATGTTTCTCTATCTGTGCGTAGATTTCTTTTTTATTCTGCTTAAAATCCGTTCTTTCCTTCGCCAGCAGTTTCTCCGATAAGGTGACGTTTTCAAGCGCCGTATATTGCGGAAACAGATTAAAGGACTGGAACACCATTCCGAAATGCAGGCGCTTCGTCCGCAGATCCTTCCCCTGCTCCTTAACAGGCATGGAGGCATCAAAAAGCGTCTCACCTTTTACGATAATGGAACCCCGATCCGGTGTCTCTAAGAAATTCAGGCATCGCAAGAGCGTGGTCTTGCCGGAACCCGAAGAGCCGATAATCGCAAGCGCATTTCCCTCCTCAAGAGAAAAGCTGACATCATCAAGCACTTTGGTGGATTCAAATTGTTTTCCGATATTATTTACTTCAAGAATTGCCATCAGTATACCCTTTCTCATAAAAGCGGAAAATGTACGCTCTCCACTTTCTCCACAAATCATACTGTCCTTATTATCTTATCGTAACTGTGAACAACAGGGCTCTGAACAGTTACGTTTTATCTGAAATAGTCCAGTCTGCGCTCAATATAATTAAATAACAGTGTTAAAATGCCGACAACAATCAGATAAAATACACCCGTGTAGAACAACGGCCATGTCAATCCGTTGCTCTTCATAAAGGAGTAGCCGGCAAAAGTCAGCTCGTATGCGGCGATAATACGCGCCAACGAAGTATCTTTTACCAATGTGATAACTTCATTGGACATCGGTGGTACCACTCGCTTCACCATCTGCAAAAGCGTTATCCGGAAAAAGATCTGCGTCTTGGTCATGCCAAGCACTTGTCCGGCCTCACGCTGCCCCGCAGGAACACCCTCGATACCACCGCGGAAAATGACAGAAAAATAACAGGCGTAATTAATACTGAACGCCACCACGGTGGCAGTGATACGTCCCGCTTCATTACCGCTCCATATATTATGCCCGAACCAAAGACCCGGACCGTAGAAGATAATGATGAGCTGCAGCATAAGCGGCGTACCGCGGATGATCCACACTAAAACCTGTATCAGATAACGCAGCGGCCTGAACCTACTGATAGAGCCAAATGCCAGAATCAGACCGAGCGGCAGTGCAAACAACAATGTAAAGATGAAAATCTGAAACGTTGTGAGCAGACCGCCTAACAGCGATTGTGTAACACTCCAAAACATAATGATTTCTCCTTCGCCGAAACCTTCCTGCCGGACCGGTTCCCATGTGAATACCGATCCGGCTGTACAGGTTGCTTAGTTAGCCGGTACTACGATTACCTGTGCGTTATTGCAGTAAGGATTCGTGCACTCCATAGCAGAAGTTGTCTCTGCAGTAAGCGTCATGCCATTCCAAACAACATCGATATTCTTAGAATCCAACTCCATAATCTTGTTATCCCAGTCAATCTCTACAAACTGCGCTTCCACACCTAACTTCTCTGCTACCAGGCGTGCCATATCCGCATCAAATCCGATCCATTCACCGGAGGCATCCTTATAATCCATAGGTGCAAAATCCGTAATACCCACGATCATTGTACCTTTATCCTGGATATAGGCTACGTCGCTGTCCTCTGCTGATGCAGTAAACTCGGAAGCAGGCTGCTCTACTAACGCTTCCTGCACACCGTAAGTAGTAGCTGTCTCCTTCATGGAACCGTCCGCATAGCTCTCCGCAAATACGGAATTGATGTAAGAAGCCAGATCGGAACCTTTACGGCAGCCCACGCCATATTCCTCCGTGGTCAGCTCATCTGTGTATTTCATGTTCGGATAGCTTGTGCCCTCACCGATCATGGCGCCTGCCATAAGCAGATCGATAATCGCCGCGTCGGATGTTCCGGAAGCCACCTCCATCAGCGCATCCGCCTGAGATGCTACCACGTTGGTCTGAAAACCGTTATCCTGTGCTGCCGCCTCACCGGCAGAACCGGCTTCCACTGCGTATACGAGATCAGCGTTTGCCGTATCGGCTGTATCCGCCGCATCACTCTCGTCTGCCGTCTGTGTGCTATCGGCGGTTGTCTGTGCCGCGTCGCCGGATGCACCGCCGCATCCCGTCAGTACTGTTCCCACTGTCAGAGACAGTGCCAGCATAAGTGCAAGTTTCTTTTTCATAATATTCTCCTCCGTTCTGAAGCGTCTACGCCTCTGAAAATAAAAATCCTGTTGTATTTTATCATAGTAGCAGACTAAAGTAAATGGCAACTCCTTGCTTTAGCCCGCTTTTTCTTCTTACTACGTCAGCGCCAAGATGTCACCGTCTTGTGTGCAGTCAGCACACAGCTTACGACGGGCGGGCTGAAACTCGAAAATCTACGTCTAACAGTATACTTATACGAACTTAGATTGCTGACGATATCTTTACACCAGCGGGATCTTCACGGTCACCCTCGCTCCGCCCCGCGTGCACGCATTCCCTTGAACCCGCAAAGTGCTCTCCGTCTCTGTGGAATCGATGACATTCTCCAGAAGCAATATACCGTCATGCTGCTTTACGATCGTATCGACAATATACAGACCCATGCCGTAGTGGGAGCCTGCGGCATGGCGGCTGCCGTCGTCCATATAGAATTGCTCTTTGGCATGTGCCAGTGCACTTTCCGTAAATCCGCTGCCCGTATCAGAAATCGTGAAAACAAAATGTGTTTCATCCTGTCTTCCCTCAAACAGAATCGTTCCGCCGGCGGATGTATGCTCTGCCGCGTTCGAGAAAATATTCATGAACGCCCGTGCAAGTAACGCCGGTTGTGCATATATTTTCTCCGTAAAATCAGAACATTCCCATTGCAGGTTTACGTGGTGAAGCGCGCATAAGCTGTCCGCCTGTCTCTTAAGTTCTTCGAGAAAATCTGCGACATCCTCATAATGCCTATCGACCGGCATTGACGCGGACGACCTGATCACCTCAATCATCATCTGCACATAGTTCTGCATCTGTAAAGTACTGTCCATGATACAGTCAATATATGCCCTCTGCTCTTCTGTAGTCTCTGTATCATCCAGCAGCTCCGTGTTGCCGCGCACAAGCGTAAGCGGCGTCTTTAAGTCATGGGCCAGCGCCGACATCTGTTCATTCTTCGTCTGCTCCATCCGCCACTGTTTCTCCAGCGATTCCTTTAATGCCATTCTCATTTCGTCCATAGCGGCCAGAATAGAATTGATTTCTTTTACCGGACCATATGAAATTGTAAAATCCAGATTCTGATTCTGTATCCTGTCTGCGGCTGCAGCAAGCGGCGACAACTGTCGTCTGACTGTCACATGAAACCGGGCCGCCACCGATAAGATCATCACGAGAACCATCACCAGAAAAACGACTAACAGCAATACTTCCGGAGACGGCAGATACTTTCTGAGTACGGCAGACCGATACTGTACAATCAGTTGATACCGCAGTACGCAGCATTCCGCTCCTCGCGGAATTGCCAGATAATAAGGCGCCCCGAAATAACTGCCCCCGTTGAACCTTTTACCGTTAACCACATCCCATGCCTGAGCCGCTTCCTTTTCTCCCATATCTCCGCTTAACACTCTGCCGGCCTTGTCAAACACCGTATATCGGCACAAATCCGGAATCAGCTCTTCCGACAACTGTTCCGCCGTCTGTATTCTCTCGACGGCAGACCGTGCCTGATCTTCCGCATAGTCTGCCGGATATACCAGATTACTCGCAAGCAGCATTACGAATGCGCACACAAGAGCGAGAACTGCCAGCACGATCCCCATAAAAATATATAAGAAATATTTCAGAAAAAACAGCCCGATAGACCTGCCTGTCACTCTTCCCATTTGTACCCAATCCCCCAAACAGTTTTAATCGGCGAGTAATGATATCCTTCCAGCTTCATCCGAATATTTTTGATATGCGTTGTGATCGTCGTATCATTGCTCTCGCCGTCGAACCCGAATACCTGCTCGTAGATCTGTTCCTTAGAAAAGACCTGCCCATGGTTTCTCGCAAGAAACTCACAAATCAAATATTCCGCCTTGGTTAAGGCGATCTCCTCACCGTTTACTACAAGCTGTTTTGCAGATAAGTTAAACCGGGAACCGGCAAAGGAAAGCCCTATGAAATGTTCCCTTCTCTCCCGCCTAAGATGAGCCGCCACCCTTGCGCGCAGCTCGGCCGCCCCAAAAGGCTTGCAGATATAGTCATCCGCGCCTTTCTCCAATCCGTACACCAGACTGCTCTCCTCCGACTTCGCCGTAAGGAAAAGAATAGGACAGTCCACAATACCCCGAAGTTCTTCACAGAGTGCAAATCCGTCCTTGCCCGGCATCATCACATCTAAGAGAATTATGTCAAAGCCATCTACTCTTATTCCATCCAAAGCTGTTGAATCTGACACGGTTGTCACATTATGTCCGTCCTTATTGAGAATCCTGCTGATCATTGTCAGGATCGCAGCATCATCGTCTACCACTAAAATATTTGCCATATGTGCGTAAATTCCTTCCCTACGTTTTTTCACGTAATTCTTATTCAGCTTCCGTTGCACTGACTCGACTGCCAGTGCAGCACAGATTTGCACACTGCTTCGTTTGTGCCCGCAACAAACTGCTACTCATTCCAGTTCATGCCCTCCCATCTGCGGCTCCACATCACATACAGAAAAAGCGCCGTCATCGTTACCGCCCCGCATATCCACATTTCCCTGCCGCAATCCACGGCGGGCAGCTGCTCCGTACTGTATGCATACATTAGGGAACAAACAAGCCTGGAAGCCCACGCCGCGGGAAACAAAATCCAGACGGAGTCACCCAGTCCTGTCAGAAGAACCGCTGACAGCAGACTCTCCGCAATTCCCAGCCCGACGGATATCCCCTTGTGGAACCGTAGAGCAAGAAACATATGCCATATATATAAGAAAATACTGCCTCCCACCATGGCAAGCGCGGCAATCCAATAAAAAGAGTACCGCACAGCATGCTGTTTCAGGACAAAATAATATCCTGTGCCGAACAACACCGCTGCCAGCGTGACCGAAAATGTCCCAAATACTATCAACAGCAGCGGTTTAGAAATAAAAGCGCTTTTCCTGTCAGTAACTGCAAGCATCATCTGATAAGCTCCCGCATAGGACTCCTGCTCTGCTACTATAGCACAAAAAGTCCCGAGCAGAAAAGGGTATCCCAATCCGATTATCTGGAAATATGCCTGTACCTTGCTGTAAGCATTCCACGGCGTGACAGCATAATATGTCAGAAAAACGACTGCCATAACGCTGGGAATAACCAGATGCGCTAACCGCAGCGGTGTGTGCTTTGTTTTCATATAGTCAGCCCTGATATATCGCAATAAATTGTGCATTAGATCGATTCCTTTCTGTCATACATTCCCCGAAACCAGCGTGTCGTGGCACACGTAAGCACTGTAAACCAAAACAACGAGATCATGATGCCAGGAAAGATAACGGATGTGCTCATATACCTGCTGTCGGACTCAACGATCAATCCATTCGGCATGATCTGCAGCACGGGACACATCAGTCTGAACGGAACGGACGCCGGACAGACCCACCACAGTTTAGATGCTCCGAACGTGATCAGACTGCCTACGGTAATCGTCATACATGTAAAAACCGCGGCAAACATCCCGAAACGCGCCGACAGTGTCATATACAGAGGTATCTCCCACAGATAGCAGATACTCAGAAGCAGCGCCGCAGCAAAACCATTTGTAGCCGGTATCGTCGTTCCGATCAGAACTCCGCCCACAGCCGTACCGACAAAAATCAACAGATTTGCCCACAAAAGTTTTATTGCATAATACAAAATTTTACCCATCCAGCACCTGTCCGGTGCGATCTGCGTCGTCAGCATGTTGGCATAATGCTGCTTTTTCTCTTGTTTAATACCCAGATAACACAGAACAGAGAGCATACCGGGAAGAATCATCGTATACCACCAATTCCATGCATTTACGGAATAGTATGATGTTCCCATACTCAGAAAGAGAGAAATCATCACTTGTAGGACTGCCGCCGACAGCGGCAGAAAGCTACCGAAAGAATGTCGCATCTTAAGCCGCTCCGCTCGAATTAGTTCTTTCATCTTACGCATACTCCTTTCCCGCATCTCGAACCACTTTCATGAAAAGCGCCTCCAGATCTTCCGTATGATCTACCGCACCGCTGTACCCAAGTCTGCCGCCCGCAATGATTCCGATATGATCGGCTATCTGCTCCACCTCACTTAAGATATGGCTGGACAGAATCACTGTAATCCCCTGTGCCGGGAAGGATCTGATCAATTTCCGCAGTTCCTGTATCCCCAGCGGATCAAGTCCGTTAGTCGGCTCATCCAGAATCAGCAGCCGCGGATTACCCAATAGCGCCAGCGCAATGCCGAGCCGCTGCTTCATACCCAAAGAAAACTGTCCCGCACGCTTCCTGCCCGTATCGGTTAAATCCACCGTTCGTAGAACCTCTTCAATCCGATCCTCCGACAGTCCGAGCATAGTTGTCCGTACTTTAAGATTTTCTTCAGCCGTAAGGTTATCGTAAAGCGGCGGCGTCTCAATCAGTGCTCCGATCTGATTCAGATCCTGTCTTCGCCACAGATGTCCGTCGAAACGGATCGAACCGGAATCCGGCCGCAGCATACCCGTAATCATCTTAAGTGTCGTGGATTTGCCCGCGCCGTTGGGACCCAGCAGTCCGTAGACCGAGTTTCTTTCAATCTGAAGCGACAGATCATTTACCGCCATCTGTTTCTTGAATTTTTTGTTAAGATTAATGGTTTCCAGAATTATATCCATTTGTATCCTGTCCTTTCCTGCGAAGACTGCCACACGCCTGCCGACATGAGCCCTCGCATACTTTATTAAGAATAGGATATAGGGCAATTATGAAGATTTGATAAAGATAATGTACCGAGTATCCAAAAAAATGATATACTGTACACAACAGTAATAAATCATTCCAACCGAGGTGACCTTATATTATGAAGAAACACACTACAGGAGCACGCTCCATAAAAACACACACTAAAATTGCACTCGCAATTATTACCGTCTTACTGTCTCTCCGCAGGATCAGCCTGATTTTTATCAAAAATATTCTGGCGGCAGTTCCGAACAGAAATGATGTAGCGCCGGAATCCCCCGCCGGTGCCGAAGACCTTTCCGCCGATCCCGCTAAAGCCACATTCATGAAAAACAGAAAACAACTTCGTGCGATGGGAAGCGAATTTGAACAGACCATGAAGGACGCTTCCATCACAAGCGGCGACGGCTTGAAGCTGAGCGCCAAATACCGGATACAGGATACACAGAACCATCGCTGGATCATTTCCATCCACGGCTATAAAGACAGCCATCACTTTATGCTGCCGTACGGCATGGTCTTTTATCGGAAAGGATACAATGTATTGCTGCCCGACAACAGGGCTCATGGCGTAAGCGAAGGCAGTTATATAGGGATGGGCTGGCTCGACAAGGAAGATATCTCCTTATGGATTAAATGGATCGTCGAGCAGGACCCTGAAGCGAAAATTATTCTGCACGGTGTCTCCATGGGCGGCGCAACCGTCATGATGACCGCGGGCAAGAACCTTGATCATGTGGTCGGCTACATAGAAGACTGCGGCTACACCAGTGTCTGGGATATCTTCGCCAGTGTCATGAAACGGGATTACCATCTGCCGGCTTTCCCGATTCTGCATACCTGCCGTCTGATCAGCAAGCGCAGATTAGGCTATGATTATGTCGAGGCATCCGCTCTCACACAGATCAAGAAGTGCGACAAGCCGATGCTCTTTATCCACGGAGAAGCAGATGACTTCGTACCTACCTCCATGGGGCATCAGGTATACGAGGCATTCCCCGGCAAGAAAGATCTCTACATTGCCCCAAATGCCGGTCATGCAAATGCAATGGACTTTGATCCTCCTGCCTACTTCGCCAAAGTATTTGAATTTATAGACAATAATATCAGTTTCGACTAATTCACCGTAGAAAAGAGGAATATCACAATGTCACCGGAAAAGCAGACAAAAAGATCCGAGCATAGTGCAGTGTCAAAGGAGCACGACGTACTGCCGCCCAAAACTAAGGTAAAGCACAGCAGGGAAAACATCCGCATTACCTTCAACATGGCATGGCCTTCCATCGTGGAATCCTTCTTCGTGGCATTTGCGGGGTTAGTGGACTCTTTGATGGTCAGTTCCTTAGGCTCTTACGCGGTTGCCGCCGTGGGGCTCACGACACAGCCCAAGTTCATCGGGCTGTCCCTGTTTTTCGCCCTGAATGTGGCAATCTCGGCTCTGATTGCCAGAAGACGCGGGGAAGAGAAGCCGGAAGAAGCCAACCGAATCTTAAGCACCGCCGTCGTTTTCATCGTTGCAGCGGCGGTTCTGTTAAGTATTCTTTTCGTAGCTCTGGCAAGTCCGATCATTCACTTGTGCGGTTCCACGCCGGAAACCCATGACAGCGCTGTGGCGTATTTCAAGATCATCATGGGCGGTATGATCTTTAACTGTATCCAGATGGGAATTAACTCCGCGCAGAGAGGCGCCGGCAATACGAAGATCACCATGCGCACCAACGTGACCTCCAACACGGTCAACATTATTTTCAATTACCTGCTGATTAACGGGCATTTCGGGTTTCCTGCCCTCGGAATCCATGGTGCGGCCCTCGCTACGGTCTTAGGCACCGTAGTGGCGTGTATCATGAGCGTCCTCTCTATCTTGAACCCCGACGGCTTTATCAGCCTGCCTTATATTATGAAAAATCGGATTTATCCCGCTATGAAAAGTTTTATCAATCTGATCAAAGTGGGATACAGCGTTTTCTTCGAACAGATTCTGATGAGGATCGGCTTCATGATGACGGCGATTATGGCTGCCAATCAGGGTACGGATGCCATGGCGGCACATCAGGTCGGTATGAATATCATGGGATTATCTTTCTCCTTCGGAGACGGTCTGCAGGCCGCAGCGGTAGCGCTGATCGGACGCAGCCTTGGTGCCGGGGACGAAAACCTTGCCAAAGAGTACGGAAGTATATGCAGAATGTTCGGCGGTATTATTTCGGTATGCCTTGCCGTGATCTACTTCGTCGGCGCCGGACCGCTTATGAGGCTTTTCTTTGAGGAAGAACATATTGTTGCCATCGGCATAAATATCATGCGTGTCATCATCTTCGTAGTGGCTTTCCAGATCAGCCAGGTGGTGTACATGGGCTGTCTGCGCGGCGCGGGAGATACGTTCTACACCGCGGTGGCTTCCACAATCAGCGTTACCTTTATCCGTACTGCCGGCTCCTATTTGGGCGGATACGTATTCGGACTCGGTATCGTAGGCATCTGGCTGGGCGTGCTGGCGGATCAGATTTCGCGGTTTATGTTTGCTTCGACGCGGTTTAAGAAGGGGAAGTGGACGCAGATTAAGATTTAAAAAACTTGAAAAAACAAAGTAATTTTCTATTACGGATTCGAGTGTCAAAAGGTGCTTATGAAAGGCTGAGGAGGGAGATTGCGCAAAATGTTCCCGTAGCTGTCCGGCTCCGTCATATGGATTTTCTAAAATATTCCGGTGACGTTGTGGGACGGAACGCAACCGCCCGACATTCGCCATCCGGGCTCAGGTCGGGCTTTTCGGGACATCCATGTCCCGAAATTGCTGGGTACTGAACGGAATATTAAGAAAATCTCATATGACTTCGCACGACAGCTACGGGAACATTTTGTGCAATCTCTATCTTAGTTTATGAAAAGCACCTTTTGACACTCGAATCCTATTTCAAAAATCGCGCGAACTCGAAATATGCCGTGGAATTACATAAGAGGAGCTTATCATGATTAATCGACTGCTCAGTATTATATATATCTTAATGAATAAGGGAACCGTAACTGCCAAGGAACTGGCGGAGCGGTTTGAGGTGTCTGTGCGGACAATTTACCGTGATATCGATGCTTTGAGTATGGCGGGGATTCCGGTCTATACGACCAAGGGACGAAACGGCGGTATCCATCTGACGGAGCAGTTTGTCCTTAACAAAATGCTGGTCTCCAAGAAAGAACAACAGCAGATTCTTGCCGCCCTGGCCAGCCTCAGAGAGACAGGCACTCATGAAGAAGAAGCGATCCTGAACAAGCTGGGAGATTTTTTCATGGAAAAGCCCGAAAACTGGGTTGCCATAGATTTGTCCGATTGGAGCGGACGAAGAAAGGATCTGTTCAATCAGATCAAGGATTCCATTTTGAACCGGCATGTGATACAATTTGACTATTATGGTCAACGCGGTGAAATGAGCCACCGCTATGCAGAGCCTGTCCAGCTTCTCTTCAAAGAATATACATGGTATGTGCGCGCTTACTGCAGGACGAGGCAGGCTATGCGCCTATTCAAAGTACTGCGGATGAAAAGAGTTGTAGTACTCGACGAAACTTTCGATGTGCGCACAACTGACCAAAACACCGCTGTCTATTCGGACATTCCCTTGGACATCCCGCTGCCGGAAATTACTTTATGGATCGATAAAAAAGAAGCCTACCGTATTTATGACCGGTTTGATGAAGAAGAGATTACCGTGCTGCCCGACGGACACTTCGAGATTCATTACCGATGCACGTTAGACGATTGGGTTTACGGTATGATCCTGTCTTTCGGTCCTTCGGCAAAAGTGCTGGCGCCTAAGTTCGTACAAACAGAAATTCAACGCCGTATCGGGGAGATGGCGAAATTATACCGGTAAAGAGTTTCCAAGCCAAAAGCCTCTCCTTTTCACTTCCTCCATCAGTACCGGCTGTATCTCCGGATAAGTCCACCGCTGCGGCAGAGCTTCCCCGATGACGATTTGTTCTATCTCGCTGTGCAGCTCTTTTTCAAATTCCCATGCTCTTGCATAATAGAGCATACCAAAGCTTTCCTCGCCCTCAAAATTCTCCGGTGCCGTGACAGAATAAACGCAAATCGGCCAGAGATCGAACCAGGTGGCGCCGGTCTCCTCATACAGTTCTCTTCTCGCGGTTTGTTCGATCGTCTCTCCTTCTTCTCTATGTCCGCCGGGCACTTCCAACGTCTCCCGCTGCCGATGTTTACAGAATACCCACCGTCCTTCATGCTCCGTTATGATTACCGCAAACTTTAACAGTTTATCGTCCACCGTATCGTAAAATCTGATTTCCGCCATGTTTCCTCCTCTTTTAAAACGTTATGATTTTTAAGATTCGAGTGTCAAACAATGCTACGAAAGACTAAGAGAGCAGATTACACAAAATGTTCTCTTACGTCGGGCTCCGTCATATGGATTTTCTAAATATTCTGGAGATGTTGTGCAATCTGCTATCTTTATGACACCCGAATCTTATAGAATAAAAAATTGCCGAATTATATGACACGCTGATGTCATATTTAATCTGATATCATGTTTTCATAATACACCGCAGCCCGTTGAATTGCAAATTACTACTATACAGCACATGCCAGGGCTCGCGGAAATCAAATCATAGGAGGACAATGGAATGGACACTAAAACAGAATTGAAAATCTGCCAGAGCTGTGGCATGCCGATGCAGGAGGATCAGTACGGAACCAATCAGGACGGAAGCAAGAACGAGATGTATTGTTGCTACTGTTATAAGGACGGCGCTTTCGTGCAGGACTGCACGATGGAGGAAATGGCGGACTTCTGCGCACCCTTTGAGGTCGAGGGCGGACGCAGTAAGACAATCGAGGAAGCTAAAGCGGGGCTGATGCAGTACTTCGCCACATTGGGGCGGTGGAAGGCGTAGAATTCAGTCCTCTTTCAGTCACAAAAAGGTTGTCCATTCGGACAACCTTTCGTTGTTTATCTCAAGAAAAATTCATTAACTTTTGCTAACTTATTTTCATATAAAATATATATTGCCCATAGAAGAACATTTGTCAAAGAGCAATAAATTGTAATATACTTTTTATGGTGATAATATGAATCTACTTTTCTTATGCAGTCAAAATAAAAGGCGCAGTCTGACCGCCGAGAAGATCTTCGATGGTCACAACGGGCATCATGCGCGTTCAGCGGGAACAGAGCAGAACGCCAGAATCAAAGTTACTCCCGGTCTTCTCGGATGGGCGGATATCATTTTCTGTATGGAGAAAAAGCATATGCGAAGAATACAGTCGAAATATTCTGACATAATTGCCGGTAAGAAAGTGGTCTGTCTTTACATCGGTGATGATTATGAATTTATGGACAGAGAATTGCAGGAACTGCTTAGAAGTTATGTTGATGAATACATTCAGTGATATTTCCTGTTGCAGATAATAATTACTTTAAAGCTCTTTTTACATACAATCCGCAACTCACATTTTCCTCGCCTTAATGACAAAGACCGTGGGCAGCATCAATGCCTTTTTTCCAAAATCATTATCCGCCGCCATTGCTTTTTCCCTGTCGATTTCTTCAACCAGTTTTTCGATAACAAACCCGTTATCTGACAATGCATTAATATATGTACTCAACATACGGTTAGACAACATGATCTCCTTATCGCCCATACCGGCGCGATACCACTCTTCATTAAAATAGGAATTGCTGAAAATCAGGTTACCGTTCTCAATGGACACGCATTTATGGATCGGATGCGACCAGCCGAAGACAAATGCTCCGCCCTTTTTCAAATACGAATAAATATGCCTGAAGGTTTTATCCAAATCCGTCGTCCAGCCGATCCCGTAAACCGAATAAACCAGATCAAAATATTCGGTTGGTAGTCCGCATTCTTCTTCCATAGGTGAACAGACAAGTTCTGCGTTGACTGCCTGTGATTTAAGATAATTCTTTGTACGTTCAATTTGATCTGCGGATATATCCAGTCCCCAAAGTTCGGCGGCGCCTGAATCAGCAGCATACTTTAACGAGCGACCGTTACCGCAACCGATTTCAAGGACTTTTGCCCCAGACAAATCTCCGAGTAATTTCAGCTTGTCCTCTGACGGGAAAAAATTTCCCCAACTGGGCAAAGCGGTTGCGCCTAAGAATTCGCTGCCTATGGTACTCCAAAATTCTGTATTTGTCTTATGCGCTTCATCAGCAGACATCTCGACATTATTCACATAGCCTAAAACTTTGCCGCCAACAATGTTCTTTTTCATTTTTTCCGCTTCTTTTACGAGTTCCATCATATTTTCCTCTGCCTTCTTCTTATAGTCAGCGTCGCTCAGTTTCTCACCCGAAAACAACTCATTAAGACTGATGTTAAGAATTTTACCGATGGGCTGCATGAAGGACAATTCGGGCATACCATTGCCGCATTCCCACTTACTGACGGTTTTATCACTAATACCCAGAGCATCAGCAAATTCACGCTGAGTCAGTTTGTGCTGTTTTCTCATTTTTGCAATAAATCTGCCTATTTTAACTTGATCCATATCGGCACCACCTTTTTACAAATTTCTATGAAGATATTATATGATAGCCAGCGGAAGAATCACACCTACGAATCGTAGAGTTTATATAAAAANTCAAACAGACAGTGGCAAACTGCTTTGTATATGTGTAAAAACCAAAGGACATTTCAACTTTTATTTAGATGAATGTCTTTTTTATGACAGNTGAAAAGAATAAAATTATTGACAATGCGCATAATACGCATTACNATATAATTNAATAAANAGAAGGGAGTGNTGCCATGAATGAATAAGGNGGTATTGAATGANATTTAGAGAAATTGAGANTATGATATTAAAAAACGGATGGTATCAAGTAAANCAAAANGGTTCACATCACCAATACAAACACCCAACTAAACCTGGTAAAGTTACAATCCCAGAACATGGAGGGGATTTAAATCCNGATACAGTAAAATCAATTCTGAAACAAGCGGGGCTTTAAGNCCCNTTTGCTCAATTTTATAAATGGAGGTGAATATATTGAAATTAATTTATCCGGCTGTATTTAAGCCTTTNACAGATCAAAGCGGNGGATACGTGGTAGAATTTCCAGATTTACCCGGTTGCGTAACAGAGGGAAAAGATTTAGAACAGGCTATTGAAATGGGGATTGANGCCGCCAGTGGTTGGATATTAGGAGAGCTTGAAGATGGAGAACAAATCCCGCATGCTTCCGACTATTCTGAAATAACTGCTGAAAATGGGTGTATGATAAATATGTTATTATTAGACATTGANGCCTANGAAGANAAATATGGTGAAAAAGCTGTAAGAAAAAACCTTACTATTCCTGCATGGCTGAATACTTTTGCTGAAAAAAATAATATCAANTTCTCTAAACTTTTACAAGATACCTTATTCTCAATGGCACAGGCAAAATAAATATAGGGAGCTACTCTTTATAGGGTAGCTTCTTTTTGCGGGTCGGATAAAACAGATTTCCTGCTTTGCTTCAAAATACCGGTGCAGACAATCGGCTTTTAACACCTGTCATATGAAGATAATTGGAATCACGAAAACCGACTTGTACTGCGTTAATTTTATTATTTTGCGAATATATAATCAAAAAATGATTATCTCTTAATCTTTCTTCATACTTTATAGCTACATCTATTATAATTTTCAGTGCTTCTTCCTTATTGTAATTTTTCATTCANTCCTCTTTCAGTCACAAAAAGGTTGCCCCTTCGGACAACCTTTCGTTTTTACAAATATGCTGATTNTTCTGTTGTCTGCCAACCTTGCTACCCTACCATATGCAGCTCACTTGTGGAGTTTTTCTGTTGCTCCCCAACCTACATTCCTACCATATACGGCATATCTGTCAGATTTTTAAGGTGTCAGCGCACCCAGACAGACATATCTGTCTTGTTACTATTATTATATGNAGCAGTATTGTTTATGGCAAGGAAAATTTATTTCCCATAGACACAAAAAATGTGCCTCATCAGTCACACCATGACTTTTGAGGCACATTCTNTTTTTGCAATTAATTNANGTTTACTCNGCCGTAGTATCCTCAGTATACTTCACACCCAGNTCAGAGATCGTGCCGTCAGCAAGTTTNGCTTCGACTGCCTTATTGATCATATCCAGAAGCTCTGTATTGCCCTTCCGNACTGCGATTGCATATTCCTCAGACTCAAATGCCNCNGAATCCTCCACGATCTTAAGACCTTCATTGTCACTGACATACTTCTGCGCGGTTGCGGAATCGATAACGACTACATCACACTTGCCGTTTACCAGCTCCAGAACAGCNTCTGTACCTTTTTTGAATGCCTCGTAAGGATAACCCAGATCNTGAACGCATATTTCACCGGTGTATCCCTGTANAACACAGATCTTCTTATCCGCCATNTCGGCTGCTGCCGCNATGTCGGAATCTTCTTTCACGATCATAACCTGTGTCGCCGTATAGTACGGTGTGGAGAAATCAACTGATTCCAGTCTTTCTTCCGTCACTGTCATACCTGCGATCGCCGCATCGATCTGACCATTCTGCAATGCGATAAGCAGGGAGTCAAACTCCATATTCTCGACTGCCNCTGTCATACCGTTCTCTTCGGCGATCTGCTTTGCGATTGCCATGTCGATACCGTCATACTGATCGATCACGCCACTACCTGCAACGAACTCAAAAGGCGGGAATTCAGCATTGGTGCCGAATGTGATAACGCCCTCTGTCTTCGTAACTGCCGCAGACTGCTCTTCACCTGCATCAACTGCATCCGTTTCATCAGCCTCATTAGCTTCATTGTCTGTGTTCGCTGCGTCCACAGTCGTCTCGTCCACTGCTGCTCCTGTGTCTGCCGCCTGATCTGCATTGCCGCCGCAGGCTGTCATCATCATAGCTACAGCCAGCATGAGCGCTGCTACTTTTGTTGTCTTTTTCATAATAATCTCCTCCTAATATTAAAATGTATCCCGGCAACTGCCCATCTGATACGATCAGGCAGTTCCCTATATCTTAAGCCGATCCGCCAAGCGCATGACACACTCTTCTTCATAAACAGCGTTCTATTGAAGAGCCTCTCATGGCAGAAGGACGGCATGATACCACTGCTACAGAACTTTACTTAAGAATAATTTCGTTCTCTCATTCTTCGGATCATTGAATACTTGCTCCGGCGTGCCGCTCTCCATCACTTTACCCTGATCAATAAAAAGCACTCTGGATGCCACCTCTCTGGCAAAACCCATCTCGTGGGTCACAATCACCATGGTCATGCCGGACTTGGCAAGATCCTTCATAACATCCAGCACTTCGCCTACCATTTCGGGATCAAGCGCTGAAGTCGGTTCATCGAAAAGCATGATCTCCGGATTCATGGCCAGCGCCCTCGCGATCGCAACACGCTGTTTCTGCCCGCCGGACAGCTGTGCCGGATAAGCGTCTGCTTTTTCCGCCAGATTTACACGTTCTAAGAGTTCCTGTCCTCTCTTGACAGCCTCGTCCTTCGTCATTTTCTTAAGAAGTACCGGTGCCAATGTAATATTGTCCATAATAGTCAGATGGGGAAACAGATTAAACTGCTGAAACACCATCCCCATCTTCTGTCTGACATGATTCACGTTCACTTTCGGCGCATTGATCTGCTGATCGTCCACATAGATTTCACCGTCGGTTGCCTTCTCCAGCAGATTTAAGCATCTTAAGAATGTGCTTTTACCTGAACCGGACGGTCCGATTACAACAACGACTTCCCCCTGTGAAATATGTTCGTCTATTCCGTCCAAAACCATCAGGTCGCCGAATTTTTTATGTAAATTTTTTACTTTGATCATAGAACGCTCTCCCTCCTACCTGATATCAGATTTTCTCAACTGTTTCTCGACTTGGCGGAGTGACAGCGTCAATATCTTGATCAGCACATAGTAGATCACTGCAGTTCCGATCAGAGGCATATATGCATTATATGTGGCGCTCTTGATAAAATCGCCCGCCTTCTGGATATCCATCAATCCCACATAACCGACAATAGCCGTTTCCTTGATGAGCACGATAAACTCGTTACACAATGCAGGAAAAATATTCTTGACTGCCTGCGGAATGACGATCCTTGTCATTGTCTGAAAGGCATTGAGTCCAAGCGATCTTCCCGCCTCGGTCTGCCCGTGATCAACAGAGAGAATACCGCCCCTGATGATTTCCGACACATAGGCACCGGAATTAATACCAAAGGCGATCGCCGCGATAATCCATTTATTAAGATTGAACGGAGCAAAAACAACAAAATAAATGATCATCAACTGGGTAACGGAAGGCGTACCCCTTATCACGTCCGTATATATTCCGCCGATCACCCTCGGCAGTTTCCTCTTGGACAGGTTACACATCGCAATCAGCATACCGATTATAGTACCGATAACGACTGCCAGAAGCGAAACCTTGATCGTAACACCGACACCGCTCACCAACAGTTTATAACGGTCTTCTCTGATAAAACATTTATAAAATAAGTCACAGAAATTGGAAAACCACTCTTGAATCCCTGTCATTTGTCTTCACCCTTTCGCTTAATTCAACCCGCATTATATCACAAAGAATGTGGGTTGAAAAGCATAAATATAAGGTAATTAGTGAATAATCAGCATATTCTGATGAAAATATGCATATTTAAATCTTTTTTGTATCATTTTTGCATCATTTCTCATTCACATATTGCCATTTCCATATCACCATGCCATACTGATGCATACCATATTAATAATTTGATGAAAACATCTATATAATAAGAAAAGTAACCTTAAGCTTTCAACAAGGAGGACTATCATAATCATGAAAACCCGTATGACAAATAGACGTGGCACTGTTGATAAACACCAATCTCTGCCTAAAAACGGAACAGCGAAAATTGCAGTCTGCACACTGCTGCTGTATGCGGTAATCTGCTGCACGGCCTGCGGTGCTAACGGATCTGATTCTGATTCCGGAACAAATGACACTGAAAGCGGAGCGCAGCAACCGGATGAGGCAACGGACAGCAGCCTCGCTCAATCCGATGAAAATGCAGATCAAAGCAATGATGAGGCGGATAGTGCAACCACAAATGACACTTCTGTCAGTATTGGAAAATCCAACATAGACATTCAAATGCAGACGGAAGAAAACAACAAATCCACGGAAGATGGCACGGTATATTTCTACAAGAGCGCTATCTATCCTGTCGTCACCATGGAAGGAAATGCGAAAGCTGCCGATAAAATCAACGCCGACATCCGCTCCCGGGTCGATTCTTTTCATGCAAACAAAGAAGTGGAAGACATGGCAGAAGAAATGTTGCAATACTTCGAGGAAGAGGATAATGATTATCCCCTGATCGGCTACAGTGCTGGGCTGACGTATAAGACCGTCAGAGCGGACAGCAACGTGATCTCTTTTACACTGACCTATGACTCCTTCAGCGGCGGTGCGCACGGCAATTACACAATGCAGGGAGCCAACTACAGTGCCAAGACCGGCGATCTGATCTCCTTCTCGGATCTGAGCGATGATCCCGCCGCTTTTCGGGAAGACACGTTATCCTATAATCAGAAATTAGCGGAAACCGACTCCTACGCCGAGCGGATGTTTTCAGCCGACGACATTACAAACGGCACGTTAGAGTCCGTGTTGTACGCCGACAACGCATGGTATCTGTCCACCTCGGGTCTGGTCTTTATAAGCGATCCTTACGCCCTCGGACCTTATGCCGCAGGAATTATTGAATTCATTATTCCTTACCGTGATCTGGCGGATATGGGCTTTAAAGAGTCCTATACTTATTCGGATAGATTTGTGATGAAAATGCAGCCGCATGAAACCTACACCGCCGACTTAAACGGGGACGGTGAGGAGGACACCATTTTGTCTTATTCGGAAGATGTCGCAAACGAGGACGGCACATATGATCCCCGCCCACACCTGATCATCAATGATACAGACATGTCCGTAGACAGTGCTGCCGAAACACAGGAATCTCTGTGGCATTATGCCGTATGGGCGGAGCCTGCCCTATACGATCTGAATCCGGACGATACCTATATTGAACTGGTATTTACATCTTGGGAATCGGACTCAGAAGAAGGGACTGCCGGATATTACAGTCATTTCTACCGCTATACGGAAGATCATACCCTCGTTTACCTCGGCAGTGTCACAGGGGATATCAATGACCCTACCGTTGATGTGACACTTCTTTTATCTGACATGCAATAGATAATTCAAAAAGAGAAACTTACCGGCAGCGGAAACTCTATATGATTCCGTACCGATTTAAGTTTCTCTTTTATATTTTAACTGATCTCCGTTTTATACTCTTTGATATTACTTATGATTTTATCGAGTTCTTTTTCCTCTGAAATAAAAAGTCGGGCGGATGCTTCTATGGCAATATCGCTTACCTGATTATCACGCAGGAAACGTCGTTCTTCCTCATCCGCCTGCCCCACCTTACAGGCATTCACCACATCATTCAAGCCGCTGAAATAATGCATCAGTTCTTCAAATACACTTCCCCTGCCAGAGTCTGTCCTGCTACATTCCTGTTTACTCCTGTCAGTGCCGCTCCCCTCGTGGGCAAGGCGTATCCGGTCGATGACACTCTCCCCGTACTCCTGCCGCTCCAATTCACAGACGGCGATCACCTGCATGGACAGCTTCAACTCCCCTGTGATATCCGAAGCCTCCATCAACACATCCGGCCGCTTCTTAAGCACACCCAGAAAATATTCTTTCGCTCCGTCCAGATCCCCTTGCATGAAATACTCCGCCAGCTTCTCCTTCATCTGGCCCGTCTCGTATTTCTCGGTCGTCATGCCCACCTTGCACTCATATACCTTAAGCCCCTTCACTTCCGACCAGACAAGCAGTAGGAATTCCGATATAAACCCAAAAACCCGCTTATGATAATCGTCATAACCGCTGGGATCGATCTTCTTTTCCACCTCATGAAAAATAGAAAAAAGCCACGCGGCATACTCATCATACAGTTCCTTAGAGCACACCATCATATTGCCGAAATAAGTGCCGTTTCCATGCACCAGCCGCTCAAAGGTATCATAATACTCCGGATACATCTGCCGGATCACTTCGCCTGTTGTGACCAGATCAAAAATATTATAATCGCTTGCATAGCCGTCGAAATAAGAATAATTCAGTTTCAGTTTCTTGGAGGTTATCATGTCATAGTCTTTCAGAATCGACAGATAGTCGCTTGCATTGAAAATCCTGCCCTCTTCCGTACAAAAATACCGGCGATAATGGCATATACCCACATAGTCCGTGGTGCGCACATTCTTCCACACCCAGTATACTCCGGTCAGTTCTCCGTAATAGCAATTCTTCACAGATATGTTATCTCCCGTATCGTCCCCGGCATAACCGTAGTCCTCTCCCTGCGCGCGTCCGACATGAAGCGGCACGTAGATCGGGTCCCGGGGATCCGGAAATTTCTTGTGGGTCATGGTAAAGATTGTAACTGACATTTGTAGCTGCCTCTTTCCTTTTTATTTAAAAGCAGTCCGGCACTTGTCTTTCTGACATTTTCATGCCGTGATTCTTATCTTTTTCCATCATAACTGTAAAATGAGGCTGGTGCAAGGTTTTATAAAGCAAATCATCCAAAACTTCTCCTTGACATTTCTAATCAATATGATATCATAATGATATCAAAAAGAATATTCACCAGAAGCGACTGACTATGTGCCGTCAAAATCCAAAGCACACGCGCCACATCGCCGCTTCGGAACGGAGGAGATTATGCAAGAAACTAACTTAGAAGAAAAACTCATTCAGGGCAAAAAGAACGGACTGCCTGTATTACTCGTCACTCTCCTGTTATATGCACTGGCTATTGCAGGAATTATCATCGGTATCATCCATTTTGATAACGAGACGGCTACCACGCTCACAACCACCGTTTTTGTCATAGGTATGCTTTACGCATTCTTTGGCTGGATTCTCTTCTGCGGTCTGAAAGTTTTGAAGCCGCAGGAAGCTTTGGTTCTGACTTTATTCGGCAAATATATGGGAACACTCAAGGGCGACGGCTTCTACTTTGTCAATCCCTTCTGCGCAGGTGTCAATCCGGCTTCCCACACTAAGTTAAGCCAGAGCGGTGATGTCAAGGGTGTTGGCGGACCTTCCGGTACGCTGGTAATTGCCGAGTCCGGTGTAAGCACCGCTCAGGAAGCTCCTACTAAGAAGCTTTCTTTAAAGATCATGACTTTAAATAACAGCCGTCAAAAGATCAATGATTGTCTGGGTAATCCGGTAGAGATCGGTATCGCAGTGACATGGCGAATCGTAGATACTGCCAAAGCGGTTTTCAACGTAGATAACTACAAGGAATTTCTGTCCTTGCAATGTGACAGCGCGCTTCGCAATATCGTGCGTACCTATCCCTACGATGTAGCCCCTAACGTAGACACTACCGGAGACGGCATGGCTGATGAAGGCAGTCTTCGCGGCTCCAGCGAAATCGTAGCCGGCAAGATCCGCGCAGAGATCCAGACCAGAGTGGAAGAAGCGGGCATCGAAATTGTAGAAGCGAGAATCACCTATCTGGCATACGCACCCGAGATTGCCGCGGTCATGTTGCAGAGACAGCAGGCATCTGCTATCATTGATGCAAGAAAAATGATCGTGGACGGCGCGGTAGGCATGGTCGAGATGGCACTAGAACGGTTGAATGAAAAGCATACCGTGGAACTTGACGAGGAACGTAAAGCAGCTATGGTATCTAATCTGCTGGTAGTTCTGTGCGGCAACCATGATGCACAGCCGATAGTTAATTCCGGAAGCCTTTACTAAATTGAGCTTCGCGGGGTTGCGAGGAAAGTACTTCTCATGCTGTTACCCTATGAAATGAAACGGAGGATTTTATGGGCGATTCAGGTAAAAAACAAGTGCCCCTTCGATTATCTGCAAAACTCTATGATGCAATCGCGGCGTGGGCGGAAGATGACTTCCGCTCCGTCAACGGGCAGATCGAGTATCTGCTGACAGAGTGTGTGCGGCAGCGTAAGAAAAACGGTAAGTATGTGTCCGATGAAATTGATGTACCGCCGGAATTGGATATAAAATAAGCCTTTAACAACGTCCTATGGCACTCCCCAAATTAAACGGACAAATATCCCTGCACTTATGACAGGAAATCGTCCATGCCTGCAAATTTTCATCATCTCCGAAGGCATGATCCCAGCACACCTGCTGCTTGAGCTCATACTCATCCAATGCACCGACCGGGCATACCTCCACGCAGAGATTGCACTCATTGCAGATATTCTCTTTTAACTCGTCCGGCACCAATTCCTGCTCACACAGAACCGCTCCCAGCCAGACCATGCTCCCGAACTCCGGTGTGATCAGCAGTGAATGCCGCCCAATCGTACCCAGCCCTGCTGCCTGTGCCGCGTGCTTCTGCGAAACAATAGAACGCCATCTTCCCGTATTGCCATCCCACACGCTCTCATTGGTCGGAATCGGCACACATATAACACCTCTCCGCTCCATCTCGATGCAGAAATCCAGCGCTATAGCATCCATCTTCGGCGTGATGGAGTTGCGTACTCTCGTATACGGAATCGGACTGTTACAGCGCAGTGTTCCGACCGGGAATCTGCAACCAAACGATATCACCGACTTGCAGGATGGCATAACGTCCAGCGGATGAAATCCCTTCGGCGCATCACGAAATCTGTCCATACTGGCAATGCCGCATAAATCTGCCCCTAATGACAGCATGAGATCTTTGACCATTTGACTGTTTACTTTATAACATGCCGATGTATCTTTATTTGTATGTATAGTTTCTGACTTCTCTGCAATCATGCTTTTTCTCGCCCTTCCTCGCGTTCATTTCTCATATGCTTTTCTTCATCATACTTAAGGCTGCTCATCGCTATCGTCTCCGCACGATTCTTTGACTCTTCTTTAAGGCTCATTATCCTTGTTATCGTTTCATTACTATAGCATATTTCAAACGAAATTGTAAATATATTTTCACTTTTCTCGAATTGTTCCAAACATCCCAAAAGATATGTTAAAATGACATATGTGCAGACAAAAGAAACCAAGCAATGTCGGGACGATGTAAATGATTAAGCGTATACTGTAACCACAGCAGGAGGTTGATCATCATGGAATGGGCGGAAGCAATCAGTGAAGCAGTCAACTATATTGAAAGCCATATCACAGAGGACATCACACTATATGACGTGGCAGAGCATGTGAATATTTCCCCCTTCTATTTTCACAAAGGATTCAGCATATTGTGCGGATATTCTATTATGGAATATGTAAGAAACCGCAGATTGGCGCTTGCAGGGGAAGAACTGATTACCAGTGATATTCCGGTTATAGAGCTTGCAATGAAATATGGTTATGACTCTCCCGACAGTTTTACCAAAGCCTTTTCCCGCTTTCATGGGTATACACCTCTGACAGTGCGCAAGAATAAAACAATGATTAAAACATTTGCGCCGCTGAAACTAACAATCTCATTGAAAGGTGGTTACATTATGGATTACAGAATTGTCAAGAAAGAAGCCTTTACTGTTTTATGCGCATCAAAGGAGTTTACCTATGAAAATCCAAAACAGGATGTACTTTTGTTCTGGCAGGAGCATTATTCCTCGGGGAATGGCGAATATATCTGCGGAATGTTCGGCATTAACATCGACCCGCAGATGGGAAACAAAAAGTTTGAATATCTGATCGCCGATGTCTATAATCCGTCCGTAGATATTCCGGACGGACTCGCAGTAAAGACGATCCCTGCTTTTACGTGGGCGGTTTTTCCGTGCAAGGGCGCTCTTCCGCACTCTTTACAAGATGTAAATACGAAAATATTCTCCGAGTGGCTTCCGGCATTACAGGATTATGAGTTTGCGGCAGGATATTGTGTCGAAATGTATGATGATCCAAGCAAATATCCCAACGGGACAAATGATGAGAATTATTATACAGAGATATGGATTCCTGTCAAAAAGAAGTAAGTTGTTTCGGAGGGATATCGAATGAACAAAGAGTGGTCAGAACTTTGCAAAACCATGCAGGCGCAAATCAAAAAAGAAACGACATTCCAAGAGGGGATAGATACCCTCTTGGAACTACGCGGGAAATTAGCTAATGAACTTGATCAATTCAAAGCGGAATTAAGCCGGGAAGAATTCAATGCCATTCCATTCATAAACGCAGACGGCTACCATAGTAAAACGATTGCATATTCCATATGGCATATTTTTCGTATTGAAGATATCGTTGCACATACCCTCATCAATCAGGATGAGCAGATTTTCTTCATAGGAAACTACCAGAATTATATAGGTGCTCCTATCATCACGACCGGAAACGAACTGGTAAAACAACAGATCGCTGATTTTTCAAAAACACTGAATCTGGATGAATTATACAGGTATATTACGTCCGTAAGAAACAGCACTGATAATATCCTTAAAAATCTTTCCTATACAGATCTGAAACGAAAGATGACCGATACCGATAAAGAACGTTTGAAATCATTAAACGTTGTAAGCGAGGACGAAAAAGCCTATTGGCTGATAGATTACTGGTGTGTCAAAGATGTCAAAGGGTTAATCCAAATGCCTTTTTCCCGCCATTGGATCATGCACGTTGAAGCATGTCTGCGCATCAAGAACAAGCTGGATTCTATAAAGCGTTGATTTTATATCTCCCACAACGACAACTGTTCATACCCCTTATTTTCCGGAAATTCCCGCAGATAGGCAAAAACCTGCTCTGCATCACTTACGATATGGTTCTCTTTGCAAAAACCGTAAAAGTATCTCATAAGCTCTCCCTGTCGGTCACTGGGAATCTCATAGGCATAGCCGAACTTACGGTGATATTTCTCGCGCAGTCCCGGAAAATGTTTATCCAGCGCTGCATAATAATATTCCCGGTCCCCCTGTCTGAGCGTAAGTCCCATCCCGAAACAGATGATTCCATACACACCGGCCTTCCGGCAATATTCCAGAATCCCTTCTATATTCTCCCTCGTATCATTAATATAGGGCAGGATCGGCGACAGCCACACCACCGTGGGAATACCGTTCTCTTTCATGATCTGCAGCACTTCATAGCGTCGTTTCGTCGTACATACTTTCGGCTCTACGATATGGCACAGGTCTTCATCGTAAGTCGTGAGCGTCATCTGTACCACACATTTTGCCTTGCGGTTAATACTTTTTAAAATATCCAGATCCCTCAGAATCCTGTCAGACTTCGTCTGCACCGTGACTCCGAAACCGTATTCATCAATCAGTTCCAGACATCTTCGCGTAAGCCGAAGCTGCTCTTCACAGTGCATATAAGGATCGCACATAGCTCCTGTGCCGATCATACATTTTTTGCGTTTAGACCGCAGTGCCTTCTCCAGCAGCTCCGGCGCGTTCTGTTTGACTTCGATATCTTCAAAGTCATGTTTCATCTGATAACATTCGCTCCTGCTGTCGCAGTAAATGCAACCGTGCGTACACCCGCGATACAGATTCATGCCGTTATGAGATGATAATATACCCTTAGCATCCACAAAATGCATTCCGTCGGTTCTCCTTGTGCTCTATCTGTCTTAAAATTTACAAATATGTCCCTGTCATATCTCTCACAGGAACATTCCTGTCATTTACTTTTTCATTCACATCAGACACTTATGAATACATAAATCATACGATAGAAAACCCGACAACTATATGTCATATTTGTGAAGCTCCCTGCAACTTTTTTCACATATTTTAAGACAGTGCAGACATGTCGGCACGATATAGACGCACGCCGAAAGCCATGCCGACTGATCCGCGAAACAGATTGCCGTAAAGCCGAACATCGGCACAAAACACAGGCTGACTACGATCCTTGCCACCATCTCCGCCAGCCCCGAGAAGATCACGCGCCCGGAAAAACCGAGTCCCTGCGTGCACATACGACAGACATTCAGAATACCGAGACTCCAGAAGAAATATCCCATGCACCGCAGATATTTGGCGGAAGCATCCAGTATCGCCGCATCCTCTCCCGATATGAACAACATCGACAGCGTCCTTCCGAAAAAGATAATCACCAGACCCGCCACCGTTCCATATAGTACACCGATCGCAGTTCCCTGTTTGATTCCCGATTTGATACGTCTCATCTTGCCGGCGCCGAGATTCTGACTACAAAAGACGGAAACGCCCGTCGCCAGCGCATCAAAAGGACACATCATGAACTGCTTGATCCTCATACCGGCCGTAAAGCCTGACACATATATACTGCCCAAACCGTTATTGGCGGACTGCATGACCATACTCCCGATGGCGGTAATGGAATATTGCAGTCCCATGGGAATTCCCATCGCCAGCATCATTTTGATTGTATCCCCATCAATATGACACTCCTGTCGTTTTAATCGCAGGATGGGAATCTTTTTTCTCATATAAACATAACAAAGTATACCGCTTACTGCCTGTGATGTGATCGTTGCCAGCGCCGCGCCTGCACATCCCAAGTGAAGAACAAGAATACAGAACAGATCCAAAACGATATTCAGCACCGTAGAAAAGGCAAGAAACATAAACGGTGTTCTGCTGTCACCCACCGACCGGAATATACCTGCCAGCAAATTATACAGTAAGTTAAAAGGAATCCCCATAAAGATGATCACCAGATATCGGTAGGCATTCGTATAGATGTCCTCCGGTGTAGAGAGCAGATGCAGTATCTGCGGGCACAACAATACACAGGATACCGTCAACACTACCGCAAAGATTCCTGTCAACACCATCCCGTGAAAAATATCGCTCCGCATCTTGTCATAATCCTGTGCGCCGAAACTGCGCGCAACCGGAATGCCGAATCCGCAGCAGACACCGATACAGAATCCCAGCACAAGAAACTGCACGCTGCTGGAAGCGCCCACTCCCGCCAATGCATCTGCCCCTAAGATGCGTCCTACAATCGCGGCATCTATAATATTGTAAGTCTGCTGTAACAGATTTCCGATCAACAGAGGCACCGCAAACTGTAAGATCAGCGGAAGCGGTTTCCCCTCTGTCATACTCTTGGTCATATGTATTCTCCCATCATTCACACGGGAGCGTAAATCCCCACTGCTCCCTAACCGCGTCCAGAATCTTCATCAACCGAAGCGTCTCGCTGTGCGGCATTTCCTCGCACTCAACCTGCCCGGCTCTGATCGCGCGTACACAGGCAAGCGCTTCATACTCGTAACCGTTGATCTGCTCCGGCACCTGATACCTGGCGGTCATTTCTTTTTGTTCATTATAAACGCGAATTTCCTGGCAGTTGTTGATCTCATTAAATTCCATATATCCTTTGTCGCCGTTGATAATCCCACGGTTTCCCATATATGCCAGCATATTGCTGTGTAAGACTGCCATCTTACCGTCCTCAAAAGTCAGTGTGATCCCGTTCATCCAGTCTACGCCCTGCGGGGACATGACCGCGCTCGACTGAATTTCTTTCACCGGACTCTTGAAAATCTGTAACGCAAGATTGATCGGGTAGACGCCCAGATCCAAAAGTGCGCCGCCTGCCAATTCCGGATTACTCAATCTCTCGACATGGGTCAGCGGTGCGCCGAAATCCGCTATGACAGAATGCACCTCACCGATAACCCCCTGTGCGATCAGATCGTCGATCATCTTCCTGCTGGGCATATATCTGGGCCAGAATGCCTCCGCCAGAAGAAGCCCTTTGCTTCTCGCCAGTGTGATCAGTTCTTCCGCCTGCTTCGCATTTACGGTAAAAGCTTTTTCCAACAGCACATGTTTCCCATGTTCCAGGCACAGCTTCGCATAAGGGTAATGGTGTGAGTGCGGCGAAGCCACATACACTAATTCCACCTGCGGATCTTTTACCATCTCCTCATAAGAACCGTAGGCTTTCTCAAATCCCCATTTATCTGCAAAACTTCTGGCTCTGTCATAATTTCTGGAAGCAACCGCATAGCATTCGATTTCCTCAAGCTGACTTACTGCCTCCGCCATGCTGTTAGCAATACCGCCCGGCGCCAAGATAGCAAATTTTAATTTATTCATATTTACTCCATTTCTGCGCTGCTTTGCAGCCCAAATCCATATCTTAATCCGCAAATTGTCAGTCCGCTTGTTATGTAATCACTTTTCTTCACTATTCTTATTCTTCAACTTATCGATCCATTCCACGACCGCCACAGCCGCGTAGCTGATCACAATACCACTGATTATGCCAAATAACACATCACTGGGATAATGTACTCCCACATACAGCCGGGACAATGCAATCAAAATAGCCAAAACAAGCGCCGGAATCCCGTATTTCTTAGGAAGTTCCCGAAACATAACACATGCCACCGCAAATGAACTGCCCGCATGTCCCGACGGGAAAGAATATTCTCCCGGTTTCGGCACCAGATAAGTCAGGCCTGCTATCACCTCGTAAGGTCTGGTTCTGGCGACCAGATTTTTCAGCAGTATATTATTCACTAATAATGTACCGATCAGCGCCGCAGTCATCATACAGCCAACTCGCCTCGTCTTAGGAATAATCAGCATAATAAGTGTCAGCAAAATCCATATTCCGCCTCCGTTTCCGAGTGTTGTGATAAACTTTACAAACGGAGTCAATATCGGATTTCTGATATAGTCCTGAATAAATAATAGTATGTTGCCATCCAAATTTAATAACCATTCCAACATAGCTTCACCTCCAGCTCCTTTCTTCTGATTTGATTGACCGCTGCCTGTTTCCATACATGCAATTTATTTAATTTGCTCGGGATTTCTTGGCTTTCCATGATAAACTGCAACTATCTTATGTTATTGTACCATAATATATAGAATGATACACTGTAATTTCAGTCTTAATTTATAATACGAAATTTCAACATATGCCTAGTTGACATTATATAAAGAATTGCTATAATAAAACTATAAAAGGTGCTACCCGTGAAGCAAACGGTTCACCTTGATCATTGGTTAATAATCAAAAAGGCAACCAACTCACTTGGGGAAGCGGCGGTTGCTTTTTTGCATCATATCTTGTACCTTTCACTTTATTTTCCATTATGTATCACCTCCAAAATACAGGAAGTTCTCAAATGTAGTCATTTGGCAAAAGGTGAACCGCTTACCGTTTAGGGCAGCACCTGTGAATATTATAATAAATGCAGGAAACACAGTCAATGTTATTTTAATAACATTATGATCAATATTTAATATTACTCGAACATATATCAGTTAATATCATAAAGAATTGCTACAGCCTCCTAAACACCTTCCGCGCCCCAGCCGCAATGATCAGCGATACGATCCCCGCAAACAACACTACCGCCGCCTCGCACCCATCACACAGTTCAAACAGGACCCCGTACATCGCATTGCCAAAGGGCTGTGCACACATCGCGCCTGTCATCGCCACGGCAATTACTTTGCCGACCAGATTCTGCGGTGTCTCCGTCTGCATAAAGGCCATCATCTGCACCGTAAATACAGTGGAGACCACCATGATCGCAAAACAGCACACTGTTATAGTCATATAAACTACCATGCCCGAATCCGACCATAAAAGTGCGAAACCGATGGGAAATACGCAGACTGCCCCCGCAATCAACAGATTACCGGCTTTACTGATCTTTAACTTGTCCGCCAGAGCGCCGACGCCGATGCCGCCCACGATACCGCCTGCTGCCAGTGCCCCCTGCGCATAACCGTACAACCGATTCGCCTGCTCTGCCGTAAACGGAAGTACCTCGGTAATCAGATAGGGAAGGCCGACTATAATCATAGCGGATAAGAACAGATTAATGCTGCAGACTATGAGAAGCCCCTGCCCGATGATCGGCTTTTGCCTGCAAATGAAATAAACGCTTTCCTTCAAATCTTGTAGCGCCGTCCCTATGATACTTCCTGCCGACTCCTGTTTCCGATAAGGAATCCGAATAAAAATCTCCATCACGGCCGACAACACGAAACTGGCAACACTGATTTCCAACACCGGAAGCAGGCCGTATGCACTGTACAGAATACCTCCAAACACCGGACCGAGTAATGACGCGAAGGAACTGATCACATTAATCACCGCATTGGCGCGCATAACCTCGTCCTGCGCCACCAGTACCGGAATACTTGCCTGTACGGCAGGCTGGTAGGCGCCCGCGATTCCGTATAAGAGCATTAATACGATCGTAAGCAAAAGCACCAGACTGACATGATCCATTAACAGCATAAACAGCAAGATCAGCCCGGCCGTGGAAAAATCCAGTATCACCATAATATTCCGTTTATTGACCCTGTCGGCAATCAGCCCGCCCACAGGCGACAGCAGAACCGCCGGAATAAATGATATTGCCATCACCGTCCCGTACAACGCGGAAGAGCCCGTCTGATTCAGTAAATAAAGCGGCAATGCAAACCGAATCGCCGCATTGCCGAATAGGGAGATAATCTGTCCGATTACCACCAATGTAAAATCTCTTGTAAACAATTTCTTCTCCATGATAATAGTCTCCTTTTTCCATCCGTTTTTCTATTATCATAGAGTTGCAACTCCGGTTGCGCGACACATTTCGGGTGTCAAATCCGCTCCTATAGGTTGCGCAACCGTCAGTTCTCTTCGTAGCGGATTCCCATTTTCTTCCGCTTCACACCGTCTCCCAGCCTCATAACACAAACATGAGAAACATTACCACATACGCCTTCCGCAGATCTCTGTTTACCACCAGGTACACACTGCCCAGCGCCACACCGAGAAAGATTCCTGTTATGCCTGTCAGAATATCTTTCGTAAACAGGTGCGCAAGTCCCCATGTCACCCCGCAGATGATTCCGCCGAAAGGAAAGTTCTCCTTATGAAACCACACTTCGAACGCCTTCTGTCCGAATACGATAATCAACAGAAACAACATCGTCTCGAAGGCATAATATATGTACTGGAAAGTGAAAAGCAAGAGTCCTTTTCCTGCATATTCCAGATATACTTTAAAGCCGTCCCAGATCATATAATCGACCCCGAATGCTACGGCGATAAATAGCACACATACACCGACTCTTATAAGGCTTAACTTATCTCCTTTTTTTGTCAAAGGGAACTGATATTTCGTCCCCGATGTCCTGATCAGAACAACTGCAAAGATTCCCCATGTGATACAGGTCAGAATCCAATGTATAATGGTCTGCCCTGATGTCCACTCCTGCATCGGCGCACCGTACAACACAGGTTCCAACAGATATGCATAAAGCACTTCCATGCCGAGACCGCCGAACGCATACAATCCAAGTCCCAGATAATCCATTCCCGTTATTTTCGTTTTCCCTTTTTCCGTCATGCTTTTACTCCTCCCTTATCCGTTTAAGCGCATTGTTGACTTTCTTCACCTCATGAAATAACGCCGCATAATAGATTACTACGCCTATGGCATAAGGAATACTGAAAGACAGGAACATGTCCCGATACCCATTCTCATGCAGCGGCGCAAAGAATCCCGATATCCATGTAAAAAGCATCACACCCGCAATCAGCACCAGATACTGTACGATGATCACCAGAAGCAGCGGGTACTTCTGGAACCGGTAATACTCCGACAGCACAAAATGCGCCAGTGCCGCCAGCACAAACATTATCAACAGATTTCCCTGATAATTCCCCCATATTCCCCGCACAACATATTCAACCGCAAGCTTTCCTAATACAAGCATCGTGTAGATAACACACACCGTAGAGAAAAAATTTTGTTTAGCAATCTTTTTCATGGCACACCTCCTGTATGTGATACAAAGCGTCAAGAAAATTCTTCTTATATGTCCTGTTTAAGACGATCACCTCATCATTATCCATCATCAGCTTCAGCCGCATATTCAGATCCGTATTCACACGCTTCACCCTGTACAAGTTCACAATCGTGCTCTTACTGATCTGTACAAATCCATTGCCGCCAAAGCAGTCCAAAAAATGTTTCATACTGTAATCCAACTGATACACATCGCCTGCCTGATAAGCAAAAAGCTTGCGGTCAACCGACTCCAGATAATAGATACTGCCTGGCTGCAGCACGCACACTTCGTCTTCCTTTTTCCCTGTAATGCTCTGCAGTGAGGAAAAGAAATTACGGATAACCTCGATCCGTTCCGTCTCTTCCCGATAATGTATATCAACCCGATCTTCCCGCAAAGAAGAATCTCTGTTAAAGCTTACACGCATCTTGTCACCTCTTTTTTACTTTACCGCTTTTATTCCTATATCCTGCATCGCCGTTTCTGATTCGATTCTACCTTTTTTCAAAAAAAGCGCAAGGACTTCCCGCACAAGCTGCAATCTGCACCGCACATCTTGCAATTTACAGCCGCCTGCGCTCTGTTCGTAACATGTATTTCCTTAAATAATTCAGTGGTTTGTATTTTCTTGAAATGTAAGAGATAATTTCCTATAGAAAAAAGATTCTTAATTTCCGGGAAATTCCGCACGGACGGCGGATATTTCCCGGAAATGCCTGACTCAGTATTAATGCAAATAATTGCGAAGCACTTCTATAAAATGCTCTATGTCAAGCGGCTTCGCAATATGTGCATTCATGCCGCTCTTTAATGCCGTTTCTTTATCTTCCTCCAGCGCATTGGCTGTCATCGCAATAATCGGCAGCGTCTTTACATCCTCTCGCTCCAATGATCTGATCGCACGCGTCGCTTCATACCCATTCATGATCGGCATCTGCACATCCATCAGAACCACATCGTAATAATTCTCTTCGGATTTCTGCACCATCTCAACAGCGTCTGTTCCGTCCGGAGCAGTCTCCACGATAAAGCCGCTTTCCGTCAGAATCACTTCCGCAATCTCACGGTTCATTTCAATATCCTCCACGACAAGTACACGTTTTCCGCTGAAATCGGCCTGTGTCCATACCGCCTCCTGTTTTTCTTCCTTGTCACTGTAATGATTTGCCGCAAGCAGCGCACTCTTCAAATCCGACATAAAGAGAGGTTTTGCGCAAAAAGCGGTAACCCCAGCTTCCTTGGCGTCCTCCTCAATATCCGTCCAATCATACGCCGTCAGAACGATAATCGGCATCTCATCTCCCACAACGCTGCGGATCTTCCTGGCCGTCTCGATTCCGCTCATTTCCGGCATCTGCCAGTCAATAATGTAAGTGTGGAAAGAGTCTCCCTCATCCCGTGCGATCTTTGCCCGGTGTACGGCTTCACGCCCGGAGGTCGTCCATTCCGGCCGCATACCGATCGTCTTTAACATCTTGCTCACACTGTCACAGACATTGAAATCATCGTCAACAACAAGCGTGCGCAATCCCTCGAGTTCTTTGATCTGCTCCGCATTCTTCTCCACATCCTGAAGCTTCAGCGTCAGATTTACGGTAAAGGTGCTTCCCTTGCCGACCTCACTTTCCACCGTAATCGTACCGTTCATCATCTCAATAATATTCTTGGTGATTGCCATGCCGAGTCCGGTGCCCTGAATACCGCTGCGCGTCGTCGTGCTCTCTCTCTCAAACGGTTCGAAGATGTGCTCCACAAATTCCCGCGACATACCTATTCCGTTATCCTTAATAATAAAAACATAATCGCCGTAGCCATGCTTGAAGGTCGTATTCTGCATAATGCGGAAAGACACTGTGCCGCCGGCAGGCGTATATTTGATCGCATTGCTCATCAGATTGATAAATATCTGATTCAGCTTCAGGGGATCTGCGATTACATCTTCATTGGTAACTTCAAAGGTGTCAATAAACATATCCAGCTGTTTCGCCTTAACCTGCGGCTGTATGATATTCACCAGATTATGCATGAGCTCCGAAATATTACACTCCTGGTCATGGATCTGCATCTTTCCGCTTTCAATACGGCTCATGTCCAGAATATCATTAATCAGACTAAGCAAATGATTACTGGAGGACAGAACCTTCTGCAGACAGTCGCTGACCTGCTCCTTATTGTCGATCCTGCTGGCCGCAATCGTTGCAAACCCGATGATCGCATTCATAGGCGTCCTGATATCGTGGCTCATATTGGACAGGAATGTGGTCTTCGCCTGATTCGCATGCTGCGCCTGCATCAAGGCATCCTGCAAAGCCTGCGTCTGCTCGCGCTGCCTGATGACCTGTTCCGTGATATCCCTTGACACCACCATCACAATCAGCTCTCCGGTGATATCATCCTGTGCTATGAAGAATGACTGGCGCACGCACACCTGACCCTCTTCGTCTCCCATCTTGCACCAGAAATCGATATCTACCTCTCCTTCGCCCTGTTCATAGCTCTTTTTCAAATATTCTACATTCGCTGTTCCGGCATAATCCTCCAATGATTCCGGAAGAATAAACTGTTCCCATCTGTCAAAGAAGTCGGAAGCTTTACAAGGAGCGCTGAGTCCTGCCTGTTCCAGCAGCGAAATCTGTCCCTCATCCGTCACGCGGACGATATCCTGCTCAATCAGATCCTTAGTCAGGTTAAACTCAAAAGTGCAGAAGGAGTTCGATGTGACCGCAAGCCTGTACTGTCTTTCCTTACGGTTCATAGCGGAGACTTCTTCCTGTCTGCGAAGCTCTCTTAACTTCATCTCCGTAACATTCTGGCGAACATAGAGAATCTTGGATACCCTGCCGTCTCTGCGTTCCAGACAAACAGCGATCAGGTGCTCCCATTGTTCTTCACCGTTACGCATAACATGACACTCATAAGTGAAAGTTTCCTTATCCGCAAGACTTTCTATAATGGAATGAATTCCGAAAGCCTGCCTGAACTCTTCCTTCCCCTCATCTCCGATAATATCCCTGCTGTGGGTCTCCACGATCGAAGCGTAATCTCCTTCCTCAGCCAGTCGATTGTCTAACGGACTCACACCCGCGGTATAAAAATATGTATCCGTCTCCAGATCCACCACAAAATACCTCGAAAGGAAAAGTGTATTCAACCCTTTCAGCACATAGTTGACACGCTGGTTTTCACTCTCCAGCTTTTTCTTCTCCATGCCCGCCCGTAGAATCATTAAAACAACATAGACCGCGCACAGAATAAGCAGAATTACTTCCAGACGAATCCCCGCAAGATTAGCCTTTTCTACCATACTCTGCGTAATATTCTGCGGAAATGTCTGTATCAGGACGTATCGGTCGTCAAGAAGATAAGTGACACAGAGATTATCTGTTTTGCTGCCTTCATGACATACGAATGAACCGTGTCCGCCATTTTGAAATACGCCTTGCGCAGACACAGCCGTTTCACCGTCAATGGTGCCTGACTCTGTCAAACGATCCAAAATATTTCCCTCATAACTCTCTCCGTCGGTGCTGGCAATCACTCTGCCATCCGGCATACACAGAAATATATCAGCGGTCTCACCGAAGTACGTGGCATAGAGCAGATTCTTCAGATATTCCTCTGCAGTATAGGAACCCCGGACCACGCCGATAATCTCTCCCTCAAACCGTACCGGCGCGAAAAAACTGATTCTCGTCCCGCCGTCCTCAAAACGAGGATCGAATATGATTGAGATGCCGCTCTCCCCGTTTATGCCGAGTTGATAGTAGTCCCGGTCTGTCACATCGGCCGTCCTTCCATCGGAAGAGTGCGCTGTTCCGTCCATATCCGTAAACCGGATTGTATCGAATGCGGAGTTCATCTCTATCTCTTTCAGCGTCTCAACATCAATCGTAGGGCTTGACAGGCCTTTGCTTATGAAATATGCATACGAGTTAATCAGATTCAATCCGCCCCTGAATTCCTCTTCGATCTGATATGCTGTCTGGTGCACCGCATCCTCAGCATAGTTCCTGTTCTGTTCCGTAATACGTGCCCGATTCTGCTCCGTATACCAGTAGAATAAAACAATCACAAATACGAGCAAAATAACTGCGTACAGAACCGGCTGTAACAATTTTGTTCTTTTTCTCATAATATTTTCTCCTTAATAGCGGATATTTCATATTGTAAAGTCTCTTTGCGTATGTAGCAAAATTTCGTAACCGTTCATAACCCTGTTCTTCACAGTTACGAAGATGCACAGTTACAAAATTTCTTTATGATTATAGCAATATATTTGTGTTTTTTCAATGTTTTACGGTACAAGATAAGTACCTGCGTAACAGTTCAGCCTTGCTTCACTGTTACGGAATCTGCCAGTCGAGCGTGGCTCGATTTTTCCAAGTCTCCTTCGGCGAGGGGCAGATTCCCTCTTGGCAAAATATACACGTTTTCACGGACTTTGCAGCAAGTGCAAAGTCCTGGGCTGAACTGTTACATCAAATGTACAAATTTAAAAACATAATGCTTTTTTCTTCATATAGTGCTATATTATAGTTGCATAATGGTTTCATATGTCATTTTACGACAGACGTACCGGAAACGCTGCACATGGACAACAGGCGCGTTTCGGAATGGAGATATCATGTTTGGGAAAAAAAATACTGTTGAACAAGGATTAAAAATTATCATAGTGGGCTGCGGCAAGGTCGGCAAGACGCTGATTGCACAGCTGATCAAAGAGGGGCACGATATTACCCTGATCGACAGCAATCCGCAGAAAATTCAAGAGCTGACAAATCTGTATGATGTCATGGGCATCGTCGGCAACGGCGCCAGCTTCAGCGTACAGATCGAAGCCGGCATCGAGAATAGCGATTTGATCATTGCAGTCACCGATTCCGACGAGCTGAACCTACTGTGCTGCACGGTTGCCAAGCGTGTCGGTAACTGTTCCGCCATCGCCAGAGTCCGCACGCCTGACTACAGCAAAGAAGCCAACTATCTGCGTGAAAAATTAGGTCTCGCCATGATCATAAATCCGGAACTGGAAGCGGCTGCGGAGGCCGCACGTATCCTATTTCTTCCCACTGCGCTGGAAGTGAGCACCTTCGCGCACGGACAGGTGGAAATGATCAAGTTCAAGGTTCCTGATAACAACCAGCTAGACGGCATGACCATCGTCGAGCTTGGTCGCGCACTGGGCAAAAACATCGCCGACAATATTCTGATCTGCGCTGTGGAGCGCGATCGTGACATCCATATACCCTCAGGTAATTTCCGCATACAGAAGGGGGATCTGCTTTCCTTCGTCGCCTCCAGAGCGAATGCAAAAGTCTTCTTGAAAAAAATAGGTTTCAAGACACATGCGGTTAAGAACACGATGATCATTGGCGGGGGCAAGTCTGCATACTATCTGGCTTCCCAGCTTCTACATATGGGAATCTCCGTGAAGATTATCGAGAGCAATCCGAAACGCTGTGAAGAGTTGAGCATCCTGCTGCCTAAGGCGATCATCATCAACGGAGACGGCACGAACGAGGAACTCCTCAAGGAAGAGGGCATCGAGTATGCGGAATCTTTCGTTCCTCTGACCGGTATTGATGAAGAAAACATCATGCTGACACTTCACGCCAAGATGGTCTCACAGGCCAAAGTAATCACGAAAATCAACCGGATTACTTTTGATGACGTAGTAGACAGTCTGGACTTAGGCAGTGTCATTTATCCGAAATTCATTACCTCCGAGACGATTATTGCCTATGTGCGTGCTAAGAAAGATTCTATGAACAGCAATATCGAAACGCTCTATCACATGTTTGATTCGCGTGTGGAAGCGATTGAATTCCGTGTGGAGAAGGAATCCAAGGTCACAAATACCCCTTTGGCCAAACTTTCTCTTAAACAGGGGCTGTTGATCTCATTTATCTATCGAAACGGCTCCATTATCATCCCCAGCGGTCAGGATTCGATCGAGGTCGGTGACACGGTTATGATCGTCACCACGCACACGGGATTCAACACGATACAAGATATACTGAGATAGAGGGCATGTGGAAATGAACAGTTCAATTATTCGATTTATTTTAGGATATGTTTTAAAAACGGAAGCGGCATTACTGCTGCTTCCCTGTTTGATCGCACTGATTTATTCCGAAAAAGAAGGTCTATGGTATTTGCCCGTAGCAGCACTCTGTCTGCTGCTCGGAATGCTGATGACACGGCGCAAACCGGCAAACTCTGTCTTTTATCTGAAGGAAGGCTGTATCGCCACCTCTCTCAGCTGGATACTCCTCAGTTTCTTCGGTTGTCTTCCCTTCTGTCTTACGGGTGAGATCCCTTCCTTTACGGACGCTTTATTCGAGACGATCTCCGGCTTTACTACCACCGGTGCCAGCATCTTAAGCGATGTGGAGGCACTCTCCCACTGTTCCTTGTTCTGGCGTAGCTTCACGCACTGGATCGGCGGCATGGGCGTTCTGGTTTTCCTGCTGGCTATCGTTCCCTTAAGTGGGGGCTCCAATATTAACCTCATGCGTGCGGAGAGCCCCGGCCCTTCAGTCGGCAAACTGGTGCCTAAGGTAAAATATACGGCACGAATCCTCTACCTGATCTACCTCGGCATGACTGTCATAGAAGCGATCCTTCTTCTGATCGGCAGAATGCCTTTGTTTGATGCTGTATGTATCAGCTTCGGCACTGCCGGAACCGGTGGTTTCGGTATTAAAAGTGACAGCATGGCAAGCTGCTCGCCCTACTTACAGTGGGTTGTTACGATTTTCATGATTCTGTTCGGCATTAACTTCAATGCCTATTATCTGATTATATTCGGAAAGATCAAGAGAGCCTTAAAGATGGAAGAAATCCGCTACTATCTGTTGATTATTGTGGTCAGCGTTGCGATTATTTTCCTCAATATTCTGGGTACCTGCGCAGATGCGTTCGAGGCGCTGACACAGTCGGCTTTCCAGGTTGCCTCCATTATCACCACCACCGGATTCTCTACAACCAATTTCGACACATGGGCGGCTACTTCTAAAATCGTTCTCGTCCTGCTCATGTTTGTGGGCGCCTGCGCGGGCAGTACCGGCGGCGGCATCAAAGTATCCCGCTTCGTAATACTTTTTAAGACAGTAAAGAAGGAATTCACTTCCTATATCCATCCCAAGAGTATTAAAAAGATCAAAATGGACGATAAGCCCGTGGAGCATGAGATCATACGCACGATCAATGTATATCTCATTACTTTCACGCTTCTGTTCGTCCTGTCCGTATTTCTGATTTCATTCGACGGTACGGATCTGGTAACGACTTTCACGGCAGTAGCCGCTACCATCAACAACATCGGACCCGGTCTTGCAATGGTAGGGCCGATGGAGAACTTCGGCTTCTTCTCACACGTTTCCAAGTATGTCCTTATGTTTGACATGCTGGCCGGAAGACTGGAACTGTTTCCGCTGCTGTTGCTCTTCCATCCGACGATCTGGAAAGATTTGTTTGCTTATAAGCGAAGTGTGCACAGCCTTAAGAAAAATAAGTGAGCGTTCTGGCTTTTCAAGTCAATCGCTTAGAAAATCTATTAAAAAAATAACATTCCTTTCGAGTTCTTACTCATCGTCCTGCCGCTACTGCCAGCTCCTCCTTAGTACACTTGGCAATTTTAAGCACCAATGATTCCTCCATGCCCTCCTCCAGCATCTGGCGTAGAATCGAGATTCTTCCCCTCCGCTCGCCTTCCTTTATTCCTTCTTCTTTTCCTTCCATCTTCATATCTTCCATCAATTCATCAAACGCCTGGCACATTTCTATTCCCTCCATCTTTACCTTGGGCATCAGCCTTTTCCTGTCTATATGTACCGCTATCGCTTGTACTGCTTCCGGTTCAAGGTTATGGAACCGCTCTGAATGGCACAACTCATTCAGTTTCTTTTTGTCTTTCCTGCACTGCAGTGCCTGAAAAAATTCCCTTAGATCGGTTTCATAATCCTTCGCATTTACATAATCAGCTTCCGCCAAATAAAAATCATATTCAGGAATCCTCAGATCTGTTATCCTCTGTATTATACTTGGAATCCGGAACAGTTCTGACAACTGTTTCCTTCCCTCCCAGTGGTCAGTCCCCAGATATAGCACTACTGTTACAACAGGCATGAGAACATCTTCCGTTTTTAGCCGACTCTTTCTCTCCCTGTATCCATCTGCCATTACGTCTCCCTTATGCGATCCGACAAGCTTACAAATCTGTTGCTCGTATTCACATGCGTCATAAACCATCACACGCTCCGGCATACTGTAATCAGACTCTGTCTCTAACTCCAAGCTGTACAAGATATGGTATACTACATCCTTCATGAAAACATCCCGGTGCTTATCTGCATTCCCAAATAGTGAAGGATATTCCCTTTCCACCGGAACCAGATTCTCTGGCAAAAGGATCTTTTCGCCATGATAAAGTACCGAATTTATTAACTCCGCAAACCTGACAGTATCCCTGAAATAAATCTTCCCTACGGTATCTTTCTTCCCCATATGCTTCTTTCCGGCTGTATCATATGCTGTTATAGCACCCAGCCATTCTCCCTTATTCTGTGAAATATGGCTGATTCGCCGATATCGGATTGCCCGACCTGATGTCCTGAACAGGACATTGAATTTCACTGTATAATCGCTTTGATTAAATAGATTATATGAAATTATATTCTAACTGTCAATAAAATAATTTAATATTAATTGACGTTTTATCGTTTATTCAAACAAGGACTATCTTTAATACATCATTTCCGTATCTATATCCGCAATGGATTTTTTACCTCGGCATATTTCGCAATCTCATATACTTCCACAGGCGCAGTGTTCTTATAATCCGAAATGATTTTTTGCTTCCTATTTCAGTGAATATAAAATAACCGAAACTTATTTTATATCCAAAATACATATTTATTGCTCATTATAAATGGTACACAATTCCGAAAAGGGAGCAAAACATTAGGCAATATCCCTCACCGCCAAGGCCGTCTCTTCCCTGTCCAGCCCTTTTCTTCCCAATACTTTCGATCCGCTTCATTCCATCCTGCTTTCTGCAGCATGCGCATAACAGAAAAAAATACTCTCGTTTTTACAGACGGTTTTACCCGGCCGTGATTTTTCCTGATTCTGTGTGCCAGTGCGGTAGTCTTCCTCTCCACACGGTTTTTAGTCTTATGGCTTACGCGATTCCACGCCGTTTCCCGCACAGCCATTCCATACTTATATGTCTTGCCGACTCCCCAGAAAAACATGCTGTCCGCCATATCTTTGTTTGTGCTTTTCATGCCTGCACCCGCAGCCGTAGAGATACATACTGCCTGCTTGTGAAACATCTTCTCCTCCGGACGATGCACCATCCACCGATAGCCGTAGTGATCTAAGAATGCTTTCATTGCGCCCGTTGCATGATATACATACACGGGGCTTGCCAGAATTATGACATCTGCGTCATCTAAAGCCTTCGTAATTGGAGTAAGCTTTTCATAGTGCGGACACAATGTTTCTGACTTTTCAAAACAGGTAGTACATCCGACACAAAAAGAACCGAAATCTCTCGGCAGAAAGAATTCGGTAACTTTTCCCCTCAATTTTTTTGCAAGCATTGTTGCAATGTGATATGTAGACCCCTGATGGCTCTGACCATGGATAATAACAATGTTCATTTTCATGATTCCTTTCCCGTAAATCAAATCTGTGCCATAGTCTATGCTGCTTTGCCTAATATATGGCTTTTCACATGCGCTGCTTATCTATATACCGTCTTTCTCAATAAAAATTCGGCATCGGCTCATCGGGATATTCTCCCAGCATATTGAGCACATAGGGCCATTTGCCCGCGTCCTCTATAATAAATCCGTAGATTACGCCCATATGGCGGTGCCAATGCCTGAACTGTCCCAGAATCAAACAAAATCTGCTCATATCGCAGTTTTCTGGGTTCTCTGAAAGTTCGCTATCATTCAAAACCGCGATATAATTCTGTATCTTCCCGCGTATTTGATAGAAATACTCCTCCATCTGCTCTCTGCTTATGTATTCCCCTTCCGGTATGACATTCAGATTGGCTAACGTATCGGTGTGAAAAGAAGGATTCTGATACGCTCCGTCACAGGGATTGATATACCATCTGTCCATGGAGTATAGCGTGTGGTACAGATATTTCCACATGGGAATCCCGTCATAACGCTTATTCCAGAGTTCATCGGGAATACATTTCATGAGATTTTCCGTTTCCCATAGGGCTCTGTCTGTTAAGTATCTGATATCATCGCATAGCATTTGTCGTTCCTCCTTTTATCACGAATGAGCAATTTCTTACCGCTTTATCAATTCCTCCCCAACCACTCTCCAAGCCTCCACTAATCTCTCCAACGAATATCCTGCATTCGCCGGGCTGGTGGAGGGCAAAAGCTGCGCTTCCCGCCCATTTTTCGGAAAAATATATTTCTGATACAGCTGATGTGCCTTACCGCCGTTCGTATAGATCGCTCTGATATCCGCTGTAGTCAGGATCTGCGATAAGTCATTCGGCACTACGTTTCGGATACTCGCATCCGAAGAGCCTGTGATCTCACAGCTTGCAATCACATCCCAGACTGCGATATGGTTCGCAAGCAGCATGGCTCGCTTCTGCGTGATATCTTCCGGAAGCGCACAGCCAAGCACCTGTGCCATAACACGCCAGAAGCGGTTCTGCTTATGCCCGTAGAAAAACTGCTGTTCCCGCGATTTCACAGACGGGAAACTGCCCAGTATTAAAACTTTAGATTCGCTGTCGTAGACAGGCGAAATTGGATGATTTAGCATGGTCAACTCTTCAGATCCTCCCATCTGCTGTCCCCTTTCAGGAAACCGTATGTCTCCTCATCCCGGAAAGCCTTCACTATATCCTCTTTTAACTGCGCCCGTAACTCCTCACTGTTCGCTTGGAAAGTCATATGTTCAAACAACGAAGACTCCGTAAAATGGTTGATATCATCAAGGTTTGTGAGCATTTGCTGCATGGTAGTAATCGCGGTCTCCGCATCCTGCTCCATAATCGCAAGCTCATGTCTCCACAAAACCTTATGGTACTCTCCCATATCAAAAATTTCCTCAAAGGCACTCGCTTTCTCAACGATCATCCGTACCTTATCCATATTCTGGTCCTGCTGCGCCAGCATCCCGATGCTTCTAAACAACAGAATCGTCATCCGATACATGGACAACAACAATTCCTCATAGGTCTTATATGCCTCTTCCCTTCTGTCTGTCCGGCTGTATATGACTGCCTGCTTCCGCTTTCTCTCGGGGTTTTGTTCGGAGAAATACGTCAGATACTCTTCCGCTTTATCATACTGCTTTTTATCCAGATAAAAGTGGAAAAGCCTATCCGCCGCCATGGTACGAATCTGTTCCTGTTCGCTTCCAAGTGCCATAGTATACCATTGATTGATCGTGGTTTCGTAGCGTTCATCGGTATCCGCCTGTTTCATTCGTTCCACACCTAGCAGGACTGCCGCTTCCAGATACAACGGCTCGCAGTTAGGATACTGCTCGATCTTCTCCTTCGCCCATTCAAATGCCTCCGCAAAGGGCTTCTCCCTTAACATCGAATACACCGTTTGAATAATGTCCTGTATTTCTTCCTGCGTCAATTCCTCGCGGAAGGACAACAGCGTATCTAAAGAAATATCCAACAGTCTGGCAATCGGCGCAAGAAGTGTGATGTCCGGCATGGAATTGCCGTTCTCCCACTTATTGACCGCCGGAGCCGTCACGCCGAGCCGGTTCGCCATCTCCTCCTGTGTCATATCCTTCTTCTTACGATATTGTCTGATTACCTGTCCGATCTGCATATAGAGTACCTCCTTTGGATGTTCCGTTTTATCGGTTGGTTTCAATATAGCAGATTAAGTTTGTATCTACCATTGAGCAACTGTTAATGAAATGGAAATTTAATTAACTATTGCTCACTATTTCTAATATCTCACTTCTCTTTCGTCCAATTCTGCCTCTTCATCCGAATATCCCTTGCCTATCCGAAATCTCTTTCGAAACTTCTTCCATACCATTTGCGCCATGAAACGGCATATAATAAAAATTTTTTAACCTCATGTAAAATCGCTCACAATATATTGTTGTTATTTATCCTATTTTATTACTTTTCGTATACTTTCAATTATACAACTTCTTGTTGTGTAATAATAATCCAAACAACATTTTCATTCCTACAAGAGGTGCCGACACATGAAAGAACTGCGTGAACTGATACGTGACTTACGAGATGATCATGATTTGAAACAGAAAACAGTTGCCGCCCATCTCGGCATCTCACAGCAAACCTATTCTAACTACGAGAACGGTCGCCGTGAGATACCGATCTGGGTCGTTGTTGCTCTGGCGAAATATTATAAAGTCAGTACTGATTATCTTCTTGGCACAGACAGCTCCTACCTGGGCAATACCAACCTCAAGAATCACTATCTGGCGAACGTCACTATGCATGATATTATGTATGACATCCAGACACTAAAGGGCAGTTCCCGCAAAGATCTGGTCCGCTATATACAATATTTGAAATATCTCCAAAGAACGCAATAACTATACCGCCTCATTCTTTTTCTTTCTCAGCAAAACACAGATTCCGACCAAAAGCACCACGCTCACGCCCAGACCTCCTTCCGGTCCGAAAGCACCGCCACCTATGATCTCTTTGCCATCAATCATGGTACTGCGTAGAACAGAGCATTCCGTAATTATACCGCTCACGCGAAGTCCCCAAAAATTTCCCTGCACAAGATTCCAAATACTGTGCAACGCCGCAATTCCCCAGATACTTCCCCTTTTCAGGAAATAGAGCGACGCAAACACACCGAACAACACCAGATTAATGAAGGCAAGAATGCTAATGCCATTATTCAACAGGTGCAGTGCGGCAAAAATTACCGCATTGGAAAGCACTGCCACCCACATGGAATACCGTCTGCCGATAGACACCATGAGATATCCGCGGCAGAGCACTTCTTCACTCATACCCTGAAGCATATAGCCCAGCAGAAACAGCATGAACATTCCCACACCGAAAGTCTCTGAAAATCCCTCAATCTTCAACGCTCCGGTCAACACACAGATCAATATCGCCGAGGAGAACAGCACAAATCCGATTCCTAATCCGATCAGGTACTCCCGCCCGGCTTCTCCCTTGGTAAACCCAAGCGTATTTATTTTTCTCTTCTGAATAAACTTGCAGAATAATATGGTGACAAGCGTCATGCCAATTGTCGCAAACAAAGTAAAGACCATATACAGGTCGGAACTGCCGATCTGCTCCGCGGCTAAAGTTGCTGCCTCAAGGTCATTTGCTGCCACCGCTACCCGATAATCCTCGTTCATCGCCAAAAGAATCACTTCCCCCGGCAGAATACAGAAAATCTGCCCGATGGAACTGACAATAAACACCGCCAGAAAGACCAGAATCTCCAGAAACCAGTTCATACCTTTCTGCGCTTCCTGCGCCTTGATCACCTGTTGCGGTTTTTCTAACTGTAAACTTATCAATTGATTATCCATCATTTCCTCCATAACAGACCCGTTTATGGAAATAACGCGCCTTTCCCCGTGGTCCACAAACTTATTTATACTGTATACCATATTATCATTTATCCCGCAAAAATGCACTTAATATTTTCTCCACAAGATCAGCAAAGGGATAGCATACATTGCTATCCCCAAGTTCCTACTTTGTCCCGCTAAATATGCGCGCAGGTTCAACTACTCAGCTTATTTGCCACAGTGAATCCGAATTGCTTCAGCTGTGAAGTTTGCTGTTCCTTCACCGCCGACCCGGTCAATATTGTCAGTAAACTCTCCGCCGCTGGCATACATCTGTCCGAGACTAAAAAGAATATCGTCGGAACATTGATAGAAATGCTCCGTGATATAATCCTGCAGCTTCTTCACGTGATTTTGAACCGTCGCTGATTCCGGTGCCGTATCTTTCAGTTTTCCGAAGTCTGCAAATATCTGCATAAACTTCTCCATGACAACCTGAGTCTCTTCTTTACTTCTGCCCGCCGCTTTCTGTTCATATTCCCGATAGGCGGCTGTTTTGCCCCATTGCTCCTTTGCCTGCTTTGCATATTCCTCGATCTTATGCGTATCAAATACTGAAAAATCCATTCTCGTCACTCCTTTTGCTTGTATTTCACGGGCAAATCCGATCAAGTCTTCCAGATGCTCCTTTTTCATGGTAAGCAGCGTGATCTGCTGCTCCAATGCCTTATTTTTGTCAAAATCCGGTCTTGAAACTATTTCTTTGATCTCTTTCAGCGGAAATTCCAACTCACGAAACAGCAAAATCTGCTGCAGCTTTTCCAAGGCTGTATCGTCATACAGCCGGTAACCGGACTCCGTGTGTCCGGACGGTTTTAAGAGTCCGATTTTGTCGTAATATTGCAGAGTGCGTATACTCACTCCGGTCAATTTGCTGACTTCATTTACTGTCATCATCGGCATTCCATCCTCCCGTGTAACTATACCATAAACTATTACGCTGCGTAGGGGTCAAGTGGTTTTTTCCATTCATGAAAAAGCCGCTACTAAGAAATAAAAATTTCCTAATAACGGCTTTATTACACATTCTATTATAAATCATGCTTGTCTCGTCTTTTTGCTGCTTCCTTATATCTGTTCATTCGATATCTACATCCTCCGTACCCAAAAGTTCATCTTCGCTGATTCCTAAATTACTCATTACAGTATCCAATGGAATTGTTTTATTATTTCCATTATCTTCCATGCGCTTATTTGCTTCTAACAGGAGAAAGTAATCTTCCTCAATTTCCGTTAATCTTGTATATTCTTCTGGTGACAAAATTATTGCGGAAGGTTGATTGTTTTTTAAAACAATCAATTCTCTTTCAGAATGAAGTCTATCAAATATTTTCGCTGCCTGCCCTTTATTGAATTGCGAAATAGGAACAAGACTTTGCAAAAGATCTGCTGCTATTGCCATATTAAACACCCCCATTGCTTTATTCTATTTTTATTATATGCAAAAAATAGAAAAAAACAATAAAGAATCTCGATAATTTATTGCTAAATTTTCATTATAATTTATTGTCTTTTCTAAATACGTTGAATATTTCTTTGACCGCTACCTTTTCTTTGTTCCCTTTAATCATCCTCTGCCTTGCTCGTTCCCTTTGTTCAATGCTGACTGCCCTCGGCTTACGTTAACGCCCTCATTGGCATTTCCTCCTCACATGTAACTATTCCCTGCGTAGGGGCAAACAATTTTATTCTTTTTTTGCTATCCGCCCTAACTCATGTTATACTAAATCCGAAGTATTTAGTATATTTTTCGTGATATTATCAAACCCGCCACCAAGAAACGCAATAATATTAAATGCACCCCGATAAACAAAGGAGTTTATTAATATGTCTTCTGTTGAAACATACTATTTAGTCGATTTCGAAAACGTTCATGAAGATGGTCTGTCCGGTTCCGAGCAATTAGGCAATCTTGACCACATATATTTGTTTCTCACTAAAAATGCACCAAAACTTAATGTCGAAAAGCTTGCCTCCAATTCCATAACTGTCTCCATACATAAAGTTCCTTCCGGAAATCAGTCTTTAGACATGCACCTCGTTTCTTATCTTGGTTATCTGATTGGTAAAAATATTAATAAATGTTGCAAGTACGTAATTATCAGCAAAGATACTGACTATGATAATATTATCTCATTTTATAAACATTTTAACGACTCCGACATTGACATTCGGCGACAGGATCACATTAAAACACCTTCAAAAAACAACTCATCAAAAACGGTTTCCCCCTTAAACTCTACCAATACTTCCGGCACAAAATCCCAAAAGGCAACTGCCTCGCAAACCAAATGCCAGCTTAATACAGAAGTCCAGCGCGCCCTTAGTAAAGCTAATTATACTAAATCCGACATTAATAAAACCGCGTCGATTGTTGTAAAATATTATGGCAAAGACCAGTTTGCTAACAATGTTCATAATGAGCTTAGAAATACTTGTCCCAACCATTCCAGTATATACCAAATTGTTAAACCAATTATAAACAAATATTCCTCAAGCCAAACTCAAACTGCTAATACCACTACATCGCTTAACAGTACCATACAAAAATTGTTAAGCAAGGCAGGTTTTTCCTCTGACATCATAAACCACACTGCCTCTCTGGTCTCCAAAAATTACCAAAAAGAAAACGGTAAGCAATCCGTATATAGAGCTATTGTCGCAAAATATGGTCAAAAGCAGGGACTAAATATCTACAATCATATCAAGAAACATTTTTAATCTGCTCGTTAACTCTCAGATATACCGTTTTCCTGCAATGTAAAACACATTTGACAGACAGTTTCTCACGCATCTGATATCCTAAAAACAGATCAGGAGAGGCTTAGAAGCTCTGCAGACAGGGAGGTGCACAATTGGAATTAGGCAGTCAGATTAAAAATCATCGAACAAATATGAATTTATCTCAAGAAGAGCTGGCGGAAAAAATCTATGTCACGAGACAGACGATCTCTAACTGGGAAACCAATAAAAGTTATCCCGATATTCACAGCCTTCTTTTGTTAAGTTCGCTATTCAACGTCTCTCTTGATCAATTAATCAAAGGAGATGTGAAAATTATGAAAGAAGAAATCAATAAAGAAGAAATCCAATACTTTAATCGCGACGGTGCAATATTTTCAATACTGCTGCTATTATTTATCGTATCGATTGTTCCGCTTGCGAAATTATTAGGTTATTATGGTTTGATCATTTCCGCCGTAATATATGCCGCAGCAATGTACTATGCTTTAAAATTGGAAAAGTTTAAAAAGAAATATGATATTCAGACATATCAAGAAATCGTTGCTTTTACAGAAGGCAAAAAGTTAGATGAAATTCAAAAAGCACAGGAATCCGGCAAGCGTCCATATCAAAAACTCCTGCTTGTCCTTACGTTCAGCATAATTGGGTTTGCGGTTTGTGCGTTATTTACATGGGTGCTGTGAAAAAGAAATATCCAATAGACAACTCCCCAACCGGAAGTTGTCTATTGATCATATCTATTGATAAATCCCCAAAAATGACGTTATTTTTCCATGTGTATACTCGCCGTCAATTATTCCAAACTCCGGGTCATAATATTTATGATCAAACAGCAATGTCCAATGAGTGTATCCCTCATTTGTATGCACCGTTAAAATAGAATATTCATATGGTACAGGGTTCTTTTTGGAAATACGGGTGTTCTTTTCAGCATGTTTTATTCCGTAAAAGTCCAATATTTCAATCAACTGCCCTATGCTTGTGGGCCCACTTGTTTTCATGTCCTTAATTACTTCCTCGATATCTTTTCCTGTAATCATTGCAATACATGCCTGACCACACGTTTCAAAAGTCGGCTGCATAACCAGTTCCATTTCCTCTTCCTCCTCTACTGCCACGACGCTCACTCCCCGTCATCCCCGCTCTCCAAATCGTCAAACATCGCCTTGACCGACGGCGCGTTCCTGGTCAGCTTCTTAATGCTCAGATCCTCCGCCTTATTATTCGCCAGACGAAGATTATTTTCGGAGGAAAGAAGCGCCTCCTTTGTTTTCTGCAAATGCGTAATCGTCTTATCGATCTCGTCGATCGCTGTCTTGAATTTATCGCTGGCAAGTCTGTAATTACGCGCAAATCCCTCTTTAAATGCATTCATATTCTCCTCAAAATGAAGAATATCAACCTGCTGATGTTTTGCCACCTCAAGTTCCTGACGATACTGCAGGGAATTCAGCGCCGCATTTCGCAGCAATGTAATGATCGGTATGAAAAATTGCGGACGTACCACATACATTTTTTCATATTTGTAAGAAACATCTACAATGCCGTTGTTGTAGAGTTCATTATCGATCTCAAGCAGTGAAACCAGCACGGCATACTCGCACTTTTTCTCCCGCCTGTCTTTATCAAGTTCTTTCAGGAAATCTTCATTCTTGTGTTTGGTGGCGGTCTCATCCATCTCATTTTTCATCTCAAACATGATGGAAATAAATTCGACACCATCCGCAACTTCCCTGAAAATAAAGTCACCTTTACTTCCGCTTCGCGCATCATTATCTTTTTCAAAATAAGCGTTCGGAAATGCAGTCATCCGCAGGGAATTAAACTGCGTCAGGCAGTGCTGTTCCAGACTCTCACCGATCATCTTCGTAGATTGGCGGGCCTTAAAATCTTTATAATATTCGATCTGCTCGTCCTTCAATCGAAGCTGTGTCTCATATTCTTTCTGCAGGGACTGCTGCTTTAATTCACTTTCGGAGTCCTTATTGGACAACCGGCTTTTCAGCTCCGTAATCTGTGCAATCTTCTCGGAAATTTCCTTGTCCTTCTCATTGACGGCTTCACTCACCGCCAGCTTCTTCTCCGTCTCTTTCCCGGAAATCTGCGCCTTTAACTTTTCAATCTCCTGCTCCCGCCTAAGAAGCTCCGTGTCCTTAGCGGAAAGCGCTTTCTCGTACTCTTCTTTCTGCTCCATCCGTGCAAGCTTCAATTCGCTTTCTTTCGCCTCCGATAAATCCTTCCTGCGCCGCTCCAGCTCCCTCTCGAATTCCTGATCCCTGACCTGCTGCACAATCTGCGCATATCCGGACTCATCAACAACAAAAACCTCACCGCAATTAGGGCACTTAATTTCCTGCATCACGTTTCCCTCCATTCATATTCCTTATGTTACTATATTTGTACTCTTTTTTCCAGAATAAACTGAATACTCTCCGTGCTCATATAGTATTGAAAACTACTAAAAGCAGTTAACATACCTCTTCGTCGTAATATTTATATTCAAAAAGGATTGCATTCACTGTGTAAACGTAGTATTCTATATATCATACAAGAAGTCTTATTTCTATAAGAATTTAGATGTCAAAAATGTCACTACGAACTATTATTGGCAGATTACACAAGAGAACATTTTGTGTAATCTACCCACCGCACATAAATATATTAAATGAAGAAGGTCTTACAACATGCAAGAAACATTTCACATTATCAGCGACGGCTCCTGTGATCTGCCCACGGAGCTGGTACAGGAAAAAAATATCACGGTAGTGCCTTTCTACGTATCCTTCGATGACGAGCATTATTTCAAGGAAAACGTAGAGATCGGCATCCGCGATTTCTATCAGCAGATGGTGGACCGAAAGGGCGTTTATCCCAAATCATCCATGCCCTCCATTCAGGATTACGAGGAAGTATTCCGTCCATATGCAGAAACAGGCACTCCCGTAATCTGTATCTGTATCACCACGAAATTCAGCGGTTCCATGCAGTCTGCTCTCAACGCCAGAACTCTCGTGATAGAGAAGTATCCCCATGCACAGATCACCGTGATCGATTCCACCGTTGACACGGTCCTGCAAGGTCTGTATGTATTGGAGGCTGTAAAACTACGGGATCAGGGCGTAAGCTATCAGGATGCAGTCACACGGTTGGAAGAGATCAAGAGCACCGGGCGAATTTTCTTTACAGTGGGAAACATGGAATACTTAAGGCACGGCGGAAGAATCGGAAGAGTAGCAGCGCTTGCCGGCGGCGCTCTGGATATACGCCCTATCATCACGTTAAAGCAGGGAGAAATCTTCCCCTCCGGCCTTGACAGAGGACGCAAGCGTACCACCAAGAAAGTCATGAACCTTCTTCTGGAATACCTGCGGGAAAGCCGTCTGGGAAGCGACTGTTACAGCTTGGCAGTGGGATACGGCTATGACATAGAAGAGGGCATTGCCTTCCGCGATCAGGCACTTGCCACATTGCACGAAAAAGGATATAAGATCGATGAAATACCCGTCTATCAGATCGGCGCCACCATCGGCGTGCACACAGGACCTTATCCGCTTGGATTCGGAATTATCGAGAAAGGGCGTCATGACTGACGCCCCGTTTTATTGCACAAAAGTTCTTCATCCATTATATTTAAATTATACTAGAATATAAGAGCATACAAAATAACGGATTACGAAAGGTTCACTATGGACTATAAGATACGCAAAATACACCAACAGGAATATCCTCTGCTGGATGATTTTCTATATGAGGCAATTTTCATTCCGGACGGTGTGGAGCCACCTCCAAAAGCGATTATTGCCTCTCCCGATTTGCAGGTTTATGTTGCGGATTTCGGAGAATCAAAAGATGATCTGGGGTTAATCGCAGAGGCGGACGGTAAAATCGCCGGGGCTGTCTGGGTGCGCATTATGAATGATTACGGACATATAGACAACGAAACACCCTCTCTGGCAATTTCCCTTTATAAAGAATATCGGGGATTCGGAATCGGCACAGCTATGATGAAAGAAATGCTTGCCTTACTAAAAGACCATGGATATATGCAAGTTTCTCTTTCCGTTCAAAAAGCCAATTATGCGGCAAGAATGTACCGAAAGATTGGTTTTGAAATTGTGAAGGAAAATGAGGAAGAATACATTATGGTGTATAGTTTGTGAAAAGAAGAAAGGATGCTACTTATGAGAATTCGGCCCTACATAGCAAGCAAAGATTACAAATATCTGACACAATGGATTGACACTGAAAGAACGCACGCCTTTTGGAGCGCAAACCGATTCCCATATCCTATCACTCCGGAATCCTTCCATGCTTTTTTAGAAACAATTGCAACGGACTGGACAGACAGCGCATATGTAGCAACCGAAAACAACGGACAGGTCGTCGGATTCTTCTGTTATTCCGTCAATCTTGAAGACAATATCGGCTTTCTTAAATTCATAATTGTTGATAAGTCAAAACGTGGAATGGGCTACGGAAAAGAAATGCTGAATCTGGCATTGCAATATGCTTTTCAAATAACCGGCGCAGAAGCAGTTCAACTGAATGTTTTTGATGAAAATATTTCCGCAAAAAAATGTTACGAAAAAGTCGGATTTGTCGAACGGAATATTGACAGAAATGCATTCGCATATAAAGACGAGCTGTGGAGCCGGTGTAATATGATAATAAAAAGGGACACTGGGAACCGGCAGTAAATCGTTCCCACGATAAACATTTTGGGATAGCTTCTTTCCCTTGCGTACAGACTCAATCTGTTTTATAATGTCCTTGGCATCAGTTCTGGGAGGAGTACGGCAACGTATCGCCAGTGTCTCGGTTCACACATTGAATATCTCGGAGGAACACTTGGCGGCTGATGCCATTTTACAAGTATTTAGGCTAAGTAGCCTATCTGAATATAGTTATCCGCTTTCTCTGGAGATGTGCTTTCATCAAGTGACATCTAAAATGTCACCATCTTGTCACCTCATACTACCATAACTACCTTATAATCTCAAAGCTAAATTATAGGAAGGGACATTTAAAATGTCACCTGCTGTCACTTTCTACTTTAATTTCCAACAAGCTTCTTTTTTATTGTATGCTAAAAACACTTTTTTCTTCAATTCCTGCACATCCCGAAGAATCGTTCTTCTCGTAACATCTAATTGATCGGCAATATCGTCTACACTTATTTTCTGATTTTCGCAAATCATATCATAAACTAACTGCTCCCGTTCCGTCAATTCATTTACAAGCCTAACTTCACTAACCGCCTTTCGGGTCAACGGAATTGCTATTCTAAAAACATCCGCCTCATAAATTTCAGGATTTCCCCCTCCGGAATAAACCGGTGTATATTTATATAAATTCTTCACCCCGGAACCAAGAGTATCAGACCTCCCCATCATCGTAAAGAAATTGGCAATTAGCGGATTTTTTGGATATGGCGTGAATTCATCAGCCAAAATATTGCCCTGCCTTCTCGGCCTACACCAATTTTCTGTTCTCATCCAGTCTTTTTCAATAATAATCTTTGCCGGGTAAGCGCTTGAAAAATCCCTGTGAACAAGCAAATTTGAAACAACTTCTCTTGCAATAATATCCCTTACACTTGTACTCATATTATCGATCAGACAGAATTTATCTGAAGTATGCTTCGCAATGAATTCCATCAGTTTTTCATAACTTTCAATTAGGTTGGTACTCACCTGAAGCCTGTCATCATATCTGTCCACATTCTCCACGCGATATATTGCGTCGGTAATATATCCCGGTACGCATGACCGAATCACATCGTCTTTTCCAAACAACATGATTGCTGCAAGGTTATATCCTTTTTCTCCTGTAACAAAATTCTTTTCATATAATCCTGCGCTTATCATAATTTCATGATCAGTCATTTTTAGCCATTCATGCTCCGAATTTTTGTTTTCTACTAACCTTCTGACTTTCGGCATCAAATCCATGCGTAAATCATCTTCCGCAGCATAAGGAAAAAGTTTATTTTCAGAAAAGGCTCCCGTCTTTCTTGCATACATATTTTCCATCTGGATTGGCGAATCCGTAATATCCAAGTCACCATCATCGTTTCTGTCATATACTCTTCCAGAGCATTTAATAACCGTAGAGGCCGGAGGCACATATGTCCAAAGTAGTAATTTCCCTTCATATTCTAATTCTTCAACAGTAAGGTATAATGTCGGCGACATCTTATTGGTATTGTTAAGCTGCGTGACAAAATTTCTCTTCATATCTCCTGCCGCATTACGGTTAACACCAATTGGATTTCCGTCATCTTTTACTCCCATAATAATCCATCCACCATACCTATTAGAAAATGATGAGACGGTTTCATAAACTGACTCACTGATTTCATTCGTGCAGGATTTAAATTCCACTGTAATCTTCTCATCCTTAGAAGCGAGAAGTTCTTTCATCTTTTCTATCGTCACGCTTACACCTCCATTCCTATAATCTTCCCGATTTGACTTAATATAATATCGCCTTCATTTACTTACGCCTCATTGTAAGCTCTCTCAAGCAACGGTTTTGCCCTTTCAAAATCTGCCGCATCTTTAACAGTTATCTGCAGATCTCCTGTCCCATAATGTCCTATACTACGCATATCCCTCGTAAAGCCATTTTCCAATTTAACAGTCTCCGGATTCAACTTCAAAAACAATATAATTTGCTTATTGCAAATCTCAATGCATACCATATTCTGAACCTTCTTGTATGCCAAATACAATTTTAACTGATTAGAGACAATATCATCTCCTAAAGATTCAATAAAGTCACATATAGAATGATAAAGGCTTTTCACACTATCCGAGACTGCTGCCAGTTTTTCTATATGAGTTTTCTGCGTATTATTTCTTATGTCACTGTCATTAGCACCACTTTCCATGATCGGCTTTACATTTGGTGTATTTAAATGTTCAAGCAGAAGCAAGTCATTATCATATTTGCGATAGCTTACCAATTTTATATTCCTCTGCATTTGATTGACTGCGTGAATATCATATTTTGTGAAAGTTTGAAGTTCTTTTTCAAGAACTACCTCGGATG
>JAAUZX010000038.1 GCA_014804365.1 Lachnospiraceae bacterium
AGTATATAATAATAATTGTAGATGGAAACACCCCTTCAGTTTCTATTTACAGACCCTTATATATAATTATTTATATACTCCCCTCAACAGACCATTTACCCAAATGGTCTGTTTTGTTATGAAAAAAATTCAATGTGAACGCCCCTGAAACACCTTAACAAGCAGCAGAACCACCAACACCACCATAATTACAGGTGCAAAGAGATAGAGCAGTGAAAACGCAACACCGATCACCAGAAGCACCAATACCGTAATAATCAACATGACAAGCCATCCCGGAAGTACAATACTCCTCCCCTTCGGCGTGCTGCGATCCGAATCCCACTCCTGCGGCTCATCCGCCACCTCATCATCATACTCCTGATTCGAGCCGTAGCTTACTCCGGCGTGCTTATTCGCCTCAATAATACTCTTAGCAAGCAGCCTCGGATCACCCAGACTGTCCATCACTTCCTTCTCGCTTCTTCCCTTGCGAATCTCCGAATCAATATAATCCTGATAATACCGCACATTCTCCGCCACCTGGCTACTGGAAATACCTGCAGCAAGCGCACGCTGTAATCTTTCAATAAATTCCGTTTTTTCCATATTCTTTCTCTATACTTTCTTCGATTATCTATCTTTGTAACTGTTCAGACCCCTGTTCTTCACAGTTACTAAGTCCCCTCTGAACAGTTACTTATATTTTATCCATCCCTGCGCCTTGATCCAGCCTGCCCAGATAGCTGTCGGGGTTCTTCTTCATCTTGGCCAACATCCAAAGCGCCTGCAATACCATCTCTTCCTTATTGCAACAGACCGTACTCTTCCCCGAATCTCCATGCAGATTATACTGCCCTATCTGCCACACATACAGATCCGTCAGCGAATATCCCCGGACCTTCATCAAATCACCGGGCACATGGTGTTCCAGATAATAGACAAACTCATCATATACTTCCCTGTCACTTAACATCTCCTGCCAAAGTTTATCGCACCACTCCACACTCTTACCGGCATAATCGCATAGCCGTACGAGACTGTCATATACCCTCATCGTGGCGTTTTTGTATACTATGTTTGACATTATAATCCTCGTTTCCGTCTGTGAAATGTCAATCTGTCACATTCCATCGTAGTAATTCGCGGTGCTTACTGCTTTCGCGTATATCTTAACACAATATTTTCCAATTTACNATGTAATATATCTTAAATTTTTATNTANAANNGGNTCGNAAANAATNTTNGTCNTCAATCAATACNCAGCCCGGATGNANGTTAATATCTTAAGGAGNCCCTCAAAAAACGTCGGTACTTAGTGAGGTATTTCACGAACTTAGTACCGCTACGTTTTTTGCGGAGCGNNAGCGCGNCTCCGTAGATATTAACNTCCATCCGGGCGTCCGTCTTATNTTAACNCGNTAACAGNAANAGAGCGCACCAAATCGGCACGCTCTCTTTCNNTAAGCTATCTCCCCAATACAATATAGCCTATTATCAGATNACTCCTTCACACCACCNAGTGCAACACCGGCGATGATGTACTTAGACAGAAGGAAATATACAATGAAGATCGGCATGATCGTTACCACCAGACCTACATANATGATACCGTGGTCGGAACGGAAACGCTCACCTCTCATCTGCTGCACGAACATCGGCAGCGTCATCTTCGCCTGACTCGTAAGNAGCATGGAAGGCGTATAGAAGTTGTTCCATGANCCGATNAACGCGAAGATACACTGTGTTGCTACTGCCGGCTTCATCAGCGGCATTGCNATCGTATTAAANGTTCTGAACTCTCCNGANCCGTCAATTCTTGCGGAATCCAGAATCTCCAGCGGCANNGCNCTNATCATATACTGCCTCATGAAGAANACCGTAGCGGGTGCCGCAATTGCCGGAATNATCANCGGCAGGTAATTGTTACCCCAGCCGATCTGGTACATAAACCGGAAGAAACCGATGGAAGAAACCTGCACCGGNATCATCATGATCGCCATGATGAATGCCCACGCAAAACTGGCTCCCTTGAATTTATAAGCAGTAACTCCGTATGCCGTCATCGTCGAGAAATATACGGACAGNATCGTNGAACCTCCCGCGATNATCAAACTGTTGACCATATATCTCCACAGAGGCACATTCTGGCTCGCCTGATAGAGCAGCTTCTGCCAGTTCTCCATCAGATAGTGGGACGGGATCAGAGTAAAACTGGACTGAATATCCACGCTGGTTCTGGTCGCATTCACGATCATGATCCAGAACGGNATCAAACTCAAAATACACAGGAAGATACANATCGCNTTACGAATNATCTGCTGTATCACNATACTGGCATGTAAGCCGCCGTCTTTTTCTTTATTCATGATCAGTTCGCCCCCTTTCTTGCTTTCTTCGCCGCTTTAATGGCTTTCTTCTCTCTGATGGCATCCTTATCTCTCATGATATAGAACAGTANCAGTGAGAAGAACAGGGTTACNACAAACAGTACGAGGGATACCGCTGAGGCCTTNCCCATCTGTCTTGCNCCNGTGAANGCAAGTTCTCTTATGTACATNGTCATCGTTCTGGTNGTATAATCCGGATCNCCNTATCCGCTNGTNGTCANCANCTTCGGNATATCATACATCTGCAGNCCGCCGATNGCGGAGTTTACCAGTGAGAACAGCATGATCGGACGAAGCAGAGGCAGTGTCACGCTNTTNAAGATCTGCCAGCTTGTNGCGCCGTCCACTCTGGCTGCCTCAAACAGNGACGGNCTGATNCCCAGCACACCCGCTGTCAGGACGATCATCGTATTNCCNTACCACATCCAGAANTTGATAAAGGAGATNATACTNCTTGTTGCCCATTTCGTACTCAGNAACTGGTAAGGNTTATCCCANATACCACTGTTTACNAATAACTGGTTGATCGGTCCGTTCGGGTAATCGAACAGTTTGTAGAANAGCACGGAGATCGTAGCCGCCGTAATGATATTNGGCATAAATACAAGGATCTTATATGCGCCCTGCGCTTTGATCTTTACTCTCGTATCCGTNAACCATACCGCCANAAGCANCGCCAGCANAATCTGCGGCAGGAAGTTCATCAGCCACATGATCAGGGTNTTNCCCAATGCACGGAATGTATAGGTATCGAACAGNGATCCGTCNCTGCCNACGAAGATCGTCGAAAAGTTCTGAAGACCGTTAAAGGTAGGACCCACTTCCACGTTCCACATNGTATCCGTATAATTCTCNCAGAAAGCCAGACCGAGTGTATANATCAGNGGCCANAACTGGAATATCGCGAATACAATAAAAAACGGAGCAATGAAGTAATATCCATAGCGGCCGTATTCCACTGTCTTACGCTTATTGCTCTTACTCTTTGCCATTTCTCCACATCCTTCTTTTTAAATTTTCCTGCCTCTGACCGCGCCACAGGCATTTGACAATTCTCTGTCNGCCGGAGCACTCTCAAAAAACTGTGCCGCGGTCTTTTCTTCTTAAAATTNCTTTTAAATATCTGTACCGGCCCGAAGAGCCGGTACAGACTTTATTTTATTACNTATTCATTTTTNACTGTCAATAATTACTCGATTGTCAGTGAAGGATAAGCCTCTGCTACTGCTGCCTTGAAGTCTGCGATAGCTGTCTCTTTATCCTTGTTGCCNAGAGAGTACTCTGTGATCTGTGTAGNAAGCAGATCNCCNANNGTCTTGTCATANGCGCTCATGAAGGATACATCTACANNNTCTGCCAGAGGAGAGAATACTGCGATGAAGTCCTGACCGCCNAAGAAGTCNTATGCNCCNGCNCCCTGATCNGACAGAGTCTGCATAGCTGTCTTGTTGTTTACATAGTCCAGAGTCTCGGAAGACATCTTTGTCATAACNTCTGTNTCACAGCANAGGCTCTTCATGATCTGTCCAGCCAGCTCTTTATCAGAACATCCNGCTGTNGCNCCTAACCATGTNCCNCCCCAGTANTAAGNCATCGGACCCTGNCACATATTCCAAAGNCCATAAGTACCTTCGCCTACNGCAGANCCGCCGCAGTTAGCNTTGATTGTCCAGTGTAAGAACCATGTACATCCGAAGTAACCGAATACAGCGTCTGTNGAAGGACCNGCGTTCCACTCGTCAGACCATGTGGTCGTCTTCTGTGTAAGGTCTTCCTGCTCCAGAGTTTTCTCAAGNTCCATNTACTGCTCCATGATCGGATCCATACGGAATACGCCGCTGTCGTCTACCCAAGGATTCTCCATGTTGGATCTGAATACTTCTGCAAGGTCNCCGTTAGAAGAAAGGATTCTTGTAGCGTCGCCGGATTTCTCTTTGATCTCATGTGCTGTAGCAATGAAATCATCCCATGTGCTGATCTTAGCCTGCATCTCNTCAGGNCTTGTTACGCCGAGAATGCTCTCAGCAAGGTCAGTTCTGTACATAAANGAACCGGGACATGCCTGCCANGAAAGACCNTTTAAGGAACCGTTTCTCTTATCGGTAGCAACGTCGATNGTGTAAGGATACATCTCGCCAAGGTCTGCGTCTGTGATACCAAGATCTTTAACATCNAATGTCTGATCNGAGTTGGTATACTTCATGATGTAAGCTGCCTCGAAAGCGATGATGTCAGGATANTCNTCTGCNTCAGGAGCCTGTAACANCTGGTCGATTCTNTCCTGATAGATACCGGAGTCACCGATGTTTACATACTCGATTCTGTCTTCCATACCCGGATTTGCNNCAAATACATANGCAAGTCTCTCCTGTAACTCTGTATTCCAAGAGTAGATATAGAACTTGTCGCCGGAAGCTGCGCTGTCTGCTGCATCATCAGCAGGNGCTGCGTCTTCTGCCGGTGCTGCATCATCAGCNGGNGCTGTGTCCTCTGCCGGTGCTGCGTCGTCAGTTGCAGGTGTGGAAGCTGATCCTCCGTCATTTCCACCACAGCCTGAAAGCACACTTGCGATCATNGCTGTTGAAAGAATTACACTAAGTAACTTTTTCTTCATAAATAATTTCCTCCCTTTGAGAATATTTTGATATTGCTATCAAGTTACTTCTGCATTTATTTTTATTATCAGTAGAACTGATATAAATGCCTCATCTTAGCCTGGCTACCGAATTACCTTCATACACTTCTCCNTCCACGACGATCTGTTCAATCANCGTCGTTTTCGGATGCTCNATCAGGCTGATGACTTTCTCGGCTGCTCTCCTGCCGAGCTGNGTCGTGTCCTGTTTCAGTGTTGTCAGCTTCGGTTCTATATGTCTTGCGATCCTGATTCCATCGAATCCCACTACTGAAATATCATCCGGGATGCGCAATCCCCGTTCCTTAATCACATTAATGCCGCCATAGCAGGCAAAATCATCGGGGTAAAATATACATGTGGGNGGCTCCTTCAGATCCAGAAGCTCTGCCGTCGCCACACCNGATGTCTTAGTGTCTCTGTACGCAGAGGCTTTTATGTACTCATCCGGAATCTTTAATCCCAGATCTTCCGCCGTCTTATGAAAGGAAGCCAGCCTTCTCTGAGTAATCGCAGATGTGGAATTNGCGCCATGGATATAAGCNATTCTGCGGTGTCCTTTATCGTATACATANTGTANAAGTTCCCGCATTCCCTTCACGTTATCCGACACCACCGCACANACATTATTAAATATNTGGTCAATCGTAACAGTGGGAATACTGCTGTTCACCAGTTCAAGCACTTCCGGATCATAGAAGTTGACGCATACGAGAACCACGCCATCAAAACCTCTGTACCTGCAATGTTCCAGATAGGACATTCTATTGGGTCTTGTTCTGCACCCGTTGACAAAAGTAATGTCATATCCTTTCTCCTCTGCCGCGCTTTTCAGACTGTCCAGNACACCCGCAAAAAAATCATGNGTCAGACCGCTGTGGTCNTCCTCCTCNAANAGNACTCCCANATTGTGCGTACGGTTCGTCTTAAGCGCNTTCGCCGCCGAGTTGGGNAANTACCCCATCTGNTTTGCTACCTGCNTGACGCGGTTCTTAGTCTCCGCGCCGATGTCAGCGTGATCGTTCAGTGCCTTGCTTACAGTTGCCACGGAAACTCCACACGCGACCGAAATATCNTTCATCGATACCATAACTGTAAGCTCCTGTNTTCTCTTACATCTACGGCTCCTTCACGGTTCTCATCTTAATATCCTGTATCTACTGCTCTACTCTTATGCCCTAGACTTTGATTTCGATAATTCCATGAAACAAGCCTTTTATATCTTAATCGTTTTCGTAATTACAGTCTATATCACTTTTGACAGTTTTGCAAGAGAAACTTTAATTTTTTTGTNCAGTTTTTATATTTTTGTATAATTTANACAGTTTCNAAACCTGTTTTTTAACACCTTCTTACAAATTTATTCACATTCTGTTTACATTTGCCCCGAAANCCTATTAAACGTTTTCGTCGATTNCGCTGAATACTTCCTTTTTCTTCCTTCCGATGGTACGATTATGATTGCAATTCCTTTCTGTATTATGTATAATTGCATCATCATTATATTTTGTATATTTTCCGTGCACTTCATTTTTTTATCTNTTAACGGTGCACGGGCACAATATACANCTTCACATTTATCTTAATCGTTTTCTGTATTTCGCTTCACATGTTTCATATATCAACAAAACATCAACAGAAAAGGAGAAAANCACTATGAAATTTGGCTATTTCGATGACGCCAACCGNGAATACGTCATCACNACCCCTAAGACCCCTTTACCGTGGATCAACTATTTAGGATGCAATGANTTCTTCAGTCTGATCTCCAACACCTGCGGCGGCTATACNTTCTATAAAGATGCCAANCTGCTGCGCATGACCCGTTACCGTTACAATGATGTACCGAATGACATCAACGGTAAATACTTCTATATTAAAGANGGCAATACCGTATGGAATCCGGGCTGGAAACCTACCCAGACAGANCTTGACAGTTACGAGTGCCGCCACGGCATCGGNTACAGNCGTTTTACCGGNAAGAAGAATGATNTNGAAGNCTCCGTGCTCACCTTCGTTCCCATGGACGACAACTGCGAGATCAGTCAGGTAAAGCTGACNAATACNGGCNGNGCTTCCAAGTCANTATCCCTTTTCTCATATGTAGAGTGGTGTCTNTGGAANGCNGATGATGATTCCCGNAANTTCCAGCGNAACTTAAGCACCGGCGAGGTAGAGGTNATNGGNTCCACCATTTATCATAAGACAGAATACAGAGAGCGCAGAAATCATTATGCGGTATATTCCGTCAANACACCTGTAGACGGATTTGATACAAGCCGNGANGCTTTCCTCGGNGCATACCGCGGCGCTGCCAATCCGNAAGTTGTGGAGAANGGCAAAGCNACGAATTCGATCGCACGNGGCTGGTCTCCTATCGCNTCACACCAGATTAACGTGACNCTNGCTCCCGGCGAATCCAAGTCCTATGTCTTNGTCTTAGGATATATAGAGAATCCGGAAGATGATAAGTGGGAGTCCCACAATGTTATTAATAAGAAACCTGCCAATGCTATGCTGGCNAAATACCAGNCCGANGCCGACGTGGACAAGGCTTTTGCCGCTCTGAACGCATACTGGGGNGANCTTTTNTCCAAATACAGCGTGAAATCTTCCAATGATAAAGTTGACCGTATGGTCAATATCTGGAATCAGTANCANTGTATGGTAACCTTCAACATGTCCCGTTCCGCTTCCTATTATGAATCCGGTATCGGACGCGGCATGGGCTTTAGAGATTCCTGTCAGGATCTCTTAGGTTTCGTACANCTGATCCCCGACCGTGCAAGACAGAGAATCATCGATATCGCTTCCACACAGTTCGANGACGGCAGNGCATATCACCAGTATCAGCCTCTGACGAAGAAGGGCAACTCCGACATCGGCAGCGGCTTCAATGACGATCCCTTATGGCTGATCGCCGGCACATCCGCCTACGTTCGTGAGAGCGGCGATACGTCCATCCTTACNGAGATGGTTCCGTTTGACAACGACATGAACGTGGCAAAACCGNTGATGAANCACTTGAAACGCTCCTTTGATTACATCGTAAATCACAAGGGTCCTCATAACTTGCCGCTGATCGGGCGTGCNGACTGGAACGACTGTCTGAACTTAAACTGCTTCTCCGAGCATCCCGGCGAGTCCTTCCAGACTTTCGGACCTTCTGAGGGACCTGTTGCNGAATCCGTATTTATTGCCGGCATGTTNGTAAAATACGGCGANGAATATGCACNGTTATGCGANCTGATNGGNGANCAGGCGGANGCTGANTATGCCCGCNCGGAAGTTAAGAAAATGTATGATGCCGTNTTAAANGACGGCTGGGACGGCGACTGGTTCGTNCGNGCATACGATGCNTACGGCAAGAAGATCGGTTCCAAAGAATGTGACGAAGGACAGATCTACATTGAGTCAAACGGTTTCTGNCCGCTTGCCGGCATCGGCGTTGAAGAAGGACTTGCCGAGAAGGCGCTTGATTCCGTAAAGGAAAAACTGGATACCGAATANGGCGTTATGATCTTNCAGCCCGCATACACCAGATATCATCTGGANCTGGGNGAGATTTCTTCCTATCCGCCGGGATATAAAGAGAATGCCGGTATCTTCTGNCACAACAATCCTTGGGTTTCCATNGCGGAGACNGTGATCGGACGNGGNGACAGAGCTTTCGAGATCTACCGCAAGACNTGTCCCGCTTANGTNGAGGAGTTCAGCGAAATCCACAAGACAGAACCNTATGTATATTCCCAGATGGTAGCCGGCGCAGACGCTCAGATTCCGGGCGAAGCGAAGAACAGCTGGCTCACCGGTACGGCGGCATGGACTTTCGTCAATGTATCNCAGCACATTCTGGGCGTATATCCCACGCACAAGGGACTCAGCATCAATCCCTGCGTNCCGAAGGGCTTCGGTGATTTCGAGCTNACCAGAAAATTCCGCGAGGGCACTTACAACATTAAGGTAGTAAATCCNGACAACGTAGAGAANGGTGTGAANTCCATCACGGTGGACGGACAGACTCTGGANGGCTGTGTTGTTCCTTATGAAAAAGGAAAGACGAGTTATGATGTTNTTGTGACTATGGGTTAAGACTAAGCCCTGCGTGCTTAGTCTGCAAGAATCTCGCTTACGCTTTGATTCTTGCTGCATACCATTAGGTTATGAAATAATTATCAAATCCGCATACATGATATTGTATGCGGATTTTTTTGTTGGCACAAGTTTTGCAAAAGGGCTTGTTTTTGTGTTTGAGATGTGACAAAATATGATTTGCAAACTCTAACCACNGGTTATAGTTTTATATCATTATATATAGCAGGAGCACTACANCAATGAGTCAGTACATGTCCATCGGAAAAGTTTCAAAGCAGAAAAATGTCAGCATCAAATCCCTTCGATACTATGATCAGATCGGCATCCTGAAACCGGCATTTGTCAACACGGAGACCAANTACCGGTATTATACGCAGGANCAGCTCTATCTGCTGGATGCCATCACAGTCTGNATCAANCTGGGAATTCCGTTAAAAGATCTGAATCNTTATGTGGACCACAACTCCATCAATCTGCAGAANCTCCTGTATGACGGCAAGATTCTCGCCGAGCAGAAGATTATGGACATACANAACTGTCTGGGCACCTTGCAGGCNACACTCCAGAANATGGGCAGNTCCGTCACCGGTATGGCTAAGATTCCCGAAAGCAAAAGCGGTATCCTGCTGCCGGACGGATTCTACCACAGCAGNGTGGAACAACGCACNCTGCTCACGGTNCCCCTCGACGAGATGGANACCCCCAAGTACTACGGNCAGCATATTCTGCGGCTGTTTGTCACCGCACANCAGCANGGNCTCNCGGCTTCNTATCCGTCCGGTGTCCTNCATGAATATACGNACGGCAGCTATCGCCGCCACATGTTCCTGACACTCTCCGGCNNTNCGGAAGNACAGAACGGAATCCGCNCATTGTCCGCCGGCAGCTATGCCTGCCGCAGAATCTCTACTCACATGTCAGACTTTGATTCTGTAANAGCGGAAATGAAGGAAGTNCTAAANGGCNNTGATTTCTGTATCATAGAGACCGATACCTTGTCCGANGAGAATAAGAAAGACGGATATCCTTTTGAGCTGGAATATTGCATAGCGCAGGCTTAATCCCGNTTCAACTGATACAATATCTCTTCAAAGCATACGCCGTCGGGTTTCGGAACTNCCTGTTCCTCCGTGCGCAGTATGCATTTCTTGACGAATCCCGATGCCTTGCGGACNGANTTGTGGAAAGGCACACCGTTCACACCNTCCGCNGCGATAACGGAAGAGAANACATCTCCTGTGCCGGAACGCTCCGTGCCCACNTTATGGGTACGAATGATCTGCGGTTCCGCTCCCCGCTCATATACATAATTNGCAATAAATCCGCCCTGNGGGATTCCCGTAATNACNACTCTNTCCGGCCCCATAGCCGCGATCTGCTCCGCCATGGCGCGTAACTCTTTCTTGCGCCACACACCATCCCGATACGGCATATCCGCCAATCTGCACGCCTCCGTCAGATTCGGCGTTGTAATATGTGCCTGTCCGATCAATTCCCGCATTTGAATGCATAACTCTTCTGTGTAGGTAGAATACAGCCTTCCGTGATCGCCCATAACAGGGTCCACGATCACCATGGTACCCTCCTGCGAGAAATCACGGATAAATCTCTTCACTATCGCGATCTGTTCCACGGAGCCTAAGAATCCGGTCGTGATCCCGTCAAACCGAAGTCCCAGCTTCCTCCAGTTCCCGATGTACTCTTCCATGCGGTCTGTGTAATTGTCCATATAATAATTGGGGTATCCCATATGATTCGACAGAATCGCCGTAGGGACCGGGCAGCACTGCACGCCCATATATGATATGATCGGGAGTGCCACCGCAACGGCGCATCTCCCGAATCCTGATATATCGTTTATTACCGCTATTTTTTTCTGCACTTGATTCGTTCCCCCTGATTTGCGATTGAAAAATCTCTGATTTTGCAATCTATTCTACCACAAACACTTTATAAGGGCAACGCGGTACTTACTTAAGCTTCCTCTTCCTCATCCTCTTTCTTCTCCGCCTGTTCGACCGGCGTATTCTTCACATTGTCGATCTCCTGCAGCGCGTCACGCGACTGCCTTACTTCCGTAATCTTGCGCAGAATGGCATTGATATCCTCCGGAGAAAACATATCAAGACATTTCATAAGACTGTCCAAATCGTTTAAATCAATTTTGACATTACCCACGGAGGTAGACACCTGAATCCAGTCAGGATTAGAACTGCCGCCGATGGTAATCGTATTGCCGAACATCGCATCTTTCGTCACCTGCACTCTGACGCCCTTGTGAATCACCTCCATCGTGACCGGTTCCCCCGCTGTCGGTTCACCCATCCGCTTTAGGATGATCGCCACCGAATCCGTAGCGCCGCACGACTCTCCGGAAGCCTTAAGTTCCTCCGCCTGCTTTAACCGCGCTGCAAAACAAGTATCTCCCGCACCGTCGCCTTCCAGCCCCATCTTCTGCCGTCTCGCCACCGCCTCAGTGTATTTCTTGATCTCCTGCGCAGTGTTCGCGTTAGTTGCTATAGTTGGCGCATAAAATGTGTTGAATGGATTATTATTGATCATATTCTTCTCCCCTTTTCCCAGCTAAAATTATATGTTCCGTCATGCCTTCATACTGTCCGCCGTTTCCAATGCAAACTGCTCGATCCTGTGCTGCGTATGTTCCTGCACCTTGTCTGTATCCACATGATAGGCTTCCAGTCTGCCGTCCTCGTACTTCGCCTCCACATAGACCTGCCGNCCCTCCATNTTGCCCTTCAGCGTATANCCCTCTGTNACCGCAATCTCTATGTTATCGCTCTCTTCATAGCTCATATGCCTTACCTCCGCAGTCTGCACAGCCTCCCGGTTCATCAGCTCGTTGACGCGGATNCTCGCCGCCTTTCCGNCCNCACCGACATTCGCTCTGTCCTCGNTTCCGTTTGTCNTTAACNCTNNCNCGGATTCCCTGACACTTNTNCCTGCCGCATCGGATTCAACACCCTCTTTTACNGGTCTTTCAAGTTCTGAAGATACATTTTCCTGCTCCTGACACTTGAGGTTNTGCANCAGACTCTCCTGAAATCCTTTTGCCCCTTTCTGCTNCCCCTTATGCGAATAGCCCTGTATNCCTTCTTTGCCGTTTGTTCCAATCTCCTGTATGCTCATAAGCTCTACGGCCTCCCTTCCGTAAGAATCTTCTTCACTTCTTCCCTGCCGCGCCTCAGCCTTGTCTTGATGGTTCCTTCCTTCTCGTTCAAGACCCCCGCGATCTCCTGTATGGAATAATCCTCATAATAGAAAAGATANATCGGATTCCGATAATGTACCGGTAANTGCAGCACNGCTTCCAGCGTCCTGTCNTCCTTNATCTGATAGGGNAGCCAGACACTCCTCGTCTCNGCAGTCAGTGACTCGTCAAGCGCCACCGTCNTGCGGTGCCAACTGCTCTTTAAGATATCCATACAGATATGAATNGTGGTCCGTATCANCCACGCTTTCTCATGTTCCCTGTTCAAGATCGGCTTCTCATCCTTCATGTAACGCAGGAACGCTTCCTGTACCACATCCTCGGCGTCCGCCCGATTCTTCATATTGGAAAAAGCGATCCGATACAGCATTGTCTGATATTCATCTACCAGATCATCCCACCTTAGCTCTTTCTCAAACTTATGCTCCATCACGTCATAATTCCTTATTGATTCGTAACTGTGCAGACCCCTGTTCTTCACAGTTACATTGATTCCGTGTATTCTTCTGTCTCTTTTATTTCATTATGGACATCTTATCACATCTCTATCAGTAATACGAATAAAGGGCGGAAAAAGTTTCACTTTCTGAAAATTTTTCCGCCGCTATCCGGCATCACTATTTAATTGCAAGATACCCCTTTTTATCAAAATGAATTATCCGAAGTCTCTCTTCTTAGTCACCGCCGTACACAGCATAGCTGCCGCCGCAAACAACACAAACGCTGCCGCCAGGCTGCACCAGCCGATTAACATCAGATGACCGCCTATATACTCCATAAGAGCAGCTGTCATTTCCGGATCATCCTGTGCTCCTTCGATCAGCCCTATCGATCCGAAGAAAAACACGAATCCCGGTATCATTCTGATCAGACTCAGAATATTCGGACTCTGCTGCTCCCCGAACAGATAGAGAATCACATATTCCAAAGCCATAAATACCATGCTCACCGCAAAAGCAATCATGCAAAAAGGTATTTCCGCCTCTATCACGGCGCCGCTTATCATTTTGTCAAAATACATTCCCACACAGCCAACCAGCGCAGCCACCATCATGTAAGAAAGCCCGTATAAGAATCTGCCTGATATCCGATCCCGCGTCGTGGCCGGGAGCAGTAGCAGGAACCCCGTCTCCTGCCGCTGACACGAGCCAAACGGTATCGTACTGAATATAAGCGCCATAAACAGCGTATAACAGAAAAAAATAACCAACGGCATCGGACTGTCCGAACTCTGCCGCAGCATAAACAGAAGGACCACCGGTATCACCAGCAGTATCCACAGAATCTGCTGCTTCGTCTTGATGAAATCTATCTTCGCAAACTGTATTGCCCTCATTTCTTTACGCTCCTTTCTTCCCTCACTCCATATTCTTGATATAGTGCACCACGATCTCATCGATTGTCGGCTTCTCAAAATGAAATTCACTCGTCAGAAGGTCAGCTCTCTCGCTCGGCAGAATTGCCTCAAATCCGTATGCGTTGTCGATGATCCCGATCAGTTCTTTCTGAAGCTGCGTCGATACCGCACGTCTCTCACCTTTAACCAGCAGATAATTTTCCAGCAGCTCGTCTTTTGCATCATATAATACCTTCTTTCCGTCGTGGATAAAAAATATATAGTCCGCAATCTGCTCTAAGTCGCTTAAGATATGCGTGGAAAAAATTACGCTTCGCTCGCCGTCCGCAATATACTCCTGCAATAGCTTAAGCACATCCACCCGCACGACCGGATCAAGCCCGTTCGTCGCCTCATCCAACACCAGAAGCTTCGTGTCCCTTGCCAGCACCGACGCAAACATCAGTTTCACTTTCATGCCCCGCGAGAAATCCTTGACCTTCATCTTCTCCGACAGTTTCCATTCTCGCAGCAGTTCATCAAATTTACCTACCGAAAAAGTCGGATATAAATTCTTCAGGATACCTCTGATATTGCGCACTGTAAAATTAGCCGGATAATAGAACTCATCACCGATATAGCCGATGCTCTCCTTATAGCGGATCGCATCGCTTATGCATGTGATACCATCCACATAGATCTCCCCTTCTGAACATTTACACAGGTTCGTAATCAGATTTAACGTCGTACTCTTCCCCGCGCCGTTCTGTCCCACATATCCCATGATATATCCTTTGGGAAGCACAAAATCAATATTTTCCAGACTGAAATTTTTATAATGTTTAGATACGTTACGCACCTCTAACAGTTCCATATTCTTCTTCATTCCCTTCCGCATGCTGCATGTGCCTGATATACCTCTTCCCGCGGCTGCCGATTAATTGGCCGTTACCGCTTATCCTGCATCTCATGCAGCAGATTCTGAAATATTTTCTCCAGTTCTTCTTCCGGCATCCCCATCACCCGTGCCGTCTCGATGGCAGTCGTCAGCCCATCCTCGATCCGCAGCAGATACTGTTCCTGTAACATACTGTTATCCTTGGAGAGCACCACACTTCCCTTGCCCTGCATGGTGGCAATGAACCCCTCCGCCTCCAGATCACTGTAGGCTCGGGTCGTGGTGATTACGCTGACTCCGATCTCCTTCGCAAGCTGCCTGATGGACGGCAGTGTGCTTCCCTCCGGAATCTGCCCGTTTAATATCTGTTCCTTCAACTGCTCCCTGATCTGCGCATAAATGGGCAGCTCGGACTGATTAGATATAATGATCCTCATTGGTTAACCTCCTCGCAGCGCGCTGTCGTCACATCCCGCCACGGTTTAAAGTATATACTGTTTATATATCATTATATACAGTATAAGCAATTTGTCAACACCTAGACAACATTTATTTCAGCCATTTATTTCAGCCAGACCCAAAAAAACCAAAAAACACGAAAAAAAAGGGAATGCTTCTTATAAGCATTCCCTTTTTGAATCTACCGTGCGTTAGAGGATTCGAACCCCCGACCTTTTGGTCCGTAGCCAAACGCTCTATCCAGCTGAGCTAAACGCACATTTGTTGCTCTCTGATGTACTTCCGCAACAAAAGAAATTATATATAGTTTTAGAGAAAATGTCAAGGGGTTATGCGGATTTTTGTAACAACGGGTTATCTCAGTGTAACAACAAGGGTCAAGATCAAAAACAGCAGGCAGTAAACGATCATCCCCACATTGCCGATCACCGTCTTAAATCTGCTTCCTTTTTCAATAGTAATCTCTCCTGCCTCCAGCTTCATCTTCGGACGGTTTACGAGGAAGAGAACACCGCCCGCCAAGGCAATTCCGTAAACGCACAATGCATAAAGCGCAAAAATAATAAGTCCCATCGGTGTCTGCATATCCACATTCTGCAACAGAAGGCCGCCCAGCACGCTTCCGATAAAGTTTATGACCATATGCAGCCCGATCGTATATTTGAGCTGCCCCGTCTTCAAATAAATAAATGCAAAGAAGCTTCCGAGAAAGAATGCATAGAAAAACTGATTAAGATTGCCGTGGAACAGTCCGAACATCAGCCCCGATACCACAACAGCCGTTCCCTGCCCGTATTTCGCTACTCTGTCGCAGATCAGCTTCCGGAACATGAACTCTTCGCAGACCGGTGCCAACAGCACAATATAGATGGCCGTGATCCAGAGATTACCGCCGTTTACTACGGACATTAACGGATTAACCACTTCATCTCCTTTCAGTATACCGATCCCCAGCGTAATAAAAACACCGATCAGATTACCCAGGATCATGAGCCCGTACGACATCATAAATGCCAGAATAAACTGTCCAGGTGTCATATTATGCTTCTCAATCGTCCGTTTCTCCTTGCTTCTCAGAATCAGGAATGCCAGCGGATAGCCCAGCACATACAGCGGAACCATCGTGGCTGCAAGCATAATATCCATATTTTCTGCCCAATCCGGATTGATCGCCACCGCGATATACTGTCCGGCGGTCTGAATCGCCAAGATCAGCACAGCGCTGCACGCCATGCGAAATCCCAATCCGGAAAAATCTTTTCTATACATTTTCGTATCCATACTTTATATTACTCCAATCTTATTTTATCTGTTGGTAACTGTTCAGAACCCTGTTCTTCACAGTTACGAAGATGCATAGAAATTATGCATCCTGCATAATTTCGCGCATGTCTACCTCGGGTTTTCTGTGACTTCCGCTTACGCTTCACTCACAAAAAACACCTCGCGTAAGCATCTTCTGAACAGTTACATCTGTTGTTACATTGCCTGTTAATTATATGACACATTTTTGTTCCATACAAGCTGAGAATTCTTGCGCCCGCCTCACGATACGGAAATGTTGCATCAGACTGTACTGAGCGTATGACGCGTTCCAAATAGTTGCTTGGACCGCCGCTTATCCGTCTGACTGCACCATCCGTACCGCATAGACCCTGCCTAAGTATTGTGATAATTCAGTCAACTCACTTTTCAGCGGGTCCATGCAGACATAATCCTCATTTTCCGTGCCTACGATCAGCACATAATGAAAATTGCCGACCCCGTTTACTCTCACGCGCACGATCGGATAGTGGCCCGCAGCAAGACACTGATCGATCTCCTGCTGCGACACACCCTGATAGACATGTGTGGAATATCCGTCGATCCTGTCAACCGCCGCCCACTGAATATTTCCCTCGCCGTCATACACACTATGTTCTGTAAATATCCGATTTAATTCCCCCGGCGTCACTTCATCCCGGCTCTCCATACTGATCGCTGACGCGATACAGGACACCAGGCAGCCGGAGGACTTCATGGTAAATGACGAGTCCCCCAGCGTATCGCCTGCCCACCGCTCATCGTCCTGCCTATAGGCGACTACATCCTGAGGTGCCCGTACTGTCTGACCCGCCCGTATTGCCACACTGCCACGAAGCCGAAATCCCAGCAGCGCAATTACCACAGCTAATATCCCCGCCGCTGATATAAGTAATCTGATTATAATTTTTTTCTTCTTTTTCATTCGTTCTTTTTACGCTCCTGCAACCAGTTTACTACATATATGCCGCCGAAGAAACATAAATCAGTATCTTTTGTCAATTTGTAACTGTTCGGAACCCTGTTCTTCTCAGTTACGAAGCACCTTCTGAACAGGTACATCAATTTTTCATATTACGACCTAACGCTCTCATTTTGAAATCACGAATCTTCGCGGCATATTTACCGGTCATAATCGCGCCGACCGAAACCATTGCAAAAGGTATTCCCAGTGTTACACCTTGTGCATATCCGTAAATAAACGTAGGTTCCTCCGGTTCATTAAACAATAGAATAAAGAAAAATATAAATGATACGACGCCGGCTATAAACAGCCAATGCATTATTTTGGTCATTTTCCGTTTTTCTTCATTGCTGTAGTCTGCTACTTTTAATACAGTTTCTTCTAATTCATGATTCATTTTCTCGCTCTTCCTTTCTCCATCGATCAGCTCCCGCAAGTCAACATCATAATAGTCTGCCATTTCAATCAGAATATCCAGATCCGGCATATTGCTGCCCGTCTCCCAACGGGAAACCGTTCTGCGTGAAACGCCAAACTTTTCAGCCAACTGCTCTTGCGTAATGTTTTTTTCATTCCGAAGTTCTTTAAAGAATGCTCCAATTTTTTGCTGGTTCATTGTTCTGTGTTCTCCTTTCGCTATGAGCTTATCATTGGACTGCTTACAAAAACAGGACACAGAGCGAGCAATGCCCTGTTTTTCCGGAATAGACATGGGGTGTCTACCGGATTTCTATACTAAAATTACTATACTAAGACTATTATACTATCATATGAAGGCTACCGAAACGGTAAGTGATTCGTCTTTCACCAGATATTTTTACACTGTCATAGATAACTCAATAATCCGGAATTTAGCACCCTAAAGTTTACATTTGACACTTTCAAATTGGTTCACATTTTTTGCTTAAAGAATTATAATAAAGCTATACGAGCAAAACAAAACCGAAAAATCTCTTGCTATTTTCAAATTGATCGTTAATAACTTAAATATCTCATAAGGAAAAAAGGAGAAATAGAGCATGGGAAAACTAACTTCAGAATCAAAAAAGATCATGAATGAGCGTTTCGGGAAGGACAATATCATAGCACTGGCAACCGTAGATGCCGACGTGCCATATGTGCGAAATGTAAATGCTTTTTATGAAGAAGGCGCATTTTATATAATTACTTATGCACTTTCCAATAAAATGAATCAGATAACAAAAAATCCTACCGTTGCAATTGCCGGTGATTGGTTTACTGCTCATGGAAAAGGAATCAACCTTGGTTATTTCGGCAAGCCCGAGAATAAAGAGATAGCCGAAAAACTAAAAAAAGCTTTCCATACCTGGATTGATAACGGTCATAATAATTTTGATGACGAAAACACTTGTATCCTTCGCATTCAGCTTACAGACGGTATTCTTTTTTCCCACGGCACAAGATATGATATCGACTTTACAAACGACTGATTGAGGGTGCGCATGCTATTACGCGCTCCTTCCTCACATCAGACATTCCCCACTGAAACCTGTTTTCTCTGCAAGCTGCGGTTTCGTAGCTTCCTTTTCTTTACGCAGAACGCGCCTTAGCACCTTTAGGTTTTCACCTTTAATCAGATTCCCTGCCACCCGGACACCCCTCTTCCTGAAAATACTGCTTCACCTGCAACAGATCCTGCAATACGGCAACACTTTTTTCTTTCATCTCATCGTCCGCCTGTAAGATATCTGGCACCATGATCGGCATCATGCCGGCACTGTAGGCCGAACGAATACCGTTATAGGAATCCTCGATCGCATATGCACACTCTGGCAGGATCCCCATCTTTTCGCAGGTCAGGAGATAAATATCGGGTTCCGGCTTGCTTCTCTTTAGTTGATCGCCGCCCATAACGACCTGAAAATAATCATATAATCCTGCCTGACGTAATTCTTCCTCCACAATGGCCAATCTCGTAGACGAGGCAAGTCCGATCGGTATCCTCTCCGCCTGTAGATATTGCAAAAGTTCCCTGACGCCTTTCTTAACCGGCAGGCCCTTCGTTCGGACATATTCTTTGAACAACTCGTCAGCTTCTTTTCTGTATTTATCATACGCAAAGGATTCTCCATAATAGGCGTAAATAATTTCTCTGGTCTTTACACTGTTCGTCCCGGTGCAGTCAATGCAGACCTCTCTGATATTTGCAATCTGATACTTCTCCCCCACTTTCTCCCAACAATCCAGAATCAGCCGTTCGCTGTCAAAAATAATTCCATCCATATCGAAAATAACTACTTTGTTTTTTATAGCCATGGCATTTTCGCTCCTTTCGTGTGATCAGATCCGTGTTATAAAATAATATTTCAAAAAACCGTCAATAAGGCAGGTTGGGTACAATCATATTGCAGCGTTCTACAACTCATCGTAATAGTTGGCATAAAAACAGCTCAACCCCAGTGTTTACAAGGAATTGAGCTACCTAAAAAATTATGCCGGCGACCGGAATCGAACCGGTACGGGAGGTTAGTCCCGCAGGATTTTAAGTCCTGTGCGTCTGCCAGTTCCGCCACGCCGGCAGATTATAAGAAGAACAAATTCTTCTCTAATCAATGGGGCCTATAGGGCTCGAACCTATGACCCTCTGCTTGTAAGGCAGATGCTCTCCCAGCTGAGCTAAGACCCCGCGAAAACGACCCGGATGGGACTCGAACCCACGACCTCCGCCGTGACAGGGCGGCGCTCTAACCAACTGAGCCACCGGGCCTGAGCCGCTTCAGCTTTTACA
>JAAUZX010000039.1 GCA_014804365.1 Lachnospiraceae bacterium
TATGATAATCCGCTAAAAATAGGTGAATATCTGCATGACACAAAAGATGATACATACTGGCTTGTCTATAACTCTTTCAATGTAAATGATATACATTATGAAGGAAAAATGATTCAGTGCAACTATCTTTTGAAGTGGCAGCTTTCAAATGGAGAAATCATACAGCGTTTTGCAAATATTGTTTCAGCCAGCAAGTACGATGTGGGCGAGAGTGGCAATAGTACACTTGTACTAAGCTCCAATAACTATACTGTTCTGATCGGATATTGTGAAGAAGGTTTTGAACTTGAAAGTAAACGTGTATTTATAGATATGAAACCTACAAATCCTAAGAAAGTATTTAAGATAACTCGTAGTGATGATGTTTTATATAACTCTGGGAATATAGGTTCTTTGTTGAGCTTTATAGCTGACAAGACAGAGTTTAATCCGGATAAGGATAATCAGGAATTACGGATTTGTGATTATATAAACCCGTCCTCTCCTCTCCCACCCACTCCGCCAACACCCAATGAAACGACAGATTTATCGGCAGTAATTTCTGGGGATTCAGAGTTGCAGATTGGATTTTCAAATACTTATGCTGTATCTTTTACAGATAAGAAGAATGGTTCTTCAGTAGATTGGAACATGGTAGACTTCATATGGAATATAGTCAGTGACTTTGATATAGAACAAAGTGTGACTGAAAACGGTATAGAATTATTTATTGAAAATGAGGATTTGACTGATGAGTATTTCAAACTGCAAGTCATTGTAAATGAAGTTGTCCTATCAGAAAAAATCATCTCTATTTCAAGAATTGTGTAACGGAGGTGATTTTATATAGAAGGATCAATATTGAAAGATATAGGCTCTTATAAAACAAATCTGATTTCAGCCTTTCAAAATTCAGAAGAAATATGCGAGTTATTATTTAATAAGGCACCATTTACTAGGAGTGATATTAAAAATTTACCTTATTCTCAAATATTTCCTTATCTTTATGCTGATGAAACCCAGACAGAAGTAAAATCATTTATTTGTGTTGAAGTTGATATACCTGAGATTCCAACAAATACTGTTAAAAACATGAAATTAATTATATGGGCATATTGTCACAAAGAAATAATGAGATACTCCAAGGCAGGATATAGCGGAACAAAAGTTGATATATTGTCTGATATGATAGAACGGAAAATAAGAGATTCTGATAAGTTTGGCATTGGAAAATTAAAATTAGAATCAGTTTCTTATTTTTTCCCAAATAATAAATATTATGGAAAACAAATGATATACAATATGCCAGATTTTAAAATAGGGAGGGCGTAATACTTTGAAGCTAAATTATTTTGAACTACTGTCTCCTTATCCTATATTTATAGCAGATACCTGTCATGTTCTTTCGCCAAAATTAAAAGACATTTCCTCTATTGGATATAATACGTATCAGTTTTATATTTTGCTTTTATTAATGGATCCTAAATCCTATTTTGATTTTATTGGTTGTACAGAACAATATGAAAAAATGTCAGATGATGAAATCATAAAATTAGATATATTTAATTTGATGACTTCAAATAAAACTACTTCAGTGGCATTAGAATCGGCATTAAATTTCTTCTTACAGGAAAAAGTAACATATTCACAAGAAGATAACTGTTATTATACATACAATAAATATGATGAAAAAAGAGTTGGAAAGATTTCAAAAGATAATTATGTTGATATACGCGATATTATTTGCCAGAGAAACAATTTTAAAGGCAAGGAACACACAGACTTATCCAATATAAAAAGCAAAAAAGCATTAGAAATAATGAAAAAGCTTCAAAAGGGGCGGTCAAAAAACAACAAACTAACAAATCAGAATAATGATATGGAACTGGGCAATATCATATCTGCTGTCGCAAACAAAAGCCAGTCGCTCAACATACTAAACATCTGGGATTTAACAGTGTTTCAGCTATGGGACTGCTTCTTTCGACTTTCCAATAACAATATTTATGATATTCAATCCATGAGCGTTGCGGCATGGGGTGATAAAGACAAACATTTTGACGCATCAGCGTGGTTTAAAAGAATAAATACTGAACTTTAAAGGAGGATTTTACTATGCCAAATCCTAATATGGCTAACAGAGAGGTATGTGACCTCATTTTTGTGGATTATGCCACAAAGAAACCTTTTCTTAATTTAGACTTTGCAAACGTTTCCACCACGGAGCTTACGGGCGAATCCGTATTTGCTTACGGCGGCAAGGGGCATCCCAAGCGTGTACAGTTCTCTGGTGAGAGAGGTGGCACTATTACTATTGAAACACAGATTCAGACCGTTAAACTGTGGCAGCTCATTACCGGTGGCGAAATAAGCAAGTCCGCTAAGTTCGTGACCAGAGTAGAAGCTGCTGTAGACGAAGCAGGAACGGAAATTACTCTTGCTGAGGCTCCTGTCATTGGATCAGTTGTTGTATATACTGCAGATGATGACTGCGGCACTGAGCTGGAATGTACAGTTGCAGACAAAGTAATTATGCTCAATACTGCATTGTCTGGTGGGGAAAAAGTCATTGTTTATTACATGAAGGAAGTTACTGACAATGTACAGCGTATTAATATTAAGTCTACAAGTTTTCCTAAAAACTTCATTGTTTATGGTGATACCATTATGAAGACAGAAGATGATGAAGTGCTGCCCTATCGCCTCGTAGCAGCAAAATGTGCTCCTCAGTCTAATATGTCACTTAGCTTCTCAAATACCGGTGATCCTGGTTCGATTACCATCACCTGTGATTTGCTTGCAGATGCAGATGACAATATCCTTGATTTGATTTTAATTGAGGAATAATTTTATTGTAAAAAAGGGTGGCTATAAACCACTCTTTTTTATATTCGAGGTATGTATATGATTAAAGAGTGTAAAGTTTTGTCTTATAATAAATTTTTACATATACTCGTATTTTCTTACGACGAAAAACCAATTCAAATAACCGCAGTTTTAGATAATGAATGTAAAACTGTGTTTGTTGAATATAAAGACAGTAAATATAAAATTGTCAAAAAGGAAGAATACGAAAAGTATATTAAAAATTTAAACAAAAGAAAAAGTGTTAAGTCTGACGCTTGTTCAGAATTAGAAAATAGTGAATTGTAAAATATTTTATGGGATAGCAATTCACCGTTTTGTGTCTGCTGTCCCATTTTTTTACGATTTATATCGGAGAAAGGAGGATTGATTTTGTTAAAATGTAAGACATTTGAAGATGTCAAAGAAGTATATGGTGAAAATAATTTAATTAAATTATGTAATATTAAGCAAATTGTAAAATATGCAGTTATGAAATGTCAGCCTGTGTGGATAGATGAAGGATACGACGGGAAATTAATTGCTTATTATTACAAGCCTGAAACCGAGAAAGCTTGGAATTATTGGAAAAATAACAAATAAAACAACTATTTAAGAACTGGACGATTCTGGTTCTTCTTTTTATATGGAGGAAATAATGAGTTATACAAATAGTTCATTAGTAAATTATACGAAAATAAGTCCTAATAAGACAAGTCCAAGAAATCATGCGATAGACACTATAACTATTCACTGTATGGCTGGTAATTTATCAATTGAAAGATGTGGCGATGTATTTGCGCCAACAACTCGTAAAGCCTCATCTAATTACGGTATCGGAAGTGACGGACGTATTGCTTTATATGTAGAAGAAAAAGACCGTTCATGGTGTACTTCTAACGCCGCAAATGACAATCGGGCTGTTACCATTGAGGTTGCGAATGATGGTGGTGCACCAGACTGGCATGTATCAGATAAAGCTATGGCTTCTTTAATTAATTTAGTTGCAGATATTTGTAAAAGAAATAATATTAAGAAGCTGATATGGAGTACAAATAAAAGCAACCGAGTAAATCACTTAAATGGATGTAATATGACAGTCCATAGAGATTATGCTGCTAAAGCATGTCCTGGCAACTATCTATATAATAGACATTCTTATATTGCTACTGAAGTTAATAAAAAATTATCGGGGACTTCATCTTCTTCATCTCAAAACGTTCAAAACCAGATTTCAAAATATACATATAAAAATATAGATTATTCTCGTGTGTTTGATCCGATCTATTACAGCAACACATATAGTGACTTAAAAGCTGCTTTCGGCACTGATTCAACAAAACTGTTTAATCATTTCTGTAATTATGGAATGAAAGAAGGTAGAGTCGCAAGTGCTTCTTTTAATGTAAATAAATACAAAAGTTATTATTCAGATTTGCAAAATGCCTTTGGAAACGATCTGTCTTTATACTATAAACATTATGTTACTTGTGGATACAAGGAGAACAGGAAATGCGTGTAATGGGAAAAAAATTCATTCCATTCTCAAAAAAGAATGTGCTGTATGCAAGATTAGAAGCATATGTATTCAGCTTCATTTTAATTGTAATGGTATGGTTTGAGAAGGATGTGTCGGCTATTGCTATTCTTCTTTCGCTTGCATGGGCTGGATATAAATTAATTCAAGGATTATATATTAAGATGGCAGAACGTGAACACTTAGAAGAATTAAAACAAGGAAGAAGATTAAATAATTTAGATACATCCGATTTGGATATTAAAATTGAAGAACTTGAGAACAAAATTATTGAAAGTGAGGATTATTTATGAACGAACAAATTTTTAATATTATACTTTTATGCATTCCTGTTATTGGTGCCGTTATTACAGGAATTTTGGTTCCATATGTTAAAACAAAAATTTCTGCTACGCAAATGGAAGAAATTATTAAATGGGTAAATAAGGCTGTAGAGGCTGCAGAGGTATTATTTGATACCCCTAAGTCCGGTGAAGAAAAAAGAGAATATGTGATAGATTTTATTGATAAGATGTTTAACTCAAAAAAGGAAGTTATTACACAAGACCAGATTCGAATACTGTTAGAATCCGCTTGGAAACAAATGAATAATGTGTAGGACGGTTTATATGTAAATGGATGCAATAAATGAATTACTAAATATAAACTTTTCATATGTACTTCTTTCAGTTTTCGTTATTCTTATTGGTATAAAGGCAATTGTATCAATTTTTGAATGGGTCATTGAGAAACTTGGTCTGGAAACTAAGTGGATGCGGAAACGGCGAGAAGAACATGATTTACTTATCCAAA
>JAAUZX010000040.1 GCA_014804365.1 Lachnospiraceae bacterium
ATTCTTCTTTTAGAAGATTCTGTCCATCAATTATCATTTCTTCCCTAGATGAGGAGCCACTATGCTTAATTCGTTCTTTCATAAGTTGAAGGCTCATATTACACCTTCTTCCTATTGGTAACTAAATCAAATAGTTTAGAATCTTTATATGATTTATTGATTGCTAATTGGTCATTTTCTGATTTAAGCATAGTGCGAAGTTCCATGACCTTTGAGAGTTGATTATGAAGATTTAAACTGTGAAAATCAGAAGTTGAAAGACGGCTTTTTAACATCTGTGGAACACATATGTACTCTGCATCCAAATAGGTAATTAGCATAAAATTACACAATATTTCAAAATTTGTTTTTGATAATTCAAAATTAAATTGTTGTAGCTCATCATCTCTATCTTCAAGATTTTGATTGCATGATTCAAACATTATGCAAGCTTTTGGGATATAACTGATTACAATAGAATTAGCTGTATCTGCACTCATAGTAACAAAGTTATAATCTCTTATTTTATTGTAAAAAGCATCTACTAAATCTGTATATTGTGTATTACTCAGTTATATCGCCTCCTTCTCTTTTAAATAATCCTCATAATACATCCAATATAGTTTTTCGTTTGTAATAGGGTGTTTCCCACCATAATTTCTTTTACCAATACATACATCAGAAATAGATGTCGTTGTTGACAAACCACACCAATGAATTGCTTTTGTTAATGAATCAAATATCATGTTATTGTTTATACAAATAACCTTTTTACAACGATATGATCTTTCAGAATGTAAACTTCTATTTTTCTCTAATTTAGCATCATAAATACATTTTCCTAATTTAGAACCAATTCTTAAATAATCCATTACAGTACCATAAGGTATATTTACTTCTTTAGCAACTTCTTTTGAAGATTTTTCGGGATGTGAATTTTTATATTCCCATACTATTTGCATGTTAGATGACATTGCATATGTAATACATTCATCCCAATTTATTATACTCATATCAAACATTTCTCCAAAAGAATTAATAAGACTTTTCTTTATATAATCAAAATCTGATTTTCTTGCGTCAACTCTAATCATTTTATATCCATGATTAAGTGCTAATATATTTTTTTGAGAATCAATATATCGTTGGATTTCTAATTTTGTATTTGTATATGTATTGTCTTTATAATGAAAACCACCATCTACCTCAACAATATACTTATCAAAAACTATATCATATCTTGGAGTAATATTATTATCGTTTAATTGGAATTTCCAATCTTTAAAAACAAATTCCGTTTTATAATTTTCAATAAACTGTGATACTACATATGTTGTCATTTTCATTGGTATACTAACCCCATCATTGCATATCGAACATGGAACTTTGTGATATCTTACAACGCTTGATATACTTTTATTGCGAACAACATTATTACAATTTGGACAAATCCAATCTACTTTTTTATTAGACCAAGTTTTATATTTGGTTGCATCGTTTGGATTAAGAAGCCAAGAAGAAATCAAAGGTTCTGTTGTTTTAAAATCATTAATTCCTTCAAATAAAATATAATTATTACAAGATGGGCATTTTGGATTCTTTAAAATACTCCGTGGTAAAATTGGAATAGTGTTTTTACAAACATCACAATAATGATTTATTTTTGTATAATATCCATTATACTTCTCGACTGGATGTAAGTTTTTATTTTTTGAATTTAATTTTTTTACATATTCTTCATGTGTCATTTTTGCTGGCATAATATAATCACTCCATTTAATCTCTATAAATTACTTCTTCTTTTGCGCATAAAAATAAGCGAGTTGTAAAAACAACTCACTTGTCTTTTCATATTTATAAGTAGAAATATTATTATTACGTTTTACAAAAGTGTAGTTGATTCCTTTTTCTTTCAAAAAGTCAACCTCATCACGCCACTGAGTAGAATACTCAGAATCAAATAGTTTTTTATCAATCAAATTTTAATCGCTCCTTATAATCAGCAAGTTCCCTATATGTAGTATTATTAGCCATATCCATCACCTGCCTTTATTAGATATCATCACTTAAAATATCAAACTGTAATTTATCTTGAAGCAATTTAAGAATCTTCACATTTGTTAAACGATCTGTTTTATACATCTGTCTAACTTTGCTAATAAGAACATCTCGCATATTTACTCTAATCGCATCATCAATAACTTTTTCAATAGTAGTCATATCAGATTCAAATACTTCTGCAAGATTATTGATTTTTGCAACATTTTCATAAACAGGCGTAAGCCTAAACTTCTTTATTGCCTTCTCATCCATAAGAATAACTAATGGTTTGCGAAGAAAATCAGTCTTGTAATTATTCATTTCATTCAACTCAGCAATCGTCATATCTTGGACAGCACCAATCTGATTCCAACGCAATACTGCATTTGTAGATCGTGATTTATATGTTAAACCACCAAAAGTAATGCTTTTTACTCTAACAACGTAGTTATTGGGCAAATCAACAATTTCCTCGATTTCACCACCAGTTGCATCTTCTAAATCGTCTATTGCTGAAGCGATAGAACTCAAAAGATCATTACTGGTATTCTGAGTAGAGATTTCTGACTTTTCAGTATCAGCTTCTTTCTTTGACGATGTATCATCTGCAGCACCTGGCGTCACTTCTTGTTCTGACCTTTCAGGAGTCTCAGTATTTTTAGATGCTTCTTTTTCCTTAATCTTAGCAATCAACTTTTCTTTTCCAATATTACCAATTGTTAATCCAATTGATTTTGCGTAATCTTTTAGTTCATCTAATTCCATTTTTTCAAAATCCATTAAATCAAATCCTCCATATATTAAATAATTCTATTAGTACAATACCATTCAACAATTTAGACATATCCTATATGGGCATAAAAATAACACCCATATAGGTGTCTCGAATTGTATTATATGGTTTTTGAAATAGAATTAGACAATCGTGTATTTACCAACTAAAGTAGAAACAATGACACCAGTACCAAGCTTTGTCTGTACGGTGGTATCAATTGTCATATCGTCATTATCCTTTTCCTTAGTTTCTCTTGCCCTGGTATCACCTTCAAAATAGAGTTTGATAGGCTTTGTATTATCAGGAAGAACAAAGATAGACTTATCATTTACCTTGAAGTCATAGCTACCACGGATAAAAGTCTGTGGAATTTCAATAGCACTAACACCAAGACCAGTCAATTCAAGTAAAGCCCCCTTAGTAGCAAGCTCTTCTTTCTGTCTTTCGGACATTCTGTGAGCATCTACTCCATCAACGATATGTGCCAGAGCGGAACGAGTACCAGCAAGAATAACATTCTTCTGAGAAGCAACCTGTACTCTCTGAATCAGGTCAGCCATAGTGTCCTTGTCATAAGAGCCGCCTTCCTGAAACTTTGCAGGAAGATATGTACCAATGCCATTAAAGGAAGAGAAGATTCTGGAATCAATTTCATTCTGGAACCCCTTCTGCAATTTCTGTACCATTTCCGCAAGAGTAATAGTACCCTTCAAGAATCTTTCCAGTTCATCATAAACACGAATGGTAATCCACTCAGTCTGAAGACTGAAAGATTTCTTACCCTGTAATTTCTGACGATCAACAGACCAGTAATTACCAGCAAAAGTAGAAGCGAATAAAATACCATCATCATCTACAACATATGAATTTTCATCTCCAAGACCGCCATTCTTAGTCTCTACAAACTGGTCATAGAAAGGAGAATTTTCCCAAGCAAGCGGAAGATTGATATTGAGTACATTTTCCATAACCTCAAAGCACTCAATATGATGCGCTCTCCAATTCTGCCATGTAAGTTTATCACTACCAAGAATCTCGAAGAAACCTTCTCTTACAGCCTGATCGCTAAACTTAGCAGCATTTTCATTAAATAAAGCTACTTTATTAGACAATGTATCATTGATTAAAGCAGCCAGTTCTAAAGTCATACCCATATTCACATTCCTCCGTTATTATTTAATTACCTCAATGGTATATTTGATTGTCTTTGCACCCAATGCCTTGCCGTATTCATTATTGGTATCACCAGTAACGGTCACGCCAACAGAACCGATACAATAAGGGAAACCCTGTTCCTCTACATAAACAACTTTTAAAGAACCATCAGTGTCCTTTGCGTATTTACCAGTTGCTGCATCATATTTAACAACATCGCCAACTTCAAAAGTCTCAGTAATGTTAGATACCTTATATTTCATATCCTTTTCAAGACGATAAACTCTGAAAGGCTTATCTGCCTTATTAACATAATTTTCTTCATTCTGATTCACCAGCTTAGAATCGTCATAACTCCATGCCGGATTCAACACAAGATACATACCGCCTGCATAATCATCTAAAGCAGTGTAAATCTGATCTGCACCAGTTACTAAATCACCCTTACCAACAATTGCACCATTCTGAATATCTTTAGTAGCCTGTAAGCTAAAGATTCGTGCGCTAGTTAAATTTGTAGACTCAGCTACCATAAAATTATTAGCCATTCTAAATTCCTCCTAATTATTTGATATATTTGTCAAGTAAATGACCATACTTATTTTCAACAGCTTCATTTCTTCTTCCTGCAACACCAGTCTCAGTAGGGTTATAAGAGAAGTTCTTCTTTGTGGCAGAATCCATAGTAAATTTACCTACCATAAGAGTTAGCTTTTCACTAACCTCATCTAATGTGACATCAGCAGGATTAACTTTTGCCTTATAAACAAGAAACTCTGCACACTTGCCAAGCTTTTCGGAATACTTCTCAAATAAAGCATCAACGTCAGCTTTATGCTGTTCTGCTTTAATTTTGTTTTCTTTTGCTTCATATTCCTCAATTTTTTTCATAGCAACAGAATAACTTGTAGATAAATCTTCATATGCCGTTTTCATCTCTTCCATTTTGTTATTGAATTCAGTTTCCAAAATAGAAGTATTTTCCTTTGTCTTATCCTCAGCCATAGCAGCAGCAGTAGAGTCAATAACAGATTTGATATCAAATTCGTCAAAATTTTCATCTGTAATTTTATCCGTTGCAGATAAAGACATTTCAACCTTAGAATTAAAGTCGATCACAATGTTCTCATTCTCGCCCCCTGTAGTAACAGCGTAATCAAAACCATAAGGCTTATAGTTTTCCATGTCTAAAGCAAATACTTTAGAATCTGTTACGTTCAAAAGTCTATATTTACAAACATCGGATTCGCCAATTTTCTCGGTTGAAAGAATTTCTGTAAATTTCTTTAAGTCCATGAATTCTTTTCCCTCCTTATTGGGTTCGTTTGTTTCATTATTTTGAACAGTGGTAGTAATACCATCTGATTCATATTGTTTTAATCTATCTAACATTAGTTCAAAGTTCTGCTTGAACTTATCTGTATCAATAGAAAAAGCCTTCATTTTCTCAACTCTACAGGATGGAAAACAAGGGCGTACATTTTTTGATTTATCATCTGATTTATTAAGTAAACACAATGCACTGAAAGTAAAATCATCTATAGCTAATACATCATTATCTTTCCAGTGATATTCATTTATAGAAAGCTCACAGCTCTGATTAAAATAGATATCATCACTATAAGCTGCATCCATAATGTTATATCTTCCGACCCAGAGGATAATCTGGCACGTTAGGTATATGTTAGTGGTTATTCCGTCAGCTTCTAAAACTTCTTCTAGTTTTAACTCAGCAGATTCCGGAATTACCCCGAATGGAATACATTCATTTACAATATCAAATGATATATTTGTGATAACCCACTTAGAATCATGTCCTCCGACTCTCCATTTATTGTTATCTTCTGGATCACGATACAAATGAGCAACAACAGGCTTATTATAAAATTCACCTCTTGCCATAGCTTTTTGAACAGACTCTAAAGTAATATCAGAACCATTAACATTATCACCAGTAGCAAGCATATAGCATTTACATCTTATAAATTCCTGATTGACAATTTCAAAATCAGATAACTTTGAAGTAAAACCTAATGTCTGATTTTTATTAAATTTCAATTATTGGTTTCCTCCTTCCTTATAAACTTTAGAAACATAAATTTTTCTGCATAAAAAAAGAACCTTTCTCAAACTTTGAGTTAAGCTCCTGCATTAATTCATTCGTCTGTATAAATACGAATACTTCTTTATTATCAATGTTTCTTTTGGTATATTTAAAACCAAGTGATAGAAGAGTATCAGCTTTGGCTTTATCTGTAAAAATTATTTCTCCGATATTAAATCACCTACCTAAACATCTCTATTAGCTTTATTATTCTCATCGTCTTCTCTTGTTTGAGTTCCGCTATCTGTTAAATCATCTTCATCTTTTTGTGGTCTACCACCTTGATTATTTACATCTGAACTGCTTTGTGTATATGAAGTAGATATCGGTGTCCAAGACTCGAATACATCTTTAAGAATAGAATTCTCTAATACTGAATTCCCTAAAAGTTTAGAGGTATTTATACCATTGGCAGCAAGGAGTCTCCCTTTAACTGGTGCAGATACCTGGGCTAATTTTAATTGAGTATCTATGTAATCACTTATATCAAAAACAGTAGTAGGAAGAATGCTGTACTCAAATTGATATGTTTTATAAACATGACCACGCAATTTCATCTGTAAATCAACCCACGCCTCTAACATTCTATAAATCCTATAAATATCAGATGAATCAACTTTAACAGAATATTTAAGTTCTGATCCAGAAGATGCAGAAGATATGAGAGCTTTAGAAATTCCACATTCTGTATAGAAATTTTCTACAGCATCCGCAACTTTATTAGAGTCATCTGAAGCTGTTGATTTTGATTCTAATAATTGCATCTTCATCGGAGTTGGTACAACTCCCCATGATTCAGGTACTACAGATTTTGTCATGGTAGTAAATGGCGTTACGATTTCATCCCCCATTGACATTTGACCATCTTCCGTAGTTGGAATTTCAAGACATACTAATTTATAAGCGTCCGCTTCTGTTTTTGCTTTAGCTAAATCCTTATAGTCATCAATATCAAGAATGGAAATTATAATTTGAAACAGTGCCGGATAAGGATAAATGAAATCATTATTGTACTTTAAACATAGAGAATTCGTGTAAGGTATCATAACCATATTGTTTAATGAGATTTTTTTTGACTCTTCTAATAATTCCTGAAGTTCTGATGGAAGAGTATTAAAATACGAATCTGTCAATAAACTTCGATTAATAGCATATTGATACACATTTCCATTTACAATACTTTTTATTTCACAGTATTTAGAATCAATCCAATAAATTGAAATATCTGTATCGGTTTCTGTAATAAAACCATAGCATATATCTTCAATAAAAAGTTTCTTCATTATGTCTGATATACGATTTTCTAATTTGAATTTATTAACCTGATCAACATATTTAAAATAGTTAGATCGCATAGTTTTTTCTGTTATCTTTGCATCTGTTTTCAAAGCTAAGTCAACAGTCCAGTTGATTACAGCCATATCAGTAAAATAGTCTATTAATCTTTTGTAATATCCACTTTTAAGATACATATATTGAGATAATCTTACTACGCCTTTTCCATATTGTTCAGGATACTGTGCCATTCTTACAATCTGATCTCTTGTAAAACCACATAGTCTACCATACTTATCAAAAGCACCTTTGTACGACAATTCTGACAAACATATTCTTTTCAGACTTGCGAAGTTGAAAGATGGTGACTTTCCATTTAGAAAATTATCTACATTTTGCTTATCCGCTTGAAACTGTTCTTTTATTGCCTCATTTGTTTTATTTTCCTCGATGTTGAATCACCGCCTTTCTAATGAGAATATAATTTTGGTTTTCGTGCGAGGGAAGTGAGAGAGGAGACATTGGTTTTATTATTGTTTTGAGGTTTCTGATTAATCTCTATCTGACGTGCAACCCAGTAGTTATATCCAAGACTACTATATCTATCTTTACGCTCTCCGGATTTTTCCTCAATTTTCACATTGTTACCATTGATTTTGCTATTCAGCTTTATCAACTCATAAATGAGAAGAGTTGTCTGGATATATGGCATTTTCTTATCAGTCTGCTCATAAATTGATAGACGTGAAAATCCTTTAATCTTATCTCGTAAAATTTCCTCAGCTTCAAATTCAGAAACTAATAGATTTATTTTTCCATTCTTAAATCCAGCTCTTAGCATGGTACACATTTCATTATTAAATGCTTGATTAGCCTTGATAGACCATACCACTTTAGGGGCATTTTTTACTTTACATCTTTCTTCCATATCCTTATTGTTACAACATGATAGAGCAGTAAAGGTTTCTCCGGTATCTGGATCTAGCTGATCCTTAATAATAAAATCGTAAACACCGAGTCCAACGCCGTTTGTGTCAATGGCAATATCAGTACATTTCATGGAGTAGTATAGTCTCATGACTATCAATCCCAGTTCATCAGTAGTCAATCCTTCATGATTTTCTGCATACACAATATTAGAAATATAATTATTATTTCCAGTAGGGATACAACTGTTAATCATAATAGAACTTGCGTCATTGTTCTTTTTCTTCTTTGAAGCCATCAAAGCAATATCTACCGATAAAATACGCCTTTCATTTAATGCTAAATCTGGAACTTTATATTTTGACGCTGGAGGATACATGGCTGTTTTAAGTTTTCTGCGCTTTGACACGTCATCAAAGGAGAAGAATGCATCGCCAGTATCACCATACCAGAAACATCCCATTTCCATAGAGAACTTCGTCTCATCGAAGTCTGCTTCAGACATTTCATCTTCAACTTGTTCTCTGGATAAAAGATTCTCTTTAATAGCAATCTGATAGGGGAGTCCACATATAAAATACTTCTTGGTAGCATCAAGGAAATTTACAACATACGCTTTTGCTTTATCGAAGCTCCAGTGGCTCTTATACCAGCAGCTTGACATATAGATCTCTTTGTTGCGTTCTGCTAGATGTTCATATTCTTTTTTATTTAAATATCCGGGGGTACGAGG
>JAAUZX010000041.1 GCA_014804365.1 Lachnospiraceae bacterium
ACCATGCCCGGCATTTCATGTCCATAGATCGGACATACAATACCAATACTGTCTGCTGCAAACTCCAACCTCTCCTGCTTTATTACCTGTGGGATGCTTATGATTTCTTCATCCAGCTCTTTTGCCACATACAGACTGTTTCCGGTTCCTGTAAAATAAAAAATCATCTCTGTTCCCTCCTCTAAGATGTAACCATTGTATTGCAGATCTTTTTGTTTGTACAATGCCAATATCGCAATCCAGATTCCACAAAATGGAATCTGAACATTTACTTTCTTTTTTGCCCCTGTTATAATAACAGAAATGGCGTCAATGGACACCACATCTGTCACAATCCAAAGGCCCAGCATCAAGAAGTAGGGGAGGTAAATCCTTTATGGTCGATTATAATATTCTGGAACAGTTTGTTACTTTTTACCAGACCGGAACCCTGCGTGAAACAGCAAAAAAAATGCATATTTCCCAGCCTGCGCTGACAAGAAATATGCAGAAATTAGAAGCTGCATTTGAAGTCCCCCTGTTTCATCGCACAAAAAACAGTATTTCCCTGAACGAAACCGGGCTTCTGGCTGCAGAAGATGCAGCAATGCTACTGAAACAGACAGAAAATATGCTCCAGCGTGCCCGTGATTTCGACCGCGCAGGCAGGACTATCAAGCTTGGCTCCTGCACGCCCACCCACGTTGCGGAGATTATACAACGCATCACTTCTTTCCACCCAACGGCTGCCATTTCATCAGAAATAAAGAACATCCCCCAGCTTCTTGAAGGAATAAAGAATGAGACATACCAATTTGTACTGCTTCCCTTTTGTCCGGAAGATGATGATTTATATTATAGAAAATGGGGCGAAGAACATTTATCTTTCCTTCTTCCAAAGCGACACCATTTCGCCCATAGGAAACACTTAAGCGTTTCCGAAATGAATGGAGAAAATATGCTTCTGTTTCAGGATATTGGCTTCTGGCATGATCTGGTAGTGGATAAAATGCCGGATTCCCGGTTCCTTATCCAGACAGAGCGTTACACCTTCTTAGAGCTGATTGAAAATTCCACAATGCCAAGTTTTGCTACTGACGCTTTCCGTGATATATTTCCCGGTGCTTCACCCGCGGCAGACCGTATCACAGTGCCTATCACAGATCCAGAGTTCAATGTCAGTTACTATTTGGTTTGCAGTAAAGCAAATCAGAGCAAATTAAAAGCATTATTCCAGTAATCGGGTTTATACTTATTCATATTCGCAGCATCGGGAACAATTCCTTTTCCCATGTATTGGACTCGTTGGTTTATATCTCCATAATCTTTCACAATATGATATGTTGAAACAACATTGACAAAACTCTAAACTATTTGGCAAAACCTCCGACTTTTGCCAAATGGTTCAAAATTCCTATGGCATCAATTATTTATAGCCGTCTGGGCGGCTGTTAATGATATTTTAGAATGGCACACTTGATAGCTATTTCCAAAAATAAACCACAGGTGATATTCACAGCAAATTCTTATCGTTAAAATTTGCACCCAAACTTATGCTTGGTGTAATCATGCAGCGTTTTTTGTTTCCATAAAGTCTTTGTTCTCTCCCCTTCCTGTCTGCCCCTGTTCCTCATGCATTCCTCTTTGATCTCCTGATAGAGTAGACGCACACATCTGTCTATGATGGACTTCTGTCTTGAATTTAATGCCTCACCCATACACTGCTCACAGATACCAAGCATGAATTCACCTTTCTCTGCCACAATCCCCTGAATATCAGATACATCTTCCGGCAGTGCCATGGGATTAATATAATTTCCTGTATAGGTAGAGAGAACTACCACCTGCCCGCCGAAACGCTTTGCAATATCAAAATACTCATGCTGGGGGTCAATAACGATAATGTCATCATCCGTATTGAGAAATACATTCCCCATTTCCATCTTTGCGAAAAAGGATTTCCCTGATCCGGGTACGCCGAAGATAAATCCGTTGCCATTTACCAGCTTTTTCCGGTTGCCAAATAAAATGTTGCGACTGACCTGATTCACACCATAATAAGTACCGCCTTTTCCCGGAAGATAAAGCTCCTGCACATTAAAAGGCATAAGTACCGCAAGGGATTGTGTCATGAGAGTACGCATAGTTTCTACCTGACGCACTCCGATCGGTAATGCTGTGTTCAGTGCCTCCCTCTGCTTTAAGTAGTGCGCTTCTATCTGGCAGGAATTTCTTTTCCCGATAGTAACCAAGGTTTCCTCTGTAGCTTCCAGTTCTTCCTTTGTGTCTGCCTTGATGATGATCGTCACTGCCACATAAAAGAGCCGCTGATCGTTCTCCCTCACATCATCCATGATCTCCTCAATCTGCTGCTTCTCTGTCCGTTTGTTGTAGGAAATATCAGAAGAGAAATCGTTGTTCTTATTCCGCACCCTCTGCTGGCGGATGATGTCGCTCTCAATCCCCATGTATTTCTTCTGCAAAGTACTGGTGGTCACATCCTTGGGGATCGGGGATACATCAATACTGATAATGGTATGTGCCGGGACAGTTGCAAGCTCCGTAAGGAAACGGTCTGATAAGGAACTTGGGTATTTCTTAATAAAGAGTGCCTTTGCATATTTCTTTTCATCCTGCATATAGGTGGGGTAAAACTTTAACATACCGTTGCAGATATCATCCTTATAATCCCTGCTCACCTTTACCGCTTCCTCAAAATCAAAAGAGAAATGTTCTTCCTCACCCATGCGGTAGAAATCGTGAAGAACACGCAGGCGTTCCACACCATTTAATGTGATAAGACTGCTCCCAAGTTCCCCGAAGCCTTTCTGCAACACCGCTTCAAGGCTGGCGAAAGCTGCTTTTGCTTCCTCATAGTTTTTCCTGATGATAGAAACGGTCAGGTAACGCTCCTGCTCAATACCCTGCTTCCCTTCCATGATCTTCTTCTCCATGATATTGTTGTAGCAGTCACGCTCCGCATCATTACCGTCATTCTTTTTCTGGAATAATACTTTCTCACGCAGGGCTTTCATGTTCCTGTTTTTGTTATTGATTGTAATTTTAAATTCTACATCCATAGCGTTCAGGAACTTGCAGTAGCTTTCAAATATCCGCACCTGCTCCGCTTCGCTGGTGGTATTGTAGTTCACATCCGAAAACAGGTAACTCTTGCTGTAGCGGTTGCCTGCCACCTCAAAGATACCGTCCGGCGCAATTTTAAGAAGCTCTATGCATTCCTGCACGCTTTTCGGGGTTTTATATAAAGGCTCACCTGCCTTTTTGTAGATAGCAAATTTGTCCTGAAATAATCTCAATCTGTCTGCTCCTTCCTTTCTTATGGAAGGGATAGGGAAATACTTTTTATGAAACTATCCCCATATGCAGAAAATCCCGGCAAGGAAGTTTTCTGCACTCCCTTCCGGGTTTGATGGTTGATTGCTGCTGTATGAAATTTAATAAAACTGTTTCTGTGTCTTTTATCCTCTGCTTCTATATAAAACTTATCACTTTTGTGATATTTTATTTAGGGCTGGTTCGGGGCATAATAAAACACACCTAAAACTATATTCAAGTGTGCTTATATCAATATATTCAGTTACCTTTCCAGTCCGGGTTCATCCCGCTCCTTCTGTTTCAGCAGCCGCTCGATCTCATCTGCCCCATGGGTCCTTCTTTCCTTCCTGTCCCAGAAGATGACCTGCCGTACCTGCTGCTCCCCTGCCGGATACCCAGCTGACCTTATCCTCCGTACTGCCTCCCCTTCTATCTCTTTTCCTCTTTCCATCGCATCCCCAACGATCCGGTAAAGGTATTCAGGCTTACGCCTGTCGCCAAGGTCTGAGAAAATGGCGCTTGCCGCCACCAGTGCATCCCTCATGTACCTCGCATTATCCTTAAACAGCTCACTTTCAATATAGATGCCCTGTGCCTCTATGAACAAGGCGCAGAAAGTAACAATAGTCCTCGTGTTCCCTTCCCTGAAGGGGTGCGTTTTCCAGAGATTTGCCATAAAGCCGGAAAAATTTCTGACTGTTTCTTCAAAGGATGCCTGTTTCCATCCGTAAAGGTTCATATCCTTAAGGACAGACTGTGCATCCCTTTCTATGTCAAACACATCCGAATACTCTATGGAGATACCATTAAGGGCGTTCTCCGCCTTTTCAATATTGATAATGCGCGGTTTTCCTGCCCACTCGAATATATCCCGGAAAATCCTGTAGTGCATTTGGCACAGTGTATTAAAATCAAATATCCTTACCGTGTCATCCCTTGCAAGCTCTGCAAGGTTTAAAGAAACATAGTCAGCCTCCGCTTCACGGAGCCGCCTGTCATCCATGATGCCAAGCCGATTTTTCAGGATTTCCGTACCCGGATAAAAATAAGGGTCACGCATAAGCTGTCCTCCCTACTGCTTCATCTTATATCTCCGGTCTAAAGCCTCCCTTACCTGCTCCATGGTAATCTCGCCGCTCTTTTCCCGCTCTATCAGCTTCCTCATTTCCGGCGTGGGTTCAAGACCGTCAACCTTTATCATCCCTACAGCATAATCCCATGCCTTATCTTCCCTTACAAGCATCTGAAACCTCTCCTTTCCTGATGTTGGTTATAGTATAACACAGATGGGGGGAAAATAGCCACAATATCACCGCATCCGTCCATTTTTACCCCTGCCTTTCTTTTCTGTTTTCCGTATGGATCTTTTTATCATTATAGCCATACTCACGCAGTTTCCGCATGATCTTGTCGGTATAGTCTGACGCACATTCCGCTATAGCTTTCAGGTATTTCTCCCCGATATCCGCAGTGCCATCTTTCAACACTTTCTTTACAATGCAGTCATCAACAACGGTATGTACTTTGTTGGTAAGTTCGCTCCGCATCTCGATTACACAGCAGTCCACCCCGAAACGCTCCGTATAGTAGCGGCTGGAATCCGGCTTTCCGTCAACAATAAAGATAACGTTCATGGTTCCGTTGCCGATATCCGCCACAATGTTAAATCCCTGATAGGTGGGCAAGTCTGCCGCAACAGCCGCAAATCCCTGTGCATAGACTTCCACATCCTCAATCTTTACATGGTATCGGGTATCATTGCACTGGAAAGTCACTTCCTTATTCCGTAGCAGATACTTCTGAAAACTCTCTGCCTGCTCCCCAAGCCATTTGATAGGAAGTCCCACTGCCAGAATAACGGAAGCATTGCATAAGCCCCTCCCTTTCAATTCCTTTGCCAATGCCGCAAGCGTCAGGATGTAATAATCTTCATCCCATACCTTATCCATCTGATACTCTTTATGGGTAGATCCGATCTCGTAAAATTTCCCTTCATACTCTACGGTCATCCCTGCCAGTTCTGATTCCTTTGCCCTTTCGATTACACCGGATTCAAAAATGTGGTGCGCGGTCTTGATGTTACCATACCCATGGTCAATGCCAATCCTGTAAATCTGTTCCATACTCTTTATCTCCTTTTTCTCTGATTTCGATCCATATATAAAAATGGGCTACTCAAATGCACTTGGATAGCCCTTATGATACAATTAGCTAATTGTAATCTTTAAACAACCCTCCTTTTGGCAGAAACTTGTCCTCTCTGTAACTAAGAACATTTTGCAGAAGCGTCCTCCTGCTATTCAGTAACGTTACTTAGATTCCGGGCATTGAAAACCCGGTGAAATGAAATTGGACTAAGCAGAATCCCCTGTTTTACAGGTTTTTCTTCTTAGTCCAATTATAACAGCATCATACAGATACGGGTCATTCCCATTCACGATCCCCCACTGCATCAACAGCGCCGCCGCCCCTGTCACGAAGGGCGTCGCAAAGGATGTCCCTGTAACCGGGGAATAGCCCCCATCCCGATCAGCCGCCGTCACATTCACCCCCGGCGCCACCAGATCGGGCTTTACGAAGGAATCCGAAGTACGGCTGTTGACCTGCTCCTGATACAGATAACCTCTGCCCGAGAAATCCGCATAAGCCTCATAGACAGGATCATACGCTCCCACCGTAATTACTTTAGACGCGGTGGAGGGAATCGTCAGCGTCACATCCGGAGTCGGCCGGACAAAGCGGGTCTGCGCATTTCTCACCGTCCCTGACGGCAGATAAAAGGTATAATTGCCCGTAACGGTCTTGATCGGCTCCAGCAGGAAAGTCCACACACCGCTGTTCAGATACCTGCTGCCCGCCGCTGGTAACAGGTCAAAATAAATCTCCTGACTGGTCAGATAGGGGGCCGGTTCACCGTTATACAGCAGAATCTGTGTCTGTTCCATCCGATAAATCTGTTTACCCGGTCGGTCAGTGTCCACAATCAGATACTCCCCTGCCGGTGATAATAAAATGACCGCATATCGGTCTGTATATTCCTTCCAAAGCTGTATATTTACGCCGGTTTCATAGTTTCCCACTACTAATTCCACACGTGTCATATTCTGCATGACATCATTGTCAATCCCACCGATCAAACCGGTCAACGCTCTTCCGGACTGACCTCCACGGCTTTCTACTCCCAATCTACTGCCGATACCTGCCACGGCTCCTCCTGTCCCGGTCTGACTGATCACGGCCACGCTGCCGCCCACATGTCCGCCGGACGCTCCTTCGTTTCCGCTGCCAACGCAGATCACACTGCGGCCGATCTCGGACACGTTATCCAGAAACCGCTCCAGCAAAGACGTCCCGTTATGCGCGCCGTAAGTATTCCCGAAACTCAGATTGATTGCTACCGGCATCTGCAGCTCTATCGCCTTATTGACTGTATAGGTCAGTGCACGCATTAACTCCGTTGTCCTCGGAAAAGATTCCGCCCGTGGCGTCCCGAGCCGTACAATCAACAAATCACTCTCCCTCGCCACACCCGCATAGGCTATACCTCCTGTTCCGCCTCCGCCCGCAGCGATCCCTGCTACCGCCGTTCCGTGTCCAGTCGTATCAACACTGGGAACGATCTGCTGTGCCTGCTCCCTGCTGCCCGTGGCAAGCGCCTCATTGAT
>JAAUZX010000042.1 GCA_014804365.1 Lachnospiraceae bacterium
GTGTGACTCCGGGGCTTGTACAAAGGGAGGAGTTTGAAGTGAAGGATGCATATATTTATAGTAGAACAAATTATCTGAATAAAATATGCAAGCCAACGGATGTCGCAAATCTTATTTGCTTTTTGGCATCTGATGAATCAAGTTTTATAACTGGAAGTAATTATGTGATTGATGGTGGAAGAAATTTAGGGTGTAAAGGTGATACTTGAAAAAGCATGATAGTCAATTATTTAGTTTTAGCTGAGCTTTTAACTGGGAAATTTCATTAGTTAAACTTGCAATAATGTCATCCTTCTGAGCAAATGACACGCTGATAATTACGAATATCCAGATAATATTTTTCCCTGTCCCTGCAGCGTTTTTGAATTTCTTCATCAGCGCTTAAGCGGAACATAGTATCGGAAGCTTCATGAATATATGAATCTTTTTGAGATAACATTTTGATTTCCTCCCATGTAGCAGCTTTAAAGAGGGAAGCCCAGTAGTCAAGGTGATAAAGCCTGTCCTCTTCAGTAACTAAGTGGATACAGGTTAAGTCTACCACAGAAAGAGTAAGTTTGTCACTGTATACATGGCCCGATTTAACATTTATCAGTTTATAAGTAGCATAAAATTCTGGATAATCCTCAAATAGAGTATAGTCAAGGAAACCAATATGTATGACGGACTTTATTTTTGAGTATTCCTGACCATGGTTTAGCTGATCGTAAGAGCGGCACAGGTAGCTTACAGAACGTTCCGGACAGTTAAGTTTATTGGCGACTTGCATTTCAAGATTTATGATGGAATGATCGTTTAAGGAAACATTGATGTCTAGTCGGAATTCCTTATCGGCAATACTTTCACCTAAGACAATGGGATTGGTAATGGCGACGGAGAAAATATCTGATTCATCAAGATGAAGGAGAGAACATATAAGACCGGTAAGAACTTTATTGTTAGACTGAAGGACTGCACGGAACATGTAGTCGTTGGTCATATTGAAAGCAAGCGGACCGGAGGCATCCTGAAAAGATGTAAATGAGGGGTGAGAGTTCATAGAAGAATCCTTTCTGAAAATAGATAAACGATGTGAAAATCAAGAGAGCTAAAACCATATAAGATAATTAATATAATTATACAATAACATACGGAACAGAACGGTACAAGCAAATAAACTATAAACTGTAGAAAGAATTTATAAAAAAGAGTGTATATAATTTGATTTATCATTTATTACAGGAGCATGCAGGTGAAGAATAAAAAAAATTCCTTTCTTAATGTGTCTGAAAAGATAATATTTATTTTATTTGGCGTATCCATGCTTGTTCTTATCCGCCCTGATATTGGAGAAATTTCATTACAAACTTTCCTGATATTTCTCATATCACTGGTCTGGGTAGGAACAGGAATATATTTTCTGAGGAAAGGCAGACTGACAATCAAAAAAGAGTTTTATAGAATGGATCTTTTAGCGGGAGTTCTTTTTATCTGGGAGTTTTTGTCTGTAATAGGTAAGATGATTCAAAGCACAGGGGAAACGACGGTTGATTATAGTATAAATGTAGCCATAATGTCATTAGTTATTTTGTACTTTTTGTTTATGCAGATACTTAGCTTTAAAAGAAACTATCTTGATATAATTCTGTACATTGGTCTGTTAGTAATGGCATTCATGATGTTCTGTTTTTTATGTGATATGGAATTTCTCTGGATGATAGCAGAAACAATTGAAAATACAGGTCAGGCGGCTTCATTTTTGATGTTGATCGGTATGATAGTCATTTACCAGTATTGCATGTGTCAGGACAAATTCCGATCCTGTTTTTATCTGTTAACTTGCGGAGTTACATTTTTATTACTATTTATTAATTACAATATTATCAGCCTCTGGATAATGGTATTGATATTTTTTATGATTCCGGTATGGTTTCGGCCTACAGCAGCGCTGATAAAAAAGGACATGCAGGTAATGTTCCTGTATGTATTCATGCTAAGTAATATGAGTCTTTTGACGAATTATACCTCATTACTGATAGTGGATCTGCCATTTGAGCTGGAACATAGTGTATATCTTGAGCTGCTTTTCGCAATTGGTGCTGCTGTATTTTTCTATTACTGGGATAGAATACCGAATGGAGCGGATCCGGACAGGTTAATCCTTAGAAAGCTGCGAAGGATTTATAAGTTTTTAACAATTGCCACTATAATAATATTTTCAGGGCTTTTGTTTGGAGGCAGTAAATGGAACAGTTTGGGAGAGGGAGCAGGTAGTTCTATGATAAAAAGCTTTGCAATTCCACTTATTAAAGATCTTTCTCAAAATGATAATATATTTATCATTGGAATTGAAAAAATTGGTCTGACAGGAATAGTTTTAATTTTAGTTTTTTTGATCATGGCAATAGGACGCATTGGAAGGAACAGAGGATTTGATAAGCCAATGACAGGATTATTCAGTATGATAACGATCATTTTTATGCTTCAACTCCTGTTTTGGGTACCGGCAATGAATGTATTGCCTATCTATCTTTATTTTATGGTTTTGGCGTTATTTTATAAAGAAGAAAGAATAAAGGTGAAAAGTACCGTATTTAATATAGAAAGAAAAGAGGTAAATGATAATGAAAAAATTTAGAAAGGTTTTATTTGGTTTGATGTTGATAGTGTTTGCAGGAACAGGAGCTATGATAGTCCACGGGGAAGAAAATACTGCATTGGAAGTAACAGAATTATCCCAGTTTTTGACAGCAAAAGACAAGATAGAAGCCAAAGCGGAACCAGATGAAAAAGCCGAAACAGTGATTACATATGATGCAGGTTCAACTATATACGTAACTGGTCAGACTCAAGAAGGGTGGATTTCAGTATCTTATCAGGGACAGACAGGCTATATTAATATGAATATACCGGAAATAAGAGATAATCTGGAAGAAAATGAGATCGATGTGGCGGCACTTGATAAAGAAATGGAAGCAGAAATAGCAGAGGGTAAAATGATCATTGAAGAGGTGGAACGGTATCGGGCGGAAAAGAAACGTTCCAGAATATGGGGAACTGTCATTGTACTTCTGGTAGCAGGGATTTTTGCAATGGGTATTGTGTCCGGTATCCAGGCAGAAAAAGCAAAGAAACAAGAAGGCGAAAACAATGATTCAGAATTAATTCCTGATGCGGAAACAGATATAATTGATCTTGACAAGGAAGATTAAAAATCTATTTTAAAATTTTCTTGAGATTGCAAAATAATTGTGTTATAGTAATTTTATGAATCAAATCGCGCACATGATAATCTTTTAATTCTTTGCGCAGTATCGGTTACCCGATGTCTTGGCTTTTCGCCAAAGATTCATAAAACAAAAACATTTGTGATAGGCGAAAAGAGAGATTTCGCCGCATCTGCGATCAAGGAGGATTAAATAATGGTAGACAAAGAAATGCTGTCAGCAATGGAAGAACTGCTGGAGAGAAAACTGGACGAAAAACTGGATCAGAAATTTGATGAGAACCTGAAACCGGTTAACATCAAATTAGACAGGCTGGAAACATCAGTGGAAAAGCTGGATGAGAGAACAGCGAGTCTGGAAACATCAGTGGAGAAAATGGAAGAAAGGACGACAAGTCTGGAAACATCAGTGACTAAGCTGGAAACCTCGGTAGAGAAACTGGGAGAAAGAACAACCGGCTTGGAGATGTCAGTATCCAGATTGGAAACCTCGGTAGAAAAACTGGATGAAAGAACCGCTAAATTAGAAACTGATATGAATTTTATTAAGGTAGTGCAGTTGGAAAATAATGTAATTCCGAGATTGAATACAATAGAGAAATGTTACCTTGATACATCAAAAAGATATCTGGAGCGGACCGAACAGATAGACAGAATGGATTCAGATATCAGTATTTTAAAACAGATAGTTACGAATCACAGTGAGAAGTTAAAGAAAGCACAATAGAGGGTCTGCTTACAAATTATACCCATCACTGATTTTAAGAAAATCTTCAGGTTTCATTAAGTAAAACACAAGGCTTATGTGATAAAATGAATATAAGCGCGTTGAGCTGCTTTCAGAATGTATGAATTACAAAGGAAGAAACTGATGTGGAACTGAAGATGATCGATATTTCAGAAGAAGATAGACAGGAAAGGGCAAGAAGACAGAGAGAAATCCAAAGGCGTAGGCAGGAAAGGTACAGGAAGGAATTACGGAGAAAAAAGCGTAAAAGAAAGATCATGATGATCAAATTGGGATTGTTCGCCTGTATGATATGTCTGATCTTCATTTTATGTAACTGCATTTATCATGTTATCAGATCCATGAATAAGACAGAGGAAGTGCAGCCGGTATTTTCTGAGGAAAATGAGATAAAAAGTGAGATAGTTGAAACGAATCATGCCTCTAAACCTGTTATTACGGAAGATTTTCTTACACCGAATGAATATTCCAGACCAGGGGAGATGCTACTGGAAGTAAATAATATCTTTGTTCATTATACGGCAAACAAGGGAACAAGCGCAGCTCAGAACAGAAGCTATTTTGAAAATCTTGGGATTACGGGAGAAACTTCAGCCAGTGCACATTTCGTGATCGGTTATGAAGGAGAGATCATTCAATGTATTCCTCTTAACGAAATTGCTTATGCTGTGCAGAAAAGAAATTATGATTCTGTTTCCATCGAGTGCTGTTATCTGGATAATAGTGGTAAATTTACAGAAGATACTTATGAATCATTGATCCGTTTGAGCGGATGGCTGTTGAAAGAATATGACTTGACTCCGGAAGACATGAGAAGGCATTATGATGAGGGCGGCAAAAAATGTCCCTTATATTATGTAGAGCATGAGGAAGCCTGGGAACAGTTTCTTAGAGATTTAAATGAATATATTGCACAATAAAAGCCCTTTCGGGCTTTTTTGTATTCATGACAATAGAAAGTTCGTAAAGCTTGCGTTCTATTGTATGCAAATATGCGGTTTTATTTATTGACATGCGCTAAAAATCATTATAAAATAATAACGTATGTTATACAAAGGGAGGAATAATTCGGGATGGCAAGAAAAGAATCAATCACCAAAGATGATATAGTGAATGCAGCATTTGAGATTTTACAGGAAGAGGGCATTGAGCAGGTAACTGCCAGAAAACTTGCTGCAAAGGCAGGATGTTCAACACAGCCCATATTCCGGGTTTATAAGAATATGGATGAACTGACAGAGGACCTTTTTGTCAAGGCATGTGACTTTTTTCAGGAGTATTATGGGCAGTTTATAAGACAGACTGTGACCCCGTTTGTACATCTTGGAAATATTTATATTAAGTTTGCCAATGAGCATAAGAAGTTGTTTTCATTTGTTTTTCTGTCAGAGAACAGATTTGGAAGAAGCATGTACGATCTGATAAACGGAAGTTCGGGGAATGTAAGCCGTGAAATACAGACAGCTACATCGCAGGGGTGCCGTAATGCCAGTGAGTTGTTTATGAAAATGTGGATTTTTATACATGGGGCAGCATGTATGTCGCTTACCGGTGATTATGACTTGTCGGAAGAAGAGACCGTAAGAATGCTTAAGGATTCTTATCAGTCATTCAAATAGTGGAAGGAACAGGAAATGTAATGGAACAGAAGGAACTGGATATTATTACCCGGATGAATGATAAATACATTAAAATGAGCAAGGGGCACAAAGCTATTGCCGCTTATATTTCAGATCATTATGAGCAGGCAGTGTTCATGACAGCAGCCAAATTGGGGGAAACTGTAGGTGTCAGTGAATCTACGGTAGTGCGTTTTGCTATGGGTCTGGGGTATGCCGGTTATCCGGAATTTCAGAAAGCCCTGGAGGAATGGGTCAAAAGCAAGCTGAATTCAGTACAGAAGATAGGGGCTAAGTATGGAAAAAGTACACAAACGGAAATCCTTCATTCTGTACTGAACGCTGATATTGAAAAAATAAAAGATACGATTGTGAATTTGGATGCAGCGGCATTTGGAGCAGCAGTTGACATAATTCTGGAAGCAGAGACCATTTATCTTGTAGGAGTAAGAAGCTGTGAGCCTTTAGCAGATTTTCTGCATTTTTATCTGAATATGATCCGTGGTAATGTGGTACTTGTTAAAACCACCAGTGTAACGGAAATGTTTGAACAGATGATAAGGATTGGAAACAAAGATGCGATTATCGGAATCAGTTTTCCCCGATATTCCATGCGTACTTTAAAGGCTATGGAGTTTGCCAATGACAGAAATGCCAAAGTAATTACCATTACAGACAGCATTCATTCTCCCATGAATCTGTATTCCTCCTGTAATCTGCTGGCTAGAAGCGACATGGTCTCTATTGTTGATTCCCTGGTCGCACCCCTCAGTGTGATCAATGCATTAGTGGTGGCTCTTTGTTTAAAGAGGCCGGAGATGGTAAAGCAGAATCTGGAAATGCTTGAGGAAGTATGGAATAATTATCAAGTCTATTTAAATGATGAAATTAATTTTATAGATGAAGAACCTATGCTGAATTATCCTTTGATGAAGCAGGAAGAGGAGTTGTCATAAGGATGGGAAGGAAGCATGTTATTGTAATCGGAGGCGGCGGCGCAGGTATGATGGCGGCTATTGCCGCATCGAGGCATGGAGCAGAGGTGACTTTGCTTGAAAAAAATGAAAAGACAGGCAAAAAGATATATATTACAGGAAAGGGCAGATGTAACCTGACTAATTCCTGTGATAAAGAAGCATTCTTTGAACATATGATCAGTAACGGGAAATTTCTGTACAGTGCTTTTTCTCAAATGGATAATCAGGCCGTAATGAAGTTCTTTGAAGA
>JAAUZX010000043.1 GCA_014804365.1 Lachnospiraceae bacterium
AACAACGATTTAGAGAAAGCAAAGATCATGGGTAAGCTGGCGACAGATGCCGGTATGAAAGTTCTGATTGATTTCCACTATTCGGATTTCTGGGCTGACCCGGCGAAGCAGCAGGCACCCAAGGCGTGGAAAGCATTTAGTTTAGCGGAGAAGGAGGCAGAGGTAGAGTCTTATACCTTGTCAAGCTTGAATGCTCTTAGAGATGCAGGCGTTAATGTAGGCATGGTACAGGTCGGCAATGAGACTAACAATGCTATTTGCGGAGAGACTTCTAGAGAAAACATGGCGAAGATTTTCAACGCGGGCAGTAAAGCGGTAAGGAAATTCGACCCTGAATGCCTTGTGGCATTGCATTTCACAAATCCTGAAAAAGGTGGATGGTATTCGGGCTGGGCAGCGGATTTAAAGAAGTATGACGTTGACTACGATGTATTTGCAAGCTCTTATTATCCTTTCTGGCACGGAACAACTGATAATCTATACCAGGTATTGAAGGAAGTTGCGGAAACATACGAGAAGAAGGTCATGGTCGCAGAGACATCATGGACGACAAGTTGGGATGACGGTGACGGACATGAGAATACAGCGCCGAGAACATCACAGGCTCTGAACTATGATATTTCTCTGCAGGGGCAGGCGGATGAGATACGTGATGTTGTCAATGCGGTTAATAGAGTCAACGATACTGTGCCGGGGCAAGCTATCGGTGTATTCTACTGGGAGCCGGCATGGATATCTCCGTATTATGTATATGATGAGGATGGCAATGCCGATGAAAAGTTGGTTAAGCAGAACCAAGAGGCATGGGAGAAGTACGGTTCTGGCTGGGCAGCAAGTTATGCTTCCGAGTATGACCCTGATGATGCCGGCAAGTGGTACGGCGGAAGTGCGGTCGATAATCAGTCATGGTTTGATTTCGATGGAACAGCGCTTCCTACGGCTAAGATTTACGATTTAATTAGAAAAGGAGCAACAGCAGAGAGGGCTATTTCCAGTATCGGATTGGCGAAGGATCAGAATCCTTTGGAGGTTCCGCTGGGCGGGACATTTGAATATCCTAAAGCTGTGGCAACTTATAATGATGGAACCAATGAGCGATTGGATGTTCAGTGGGATCAGGAGGAGAAGAACTTAGTCAATACGGATAAAGTGGGCGAATATATCGTACACGGAACCGTAACAGAAGGCGGCAGGGAATATAAGCTGACACTGACCATTAAAATAGTGAGGACATCTTCAGCCAATATTCTTCAGGATCCGGGATTTGAGAAGGGGACCGCGCATCCGGATTGGCAGGTAGAGGGAGTGGAAAGCTGCGTCAGCAGTCAGGAAAAAGACTGGAAAGAAAATCCGAGAAGCGGAGACTATGCAATGAATTTCTGGTCGGAAAAACCGGCAGAGTTCAGCGTATCGCAGACGGTTACGCCTGAGGCGGGCAGCTATACTTTTGGCGGTTATATTCAGGGTGACGGTGCAGGCACGGAAGATGTGCAGTATGTTTTCGTGGAAGTATTTGGCGAGAACGGTGAGAAGAAATTCAGAAGACAGGCAACATTTACTTTAGACGGATGGCGAAATTGGAGTAATCCGGAGATTACGGGCGTTGAGGTCGAGAAAGGCGATTCTGTTAAAGTTGGAGTAACGATCAAGGCAACGGAGACAGGCACAAGCGGAGTATGGGGAAGCATGGACGACTTCTACCTCTACGGCACACACAGCGTTTCCGTAGCCGACAATATCAAGGACGGTGACGTTGAGGTAAGTGTTATAAAGGCAAACAGCGGAGAGAAAGTAAGTGTAACGGTTACGCCTGATCAGGGATATTATCTGGATACCATGACACTTTCCGGTGCAAGCATTACTGCCGAGAACTATACAGATATACTCACAAGCAAGAATGGTACGGTGGCATTTAAGGCTGCTTCCGGTGAAGTCACGAATGCGGCAGTGCTTACATATGCGGCAGAGACAGCGGAGACTAAGAGCGATACCTTTACGATGCCTAACGGTAATGTAACGGTCAGCGCGACATTTAAGAGTGTCTTTGGAGAGAATGAAAAGATCGATTTGAACGCTAAGGATGAGGCCGGTAATTATCTGGTGCAGGTTAACGCAGGAGAAAGTGACAGTCCGGCAGGCGAGAATCCGATCCCGGCACAGTTCTATACGGGTAAGAATGTGACACCGGTTGTAGAATTATCCTATAAAGGATATAAGCTGACAACAGCAGATTATACGGTAGCGTATGCGAATAACAAGAATCTTACCACGGAGCAGAGCAAGGCGAAGATCACGCTGACTGCGAAGGGAGATAAATTTACCGGCACGAGAGAAATCTTATTTGATATTGAAGAGGATACCAGAAAAGAATTCAGTGCAAAGAAGTTAAAGGTCGTATACGAGTCTTCTGACAAGAACGGCAGAACAGATAAGGCGGCACAGGCAGTATACTATCTGGGTAAGGAAAAGGAGATAGAGCCTAAGATCAGTCTGTATAATATTGCAGATGATATAACGGATACAAGTAAGGCAGTCGATCCGACTCTGTACACGGTATATTATCAGAACAATAAGAAGATCGGCAAAGCAACACTTGTCGTACTTCCGACGGATAAGGCGCTGAACGATCCGAACGGTTACAAAGAGGGTTCGATCACTACAACCTTTACGATTGCAAAATGTCCGGTCAATCAAGAAAAAGTGGAAGTGACAGTATCTTCCAGCCCGAATTATTATACCGGCAAAAAGGTGGAGCCTTCGGTGACTGTGAAATACAGTTACACGGATCAGGACGGTGTGGAGAAGACATCCACATTGGCAAAGGGAACGGACTACACGGTTACGTACACCAATAATATAAATGCAAGTGTGTACTGGGTAAAGGAAAACGGCAAATACGAGAGTATCAATGAAAAGAAAGTGCCGACGCTTAAAATCACCGGTAAAGGAAACTTTGCAGGGACGAGAACCACCGTAGATCTTAAGGCGGGCGGTAAGGCGGGTGATACTAAGTTCACGTTCGAGATCAGACCCAGAGACTTAAGCAATACGACAGTGACAGCAGCGGATCTGGCGGAGAAGAGTGCGCAGGCACCGAAGATTACGGTGAAAGACGGCACGAAAGCAGTTGCGGCAAGCCAGTATGAGATCATTGAGATCAAGCGTACACATGATGAAAACGGAACTGCACTTGCAGAAGATAAAGTGGAGACGATTTATTCTAAAGAAGACAGAACCGGTATCGCTAAGGTTACGGCAGCGGGCACTTATGCAGTGAAGATTGCTGGGAAAGAGAAAGTCAATTATGCAGGGGAGCGGTCAGTATCCTTCCGTGTGGTAGATAAGGATTATCTGATTCCCAATGTGAAGATTGCAGTGAGCGGTAAGTTCTATTATACCGGCAGTCCGGTGAAGCTGACGACAACGGGAGACGCACCCAATATAAAGGTGACAATGGGTGCAGGTGCAACAGCCATTGTGCTGACGGAGCAGGATAGTATAAACTCTGATAAGGACGGTTACTATGTAGGCTATGCGAACAATACCAATGCAGGCCGGGCTACGATCACGATTACCGGTACGGGTAAATATGTCGGCACCAAGACAGCGGTATTTACGATCAATAAGCGCACACTGGCAGGGGAAGTTACTAAGGACAGCGATAAAGACAAGAAGGGAGAGCTTCAGACACCGAAACTGTCTGTGAAGAATGTGGTAGCGAAGCAGGACGGTAAGTGGACCCCTTCGACGGAAGATAGCGGGCTGTTGATCAACAGCGATACGACAGAATACGGTTCTTTGGAAATTCCTTATACAGGATATGCACCGAATCCGGAATTACGATTCAGTTCCAAGAACTGTGACGCGGCACAGAATGAAGTGTTGAATGAGCTGTCAAGCAGCGATTATACGGTTACTTATGCGATCGGTAAATGGACGGACGGTAAAGCGCCTGTCACGGCGACGATCAAAGGTAAGGGCAATTACAGCGGCAGCGTGAAGATTCCGAATCTGTTTACAGTGTCAGCTAGAAACTTGAAAGATTTCAGCATTGATGTAGCTTCCGTTACATATAGCGGCAAGGCACTGAAACCGGCAGTTACCTTCCGGGACAAAAATGGCAAGACCGTTGATTTGAAACTCAATACGGCTTACAGCATAAGTTATAAAGATAATATAAATATTATGAGTGTAAGTAAGAAGCAGCCTACACTCACCGTTAAGGTGAAGGGCAACGGTTGGATTACAGATAATGATGATCCCGATACGAAGACCAGAATACTGAACTTTACCATTGATCAGGCGGAGATTACCAAGGCGGATATCGAGGATGTGAAGTTCCAGACCTTCTTAGGTAAAGCACTGAAGCCGAAGGTTACTGTCAAAGTGAACGGCAGGAAGCTGAAAGAAGGCAAGGATTATACGCTGGCTTACAGTAAAAATGTCAAACGCGGAGGCACGGCAACAGTTACGATCACAGGTAAAGGTAATTATTTCACCAGACAGCCTATTGTGAAGAACTTTGTAATCAAATAAATAAGTGATATGCATATGAGTCAGTACTTAGAGGTGCATAGTTTGGAGAGGGGCAGAAGATTATCTTCTGTCTCTCTTCGCGTATGATAGTTTGTTAAAGATGGAAGCCCCGAGCCTCTTCGAACCGCCATTTCGTAAATTTTTAACAAGACCCCAAATTAGCAAGCGGAAAAAAGAAAAAGTGGCAATTATCAAAAAAGTAGTATATAATATTAAGAAAATACAATTTAACAGGGAAGATGTTTTGAATATGATGTACCAAAATATTATACTGTTAAGTGTTTTAAATTATTTTAAGAACGATAGAGTATATGCCGGATTTGCTCGAAGGATGCAAAAAAATGGGTATAATTGTTACAGATATTTTTGGAGAAAATAGCGTATGCTTCAAATAGTATCTGAAAAGGCAGGGATCGATATGTATAATATAAAAGAAAAAACGAAAGAAATGGCATCATTCGTTATCGGAATCAGTAGCGAAACGTTTAAAGAGTTTGACCATGATGATGAGATGAATTTTTTGAACCAAGCAGACAGGAAAGGATGTGGCTTTTTGCCAAATACCGATAGTCAGGTTATTGGCAGAGGGAATCCGTTGCTTGCAAGAGATGAATTTCTTTCAATGGATGAAGTGAATAGGGGACTATTTGGAGAGTAAATATGGATGAAGTTACCAAAGTTTATGAGGATAGGGCATTACAGCGTGAGCTGGAAGAGATATACAGCCAGTATCATAATTCAATAAAAATATTCATAGGTCAACTGGAAGTTTTGCAAAATAAATTTCCAGTTGAAATTTTAAATGAGATTCGTGCGGTTTTTTCTCATATAGCGAAAGCATATGTCTGTGAAAGCGAGGAAGTTGCATGGGAGAATGTCAATAAAGCGAAAGGGCATATTAAGAGGGCGCAACTGGATGCTTATAAATATATGTGTTATGCTTTCAGTAAATATTATATTGAATTTCGTGAGTTGTATAAGAATGTAGACTTATCTTATGTAAACAATGGTGATTTTATAAATGAATTATCAAAAACTTATGCATCTGCGATTGTAAAGGCTGAAAATGCAAGAATGGTAGAAGCAAAGGCGAATGATGTCATTGAGTCATATGAAAAATACGAAGCTGCATATAATGAATATGCAGCAGTATACAGATTGATTATTACTAATCTGCCAATTACAGAAAAGTTGCAACAGAAGGAGAAATTGGAAAAAGAGGAATTTGATAAGAAAATAGCAGTTTTGGAAAAAGGTAATGAAGATTTGCTGAAGCAATTTTCTGATTTGCAGGATGCGAATAGTAAGGAAAAGAAAAAGAATGCAATACTTACATATGTATCAATAGGTCTTGGTATTCTTTCTGTTGTCTTAGGAATAGTTGCATTTATATAAAAGGTTTAAGGAAAATATATCCTGTCACAAAATGATTGGTGGGGTTCACGGTGACGACTGGTGAGCCTCTCTTTGTTTTTTTAATGCTGCTGGATTGTGTTTTGAAAACTTGTAAAGTGGTGTTATTGTACATGACTCGGAAAAAGTGGTATAATAGCTATGATACTGAAAGCGACTGTCGGAGCATCTGCATAATGCAGGGCCGTGCAAGAAAAGAGGAAAATCATATGAAAAGAGAAAAAACCAGAAAGATGGGAATCCGGAATAAAATCGTGCTGCCGACAACGGCATTGATTATAATACTATGTCTCGTCATGGGCGTGAATTCTTATAAGCGCACGGAGAATGGTTTGATTGCAATGGGGGTGGAGGAAGCGCGAATGGCGGCTGTGATCTCCACGAAGGTGATTGATACGGAGAAACTGGCTGTATTGGCGCCGGGATCTGAAGACAGCGCAGAGTATGCAGACATTCTTGCGGCGATGTCGGGTGTCAGAGAGGAATGCGGTATTCAATATCTGTATACATTATATACCGACGGCAGACAAGTGTATTATGGAATCGATACAGATAATACACAGAGTCGCAGCGAGTTCGGCAAAGTTTTTGAAGTGTCTTATCAGGAGCTGCAGGGAGTCTTTCAGGGGGAGGAATACGTACAGGATTATATTGATTCGACGGAAGATGGAGAGCTGATCTCGGCATATATGCCGATTTGGGATGACAGTGGAGCGGTTGTGGGAGTTGTGGGATGTGACTATGATGCTTCCGGCGTCGTGCAGCGGTTGGATGATATTCTTAAGCAGACTGTAGCTATTACCGTAATTTGTCTGATCGTTGCGCTGGCGATTATCAATCTCATTGTAGGGAGGATCATCAGGAGCCTGCATACGGTAGACGGTAAGATATATGAACTGGTGAATAATGAGGGAGATCTTACGCAGAGGCTGGAGATACATACCGGCGATGAGATGGAACTGATCGCAGAGAATGTAAATGCGCTTTTAGGATACATAAGAAACATTATGATCAATATTTCAGATAATTCTGACCGGCTCAATGAGTCTTCAAGTGCGATAGCAGAGAACCTGTCTCTGGCGGGAGAGAGCATAACGAATGTATCCGCAACAATGGAGGAGATGAGCGCGGCTATGGAAGAATCCAGCGCATCGTTGGATCAGGTCAATGATTCGATCGGAACGGTATTTGGTTCTATCGAGGAGATTTATCGTCAGGCTGAGGATGGAAGCCGTTCTTCCAATGAGATCATGAGCAATGCGTCAGAGGTATATCAGAACGCCGTGGAGAACAGACGCGATGCGGAAGCGCAGGCGGCAGATATGGCGGCGGCAGTCCAGAATAAGATCGAGAAATCCAAGGAAGTGGAGCAGATTCGGGACCTTACGAAGAATATTATCAGTATTACATCAGAAACAAACCTATTGGCATTAAACGCCAGCATCGAGGCGGCACGGGCAGGAGAATCCGGCAGAGGTTTTGCAGTGGTAGCTGATCAGATCGGAAAGCTGGCGACGAATTCGGCTGATGCGGCAACAGAGATTCAGAAGGTGACGGCGGAAGTGATCGCGGCAGTGGATGAACTGGCGGCAGAAGCAGAAGTAATGATCAACTTTATGAACGAGACTGCTATGGGCGGCTATGAGCAGCTTCTTAAGACCAGTGAGAATTACCGGAGTGATGTGGGCAGCATGAATGAGATGATGCAGAGATTTGCGTCAGAGAGCGAAGAATTGCGGCGCAGTATGGATCTGATCAGAGAATCGGTAGAGGGTATCAAGACAGCGGTGAACGAGAGCGCAATAGGGATCAGCAATGTGTCGGATACAGTGGTCGGTTTAACAGAAAGTGTCAGCGATATCGACAAACAGGCGGATTCTAATCTGGGAGTTTCCGGACTGCTGAGGAGTGAGGTAAGCAAGTTTAAATTGCATTGAGACAAGACGGAGGATACGTCAGTATGGCATTGACGGGAAATTTCTTTAGATGAAGTCAGAAAAGCGCGATAAGATTCTTTCTTATTGTGCTTTTTTGTGTTAGAATAGTAATGCGCCCGTTAAGATGAAGGGTGCACAGAGAAACTTCGGCTTGACAAAGCCTTACATATCTGGTAGGTTTGTGGTCGGTAACCGAAAGAAAACAGAGGATAACAGGCTATATGGAATATAAGAAAATCAATGACGCGACGGTACAGTGTATTGTTACAGCGGAAGATATGCTTGAATATGGACTGACTCTGTCAGACATATTCGAGAGAAATGAGAAGGGCGAGGGATTTTTGCGGGATATTATTGAGCGCGCGCATGACGAAGTGGGCTATACGTTAAACGGAGAGAGTATTGCCATGCAGATCACGCCGCTACAGGATAAGGGACTCGCAGTCACTTTTACAAATGAGAGCCCTATGGGTTTCCGGGATATTCTACAGCACTTGAAGGAAGTCCTGCAGGGAGTCAGTGCAGAGCTTGGCAGACAGGATGAAGAGGAACGCCGTGCTGCGGGGCAGAAGAAAAAGGAAGAATACGAGGATAACAGGCGGATGTTCGTGTTTGCCACGCTTCATCAGGCCATGCAGTATACTGCGTCTATTCCGAAGAATCTGTCTGTGAAGAGCCACCTTTATAAAGAGGGAGAAGTGTATTGCCTTGTGGTGGAGAAGAACCGGCTGTCTTACAAGATGTTTAATAAGATTAGTGCGCAGGCAGTGGAGTTCGGTAACCTGATTGCGGTTTCCGAAGAGAGGATGCTGTACTTAGAAGAGCATGGCGAGTGTCTGATCGCAGACCGGGCGGTAAGTAAACTGCGCAAGATATATCTGGCGTAAGCGTATCAATAGCATAGAAATAATGTGATAATGTGTGCTGTCATATCCTTGGTGATTGCAGGGGATGTGGCAGCAATTATCATGTCCGGAGCATGCGTATTTGTTGGTAAAAGAGAGAAAACTCTACTATGATGGAAGAGTTTGTGCGAATTATAACAAAATTATATGAAAATCAGAATGGAGTATGTATGAGTAAAAAGGCTAGACAGAAGGAATCAGTGGGAATATTAGGAGAAAAAGAGAGTACCGTGCATGAAAGCGTGAGGGAAAGTGCGTGGAGAGGGGTACAGGCTGCAGAGGACCGGAGTCAGAAAGTCGAAACGCATATGAAATACGAGGATGCCGGGATAGATGAGCGGATTCTGCGGGCAGTAAAGGAACTGGGATTTGATGAGATGACACCGATTCAGGAAGCGGTGATTCCGCTTTTCATGACAGGAAGGGATATGATCGGACAGGCGCAGACGGGCACCGGTAAGACCGCGGCATTCGGCATACCGATCCTGCAGAAGATCGATCAGGAAGACCGCAATCTGCAGGCCGTGATCCTGTGCCCTACGCGTGAACTTGCCATGCAGGCGGCGGAGGAGCTTCGTAAGTTTGCTAAGTATATGCACGGGATCAAAGTACTGCCGGTATACGGCGGACAGGATATCGTAAGACAGATCAAGAACCTGAAATCCGGCGTTCAGATCGTAGTGGGCACTCCGGGCAGGGTTATGGATCACATGCGCAGACACACATTGAAAATGGAGCATGTGCATACGGTAGTGCTGGACGAGGCAGATGAAATGCTGAACATGGGCTTTCGGGAAGATATAGAGACGATTCTGCAGGAGATGCCGGAGCACAGGCAGACAGGGCTTTTCTCCGCGACCATGCCGAAGCCGATCCTGGATATTACAAGAACCTATCAGAAGGATGCAGCTTATATCAGGATGACGCCCGAGGAGGTAACGATTCCGCTGATCAAACAGGCGTACTATCAGGTGCGCAGGCAGGATAAGGAGGAAGTGTTGTGCCGGCTGATCGATTATTATGATCCGAAGCGGGCGTTGATCTTCTGTAACACCAAGCGCATGGTGGACGAGCTGACAGAACATTTGAAAGAGCGCGGATATGAGGTGGAAGGGCTTCACGGCGATCTGTCGCAGAATCAGAGAGACACGGTGATGAATCTGTTCCGCAGCGGCAGAGCAGGTATCCTGATTGCTACCGATGTGGCGGCGAGAGGGATCGATGTCAGCGATGTGGAGGCTGTCTATAATTATGACGTGCCGGAGGATATTGAGTATTATGTACATCGGATCGGCAGGACGGGACGCGCCGGCAAGACAGGGCGTTCCTTTACACTGGTAGTCGGCAGGGAAGCATATAAGATCCGGGATATCGAGCGGGTCTGCCATACGAAGATCAAGGAAAGAAAGATTCCGAATGCGGCGGATATTATGCAGCGCAAGGCGGCAAAGATATTAAAGGAGGCCCACAGTGTGATCGAACAGCAGGATATCAGCCGCGCTATGGAATATATTCTGGACGAGGTTGCACTGGGACAGCATAGTGAGCTGCAGATCGCGGCAGCGTTCATGCAGATGAAGCTGGGAGATGAGATAGAGGACATCAGGGAAGAAAAATTCTTTTTCGACAGAAAAGAAGGCAGGCGCGGCGCGGGCAGGCGCAACGGCAGAGACGGACGTGGCGGCGAGGGCAGGCAGAATAGCAGGGACGGACGCGGCGGCATTGGCAGGCAAGGCGGACGTGGAAGCAGATCGGATCAAGGCGGCCGAAATGAACGAAAACGGAGCGGCGCAGACAGACCGCATGATAACAGAAGCAACAGCAGATATGCCGCACTTCGCATCAAAACCAAGAAACAGGGCACATCATAGCACCAGTTCCTGCCCATGGTCTTTCAGCCACTTACGGGCGGTTCGGTAATCGGGATATACGGATTCTACTTTCTGCCAGAAAGCGGCGGAGTGATTCATATGGGTCAGATGGCATAGTTCATGGACGACCACATAATCCAGGATGGCGGGCGGCGCCAGCATGAGCCGCCAGTTAAAGGAGAGAGTGCCTCTGGCGCTGCAGCTTCCCCAGCGGGTCTTCTGATCCCTGATGGTGATGCGGTTGTAGGAGCCACCGGTAAACTGTTGGAAATGGGCGACTCTCTTCGGAAAATATTCTTTTGCCGCGGCGATATAGCGCTTTTCCAAGGCGAGCCGCTGGGTGTCGGTCAGCTCGGAGACGGGACGGTTACGCTGTTTTTCCTGAACTTCCAGATACTTGGTAACGATCCAGATACGCTTCTCGATGAGCAGGTGGGAGATTTCCTTCTGTGTGGCGCGCATGGGAACGCGCACCGTAATCTGCCCGTCGGGGGAAATACTGATGGAGAAGCTTCGGCGGTTGCTGCGGATGAGTGTGTAAGGCAGCTCGTAAAGCTTACTCTGATATTGGATGCGTATTGTGCTTTCGGATTGATTTATCATAGGTGACCTCCAGGGGCGGTGAATTACATGGTGAACCGCATTGATTATATTATAGCACAGCGGTACAATAGTAGTAACAGTTCAGCCTTTGGCTTCACTGTTACGGAATCTGCCCATTCCAAGTCGCCTGCGGCGAGGGGCAGATTCCTTCTTGATCAAATTTACACGTTCTCACGGACTTTGCAGCAAGTGCAAAGTCCTGGGCTAAACTGTTACCAATAGTAACATTATAGGGAACGCAATACTGGACAAAATCCTATCTGATATGCTAGTATGGTGAATGTATGGGGCATTTGAAAACGTTGCGGCATGGACAGCCGGAGACGCGGAGGGTATCACGATTATAGGAGTATGAGCAAGATGGAGCATAATAACAGCAACTTGGCGGAGCGGCAGGCGCAGTCCGGGATTTCGGTTATGGAGAAAAAGAAGGCGAAGCCGGCGGCCGTAGAAAAGAAGACCGGCCAGGCAGAGAAGAATGCAAAACCGACAACAGGAGAAAAGAAGACCGGACAGGCAGAGAAAAAGAAGGCGAAGCCGATAACCGTAGATAAGAATCCGGAACCGACGGAGAAAAAGAAGGCGAAGCCGGCAACCGTAGATGAGAATCCGGAACCGACGGAAAAAAAGAAAGTAAAGCCGGCAGCCGTAGAAAAGAAGACCGGACAGGCAAATAAAAAGAATGTAAAGCCGGTAACCGTAGAAAAGAAGAACGGACAGGCAGTAAAAAAGAAAGTAAAACCGGCAACTGAAGTGAAGAAGCCGCAAACGGCAGTGAAAAAGAAAGTAAAACCGATTTCTGAGGAAAAGAAAACCGGATTGACCGAGGATAAGAAAGGCAACACTGAAAGCAGGGAAGATTTCGAGATCCGCATGCAGAGGCGTGACGAATTGCGTGCAAGAAGGCGCGAGGAACGCAGGAGGAAAGTCAGGAGACAGAAAATCGCAATGGCGGTATGTGCCGGGGTGATCGTGGTTGGAGCCATTGCCATACCAATGTTTTTTAGTCTGCCTTCGATGAAGCTGTCCCGCTGTCTTGCCAAAGGAGACAAATATACCGAGCAGGCCGATTACACAAATGCTCAGAGCGCCTATGAGAATGCGCTTAAGATTGATACGGCATCGGTAGAAGCATACCGCGGTATGGCGGATAATTTCGTGGCACAGGGCAATATACAGGAGGCCAAACAGATTTTATACACCGGCTGGGAGCAGACACAGGACGAGGGACTTCTTCATTATTACTGTGTGGAACTGTACAATGAGGCGGTACATGAGATCAACGAGGGAAATTGTACGCTTGCGACTGTAGATAAATGTATTCAGGTGCTGGAACAGGAGCCGGATAATGCGGATGCACCAGGGCTATTATCGACCTGCTATGAGCGTCTGTTCAGGACGGAGGAAGAGGAAGCTGTATGCAGCATGTTTTTTGATACAGATACGGCACAGGATACGTGCAGCTACGCAGAGTATGAGTCGCTTGTGCGCAGAATGCTTGCATTGTATCAGGCAAAACCTACGGAGGCGATGAAGGCGGTTCTGACACAGTATGTACTGATCGATATGCCTTATGTACAGATCAGCGTTCCTCATCTGGAAGCATACAGGATACTTCTCACGGAGGTAAACAGTGCGGTGAACGACGCGGGAATCACGGAGACGATGGCATGTCTCGCCCGTGCAAAAGAGGTGAGTGATTATTTCGCGGAAGCTTTTCAGGAGTTTGAGGCAGGCAACTATGCTTATGCAAGAGAACTGGTGGTGCAGGAATCTTATCAGCAGATCAGAGACAGTTTTATCGAAGAAAATTCAGGTTACTGGGAGGGCTCCATTTATATTCCGGTGAACAGAGAACAGCTTATGCTGCATCGGGAGGACGATAAGGTCCGGTTCTTTTTCCTGAGCGAAGAAGATTATGATAATCATCAGGGAATCATCAAGGTCTGGGGTACAAAGCAGGAAGATGACGGCGTACAAAGGAGTGGTATTTCCTATGAGCCGGCTGTGGATAGCGGAGAGGATTCTAAGACAGAATATACAGTGCAGTATTTGTACAGTAATGTGAAGATAGGCGGCGAGTATGTGCCGCAGATGAATTATCGTTTCGAAACGAAAGTGACCACACAAGAGGGAATCACCACCAACGCCATCGGCGACTGGGGCGGCGAGCATGAGTGGGAGATTGACTATTAAGGAGGAAAACAATTATGACAAAAAAACCGGCAGTATTAATGATTCTTGACGGCTACGGCCTGAATGAGAAGACACAGGGCAACGCGGTGGCAGAAGCGAAGACACCCGTGATGGACAGCCTCATGGCGGAGTGTCCTTTTGTGAAAGGTAATGCCAGCGGTATGGCGGTAGGTCTTCCCGACGGACAGATGGGTAACTCCGAGGTGGGACATCTGAATATGGGTGCGGGACGCATCGTATATCAGGAACTTACGAGAATCACCAAGGAGATCCAGGACGGCCCCTTCTTTGAGAATCCTGCGCTTCTTGATGCTGTGAATAACTGTAAGAAAAACGATTCTTCACTGCATATGTTCGGGCTGCTGTCTGACGGCGGCGTACACAGCCATAATACGCATCTCTACGGACTGTTGGAGCTGGCTAAAAGAAACAACCTGAGCAAAGTGTATGTACATGCTTTCTTAGACGGCCGTGACACACCTCCGGCCAGCGGCAAGGGCTTTGTGGAAGACCTGGAGCAGGAGATGAAGAAGATCGGTGTGGGTGAAGTGGCAACAGTGACAGGACGTTATTACGCTATGGACAGGGATAACAACTACGACAGAGTAGAGAAAGCATATATCGCGCTTACCAAGGGCGAAGGACGTGAGGCGGCAAGTGCTACGGAAGGCATTCAGGAATCCTATGACAGAGAAGAGACGGACGAGTTTGTAAAGCCTACCGTTGTGAAGAAAAACGGTGAGCCGGTAGCTACGATCAAGGACGGTGATTCCGTTATCTTCTTTAACTTCCGTCCCGACAGAGCCAGAGAGATTACCAGAAGCTTCTGTGATGATGATTTCAAGGGTTTTGCAAGAGAGAAGAAACTGGATCTTACCTATGTATGTTTCTCGGATTATGATCCTACGATCCCGAATAAAGAAGTGGCATTCCACAAGATCGCAGTAACCAATACGTTCGGCGAGTGGCTTGCGGCACATCATATGAAACAGGCGAGACTGGCGGAGACGGAGAAATACGCACATGTAACATTCTTTTTCAACGGCGGTGTGGAAGAACCCAACGAGGGTGAGGAGAGAATCCTTGTTAATTCTCCGAAGGATGTGGCGACTTATGACTTAAAGCCTCAGATGAGCGCTTACGAAGTTTGTGACAAGCTGGTGGGCTGCATTAAGTCCGGTGAGTACGACGTGATTATCATCAACTTTGCTAATCCCGATATGGTAGGACATACGGGAGTGGAAGAAGCAGCGATTAAGGCTGTGGAGGCAGTGGATGAGTGTGTCGGACGTGCGGTGGAAGCCATTAAGGAAGTGGATGGCGTGATGTTTATCTGTGCCGACCACGGTAATGCAGAACAGCTCATAGATTACGAGACGGGGGCTCCGTTCACGGCGCATACTACGAATCCGGTGCCGTTTATTCTGGTCAATGCTGATCCGGCTTATAAATTGAGAGAGGGCGGATGTCTGGCGGATATCGTGCCTACGCTCATTGAACTTATGGGGATGGAGCAGCCGGAAGAGATGACTGGGAAGTCGTTGTTGGTGAAATAAGTTATGGCAGGAAAATATGCTTGAAATGATCTTGGAAAAGCCAATAGCATAGAACCGTGAGGATTTCTGTATAAAATATTTAGAGTATATTAAATGAGGGCATAGATGGATATTCCATGTATGTCCTTTTTATTGGAAATTCTATGGGATATTTTGAGGTTGCGGTGAAAATATTGCAATTGAGTGAAGTGCATTTTTTGATATAAGTGTAGGGCAGATTACACAAAATATTCTCGAAGCTGGCGGCTGCGTTATATGGATTTTCTAGAATATTCCGGCAAGGTTATGCAAACGGACGAAACCGCCCTCTATTCGCCGTCCGGGCTCATTACGGGCTTTTCGGGACATCCGTGTCCCGAAATTTCTGGATATTGAACGGAATATTAAGAAAATCTCATATTCCTCCGCATGCCAGCTTCAAGAATATTTTGTGCAATCTGCCTTTCAAAACTTATTAGTCTATTAATTCATATCCAATACCCTAGCTCGGGCGGATGATAAATTCTTAAGGAGCCCCTTAAAACGCGCCGGCACTTAGTGAGGTATTTCACGAACTTAGTGCCGCTGCGTGTTTTACGGAGCGAGAGCGCGGCGACGAAGATTTTATCATCTGTCCGAGCGGCCGTTTTTCTCAACCCATATCTTTATTCCCACACTTGACAACCACGCACACTTTAACTATACTAAGTGTACCACCACTGATAGTACACTTAGTATTCTTAGTGGGGGGGGGTAAAACGTAATTCACAGGGAAAGGAGCAGACATGATATTCATAGATTATAAAGACACCCGCCCAATATATGAACAAATCGTAGAGCGCTATAAGACCCTGATTTTAAAGGGCGTTATGCAGCCTGACGAGCAGCTTCCATCGGTACGCAATCTGGCGATGGAGCTTTCCATTAATCCCAACACGATCCAGAAGGCGTATGCGGAGCTGGAACGTCAGGGGTTTATCTATGTGGTAAAAGGCAGAGGCAATTTTGTATCAGGGGACAGCGGGCTGGTGGAGAGACGCAAGAATGAATATGTGGACCAGATCATGGCACTTGTGCGGGAAGTGTTGGAAATCGGTATGTCCAAAGCAGAACTCATCCGCCTGATCGAAGTGCTTTAGGCAGAAAAAGGAGGAATTTATGATAGAGATACATAACCTGACGAAGACGTTTGATAAGATAAAGGCAGTTGACGAAGTCAGTGTGACGATAAAAGACAATACCGTGTTCGGTCTGATCGGAACGAACGGGGCCGGCAAGAGTACCGTGCTCAGAATGGTCTCCGGCGTGCTGCGGCCCGACAGCGGTACGGTGGCAGTGGATAACATGCCCGTATACAATAATGTGGAAGCGAAGAAGAAACTCTTTTTTATAGCAGATGAGCCTTATTTCTTCGCCAATTCCAACGCGCGGACGATGGAACGATACTTCAGCGGTATCTATGAGGAGTTTAATAAAGAGGAATTTTATAAATATCTGGAACATTTTAATTTGGATCAGAACCGGAAGATCAGCACTTTTTCCAAAGGAATGAAAAAGCAACTGGCACTTCTTCTGGGAATCTGCGCGCATACGAAATATATTCTGTGCGATGAGACTTTCGACGGACTCGATCCGGTGATGCGGCAGGGGATCAAATCCATTTTTGCCAAGGAGATGGAAGAGAGGGGACTGACACCCGTAATTGCTTCCCACAACCTGCGGGAACTGGAGGATATCTGCGATCATGTAGGACTTTTGCATAAGGGCGGTGTGCTGCTTTCTAAAGATCTTGAGGATATGAAGTGCAACATCCAGAAGGTGCAGTGTGTGTTTGCCACGGTGGATGAAGAGTTAAAGGCGTTAAATGGCATGGAAGTGCTTAAGAAGGAACAGAGGGGGTCTCTTCGCACTTATACCGTACGAAGCACGCGGGAAGAAGTGACGGCCAGATTTGCCACGGTAGATACCGTATTTTACGAAGTACTTCCTCTTTCGTTAGAGGAGATCTTCATCAGTGAAACGGAGGTAGTGGGATATGACATCAAAAAAATCATTTTGGGCTAGTTGCAAAGAGAACCATAAACGCCGGATCTGGGTGTGGATCGTAGCCGTTCTGGCGCAGTTAATGGCATATGTAGGGGGTCTGACGGTGTATTTGAGCCGAATAGGCAGTCGGAACAGTCAGGGATCTTACAAGACATATGAGATGTATAAGGAAGCGATGTATCAGGCGGCGCAGGATGCGTTGGGCTTTCAGGATAAGCTCATGGTTATTCTGCTGCTTCTGGCAGTGATCATAGGTATGCAGGGATTTTCCTACCTCTACGACAGGAAAAAGGTTGATCTGTATCACAGTGTACCGGTAGACAGAAACAGGAGATTTGCGGTGGTCTATGTGAACGGTATTATGATATACCTGACCTCGGCTCTGGTGAGCCTTTTGATCGGCACGGTGGCGGTAGCGATACAGGGAGCGGTAAACGGCTCTGTTCTGGCGATGATCGGATTCGGATTCATATGGCAGATGTTATTCTTTCTGGTGATGTACCATACGGTGATTCTGGCGGTGATGCTGACCGGTAATCAGTTTATCGGTCTCGGTGTGGCGGGGATGTTGGTGTTGTATGAACTGTTTTTATACTATCTGATAAATACTATGATGGGCGTATTCTTCCGTACCGTATCGGGATTCTATGTGGGACGTGGGCCGAAGCTTTCTGTATTGGAAGATTACATAGATAATGCACGATACATTAAATACACGGCATACAGGGGGGATTTGAAGGAAGTGGCACGGCTTGTATTGCCATACTACGGCAAATGGTTTATACTGGCTGTAGTGATTCTGGCGGCGGCATGGGTATGTTATCGGAGACGTCCGTCGGAGGCGGCGGGTAAGGCGATGGCGTTCCCCATGATCGGACAGATATTGAAAGTAGTTACGGCAATTCCGATCGGTCTCGGAATCGGAATGTGGGTACATAATGCGGCGTACGGCAACACGCTGCTGACGGTGGCAAGCATGGTCGGCTGCGGCGTGATCGTCAGTGCAGCCGTGGAAGTAATCTTTGACTTCGATATCAAGAGTCTGTTCAGGCATCCGGCAACCAGCGGTGCGGTTGTTGCGGGAATTGTTGTTGTATTCCTGATTTTTAAGCTGGATCTGTTCGGGTATGATGCATATCTGCCGCAGGCGGACAAACTGGACAGTATTGCCCTCAATGTGGACTACTACGGGCAGTTCTGGGATAATGAGTTTAATTATGTTCAGGCGAATACATATGCGGAGGAGCATATGTTTATCACGGATATGGAGCCTGTACTGGCGCTCGCCGATAAATCGCGGGGTGAGATGCCGGAGGATATGAAGGATCCCAGAGTGTTCAATATCTTGTATCGTTTAAAATCCGGCAGAAAAGTGGACAGACGTTTCTGGGTGGATATTGCCAATCCTGTTAATGCTGAGAAACTGGATCGGATCGTAGGCTCGCAGGAATTTAAGAATGGGACCTATCAGATCCTGACGGATCAGGATTCCTATGATCAGGTCGTGAGTTTAAGTTACAGCAATGGAGCAGCTAAGGTGGCGCTGCCAACGGCGGATGCGCAGAAATTGAGAGAAGCCTATATCAAAGATATGGAGCAGTTTGATTTCTCGCTGGCGGGTACACAGTATGCCTGCGGGCAGATAGTGTTCCAGTTCCCCAATTGGATGGAGGAGCGGATGGACGTGTATGAGAGCTTTGAGCATACGATCGCGTATTTGAAAACTCAGGATGCCTACTATCCGCTGCAGTTAAATCCGGAGGATATCGAGAGTATAACAATAACAAATTATCACAATGATTTGAAGGAACAAGTGAATGGCGGAGAAGTATGGGCGGCAGGTTATTACAGCATCAGGGAGACAGCAGCTGCCGATTATTCCTATGAAGATCTTTCGGTTTCGCAGACCTTCTATGAACAGGAAGAATTTGCCGGAATCGTATCGGTGATCTATCCCTCCTATCTGGGATATTCGACTTGGCATGACGCTAATGAAATTGATCAGAATTACGATATATATATCACATTCAGAAAAGATACGACGTATCCGTATGATAGAGGCAGTTACGGTGTATATTATAAATTCTATACGGGACAGGTGCCGGAGTTTGTGGTGGCAGCCACGGCGTTTAAGGCGCAGGGAGAATGAAAGTGATAATATCATAAGCAGAGTTAAAATAAAGCAAAATCATAACTGTTCAGAAGGTGCTTCGTAACTGTGAAGAACGGGGTTTGAACAGTTACGAAAAATCAAAGAATATAGTACCTGCGATGGTAACGCAGGATTAAGAGAAAGGCATATTCATGAATGTAGGACAGGCAGAACCTGTGATCAGAGTCAAGGATCTGTATAAGATATACCGGGTCGGAGAGACCAAGGTGCGGGCGTTAAACGGTGTCAGCTTCACCATCAACCGCGGGGATTTCTGTTCCATCGTGGGAACCTCCGGTTCCGGTAAATCAACACTCCTTAACATGTTGGCGGGACTAGAAAAGCCGACAAAAGGAGAGATCGTGATCGCCGGGGAGCATATGGAGACGAAAACAGAAAATCAATTGGTGGCGTTCAGGCGGGAACATATCGGGTTTATTTTTCAGTCGTTTAATCTGATGGGAACGATGAATGCCATAGAGAATGTGGCGCTGCCCCTCACTTTTCAGGGGATGGACAAGAAGAAGCGCAATGCCAGGGCGGAGGAGATGCTTGATCTGGTCGGACTGACAAAGCATAAGAAACACAGGCCGAATCAGATGTCCGGCGGACAGCAGCAGCGTGTCGGTGTGGCGCGTGCGCTGGTTGTGGAGCCGGAGATCATCTTTGCAGATGAGCCCACCGGTAATCTGGATTCCAACACTTCGGTGGAAGTGATGAACCTGATGAAAAAGGTGGTACGGGAGAAGAACCAGACGCTTGTTATGGTAACGCATGATAATTATCTGGCGGGATTTGCGGATATCGTCCTGCGGATCAAGGATGGGAAGATCATCGAGATCGAGGACAGACGCGGAGAAGATATGCCGGATCAAATAAGTGCGAATGAAAATACCATTCACGGTGCGAACGAAAATTCCGTTCGCACGGAAGAACCGTCCGCGTAGCGGACTTGCTGCTGGGGCAGCATTCTTCCCGAGGTTGAGAAGTCTTACAGGGGAATTAGGAAGGATAAAGAGGAGTAAGAAAATGAAAAAGAGAGTATGTAATGAGAGAGGAAGCTTCATGATCAGAAGGGTAATAAACAGGTTGTTACTCGGCATGGCACTTTGTGCGACGGCGGTATTGGCGGTTCCTTCGGTGCCGCAGATTTTCGGAGGGATGTCTTATGTGGAGGCGGCGCCCGACAGTATCAGTAGCAACACGATAGACAATACGCCGACCATCGTGCGTACCTCTGACCGGGTTATTAATGACGATGACAGAGCGGATGCGGATGAGGACATGCTCTACTATATGCAGAGCTTGGAAGTGCGGTATCATCTTGACGCTAAGGTGATGGAGAGTCTGCATAAGGTCTTTGACAGTGCGGTGTACTACATTGCCAATACGGAAATGACGGTTTCCGAGTTATGGGCATATGTAGCTTCGACGAAGGGTGCCATGGAGTCTGCAGCGGTAGCGACCGTCACAGTCACCACCAGCGAATTTCTTCAGGTGGCGGACAACTGGCAGACCCCCACAGTCAGTGCGGGACAGCAGGTGGCGATCGTCCTGCCAATCATGAACTTCGGAACGGAGGAACTGAATGATTTAATTGTAGAACCGCAGACTTCCACGGTTGTGTCGGAGTGGCCTTTCGAGCCGGATATGACTAATTATCTGCAGACAGAGCCCTATATTCCCGGAAATAAGACAAAAGAAGCCGCCATGGAGAACCGAAGGGAATTCACTTTTATTTTCACGGTAAGAAGCGATGTCATGACCGGTTATTATCCGTTAAAGTTTAACGTATCTTATACGAAAGCGGGTATCCGCAGTGAGAATCCGGCAGAGCTTACCGTATATGTGCAGACGATCGGTAAACCGGGAAGTGGATTTATCGGCGGCAGCGGGCAGGAGACGACAGGGTCTAAGCCGCGTATCGTGGTGACCGGATTCGAGACGAATCCTGCGGAGGTATTTGCAGGGGATACATTTACGCTGACAATACATGTAAAGAACACGGCCAAGGATCTGGCAGTTACCAATGTACTTTTTGATATGCAGGCGGCGGCGGAAGGCGAGGATAAGACCAATACTTACTCGGCATTCCTGCCTACTTCCGGTGCAAGTTCCGTCTATATGGACAGCATTGCGGCGAACACCGCGGCGGATATCATAATCGAGATGACGGCGAAGGCCGATCTGGCACAGAAGCCTTACGTTTTGGATGTCAATATGAAATATGACGCAGGTGTTATGTTTGATTTAACGGATAAAGCCAGCGTGTCCATACCGATCTCTCAGGAGAGCCGTTTCGACACGAGCATACCGGAGGTGGTTCCCACGGATATCACGGTGGGCGGGCAATCTAACGTAATGTTCAGTATCTATAATACAGGTAAGACGACGCTTTATAACGTGCAGGTGAAATTTGTCGCGGATTCCATCGATGAGGCATCGGCGTTTGTAGGCAATCTGCAGTCGGGTGCGACCGGTAACGTGGATGTGATGCTGACCGGTATCGCGGCTACCATGGATGACGGAACGATTAATATGCAGATATCTTACGAGGATGATGCGGGGAATGTGACCACCACGGAGAAGCCGATCACGCTGTTCGTATCGGAAGAGTTTTACGATGACATGATGATGGATGGCGATATGATGATGGACGGTGATATGATGATGGACGAAGAGGGTGGTCAGAAGATAACCGGTCTGATCATTGCAATTATTGCAGTTGTCGTTGCGGCAGCGGTTGCGGGAGTGATCGTATTCTTACAGATCCGTAAGAAGAAAAAAGCAGCGCAGCTGCTTGCGGAAGATCTGGCGGATCTGGACGATAATTGATTGAAAAATCAGAGATTTTTCAATCGCAAATTTGTGCCTTGCGGCGACAAATTCGCAGGCTAAGAGAAAGGCATGGGTATTGATATGAAATTCCTTGACCTGCTGCGGATGAGCGGCGGTAATTTATGGAAAAGAAAAATAAGAACCGTATTGACGGTATTAGGCGTGGTCATCGGTGTGGCATCTATCGTGGTCATGGTTTCGTTGGGACTGGGGCTTAGCCGATCACAGATGGAGCAGATAGAATCATACGGGAGTCTGACCCAGATCACGGTGCGGGAACCGTGGAACAGTGACAGTTCGGAAGAAAAACGACTGGATGATAATTTGGTACGGGAGCTTGAGAGCTTAGAACATGTAGATTCGGTCTGTCCGGTTTTGGAAACCAATGCCATAGCCAAGTACGGCAGTTATCAGGGATATTTACAAATCAGAGGTATGCCGAAGGAAACTTTTGAGGAGATGAATATTAATATCGGACAGGGCCGGCTGCCCGGTGACGACGAGACACTCACATTTTTCTACGGCAACGAGGTACTTCAGAATTTTTATAATACCAAGGGCAGCGGAGGAAGCTATTGGGAGACCGGAGTTCTGCCGGATATCGACCTGATGAATGATACGATCTTCGTGATATTTGATACGAATGCATACTGGTCAGCAGGCAGTACGACAGAAGACGGACAGACCATACCGCAGCCGAAAAAATATATGATTGAAGCCTGCGGAGTGGAAGCGCCCAATGCTGAGGACAGCTGGTCACAGTACGGCTGGTATACTTACTGCGATCTGGAACAGTTGACTGCGCAGCTTAAGAAGATATTCAAGAATAAAGTGATTCCCGGGCAGCCTACAACTAAGACGGGCAAGCCTTACAAGGAAATATTCTACAGTGAGCTGGATGTGAATGTGGATGATCTGAATAATGTCATGGAAGTACAGAATTATCTGACCGATCTGGGCTATGAAGCATACAGCAATGCAGAGTGGGTGGAATCGAGCCAGCGGTCCATGGGTACGATACAGATGGTGCTTGGCGGTATCGGCGCGGTGTCACTGTTCGTGGCGGCGATCGGTATTACCAATACGATGATGATGTCCATCTATGAGCGGACGAAGGAGATCGGAGTTATGAAAGTGCTGGGCTGCGATCTGCGTAATATCCGGAGCCTGTTCCTGATGGAAGCGGGATTCATCGGGCTGATCGGTGGATGTATCGGATTAGGGTTGAGTTTTGCGATATCTGCCGTGATCAATAAGCTGGCACAGGCCTCGCAGGATATGATGCTGGGAGATTCGAGTATCTCCTATATACCGTTCTGGCTGGTGGGACTGTCGCTGGTATTTGCGATTCTGGTAGGTATGCTGGCAGGATTCTTCCCGGCGAGAAGAGCAATGAAGCTGAGTCCTCTGGCGGCAATCAGAAACGAGTAGAAAAACGTAACTATTCAGTACAGGTCGAAGCATTTACTGCTGAGACCGTAAGAATATGATTCAGAAAAACAATAAAATGGGATAAGTAAATTATAAAACAGGCCTCCTGTGTGCATACTACTATTAACAATAAAAAGGCAGTTGCGCACAGGAGGTTTTTTATGGCTATGAAATTAAGGATCGTAGATGTACATGCAAGAGAGATACTGGATTCCCGCGGCAATCCCACGGTGGAGGCGGAAGTGACAGTGGAGAAGGAGGTAGGCGGTACCCAGTATGTGGGACGGGCGGCAGTGCCCAGCGGCGCCAGCACCGGACGTTTCGAGGCGGTGGAACTCAGGGATGGTGACACCAGATATTTCGGGCTTGGAACTACCAAGGCGGTAAACAACGTAAATACGAAGATCAGAGAAGCACTTATGGGAATGAATGCTTTTGATCAGGGAATGATTGACCGGATTCTGATCGAGCTGGACGGCACGGATAACAAAAGCAATCTGGGGGCGAACGCCATGCTGGGGGTGTCCATGGCATGTGCCAAGGTGTGTGCGCAGGCTATGGAAATTCCGCTGTATCGTTATCTGGGCGGTGCCTATACGAGATTGCTTCCTGTGCCCATGATGAATATATTAAACGGCGGCAAGCATGCAGATAATACCGTGGATTTTCAGGAATTCATGATCATGCCCGTGCAGGCGGAGAGTTTTGCGGACGGGCTTCGTATCTGTGCGGAGATCTACCATAATCTGAAGAAAATATGCAATGACAGAGGATTGTCCACCGGAGTGGGCGATGAGGGCGGCTTCGCCCCTTCTTTACCGGACGCATTCGCGGTACTCGATCTGATTGTGGAGTCTATCAAGGCGGCGGGTTATACACCCGGACAGGATATTAAGATTGCGCTGGACGTAGCAGCCTCGGAACTTTATGATGAGGCGGACGGCGTATATCATTTTCCGGGTGAGACTGAGCTGAAACGCAGACGTGGCAGAGTGACGGGAAGCCATGTCACGGAGTGCTATGAGGCGGGCAGTGATTTCGATGACAGCGGAGAAGAACAGGAGATCACACGAAGTACCGAGGAGATGGTGGCGTATTATGAGGAGCTGGTAGAGCGTTATCCCATTATTTCCATCGAGGATGGGCTGGCGGAGGATGACTGGGATGGCTGGCAGATGATGACGAAGAAGCTGGGAGACAGCGTACAGCTTGTGGGAGATGATCTTTTCGTGACGAATACGAAACGTCTGGATGCCGGGATCAAACTCAATGTGGCAAATGCGATCCTTGTCAAGGTGAATCAGATCGGCACGGTCAGTGAGGCGATGGACGCCATAGAGATGGCGCAGAAGAATGGATATAAAGCGGTGATATCCCATCGTTCCGGCGAGACGGAGGATACGTTCATTGCGGATCTGGCGGTGGCTGTCAATGCGGGACAAATCAAGACAGGCGCGCCCTGCAGGAGCGACCGTGTAGCGAAGTATAACCAGCTTCTACGGATAGAGGAAGATCTGGGAAGCGTGGCGTGCTATAAGGAGCCGTTTAATAAGATATAAAATGTGAGAAATAACAGGAAAAGTACCGGAGTATGCGTGAAGGTATGAAAAAATGTTTGTGTCTGGAAAGACATGGGCACAAGTATGAAATACCGACATGCATTGCTTCGGTATTTTGCATGTATTTCTTTTCCGGCTTCAAGTTTTAGGGAATCTCTGGTATAATAAGCCCATGTACAGCGGCTTGCGTCATAAGAATGGAAGGACAGTTCTTAGTGGCGGCATGACGGGAGAAGGAGGTTTACATGAATTTTGATCCGAACAGCAGTTTTTTATTTATTTTAGCGGCAGTGGTCATCGCCTTTGTGGTGGCGCAGTCCGTTTTCTTTTTGGTACGTGCATACCGGCACGGTGTATCTATCGGTATGGATAGAGAGAAGCTTAAGAAAACCGTTCTTTCCACGGCAGTCTTTACGATTGCGCCGGCGGTTTCCATTTTGCTTGGAATACTGACATTGTCCAAGTTTCTGGGGATTCCACTTCCGTGGATCAGGTTGAGCGTTGTGGGTGCCATTACATACGAACTTCCGGCGGCTACTTCCACGGCGACGGCACTGGGGCTTTCCCTTGCGGATACGATTACCGATCCCAAGGCATACACGGCGATCGCATGGGTTATGACGCTGGGGATTATCCCCGGCATGATCATGATTCCCCTTTTCTTAAAGAAGATACAGGGCGGAATTATGAAGATTAAGAATAAGGACAGCAAGTGGGGCGATCTGTTCATGACATCTCTGTTTCTGGGCATGATCTCCGCCTTTCTCGGTATGGTCTTTACCGATGTGAGAAGCGGGCTGGCGGGCTGGATTCCTATTTTTGTATTGTTATTCTCGGCATTGATGATGGGAATCTGCGGAGTGCTGATCAAAGTCTGCAAAATGAAATGGCTGGAGACTTACGCGTTATCCATCAGTATGATACTGGCGATGATCTTTGCTGTTATCATAACACCTGTAATCGGTTAGAAAATTGTCACCTGTAGGCGACTGATGAGAGAATGTGCTGTGTTCACTTTCAATAATTTATGATGGTATAAAGAAAGGAAGAGATTTTATGAATACATCATATAACGATAAATCACATTTTTACGGACGTATCTGGATATTGACGGCGCTTTTCATGCTGCTTTCGGTGCCCGTCATCATCTGTCTGCACTATGATGCCTGGCCGGAGGGAAGAGCGGTCCTCAAGGGACTTCTGGGCGTGGCGCCTATCTTCTGGACGGTTGCCGTGATCGAAGTGTTCACTTATGGTCCTATGCTCGGAACCGGTGGTTCCTATCTGGCGTTCGTTACCGGAAATATCACGAACATTAAGGCTCCGGCAGCTTTGAACGCCATGGAAAATGCACAGGTGAAGCCCGGCTCTGAAGAAGGGGAAGTGATCTCCACACTGGCTATCGCAACCAGTTCCATTGTAACCACCTTGGTCATTGCACTGGGGGTACTGCTGTTGTCAGCCCTTACGCCGGTGCTCAATTCGCCTGTCTTGAAGCCGGCTTTTGACAATATACTTCCGGCGTTGTTCGGCGGATTGGCAGTGGTCTATATCAGCAAGAACTGGAAGCTTTCTCTGACACCGCTTATTTTCATGATCACACTGTTTCTGATGGTTCCGTCACTGGCGGGGTCTGTAGGGGTTCTGGTGCCGGTAGGAGCGCTGATTTCCCTTGCGGCGGCACGGATCATGTATAAGAAGAATTGGATATAATTTTGCAATGACAAGCGTTATTGAAATAGCAGAGTTGTTCGCCAGGGAGAGAATATTATTTGGGCAAAGGAGAAGAAAATGACAGGACTTACGATCTTATTAGTTATCTTAGCGGTCATCGTTGTATTTGTTGTGGTGATTTTAATTCGGACGGCGCTTTTTAAGCCTTATGCGGAACTGGAAATGGTGGAGGAGAAGGTAAATCTGAATGAGGACAAGATCATAAAAGATATGTCAGATATGATCAAGTGCAGGACTGTTTCCTATCAGGATAAATCTCTGATCGACCGGAAAGAATTTGAGAAGTTTCAAGCGCTGTTGCAGGAACGTTTTCCGAATGTCCATAAAGCATTTCGTTTAGAGAAAATCGGTGACACCGGTCTGCTCTATCACATGCAGGGAAAGAAAAGCGGTGCGCCCGGAGTGTTGATGTCCCATTATGATGTGGTTCCGGTGGAAGAGAAGGACTGGGATAAACCGACCTTTGACGGCCTCGTGGAAGGCGGATACATATGGGGAAGGGGGACGTTAGACACCAAGGGAACACTGTGCGGTGTGATGGAGGCGATGGAGCAGCTTCTGACGGAAGGATTCACCCCGGAGCATGATCTGTACCTGTCTTTCTCGGGAGACGAGGAAGTGGAGGGCAGGAGCTGCCCGGCGATCGTCTCTTATCTGGAACAGAAGGGGATCAAGCCTGCCTTTGTACTGGATGAAGGCGGTGCTGTAGTGGAAAAAGTGTTCCCAGGAGTGGCAAAACCTTGTGCCGTGGTCGGTATCGGTGAGAAAGTCGGCATGAACGTGGAGCTTATTATGAAAAGCGAGGGCGGACACGCATCCACGCCGCCGCCGCATACCATACTCGGACAGCTCTCTGAGGCAGTGGTGAAGATTGAGAAGCATCCCTTCAAGGCGCAGTTTACGAAGCCGGTAAAGGAGATGTTTGATACGCTCGGAAGATATTCGAGTTTCGGAATGCGTATGATATTTGCCAATCTGTGGTGTTTTTTGCCCGTCTTAAATGCCTTTTGTAAAAAGTCCGGCGGCGAGTTGAATGCCATGATGCGGACTACCTGTGCGGTGACGAAGATGGAAGGCAGTAAAGCTTTCAATGTGCTTCCGCCTGCAGCGTCGGTAGGGATGAATCTCAGACTTCTGGGTGATGATACGCCGGAAAGCGCAGTGGAATATCTGAAAAAAGTGATCGGCAACGATAAGATCGAGGTCAATATCCAGCATGCCATGGAAGCTTCCGGATATTCAGATACGCAGTGCGAGGAATGGCAGACTCTTAAGAAAGTGATCCACACTACATGGCCTGATGCCATCGTGTCCCCGTACCTGATGATGGCATGTTCCGATTCCAGACATTACAGCCGGATCACCGACCGGATCTATAAGTTCTCGGCGATGGCGCTGTCCAAGGAAGAGAGGGGCATGATCCACGGCAACAATGAAAGAGTTCCGGTGGAGACTATGCTTAAGACGGTGGCATTTTATATCAGACTGATCAGGGAGTTATAGAGAAATAGTACGAAAGGCAAGGTAGCATTTTGCAGATTCTGAAAAGCAATAAAGCACAATATGAATATGATATCCATGCGCTGGTGAAGGCGTTCTATCCTGCATGGGAGCTTAAGGTTCTCACACCGGAATCCGTGGTGAAGGACAGAAGAATACGGGATATAGCTCCGGTGATGGAGCTGGAGTTTAGGGAGACGGAAGTAAAATTTACTATATATCCTCACGTACTATGTGCAGGGCAGTATAATGATAAAAGTGCCAGCAGTTTACATAACTCTAATCGCGGAGATGAATACGCTAAAGATAAATCTGCAAATAAGGATGCTCAACATATATATACATGGTATTGTACAGAGCCGGCGGATACGGCCGAGTATAAGAATGAATTTAAACGATTTTTATACAATGCACTTCAGGAGGAAACCGGCATATCACTCCCGTGGGGGAATCTGACGGGTATCCGCCCGACTAAGATTGCCATGACTATGTTGGATAAGGGTGAGAGCGAACAGGATGTGGCGGCATTCCTCCGGGAAAAACATTTTGTCAGCGAGGAAAAGATCGCCCTGGCAATCGACATTGCGAAGCGGGAACGGGAAATCTTAAGCAGACTGCACTATGAGAACGGTTACAGCCTCTATATAGGCATTCCATTTTGCCCGACTACCTGTCTGTACTGTTCATTTACTTCTTATCCGATCAGTGTGTGGAGAGAGCGGGTGGCAGATTATCTGACGGCGCTCGAACAGGAGATGGAGGCGGTAGCGCAGATGTACCGTGATAAGATACTGGACACCGTTTACATCGGCGGCGGTACACCCACAGCGCTGTCTGCAGATGAATTGGACAGACTGATTGCAAGATTAAAAAACATTTTTGATTTTAGTACCGTACAGGAATTTACGGTGGAAGCAGGGCGCGCGGACAGTATCACAGAAGATAAATTAAGAGTGCTGCGCCGACATGGCGTCACAAGGATATCCGTGAATCCGCAGACTATGAAACAGGAGACACTGAAGCTGATCGGCAGACAGCATACGGTAGAGCAGGTGATGGAAGCTTTCCGGCTGGCGCGTAAGGTCGGATTTGATAATATCAACATGGATATCATATTGGGGCTTCCGGGAGAGACCAAAGAAGACGTGGCGACAACGGTAGAAGACATTATTGCTTTGACGCCGGATTCTCTGACGGTGCATTCTCTCGCGGTGAAGCGGGCTTCCGGTCTGCATAAGTGGATCGAGGAGAACGGTGTTACCGCCTACAACAACACGGAGGAGACCATGCGGATCGCGGCAGCAGGCGCACGAGCCATGGGCATGGCGCCTTATTATCTGTACCGTCAGAAAAATATGTCGGGCAATTTTGAGAACGTGGGGTATTCCGTGAAGGATAAGTATGGGATCTATAATATTTTAATTATGGAGGAGATGCAGACTATTGTTGCATTGGGAGCGGGTTCGATCACGAAAAGGGTGTATCCCGACGGACGGATTGAACGCTGCGAGAACGTGAAGGAAGTGGCGCAGTATATCGAGAGAATCGATGAGATGATTGAGCGTAAGAAAAAGCTGTTAGACTATCTCTGACCGGATTTCTTAAGAACTAAAATACAGTAGAGAAAGCAGAACTTTGCAGGAGTGCTGGGCGATGGATATTGAATCTTATAGAAACGGTGTCAAACCGTTAGTATCAATTCCGCAATGTGAAACATGTGAAAACTATATAAAGGGGGATCTTTTGCATTGCAGGTGTTATGATTGGGAGCTGAAACTTAGGGAGACCGAGAGTGAAACAGAGCCCGAAGATCAAATTCCGCAATGTGAAACATGTGAAAATTATATAACAGGTGATCTGTCACATTGTAAGTGTTATGACTGGGAGCTGAAACTTAGCGAAACTGAGGACAAAATAGAACCCGAAGATAAAAAGACAGTTAAGAATAGAAATGTGGTGACCGCATATTTTTTAGATAGCCGTATGTGGATGTGGTATTATGCCATTGTGGCAGTGTTGGTAGGGTGCGTTGCATACTGGCTCTATTGCCAGCCAAGATTCCATGATCTGACAGTGGAGCTGGGAACTGAGACTATCAGTGTTGAGGCCTTTATGACAGAGTTTGCGGATGCCCGAAATGCCGGTATTGTCACAGATCTTTCTACGGTAGATATCAGCGTGACGGGAAGTATTCCCCTGACGCTGAGAAGCGGCCGCAAGGATGAGATGGTCACGCTGACCATAGAAGACACGACACCTCCGGAGGCGGAGTTTATTTCATGGCTGCAGAAGCCGCTTGATTATACACCGGATCCATATGATTTTGTGGCATCCTATTATGACCTTTCGGATGTCAAGGTCTATTTTGCTGAGAATGTGGCTGTTTCGCCGGATTATGAAGACCAGAGTTTTACTGTGGTAGTGGAAGATGCATCTGGAAATGCTGTTTCGCAGGTATGCACCCTCTCCATCGTATGGATGAAAAGTGAATATACGATGGAACTGGGAGAGTCACTGAGTAAGGAGGATTTGCTCTACAATTCGGATCGGGACGGCTACAGGATTGACCAGAGCGATATTGATGTCATCAATGAATCCGGGGTAGGCGAGTATACGGTTGCCAGTCTAGCGGATGAAAATGTCTGTAAAGTTCGCGTGGCAGATACCACGCCGCCGGAACTGTCTGTAACAGATATTTCTGTTTTTAAAGGAAAGAAGGTCACTGTAGACGACTTTGTAGAGACCTGTTCTGATATCTCAGGGGATGTAGAGGTGAGTCTCGTGACGGAGCCGGATGTGGACACTCTGGGCACACAGACAATGACGATTAAAGCCACGGATATCAACGGAAATATTGCCACGGCTACGGCCACATTAGCAGTAGTACGGGATAAAAAACCTCCGGTCATCAAAGGACTCACCACCTTAAGCGTCGCCAAGCACTCTGTCCCGGACTATCTTGCCGGTGTCAGTGCAATAGATGTTGCGGATGGAGCCTGCGAAGTGACATATGATGCCGGCAGAGTGGATCTTACTGTTGCGGGAACCTATTTTGTCACCTATACGTCGAAGGACAAGGATGGGAACATAGCTACATCGAAGAGGACGGTAGTAGTGGGCCATGATCAGGAGGATACTGACGCGCTGGCGGCTTCCATCGCGGCGGGGCTTAGCAGTGATCCGGAGGCGATCAGGGACTATGTTTGTAATACTATTAGGTACAGCCATAATTCCGGCGGAGATGATCCGGTATGGTACGGGTTTACCAACAAGTCGGGAGACTGTTTGGTTCATGCTCTCTGTCTGCAGAGCCTTTTGTCGAAAAAGGGTTATGAGACACGGCTGATCTGGGTGACCAATAGGTCGCATTACTGGCTGATCATTCATTTGAACGGGGTATGGCGGCACATCGACGCGACACCGGGCAACTGGCATACGAAGTATAGCCTGATGACGGACGAGCAGAGATATTCCATATTACAGGGAAGGGACTGGGATCGTTCTGCATGGCCAGCGTGTGAATAGGGCAATGGTGATTAATCTGATTCTTTTATTTGTAGGGCTGGCGGTGTATGCAGGATATGGCATATCGGTGCTGTATCTGCTTACCGTAACCTTATTAAGTTATCTGGCAGGGCGGCTGATTCCAAGACACCGCTGGGTCATGTGGGTCTGTACGGTCCTGCAGGCATTTCTGCTGCTCTTGTTGAGGATGCGGCATTGGCTGCCATATCCATTGATCATCGCTCCGATCGGTATTTCTTATTTTACGCTCCAGATCATGGCGTATCATGTGGATTTATACCGGGGCAAATATGAGCCGGAGAAAAATATACTGCGCTTTGGTCTGTTTGTCACATGGCTGCCTCATATCTTCATTGGACCGATCGAACCTTATCCCACAATGCGTGCCGCGTTGGAGGAAAGGCATATCAGCGGGGATGATTTTTTGAAAGGTGCGGTTCGTAGTCTGTGGGGGTTGTTTAAGAAGCTGGTGATCGCTGCCAGACTCGGCGTGGTCGTGTCCGCAATTTCTGCAGATCCGGAACAGTTTAACGGCGCATACGCCCTCGCGGCAATGCTTCTCTATTCGGTTCAGCTCTATGCCGATTTTTCCGGAGGGATTGATATTGTCCTCGGAGTATCCCGAATGCTGGGTATACGAATGAGTGAAAATTTCGATGCACCTTATTTTTCACAGTCTATCCCGGAATTTTGGCGTCGCTGGCATATGACGCTGGGCAACTGGCTTCGGGAGTATGTGTATATTCCACTGGGCGGCAGCCACAAGGGGAAAACGCGGAAATTCCTGAATACCATGGTGACATTTCTGATTTCCGGTATCTGGCATGGCGGTGGGTATATTTTATGGGGCTTGCTGCATGGCATATTAGTCTTTATCGGAGACAAATTCAAGACAAAGAGCAGAGCATTGAACAGTACTGTCACGTTCCTGCTGGTCAGCTTTTTGTGGTCATTTTTCATTTGGCCGGATACGGCTGCCGTATTACGGATGACAGGCTCTGTGTTTACTGTCTTTAATTACAATATTTTCTTCGCGGGAATCAGCGGGATGGGGCTTACTGTGGGAGATTGGGTCGTCTTAGGCGTGGCTTGTCTGCTGCTCTGGCTGTATGACTGGAAAAGCAGGAGCATGAAAGCAAGGTTCTGCGCATTTTCCCCCGCGGCAAAGGTCAGCGTGATCTGTCTGCTGGCGCTTATAGTTCTTATTTTTGGCATGTATGGTATTGGTTTTTCGGCATCAGAGTTTATATACAGCCGGTTTTAATATGGAGGCAGATATGAATAAAAAGGGAAAGACCATTCTGTCCGTAGGAGTTGTTCTGGTCATTTTTTGTATAGTGTTCGTGTTGATATCCATGCTTCTTCAGCCGAAATATATGACGGATCTGGAGGAGGGAAGTTTCATTTCCCAATACTACCGGGAAGCGGGGGACCATGATGTCATATTTCTTGGAGACTGTGAGGTATATGCGAACTATTCACCGATGGAGTTGTACCGGGATTACGGAATAACGTCATATGTCAGAGGAACGCCCCAGCAGCTTGTCTGGATGAGTTATTACATAGCAGAAGAAACCTTCCGGTATGAGACACCGCGCGTAATTGTGTTTAATGTGAACGCCATGCGTTATTCTGAGCCGGTCAGTGAGGCATATAATCGCCTGACTATCGATCAGATGCGCTGGTCCGGGAGCAAGGTGAGGATTATTCGGGCCTCGATCACGGAGGAGGAACAGTTCCTTTCCTATGTTTTTCCTATTCTTCGTTATCATTCCCGCTTTGATAAGCTGACGCAGGAGGATTTTTCCTATTTTTTTCAGGTTAAGGACAACACCTTTAACGGATTCCAGCTTCACACGGAGGTTGTTCCGGCAGGATCGCTTCCGGTGGAAAAGGTTCTGGCTGATTATCAGTTTGGAGATATCTGTTACGAATATTTAGATAGGATCCGTCTGCTGTGCGGGGAAAACGGGACAGAGCTGATTCTTGTCAAAGCGCCAAGTCTCTATCCTTACTGGTACGAGGAATACGATGAACAGATCAGGGAATATGCCGCTGAATACGGGCTTTCGTTTTATAACTTCGGGGAACGGTCTGAGGAGATCGGACTGGATTTTTCGGAAGATACATATGATGGCGGTTACCACCTGAATTTGTCCGGGGCGGTCAAGCTGTCCAAATATTTCGGGAATATCCTTACAAAAGAACACGGGGTGGCGGATCACCGACAGGAACCGGAAATCGCTTCTGCTTATGATAAAAAACTACAAGTATACGACGGAATAATTGAAGAAAGTATGAGGGAACAAAATGATGAAGAAGATAAGTAATGCACTTTTTTTGTGTGGGGTTATTGTGGTATTAACGGCCTGTGGTCAGGAAGCGGATCCGGCCGGAAATCTGGCACAGACTATCGATTATGGTGCTGGCAGATCGGGGAATGACGGGAAAGTCGATGACAAGGAAGACGGGGAGACAGAAGCGCCGGATCAGGAAAATACCAAAGAAGGGGAAGGTGTCTTCAGCTTTGTATACGAAGGAGCAACACTGATTCCGGGGGAGCTTGTGGATCATTCTGTGCTGCCGGAGTGTTCTGATGTCGCAGAGGTTCCAAGCTGTGCCTTTGGCGGAAATGACAAAGTATATAATTTTGATGCGTTTGAACTGACGGCATACTTGGATGGGGATGAGGAACGCGTTTATTCCGTTTATTTTATGGACCCGAACCTGCCCACGACGGAGGGGTTGTGCCTTGGGGATACTGTGGAGGATATGAGCTCCCTCTACGGAGAGGACTATGAAGAAGAAGGAACTGCCTTCACTTATACAAGAGGGGAGACTTTGCTGGTCATTATCACCAAGAATGATATCGTGGTCAGCATTGAATATCGCCTGGATAGATAGCACGGATTCTGGTATTGGGAGCGGGAAGAAGCAATAGCGGCAAAAACAGAAGAAAGTGACCCTTCCATAGATGATGCAATAGAGGCCAAAAACCCGTTGCGATATGCTCTTTTCACTTGCGCCTTGCAAACTTGTTTACTATAATTAAACATATAATAATCGTGCCTGTGAAGGCACTGAACAGTTACGAATAATCAGAAAGGGCAAAGTCTTATGGAGAGGATACATAAAAGAACACCTGGCAGGGCAGCCAGGTTGCTTGTGTCTATGCTTGTGGTGGCACTTCTGGTATTAATTGGCAGTACCGAAGTTGTACATGGCGCGGAAAAGCGCACAGTCCGTGTTGGCTTTTTCCCTATGGATGGTTACAATGAGACCAAAGCGGACGGCAGCCGCACAGGCATGGACGTTGAGTATCTGGAGGCGTTGTGCGATTATGTGGACTGGAATATTGAGTATGTTGAGTGTGAAAGCTGGGAAGATGCCCTGACTATGCTTTTGAATGAGGAAATAGATCTGGTGGGTTCAGCGCAGTATTCTGCGGAACGGGTGGAGTTGTATCGGTATGCGAACTTACCCAGCGGATATACCTTTGGTGTGATTGCCGTAAATGGTGACAGCACAATTGCATATGAAGACTTTGCCGCGCTGCGCAATGCCACCTTTGGTATTGTGGGCAGCTACATACGAAAGGCCGAATTTTATGAATATCTGGCGGATCGCGGTATTTTAAGTATCAAGGTAAAGGAATACGAAAATTCGGCAGCTTTGCATGAAGCATTGGATGCCGGGGAAATTGACGCCCTTGTACATTCCCTGACAGAGGTTCGTGAAGGGCAGCGTGTGGTCGGCAGGTTTGCTCCCATGCCTTTTTATTACATTACCTATCAGGGCAACTATGATCTGGTGCGGGAACTCAATCAGGGAATCGCAGATTTGAAGATGAACCGGCCGGGGCTGGAAAATGAGCTGATGGTAAAGTATTATGACAGCAGACTGGATCAGACAATTCTGCTGACAAGCAGTGAGAAGAAGTATATTGCGGAAAAAAAGGCATTGACCGTAGGATATTTAGATGGTTACTATCCGTTCTCCTATGAAAATGAGGGAGTTTATATGGGGCTTTCCAAACAAATGTTGGAGGAGGTGTCTGTGAGCACAGGGATCGTCTTTAACTATGTGAAAATGGAAAGCATGGAGGAGGCTAGGAATGCCTTAAAAGTCGGTAGTATCGATATCTTAAGCTACTGTGGGGAGACGGTTCAGCGCATGCAGGCAGACGGACTTGCAGCCACAAAGGAGTATGCACAGGCACCTCAAGTCATTATTATGAGCAGGGATGACAAATCAGATTCGATAAATGTCCTGGCTGTGGAAGAAAGCAACGCTTCTGGTGCGGCAGTGCAGGATTTCCTCGATGAGAATACGCATCTTTTGCTATATTCCTCACAGCTTGAGAGCCTGAATGCAGTGATGTCCGGCGAGGCGGACGCAGCTATATGCGACGGGTATCTGGCGGAGTATCTGCTCGGTTCGCAGCTTCGTTTCAACAAGATGGAGATCCACAGTGTGCTGAGTGATGCCCACAGCATCTGTATGCTTGTGGCAGATAACGAGGATTCGCCTCTTCTCGACATTTTAAATAAGGAGCTGCTCGAGGTCAGCGACAAGATGGTTAATGACTATATGCTCCAGGACAATTTCTATTCCAAGATGAGTATGGCGAACTTTATCAGCGATCACAGTATTCCGATTATTATTGTTCTGTCGTGCTGTGCTGCGGCAATTATTCTGGTGCTGTTCTTTCTGCTGCGGAACAGTAGGCGGGTGCAGAAGCTGATGTACAAGGATACGGAATTTAATATTTGGAATCTTCATTATTTGAGGTACCGGGCGACACAGAAACTGGCAGCGGACAGAAACAGTAATTACGCCGTCGCCTACACGGATATCGGTCAATTTAAGAGTTACAACGCGTTGTATGGATGGAATGCGGGGCAGCATATACTGGAATTAGTCATCGAGGCGCTCTATGAGGAAATGGATGATAAAAACGAACTCTACGCCAGAAGCTATGGATGCCATTTTGTACTTTTTATGAAGTATGAAAACTTGGAAGCTCTGCGAAATCGTCTGATGAACATTGCGGATAAGATATCTTCACGAATCTACGAAAAGGTAGATACCCATATGTCACTGGCTATAGGTGTAGGTTGTCTGGAGAATGGGGACGACGATCTACAGCGAGCTTTGTCTGAGGGCATACAGTTGGTAGATTCTTTGAAGAGCAGCTACAGCAATGCGGTGCAGATTTATGATGACAAGCTGCGGGAACAGCTGAGAGAGACGCATGAGCGGGAAAAGCTTTTGGAATCTGTCGATATCAATAAGGATTTTGTGGCTTATTATCAGGCAAAGGTGGATATCCGTAATGAAAAGATCGTGGGTGCTGAAGCATTGGTACGCTTCAAGGACCCAACAGCGGATGGCGCCATTCGCACGCCGTGGTTTTTTGTACCCTATTATGAACGTACCGGCAGGATTAAGGAGATTGATTTCTTTGTTATGGAAAGTGTGTGTAAAATGTTGCGCCGGCGTATTGATGCGGGCAGGAATGTTGTACCTGTATCCTGCAATTTTTCCAGAATGCATTTTACGCAGGATGATTTCCCTGAAAAGTTTGAGTCCATTATTGACCGATATCGGATTCCCAAAGAACTGATCGAGGTGGAGATTACAGAGACACTTGTGGTAGAAGATGTGCAGCAGCAGAAGGTCAAGGAGATTGTGGACATCTTGCGGGAAAAGGGCGTGCATCTCTCCATAGACGATTTCGGATCGGGGTATTCTTCCCTGGGAGTGTTTGAGCAGATACCGGCCTCCGTTATTAAGCTGGATCGTTCTTTCCTGCTCAATAACGAAAATCGTACCAGACAGGTGCAGATCATGAAGAATATCGTAAATCTTGCCAAAGATCTGAACGCCCAAGTGGTCTGTGAGGGTGTGGAGACAGCGGCCGATACGGAACTTATGATGGAGATCGGCGCTTATGTGGCACAGGGTTACCGCTACTGTAAGCCGATACCGGAGGATGTGTTTGAGAAGATGCTGGAGGAAAATACTGCCTCGAATAAGTGAAGGATCCATACCCTAAAAGACAGCCGGGTTCGCCCGACTGTCTTTATTGTTTCTGCCTCGTTCTAAGCTTATACGGCGTCGTGCCGTAGGTTTCTTTGAACATCCGCATGAATTGTTTATAATTAGTTATTCCGTTTTTTTCCAGTAAAAAGGTAATACTCTCATCTGTCTGTATCAATTCCTGATAAAAGCGCATAAGACGTACCTGTGCCACATAAGTGAAGAAAGTCTGTCCGGTATATTTCTTAAAGAGGCGGCAGAAATATTCGGGAGTGACGCAAAGCTGCGCCGCGATCTGGTTTAGGGATATTTGTTCCCGATAGTGTTTGCGGACATATTGCATACTCTGTTCAATGCGCAGAAAATCCCGCTCCGTGCGTTTTTTGTTTTGTACGCTTAAAAGAGAGGAGCCCTTCGTGTACAGAAGATATAGAAAATAGTAGAGCTGTGTAAAGAACAACAGATGCCAGCCCTTTTCCCTCTTCCGATCCAGATCGATAAACTCCCGGAAGATTTCGCATAACCGGAGATTCAGTGAGTCGGGCGAGGAGTCATGCGGAAGATATTCGGCGAAGTGAAGCAGCTTCCAGTCTGTGCTGATGCGCTCCAGATGGATGGAAGGAATCTGAAGCAGATAATAATGGCAGTCTCCGAGTGCGTGAGTGTAGTGAATATCCTGAGGATTGACGATCAGAATATCGGAGGGCAGAAGCTCGTAGGAGGTCTCGTTAATATAGGCGGCCATCTTGCCTTTCGCCAGATAAAGTATTTCGAGGTGCTGATGCCAGTGTGCCGGGACGAGAATATCGGAATTCTCTACGGAAGAAAAATATACCTGAGTCAGTTCATCATCATGGATCGTTTCGTGTTCGCAGTGCATGGGCGTCTCCTGGGAAAAGTCTGTTAAGGTCAAAATAATCATATAATTTATGTTTAATTATATCTAATACTATATGCAATATCAAGATTGACCTATATTTTAAACAATATTTATTATAGATTAACAGAGCGCTGATACTTATAATAATGTTATATATTAGAAGAACGGATGTTGGCGTATAGTAACGGAAAAGCTATTGCGCGGAGTAAATTGTAACGAATAATCAGGCAGAATCTGCCGGAAAAGAGGGATAAGATGGAGAGATGGGCAAGGGCGAAATATCAGCCGAATCTGCCTCTGAAAGAGGGGCAACACGTAACTGCATCAAAGGAGCATATCACGCTGTCAAAAGAAGCAGCAAAAGAAGGAATGGTATTGTTAAAAAACGATAAGAATCTTCTGCCGCTTCGTGCTGGTAGCAGAGTGGCTCTTTTTGGCAAAGGAAGTTTTGATTATGTAAAGGGCGGCGGCGGAAGCGGTGATGTGACCGTTTCTTATGTGCGCAATCTGTATGACGGATTGAAGCTTCAGGAGGATACGGTGACATTATATGAACCGCTGTCTGATTTTTATCGCGATGAAGTGAAGGAACAGTATGCGAAGGGCGCAGCACCCGGTATGACAGTAGAGCCGTCTCTTCCGGACGAGCTGGTGGAGGGAGCGAAGGCATTTGCAGACACGGCAATTATCACCATCAGCCGTTTTTCGGGAGAAGGCTGGGATCGTTCCAGCGTGGAGTACGACGGAGAGTATAATCCATGGGAAACGGAAACCAGTATGCCTAAGATTGCAGGAGAAATTTTCGAGGACGGGGATTTTTATCTGACCAAAAAAGAAAAGGAAATGATTCAGAAGGTAAAGGAAAACTTTGCGAAGGTGGCAGTGGTATTAAATATCGGAGGCGTCGTAGATACCACATGGTTCAAGGAGGATGATGCTTTTTTCTCCGTACTTGTGGCATGGCAGGCCGGTATGGAAGGCGGGCTTGCGGCAGCGGAGCTCCTCTGCGGTAAAGCATCTCCTTCCGGCAAGCTTCCGGATACTTTTGCGAGACGTTTAGAAGACTATCCATCCACGGAAAACTTCCATGAGTCTCCGCATTATGTAGATTATACGGAAGATATTTATGTTGGGTATCGTTATTTTGAAACGATTCCGGGGGCGGACAGCAAGGTATGTTATCCTTTTGGATTCGGTCTGTCATATACACAGTTTGAGATAGAACCCCGGAAGGCTCTGATGGAGGACGGTGTGATCAGGATCACCGTGCAGGTGACGAATGTCGGTAAA
>JAAUZX010000044.1 GCA_014804365.1 Lachnospiraceae bacterium
ACAATACAGAAATTGGCAGGAATGATGGATACGCCGCCAATGGGACTTTTGGGCGTGAGTGTCTGCAATGATGAAGAACAATGGAAATATTTTATTGCCGTTTCCAGTACAAAAACAAGCGGTGAGTTTGAAGAATATACCGTTCCTGCGTCCACTTGGGCAATCTTTTCCGGAACGGGTACAAACCAGTCAATACAGGAATTGGAGCAGCGGATTATAACAGAGTGGCTTCCGACCTCCGGATATGAATATGCCAACGCCCCCGATATCGAGGTTTACATAAATCCAGACCCACAGAACGCTCAATATGAGGTATGGATACCTGTAAAAGTTCGCCAATACTTGGCGAACCAGAAAAAGGCATAACGGAGGGACTTATGGACGAGAAATTTAATATGTTTATGGAAACGGTTGATGGCCGTTTCCGTAGTTTTGTAAATGAAATTAACGAGTATCTGACAGCGAACGGCTGTAAGTGTGATATAAAACTGCAAAAGAGCGGCTATGTTGTGTCCTATGTGTTAAGCGACAGCAAAAGGACTTTGGCAACATTTATATCCCGAAAAACGGGAATGAAGCTCCGCATTTATCCCGAACATATACAAGAATGCCAGAGCTTTCTTGATACACTGCCCGAAAAGGTAAAAAAGGAAATCAAGAAAGCGTCTGTCTGCAAACGGCTCATCAATCCCGATGACTGTAATCCGAAATGTATAATGGGATATACCTTTGCGTTGGATGGCGAGCAGTATCAAAAATGCCGTTACATGGCGTTTCAGCCTACATTGAGTGAGGAAAACAATCCGTACATAAAGCAGTTTTTAGAGAAAGAATTGCGGCAGATACAGCGTTAAAAAACTTTCCACTCTACTGCCCGAAGTGCAAGCTGGAAACTTTCCTGTATATCAACATTCCATTACCATAAGAGTCATCTTCCGCTCCGAATTCTTCCTTGACAAATTCATAACCATTCTTTTCAAGAACTCTTACCGACGCATTATTCCCATGCATAACACGTCCATATAAAATGTTTATTTCAAAGGTTTCAGTTCATAATGTTAAAGATATAAATACACAACCGGAATTTAGTTAATATAGGACATGTCACTTACTCGCTTTATAAATCTTTTTCCTTCATCGTTTACAAACATATGTGAAACCCCGCCCGCCAGTCCGAATATTTCACTTGTATTTATGGTTTCAATATTTAACCCAAGAAACATTGCATTGAACACACTTAACAAATCTCCATGAGAAACAATTATTATATTTTCATCATTGCTTGCCATGATTTCATCATAAAACGGTTTCAACCTGTTCCACTCATCTCTGCGACTTTCCGCATCAGAAAACAATCGATCATCAATAGTTTTCTCTTGCATTTCAAGATTATCACGAAGCCATTGAACTGATTTACCACAACATTTACCAAGATTTCGTTCCCTCAATTCAGTTCTTAAAATAGGCGTCAGCCCTAAATATTTACCAACATTTTCAGCTGTCTGTTTTGCGCGTAATAAATCAGATGAATACATTACGAACTTCTTTTCAGATAACTCTGTTTTTAGCTTTTCGCCAATTCTATTTGCCTGTTGCTCTCCCAGTTCGGATAATTCCCAATCCGTCCAAGAGCCAACCATACCATTTGTATGGTGAACTGATTGTGTATGCTGAATAGTAATGATTGTTTTCACACTATACCTCCAAATTTAATTTGCCTGCCAGCCAAACTGAAAGTCAGCGCTCATCCGTTATGAAATATTGAACAGTATTTTTCGGATGAATCAATTCCGTTCTAAAGAAATCAGGGTATATTGTCCGCTCGTCGTCAGGTGAAATCCATTTAAGATACTCTTTGCCGTATCCTTCCGTAAAAATGTTTTTTTTTAGTGAAACATATTCAATTATCCATGCAAGCAAATTATAATTAGAATTGTTATAGTCGAATTCTTCACCCGGCTTCTTTATAGGTTCCCTGATAATCCAGTTCCGAAAAAATTGTTCTTTATGATAAGGCTTCCTGTCCTCACCCACATAGAAATCGTCTTCAAAGTTATAATTATTATGCAGTCCCGAAGTATGGGACAAAAGCTGATGAACCGTTATTTCCGAAGGAAGCTGCATATTTGATGGCAGATACCGATTTGCTTTTTCATCAAGTCGTATCTTTCCTTTATCATATAAAATCATGATTGCAAATGCGGTAAACTGCTTGGCAACAGAAGCAACCGCAAATCGCGTCTCCATTGTATTCTTAATACTAAACTCAATATTTGAATATCCACGGCTGGTTTCAAATATGATTTGACCATTTTGAATAATTCTTATAACCCCAGAAAAATCCCAACAATCCATTTCTGTAACAATGTAGTTATTCAGATTCTTGTGAATCTCTGCCATAAACACTCTCCCTTGCGCAAATCCTTATCTTTGATCTCTAATACCCCAAGGTTCCGTTTAAAGATTCATCGTCCTCGATCCACTGCTGCACGGGAATCTCACGGTATTCGTTCTCCGTATCCCTGACATAGACCGTCTCGATGCCCGCGTTGATGATCTGCCTTTTGCACATGGAACAGCTACAGGAGTTCTTCACGTACTCCCCCGTATCCGCTTCCACGCCCACCAGATAAAGCGCGCTTCCGATCATCTTGTCTCTGGATGCGCTGATAATCGCATTTGCCTCCGCATGAACGCTGCGGCACAGCTCATACCGCTCTCCCCTTGGAATCTCCATTTTGATGCGGATACATTCTCCGATATCCGTGCAGTTCTTCCTGCCTCTGGGCGCACCTACATAACCGGTGGAAATCACCTCGTCATTTTTCACGATCACCGCGCCGTAATGCCGTCTTAGGCAGGTAGACCGCTGTGCCACCATCTTAGCCAGATCTAAGTAGTAGTTGACTTTATCTCTTCTTTCCATCTTAATCCCCCATTCTTGCTCAACCTGCGAGTTTGGGCGCAAGCACAAACTTGCGTGTGAAAAATTTATTTTTCACACTATTCCTTTCTGTTGGCTCTTTTTATTATAGTTCTGTACTATATTGCAATCCAATACCTTTGAATAATGCCACTTTTGCTCAATCCTACTAATTCATCGTCACAATACAATCTCTTTATATTCTATCGGTTCCGCCGCCTTTTACTTTATAGGCTCGTCGGACAGTAATGCAGGCACCACATGGCACTCCGGTCACAATCATCAATAATATCGCCCCTATCCGTGCCTTTTCCTGCTGTTCGCCTGTCGGCATCATCTCAAAAGAGCCGCATAAATACCAAAACAATGCGAAAGCAAAACCAAGTAAAAAAATCACAATCAATACATCGCAGATAAACCGTATTATTTTTGCTTTTCTCACGAAATCACCTCGTCAGCTTCTGATTCGTATTTTATGAATCTTTTCAACAAATCAGAGACTCAACAATTAACATATTACTTTTGAGCTACGATCAGTCCATGTTCACTATATCCCAAATTGCTTTTTTTATCACATAAACTCAAATGAATATCCATAAATGATTCAAAATCTTTTTTGCTCATATGTTCAACTATATCTCTATATACAAAAATAGGTCCGTCAGTTGCAACATGATGAAGTAATTTTAAATTATACTTATTTAATTCCTCCTCTATCATTTCCGGAGTTGTTGCGTAAAATAATGTACTATTCTCTATATGCCCCTTTTGCATATAATCTGCCAGAAATGAAAAATTATCTTTCAATTCCTCAATATGTGCCATATAGTTTGCACAGCGATTAACATATGAAATTATATATATCCCGCCATTTTTTAGTACTCTTAACGTTTCAGACAACGATTTTTCTCTGTCAGTTTCATCACATAAATGATAATAAGATCCTAAATTTAATACTACATCAAAGCTATTATCATGAAATCTTGATAAATCTAAAACACTTCCTTGATAAATGTCTTTTAATTTATGATTTTTTTCATTTTCCATTCTTATATGAGCCACATTTGTGTCAATCAGATCGCCTGCAATCACATTACAGCCTAAATCGGCGAGCGGAAATGCATAAACACCGCATCCGGCGCAAGCATCCAACACTGACATATCTTTTTGGCAATATTTTTTCAAATATTTCATAGTTGTTATGTATTCAATTTGTCCTGATTGGGAAACCAAACGTTGGCTTTCATTCCAATCCTCGGCATAAAATTTTTGTATTTCTTCCATAGCCTTACCCTCACTCTATTTCCTTTCTGAATCTGTATCACGCTTCTACGTCAAATATTACGCTATAACTGAATCCAATAACGCTGCTCGATATGTCCATCTTCTTCAACTTCATTTTCCAATACTCCGCCATTATTAATGATTGATTTCGCCGAACCAATGTTATCTTTATCACAACAGATCAAGACTTTGCTTATACCAAGTTTTTTACACTCCTCTAATGCCAGCGCAATCATTGCTGTCGCATAACCTTTTCTTCTTTCAGAAGGTCTGATTCCATCGCCTATATGACCACCTGTTTTTAACAGTTCATCATTTAAATAGTGGCGAATGTTAACAGCTCCTACAAAAATGTTTCTGTCTTTATCGAGACAAAATAAAGTTGTATCAGGAACCCAGCCGTTTGCATTCTCTTCCTTTGTATCAAGATTTTTTATGTAATTATCAAAATCGTGAAAATCATTTGCCCATATTTTCCATGGCGATCTATTTGTATGATTTACTATAATATCGTTCTTCCATTCTGTCAGCATTTCAAAAAGCTGTTCCTTATATTCATCGGTTAATCTCACAAGTTCAATATTCATCTTGTCTCTCCCAACCTGTAATTTATCCTTGTCTTTTCATCAGTCGATGCTTGAATGCTCTAATCTTTACACCATAGCGGCTTGAAAATAACAAACCCGCCAAAAGCATTGCTATTCCATTACATATCCGTACACGTTTATTGTATCGCTCCGCTGCTGTGTTTGTATAATCTACTGCCTACAATACAGTTTCTTTCATTTCTTTATCCATATTCTCACTTTTCTTTTCTCCACCAAATCTCAATTTGTTGCTTATGCAATTTCAATCGTCTTTGATATTACCATTTCTGACATTCTCTTCAATTATTTTCTCTGTGCACTCCCAGATTATATTTGAACCTAATTTAGTCTTAATATGTCTATTCATTACCTGTTTTTTCCCAATTTCATGCTCTTTCCAATCTCTGCCATCATTTGAATTATTCAAAAGCAACGGCTGAAAATTATCCATTGCACGAACAAATCTGGCTTCCGGAGTTTCAGTTGCTTCATATTCTTGAAACAGTTTTTTCAACTCTTCTCCCTGATCCTCCGGTAACAAGCCAAAAATACGTTCTGCCGCCGCATCTTCCCGCTTTTTTTTAGTCTCATGCCCTTTTACATCGTAGGCATATGTATCTCCGGCATCAATCTCCACAATATCATGAATTAAAGCCATAAACATTGCTTTGCCTACATCAATTTCTTCATTAGCATACTCTTTTAACAAATAAACCATCATTGCCATATGCCAAGCATGCTCAGCGTCATTTTCGCGTCTTCCGTTTCCACTCAGATGTGTTTGACGAATAATATTTTTTTCTTTATCCGCTTCTAAAATAAAATCAATTTGTTTCTCTAGCCGTTCCTTTTCCATGATGTACTTCCTTTCTGCAAACTCCGATTCCTTTAACCCACTGTCAAACTGCAAATTATAAGAAATGATAAAATATTTGAACATTATCATTTACAATGGTTCGCCAATAGAGTTTTCCTTAGCCACCAACTCTCCCAGACGATTTGCCCATCTTTCCGGATATGCTGAAAAATAGGATATCTTTTCATGCTCCCTTTTTCTCACAAATAAAGGAAAAAAACTCCAAAGAACTGAAGGAATTCCTACTGCAATCAAATAAATCGGTCCAAATATTAAAGATTGTATTGTATGCCCATACTCGTGTACTAATAGCATTTTTGAATATGTATTTTCATCGAATTTACCACGGTAATCCGGATAATAGTAAAACGGGTCATCTGAAACAAACACGAACAATCCAAGTGACAAGCTAGATTTGCTTTTCCAGATAGTTGTAATAGCTCCATTATATTCAAAATGTGGTTGCTTTATATTTATCAAAAAATATATTGCACCGACTAATGTCTGTGGCAATCCCCATGTGCATTGCAATAATTTATAAGCGATCATAAGTCCCTTATCCTCTTCATATGGTATTTGTATTGCCAAGTTATAATTCACGATAATAAGGACAAATATTCTCAAAATGCCCGTCTTTCATTTTGAATCCATTAGGAATCGTACCCAACTGAATAAATCCAAGTCTTTCATATAATCGCCTTGCGTAAATATTACTTTCAACCACTGCATTAAATTGCAATATCGTAAACGCATGTTTCCTCGCCTGCTCTAAGCAGTCCAGAACAAGCTGCTCCCCGATATGTTGACCTCTTTTCTGAGAACTAACGGCATAACTTGCATTACAAATATGCCCGCAGCGTCCGACATTGTTGGGATGAAGTATGTAAAGTCCATATATGACATGACTATTTTCATCTTCGGCAACAGCCGAATATGTCTGTGATGCAAAAAATTCAGCACCTGTTATATCGTTTAATAATTCCTCCTGCGGAAAAGCAATGCCCTCCTCTACGACTTCGTTCCAAATTTGAATCATCGATTCCAGATCTCTTTCTTCATAACTCCGAATTATCATTTAAATCCCTCCTAATCTCAGATTAATACATCTTCCTTCGCAAGCCATTTTGCGAGATTAGCATCTTTATTAACCGTTCTCCTTACAGAAAGAATAATGGGTTTGAAGTGTTTTCGCCAAAATATATTTGCAAAAGGATTGGCCGTTTCAAAACAAACATGGAGATATTGTATATTTTTCTCAGTGCAATGCTTCATCACTTCATTTAACATGCACTTCCCAATTCCCAATCCACGATATTCGGGCTTGATATATGCGCCGACTTTACTAATCAGGCCTGTATTCGTGGACGCTAAATTTTCTATGTTATATCCGGTTTGAACAGATAAATTCATAACACCTATTGGCATATCATTATCCCATGCAACCAACAAATGGTCCGTGTTAATCATATCAATTACATCATCTAATTCATAATCATTTCTTTTTAAAAATATGGGAGATTCAATATAAAAGTGTACCGACTCCTTCATCAATGCAAGTAACGCTTCCGCATCGCTATATGCAGCAACGGATATTTTATATTTGCTATCAATCCGGCATACCGGCTCTTGTACTTTTGTATAAGCATCAATTACGTGAGAGCCAAAACCAATATCGTATAACATATCTTTCAAAGCATGGTTATCGTTATAAATCATCCATAGGTGGTTGAATCTGTCATCATCTACCCATATTTGTGCTGCGTAGTTATATAATTCATGATAGATTGTCACGCTGTCTTCTTCAATCGCAGCATGACCTATAATTGGACAAAAGGCCGATTTTTCATTATGAAAGTCAAAATACATCCAAGCGATATAGCCGGTAATAACATCGTCTCTTTTTGCTATAATGGCATTACCATGGTTGATTTGGTCTTCCAAATACGTCATAATACTATTTTCTCCGCCGCTCAAAAAGTCAGGGATAACCGTACTGTTACAGTATTTCGAATATTGATTATTCCAGATTGCAATCAGCTCCGCAATTTCTTCTTTTTTCATCTTAGAAATTTGGTACATAGTTATGCTTTTATCTCCTTAAAATCCTGATTTACTGCTCAATGTAACGTCCCGACAAAACTGGAATTCTCATAAGGGCAAAAATAAGGGCACAAGATGTCCAGTGGACATCTGCTCTGTGCCGACCGAAGCGGCGCGTAGACAAGAAAAACCTGTAACACAGATATGGCTCCCACTGGAGACATTTCTGCTATTATAACACAATATAAATAGGGCAGGAAGAACTGATTGAAATGCTTTCTTAATTTCTCCGAAAATTCAATTAGCAAAGAAAGAACAGATAAGATATGAAATTCATGACTTCTCCCAGTTCGGAATGTGCCTTAAACACCTTAGCAATATGAGCCTAAAAAATACTCAAAACATTTCATTATAGAGCAAATCCATCTGCTCAATAAAACTTCCCCATTCAGGGTTTGATTTTTTATCCCCAGATGTTAAATAGTACTGATACTTATATAATATTCTCAATGCTTTTTTATCATATCGGTCTGTTTTGTACAAATAATATATTAATTCGTACATCTGAACAACCTGCATATCATCTAATCCCGTCCCCAGCTTAGCAGCATCCTTAATTAGCCTTACTGGCAAAGCATCATTTGCCGCAAAAAACAGAAACTGTTTAACAGCCATAAACGATAAAGATCTTACTTCACCTCTATCTTTTGCGTTATCTCTTGTAGGATTATATAACGAATGAACAGCAATTTTGCTAATATAAGTATTCCTCGAAGCTTCTTCCACACTACTCAACTCAGAATCATAATGAATCGTAAGTTTTGGAGGATTCTCGTCTTTTTGTTCATCTGCAAAATTTTTTACACTGTCAGCAACCAGTTCGTCATACACAGATTCATGTATTGCCACTCCAGCAAATTCATTCAACAATGGAATGAGCCAACACTCTTTAAAGTCATTAAAAGAATAAGCCTTTACTTTTGTAACATCGCTCCTATCTGGCGGAATAAAGAAATTTGCGTCCAAAAACACCCTCTGACCCGGATTTTGTATAATGCTCTGAAAAGCTGGATTGACCTCATTTGTATCTACCTTCATTAGTCTTCCTCACTTTCAAAGAAGTCCTTCAAATCATCATCTATCTCTGCATCCATGCAAAATCCAAAATCCTCTGGCCTTTTGTCAAACATAGCTAATGTTCGAACAAATTCATCATCATCAATAAATCCGTCTTCGTAATTGCTGATAACAGTTTCTACAATTCTATTGGATACCCCTATAGTCTTTGTTCTCTTATTCAAAAGCTCTGATATTTCAGCGTCAACGTTTTTCAGGAGTCTTCTATACATTCCCGCTTCGTTTCGACAATCAATCTCGTACAATTTATCAAATTGGCTTTCACTAATAAATCCTTCTTCAAACAATCTATTAATTATCGCTTGATAAGGCAACCACCAATCACATTGCATTCTTGCGATAAAACGCAATGCGCGATTATCAGGAATGTCCATCATATTTAAGCTGCCAAAAGCATTCATCACAGCATCTTTCAAAGCCTCAGTTGGAAGTAATAATTCTGCCGCAAATCTATCCGCCTGCTTTTCTGTAACAACATCTTCGTAATCAATTTCAGGAGTATATGCTTTTCCGGACTTCGTCGTATAATGATATATTTCATGAGCTATAGCAAATATTTGCTCATCATAGAAACTTGATGTATTCAGACCAATAAATGTAATGGTATCGTTGTCTGTCTTAAACCATGTAATATTTCCATACGTGTGAGTTCCATTCGCATCCGAAAAAGGATATTCACATAACAGAATATCTTTCTTTTCCAAAAGTAGACGAATATCATTTCCTATAGGAACATTAGGGTATACTCCAAAAAACTGTCTTGTTTCTGAAACTAACTTTTTGATGTCATATATTTGGTTATCATTCAACACAACTGGATTATTCTTACTCATTAAGCATCGCCTTTCTCAAAAGAAGCTGTTGCTTAGAAGCCATCATCATTTCAAACATATGATCTGCACCTACTTTTTCTTCTTTAGACATACTCGAACTACGGTATGCAGTATATACTGTTGGTTCATTCTCCACAAACAAATCAGGAATACTGAATCCCAAAACTTCAGCCAGTTTCTCTAACTGAGGAATAGAAGGCATGTACTCATATTTCTCCAATCTACCAATCATCTGTCTATTGATTCCTGTTTCTGTGCTTAATTGCTCTTGTGTTAACTCTTTTGTTTTTCTCAGACTTTTTACAATATCCACCATTTTTTCTTGAGATAAGCGTTTCATAATAAATTCTCCTTCCACAAAACAACTGGTCTATATGATACTACAAATACCATCAAATACCTAATGTTTTATTGTATTATACTACTATTCTTCCATTTTTGGTATAATAAATACCACAATTTTCAAAAAAAAGGTTTTTGTGCATTTTAATCCGGCAGCCATCTACCGTTCAGAGTCACCCTTGCTCCCCGATTCCCTTAAAACCGCTACTTCGTTTTTTTGCAAATTCAAACTATATTTTAATCAACTTTACAATTGCCCATACCAGAATTTAAGCATTATTTTCTTTTCTCAAAGAAATATAAACAACCTATCATACAAAAGCAAATCCCCATCAATATCGTAGAGAATGTTTTCTCACTAATTCCTACTATTAACTCCAAAATGCCGGCTAAAATAAACCGCCGGTTATTTTTCTTGCTTTTTCCTTCATTACGCTTATCTCCTTATTAAACTCTCTTTTGATTAATCAGATTTTTTTCAATATATTCCAAGTTATCCATTTAAAACAGTTTTATAAATATCTGCAACAATACTTTCCATATCTTTTTCATATGTAATAGAGACTTCATTCAATACATTTGAAAAATCTTTTTCACGCCACCATTCTCGCATTTCATCCTCACCGAATGAATGGCAATTCGGCTTTGTTTGATGCCTCTTTAATGTTTCCTCAAATGGTATATCAAA
>JAAUZX010000045.1 GCA_014804365.1 Lachnospiraceae bacterium
ATGATGTTGAGGTTCTGTGTGACTATATATATTCATGCCACGGCAATCAAAATCACATATTGGCAGGAAGAAAAAATGAATTTAAAGAATTTATGCAGGAAAAAATGAGGAAGAATAAAATGATTATTAGCAAGCATGCAGGAGTCTTTATTTGTAGAAAACCTAAAAAGAATTAGTACCAGAAATCGCATAATTATTAATCACTCATTTGTTATCAAAGCAAGGAAGAGATGTTTAGTACAACAGTAATATTAATCATGATTGAAAAATGAATAAGAGAATGGAAATATAAAATGTATTATTTATACCTATTTGGATATACAATTAAATCAAAAATAATGTACCGTGTGACATTCCTGATCGATGTGATCAGTGCATTGTTGACCTGCTTTATTCAGACAAGCCTGTGGCAGGCGTTATTAAGCGGAAATTATGTGAGCGGTCTATCCTTCGAGGTGATGGTTCCGTATGTGATCATTACATATTTTTCTGCAGCTCTTACACGTATCAATATTGCAACTACTATTGAAGACAGCATCAGAGATGGCTCCATTCTGTATAATCTGATCAGACCCGTTAATTACAGAAGATATCTTTTATGCAGTATGATAGGAGAAAATACTTTTAAGGCGTGCATTAATACACTCATAATTTTTGCTGCAAGTATATTTGTGTATGGCATCTATGTTCCGAAATCGCTTCTTTGTGTACTGGGTTTTGCAATTTCACTAGCATTCGGCGTATTGCTGATGTTTGAGATTACCTATGTATGTGGTTTGTCAGCATTCTGGCTGCAAAGGACATGGTTTATTGAGTGGTTTTTGGAGGCTTTCGTTATTTTCTTTGGCGGAAGTGCTGTTCCTTTGTGGTTCTATCCGGAGATTCTGCAAAAGATCAGCGTTATTCTTCCCTTTCGCTATGTGTCCTATGAGGCGATCAATATTTATCTGGGAAATTATAATGTGAAAGTATGTATTACAAAGATTCTGATAAGTATTTTTTGGATTATCGTGCTGCGAATTGCAGGCGCTGTCATTTGGAAGCATGCAAAAAAACGTGTGGAGATCAATGGAGGCTGAAGAAAATGAAAAAGAAGTTAGACCTGCTGTTTGAGTTTCTGAAATTATCCATAAAACAGTCAATGATTTTCCGGGGAACATGGCTTTTAGGCGTACTTGGACAATTTTTGAATTATGGTGCAACAATTTTATCCTTGTATATCGTTATTCTTTCTTTGGGAAGCATAAAGGGCTGGACTGCGGGAGAAATGTTGTTTATCTACGCATTATCTCTTTTGGCATATGCGCTGGCAGCCAGCGTTTTTTATGGCCCATGTATGGTGCTGGGAACAAAGATCCTGAATGGAGATTTTGACCAGACTCTTACAAAGCCTATGAATGCACTGACTTATGAAATTGTATCCAACTTTAACATAGGATACATCAGCCATATTATTCTGGGAACTGTTTTAGTAGTGATCGCTGTGGGAAAAATGTCTATAGAAATATCTGTTGTAACGGTAATCCGTATTATTGTCATTGTCATTTGCGGCGCATTGATTCAGTCATCTTTATTGCTATTTGCTTCCATGTTCAGTTTTATAATGGTAAATGGAAATCCGGCATTAAATTTTATCGTGTCACAGGCAAGGAGATTTATTCAATATCCGTTAAATATTTATCCTAAGAGTATTCAGTTACTACTGACTTTTGTTTTACCGTATGGTTTTATCAATTTTTATCCTGTGGTAAATCTGCTTCATAAGTAGGAGCTGGCATTCGGCGGTTCTGTACTTGGAACATTGTTCCCGATTATATCGGTTTTTCTTTTTTCCATAAGCGTTTTTGCATGGAACAGAAGCTTAAAGATTTATAGCAGCGCAGGTGCATAAAGGAGACAGAAAATGAGTTTGATTGAATTTGATAATGTTTCGAGAGAATTTAAAATAGCAAATATTGAAAAGGGAGCGGCCGGGACGATCAAATCGCTTTTTCATAGGGAGTACATAATAAAAAAGGCTGTAGACGATATCAGTTTTCACATTGAAAGTGGAGAAGTGGTAGGCTATATCGGTGCAAATGGCGCCGGTAAATCGACCACAATAAAACTTTTGTCAGGCATTTTATATCCGACAAAAGGGCAAGTGCGAGTAGATGGTATTTCTCCATATAAAAAAAGAAAACAAAATGCCTCCCAAATAGGCGTAGTATTCGGACAGCGTTCTCAGTTGTTTTGGGATCTGCCTTTTGGTGATACTCTGAATCTTTATAAGAAGATGTATAATATTCCGGATGATATTTATAAAAAGAATTATCGGTATTTTGTAGAACTTCTGGATATGCAGGAATTCATAAACCAACCTGCCAGACAATTAAGTTTAGGACAAAAAATGAAGGCAAACATAATGGTATCAATGCTGCACGATCCTAAAATTCTGTATCTGGATGAACCCACGATCGGATTGGATGTTGTTACGAAAAGAAAATTAAGAGAATGCATCAAAGAAATTAATCAGGATAAGAAGACCACCATCATTTTGACTACCCATGACATGAATGATATAGAAGCTGTCTGCAGCCGCCTAATCTTGATTGACAAAGGCAAAAAGTTATTTGATGGAAACATGGATATGTTTCGGGAGACTTATGCGGCAGGGCTTGAATTTGTACTCGAATTTTCAGATATCTGTCCTGCATGGACAGATATGGAAGGATTCCGGCTGGCAGGCGTAGAGGAGCTTAAGTGGAAGATCGTCTATAAGGGTGACGTGAAGGAATCAAGTGTATTATGCACACGATTGATTGAGAAGTATCATCCGGTCAATATATGGGTAGGCGTTCCGTCAATTGAGAATATTGTGGCAGATTATTATAGCAAGCCTTCCATTGTGTAGGGTGAGAAATCGGATAAAGTATATATAGGTGTGCATGGAAAATTGTCTTCTAAAGAATATGCAGAAGGAGTAGCCGGAATTGCGGAAAAGGGCATCGGAAGTCTGTACAATAGTTGTGTATCGGCATAAAATTGTGTTACAATAAGACATGAAGTTATACTAAGACGTCAAAGGACGCCGCCTAAGTATAACTAAGTCATGTCTGGGAGAATGCGAAAAAGCGTGCATTCTCCGTGGCTATGAGAATAATTCCGGGTTAATCAGGTTCGAAGCTGTGAGAGGAGAAGGTACAGCAGTAATAGGGGGAAGAATAAAATGAAGATTGCGGTACTACTTGGGGGAATCGGCTACGATTCCCAAAAGAGAACGGTTAGCGGCATATTGGACAGAGCGATTTTGGACAGGACAAATGTCTATATTTTTACGTGCGACGGATGGAAATATGAGGTCCCGGCCAAATATGAAAGAGGGGAATACAATATTTATAATCTGCCGGATTTCACGCAATATGACGGTGTGATCCTGAACACGGATACGATTCGTGAGCCGGATATTATGCAGGCGATCGCAGACAGGATCGGTGAAGCAGGAATCCCCTGCATTGATTTAAACATCAATACTCCGTGGTTTATGCATGTTGAGATGGAGAACAGAAATGGTGTGGAGGAGATTATCAGGCATCTTATCACGCAGCATAATGCCGCAAACATTTTCTTTATTTCGGGTCCGGAGGACAGTCATGATGCCAATCTAAGACTGCAGGCTTATAAAGATACGATGGCGGCAAATGATAGAGAATGGGATCAGGAGCATATTTATTACGGGAATTACAGTTATGAGAGCGGACAAAGGGCAGTCAGGAGATTTCTGGATGAAGCCGGCGTGAAACCGGATGCAATTGTTGCGGCCAATGATGAGATGGCGGTAGGCGCAATACTGGCCTTGAAGGAAGCGGGGTACCGGGTGCCGGAAGACGTGATGGTGACGGGCTATGATGACAGTGATATTGCGGCATACAGCTATCCGCGGCTGACCACTGTGAGAAGGGGCGAGTATGAAGCGGGACAGATCGCTTACGATAAAATTGCCGCAGCAATTCGGGGAGAAGAGGTGGAGGATAATACCATCATTCAGGGGCATGCAATGTTTGCCGAATCCTGCGGATGTGCTGTCCGGAGAGATGCGGGTGCCGCGCAGATGCGGGAAGACTATATGGAGCAGCATGTCAAGGCTTATCGGGAGATGGAAATCCTTAAGAACTCTTCAGTGGAATTTACCGGATTGGTTGATATTGATGATCTTTTGGAGAGTCTGGAGCAGTACATACGCGGTATCGGTATAGAATACTTTTATTTATGCACCTGCGGCAGTCTGGATAATTATTACAGGGAACTGGAAAGAATTGCGGACGGAGAAGATCGCGGCAGGGATGCTTCGGTCTATAGCGATGAAATATGGGTGCCGTTTGCATATGAAAGAGGGGAGGTCAACAGTTACGGAGCGTTTCATAAGAGTATGCTCCTGCCGGAGGAGTGCGAAATGAGGCGTGCGGGTGCGTTCTATATTATTATGCCGATCCATTTTCAGGATCATTGTTATGGCTATTGTGTGGTGAGGGATTACCGGCCGGCGATTGAAGGGCGGTTTTATCAGAATTTTATATTGAATCTGGACAATGCAATGGAGATGATTCGCAAACAGGATATGATGAAAGCCATGCTTCAGAGATTGAATAAAAAGCTGGGTGAGGGGCCGGAGAAGGACGCGGCGCCGGATTCGCAGGAATTAAACAACTGACCGCAGGAATTTATTGACTTTTCCCTTGAGATTTCATAGAATTTTGAGTAGGCGCTTATCGTATGCGCGAAGTATCACCGAAATCAGAAGGGAGTAAGACAATGTCAGAGAAAACAATACCATATAAAATCTATTTGGAAGAGGATGAGATGCCGAAGCAGTGGTACAATGTCCGCGCCGATATGAAAAATAAGCCGGCACCGCTGCTGAATCCGGGAACCCTGCAGCCTATGACTTTCGAGGAACTGCAGGGTGTATTCTGTGATGAACTGGTAAAACAGGAATTAAACGACACGGATGCTTATATCGACATTCCTCAGGAAATTCTGGATTTCTACAAGATGTACCGTCCATCACCGCTTGTACGGGCATACTGTCTGGAGAAAAAGCTGGATACCCCGGCGAAAATCTACTATAAATTTGAGGGAAATAATACGAGCGGCAGCCATAAGCTCAATTCCGCCATTGCACAGGCATATTATGCGAAACAGCAAGGGCTTAAGGGTGTTACCACGGAGACCGGTGCGGGACAGTGGGGAACGGCGCTTTCCATGGCATGTTCCTACTTTGACTTGGACTGCCATGTCTATATGGTTAAGGTTTCCTATGAGCAGAAGCCTTTCCGGCGTGAAGTGATGCGTACTTACGGTGCGCAGGTGACACCGTCGCCTTCTGATACGACAAGTGTGGGCAGAAAGATTCTGGAGGAGTTCCCGGGTACCACGGGAAGTCTCGGCTGCGCCATATCTGAGGCAGTGGAGGCTGCTACCGGTAAGGAAGGGTATCGCTATGTATTGGGAAGCGTTTTGTCACAGGTATTGCTTCATCAGTCGATCATCGGTGAGGAGACAAAGGCAGCGCTTAAAAAATATGACATTAAGCCGGATATGATCATCGGCTGTGCGGGCGGCGGTTCTAATCTGGGCGGTTTGATCTCTCCTTTTGTAGGAGAAAAGCTGCGAGGGGAGGCGGACTATCGGATCATCGCGGTAGAGCCGGCATCCTGTCCGAGTCTGACGAGAGGAAAATATGTATATGATTTCTGTGATACAGGCAAGGTATGTCCGCTGGCTAAGATGTACACGCTGGGCAGCAGTTTTATACCGGCGCCCAATCATGCCGGAGGGCTTCGTTATCACGGCATGAGTTCGGTGGTATCGCAGCTGTATCATGACGGGTTGATCGAGGCCACCAGTGTGGAGCAGACCGCGGTATTCCAGGCGGCGGAGCAGTTCGCCAGAGTGGAGGGTATCCTTCCGGCACCTGAGAGCGCGCATGCGATCAGAGTAGCGATCAACGAGGCTATGAAATGTAAAGAAACGGGAGAAGAGAAGACGATCGTGTTCGGACTGACTGGTACCGGTTATTTCGATATGGTGGCTTACGGTAAGTTCCATGACGGAGAAATGTCCGACTATATTCCTTCGGATGAAGATCTTGCAAGAGGATTTGCAGGCATACCTTCTTTTCCCGGCAATGAAATATAAGCGGGAGGACACTCTATGAGCAGCGTGAAGGAGAAGCGCTTTAAGAAGTTGAAGAGGAAACAAATCTGGCCGTCGATTGTGGCGTTTGTTTTGTTTATTACTTTGTGCGTAGCCATGATTGCCGTTTTTCTGCAATTGTTTGCACTGTACATCATGGGAACGAAGATCGCGCAGCAGTATGGGGAGACGCAGCATGTCAAGGCGGTTCTGGATGGATTCCTTTCAAACGGGGATACGATCGCAGAAGCGGTAGATAATATGCATAAATACACATATACCGACAGGGATGTCTATGTGATTGACCGGTCGCGCCATGTGGTGGCCAAAACCGGGTTTTCCGAACCGGATTTCGGCATGATTCTTGATTTTAAATTAGATCAGGAGTTCGGGCTGGGCGAAAGCTTTATGGCAGTGGCGGACAATAGTAACCAGATCGTGGAGAAAGAGGGAACATACACGATTTTTACCATGTCGGTGGACGAGGTGATCCGGAAGACTTTTGCAAGAGATGAAGTTCAGCGTGAGCCGGGGGCGTGGCTTGGCGATACGATTATCACGCAGAAATACTGGCTGCGTACATCGCTTGGCGGCGGTCAATATGAAGCTTATGTCAAATGTGTCATAGAGGTTCAGAGACAGGATATCTTCTATATATGTATCTTTGGTATCATCGCGCTGCTCCTTTTGATGATTCCGATTATACTGCTCTTTATCAATACGGTCCGTTCCATCGTGACACAGCGGAGAATGACCCAGTTTATTTATCTGGATCCGGTGACCGGAGGCAGGAACTGGTTCTTCTTTCGGAATTATGCGGAACGGATTCTGACCAGACTTCGCAACAGCAGGAAGGCTTTTGCGCTTGTGAACCTGCAGTTGGAACGATATCAGAATTATTGTGCCTGCTACGGTGTGAAAGCAGGTGAGGAACTGTTAGAAGCGATGGAAGGTTTTATGAGGGCGAGAATCGGTAAGAATGAGTCTTTTGCAAGGCATGAAGGCGCCGATTTTGGTCTGCTGCTTGTCTGCGAGGGCGAGAATGAGCAGGAGTATCAGGAGAACTGCAGGAAGCGTATCCGCTCACTGGTAGCGGAACTGACGGGGCTTAAGCCGGATCAGAAGATTCATTTTCATGCCGGAATCAATATGATTCCGCCGTACATAGCTGAGGACGGCAAGTGGTATCATGCCAGAAAGGGTGTGGATATTAATCAGCTCTATACTTATGCCAATGCGGCGGGAATGACGGCGGACTGCCTGCAGGATCAGACAGTCACGTTCTTTGATCAGGAGATGTTAGGCAGACAGGTATGGGAGCGCTGGGTGGAAGACAATATGGAAGAAGCGCTCAATAATGAGGAATTCCAGGTATATATGCAGCCGAAATACAGCCCGCTCAACGGTAAGTTAGTGGGCGCCGAGGCACTGGTGCGTTGGATCAGCCCCACGGAAGGATTTATAGCGCCGGACAGATTTATCCCGATCTTCGAGGATACCGGATTTATAACACAGTTAGATGATTATATGATATCCCGGGTCTCTAAGCTGCAGGCGGAGTGGATGATTCAGGGGAAGAAGCTGATACCGGTTTCCGTCAATGTGTCGAGAGCGCATTTTGCGCAGGAAGGGCTGGCGGAGCATATCTGTGAGCTGGTGGATGCATATGGACCGCGGCATGATCTGATCGAGCTGGAGGTGACAGAGAGCGCTTTCTTCGATGATAAAGATATTCTGGTAGAGACCGTAAAACAATTGAAAGCCTATGGATTCCACGTATCGATGGACGATTTCGGAGCCGGATACTCTTCGCTTAATTCCCTGAAGGATATACCGCTTGATGTACTCAAACTGGACGGCGAGTTCTTCCGCGGAGAGGATGATGACGGAAGGGGAGAGATTGTTGTCAAGGAAGCGATTCAGCTTGCCAGAAATCTTGATATGCGTGTGGTGGCGGAAGGAATTGAAAGGAAAGAACAGGTAGATTTCCTCGCGGGACAGGGATGCGATATGATACAAGGCTTTTATTTTGCAAAACCTATGCCGGTTGCGGAGTTTGAAGAAAAAGTGGAGAAGGACGCATAATGTATATCTTTTTTATTATTTTACAAGTGCTGGGAATTATCGTGCTGTTTGCCGAGGCGCTTTATCTTGTGAATCAGCGGACATCGCGTCAGCAGATCAGGATGCTTCTGCTTATGATTGCGCTGTTAGTCAACTTTGTGGGCTATCTGTTCGAGATGCAGGCGGGTACGAAAGAACAGGCGCTACAGGCGCTTAAGTTCTCATATCTCGGGAAACCGATCATTGTGCTGACAATGTTTCTGTTTATCATGGATTACTGTAAAGTCAGAATGCCCGGCTGGCTGCCGTCTGTTTTATCCTGTTTTCATATCGGGGTAATTGGGCTGGTTATGGCATGTGAGAAACACAGTCTGTTTTTCAGCAGTATCGGGTACACGACGGCGGGAGTTTTTCCGCATTTGGTATTAACATATGGTCCGGTGTATCGGGTCTACCATATAGTACTCATAGGTTATGTTGTAGCGATGGCAGTCGCCTGTGCGCGTAAGTACGTCCACATGATCAACGAAGGCGAGCGTAAGAGGATTCTCGCGTTCGTTTCAATCCTTGTGATCATGAGTGCGGGATGGGCCGGATATATGTTTAACTGGTTCGGCGGGTACGATTCCACGCTGGTGGCTTATCTGGTGTCCGTGATCATACTTTCCGTATACTTGCACAAGGATAAGATATTGGAGACGCTTTCTATGGCGCAGGATCAGGCCATTGACGAACTGTCCTCCGGTCTGGTGGTGCTGGATCCTGACAATACTGTCATTTATCATAATAAGAAGGCGAGGGAGTTGTATCCCTTTGATGATGTCAACGCGCTGCCGACAGTTATTGAGGAACTGGATAATTGCATTATTGAGAAAAAAGACATTGAACGTGACAACAGAGTGTACAATGTGGGCAGCCGCCTGTTGACCAAGCAGAATGTTTATTTCGGCAAAATGTATGTGTTCAACGATATTACCGACAGTTTCCGCTATGCCAGAAATGCGCAGGAGCAGGCTGAAATCATGAAGGGATTAAAAGAACGTGCAGAGGCGGCAAACCAGGCGAAATCAACTTTTGTCTCCAACATTACGCATGAGATCAGGACGCCTATGAATGCCATTGTCGGTATGACGGAGATATTACTGCGGGAGAATCTGCCCGAGCAGGATAGGGGGTATCTTGTGAATATTAAGAATTCCGGGAATGCGCTTCTCAACATTGTTAATGACATCTTAGATTTTTCCAAGATGGAGTCGGGTAAAATGGAACTGGTGGAAGAAGAATATGAACCGATGCAGATGTTCAGTGATCTGAGTATGATCTTCCTGACACGTATCGGAGATAAGGATATGGAGATATTGTTTGATATCGATGAGAAACTGCCCCGGAAGCTGTACGGTGACGGGCTTCGGATCAGACAGGTCATCATCAATATTGTCAACAACGCGATCAAATTTACGGAGAGAGGCTTTGTCAAGCTTCAGATGCGGGTGGGCAAAGTAAACGGAGATAACATAGAACTGCTGGTATCCATACAGGATACGGGACAGGGAATCCGGGAGGAAGACCTGGATAAACTGTTTGGTTCCTTCCAGCAGGTAGACAGCAAGAAAAACCGTGGCAAAGAAGGCACAGGTCTGGGATTGTCCATCTCAAAACAGCTTGTGGAGATGATGGGCGGCAGCATAGGTGTGCGCAGTACATACGGAGAAGGCAGTGAGTTCTATTTCAACATCATACAGAAGACATGTACCGATCAGCTTGCAACTGAGATTCATGATGATGAAGCGAGGAAGAATCTGAAAATCGGCGGATATTTCAGTAAGGTGTATCTGTGGCGTGGATTGCAGGAGCTGGCGGAGAAGTTCGGGATATCGTGTATACCTTATGAAGAGTGGAAAGAGACGAGACAGCAGCTGGATTGTTTCTTTATGGACATGGCGGGCTATGATAAACTGGCGGGTGACATTGACAACTACAGTGCGCAGATGGGTGAGATGTATATGCTGCTCAATCCTTTGTTGGAGGAATGCAATGCAGCAGGCATTACGGTAATCAATAAGCCGCTCTACAGTCTGAATTTCTGTCAGACGATCAATCATGAGTCGCTGTATGTAGGGCCTGTGGTAGAAGAGTATATGAATTTCACGGCACCGGAGGCCTCCGTACTGATCGTGGATGACAATGAGATCAATCTTGAGGTGGCGGCAGGTCTTTTAGAACCGCTGAATATGCAGATCGACATGGCTGACAGTGGTAAACGTGCACTCCAGATGGCGGAGAAGAAGAAATATCATTTGATATTCATGGATCATATGATGCCTGTCATGGACGGTATCGAGACCACGGAAAGACTACGTCAGATGGAAGATGAGTATTATCATACGGTGCCGATCATCGCTTTGACGGCGAATGCGCTGATGGATGCCCGTGAGAAATTTGCCAAGGCAGGCATGGATGACTTCGTGGCAAAGCCCATCGAGATGAAAGAGATATGTAAATGCATCAAGAAGTGGCTTCCTGACGAACTGATCGTTGTCAACACGGAGGCAGATACGAATGCAGAAAGAGTGCATGGTGCAGGAGCAAACGGCGTACAGGCAGCGAATGACGAAGTTACCGGAGCAGCACAGGTGCAGAGTGCACCGCTGCCGGATCTTCCGGGCATCAATGCGGCGGACGGCGTTAAGTATTCCGGCAGCGAGAAGCTGTGGTATAAACTGTTAGGCGATTTCTACAAGCTGATCGATGCTAAGGCCAATAAGATTGAGAAATGTCTCGCCGATAACCTGATCAGAGACTATACAATAGAAGTCCATGCCCTCAAGAATACTGCCCGTATGGTGGGTGCGGCGCATCTGTCCGAGTGGTTCCATCGGATGGAGGACTGCGGCAATGCAGGCGATGTGGAGACGATCACGGCTGAAACCCCGGGACTTCTGGAAGAACTGCGAAGCTTTAAAGAAATCCTGCGCCCTTACGGGGAGGCAGGCAACCAGAACAAGAAGGAAGTGCCCACAGAAGAACTGATAGAGATCCTTGCGAATATGAGGGATTCCATGGATCAGTTTGACTTAGACGGCGTGGATGCGGCCATGCAGGAGTTAGAGAAATGCCGCATACCCGATAGCTGCAGCCGGCAGATGGAGACGCTACGCGTGGCAGTTACGGATGTCATGATGGAAGAAGTCATGAATATGGCGGATGAGATGATTGGGGTGCTGCACGCGGAGTAGACACCAAAAGTATGAAATCAGTTGTACTTCCCATAAATATTGCCTATAATATTATGTAAGAGCGGAGGTGGATATTATGGAAGCGTTAAATAAAGAAGAAATTTATACGATAGATGATATTTATGCCCTGCCGGATGGAGAACGGGCGGAATTAATCGACGGGAAAATTTATTATATGGCTCCGCCAAGTACAAAGCACCAAAGACTGCTTAATTATATCAACACAGAAATAAACTTATATATTCGGAATCATAATGGCGAATGCGAAGTTTTTCCGGCTCCGTTTGCAGTATTCCTAAACGAAAATGACACAAATTATGTAGAACCGGATATCAGCGTGATCTGTGATAGCAGCAAGCTTACCGACAAAGGCTGTAACGGTGCACCGGATTGGATCATAGAGATCGTTTCACCGGGCAGCAGGCAAATGGATTACTTTACTAAGCTGTTTAAATATCGTACCGCCGGTGTTAAGGAGTACTGGATCGTTGATCCGGAGAAGGATTCCGTCATGGTATATCGGTTTGAAGAAGAAACGATGGAGCAGTATGCTTTCGGAGATGATGTGCCGGTTGGGATTTATGAGGGATTTTCTATTAATGTGCAGTGAAGAATAGAAATATTTTATTGGACACTGCAATAGGGTCTGATGCCGCTTGTAAATGGGATAAGACAATTTTAAGAAAATAATTGCACAATAAAAACACCTGCCGGGAGTTGCTTTCCCGACAGGTATTTTATTATACATTTCAAGATTGTCTATTCAAATCCGTAAAATAAAATCTGCAAAACAAAATATGCAATCAGAAGTATTTGATTTGCCAGTTAGTGAAGTATCTCTACTTCTCCTACAGCTTCTTCCCGGTCAACAGCTCATAGCCTTGCAGATATTTATCGATCGTCTTCTGCACGATATCTTCCGGCAGGGTCCAGTCATGTCCCTCATTGCTCTTGAGCCAGTCTCTTGCAAACTGCTTGTCGAAGGAAGGCTGTGCATGACCCGGCTCGTAGCCGTCTGCGGGCCAGAAACGGGAACTGTCGGGAGTTAGCATCTCATCGCCCAGAACGATATTGCCGTTTTCGTCCAGACCGAACTCAAACTTTGTATCTGCGATTATGATCCCGCGCGTCAGCGCATATTCCGCACATTTCTTGTAGAGAGCGATGGTGTAGTCACGAAGCTTGGAGGCATATTCCTCGCCCTTGCCGGGAAATCTCTTTTCCAGATAATTCACGCTCTGCTCGTAGGAGATATTCTCGTCATGGTCGCCGATTTCCGCTTTTGTGGAAGGGGTATAGATCGGTTCCAGCAGTTTGTCGGATTCCTCCAAGCCTTCCGGCAGCTTAATGCCGCATACGGTGCCGTTCTTTACGTAGCTTGCCCAGCCGCTTCCTGTGATGTAGCCGCGCACGATGCACTCGATGGGAAGCATCTCTAATTTACGGCACAGCATACTGTTACCGTCGAATTTCTCCTGCCTGAAAAATTCCGGCATATCGTTCACGTCCACGGAGATCATGTGGTTAGGCAGAATATCCTGTGTCATGTCGAACCAGAACTTAGACATTTGCGTCAGGACAGTACCTTTCTTGGTCACCTGGTTTTTCAGGATCACATCGAAACAGCTAATACGATCCGTGGCAACCATGATCAGGCTGTCGCCGTTGTCGTAGATCTCACGTACTTTACCTTCTTTGATCGGTTTTAATTCAGTCATGTTTATCATTATTCCTTTCTTTTAGCGCACATATAAGACAGCATGGTTTGTTGCAGAGCGTCTTTTATGTACGGTTTTCTTCTATATAATAGTTTCGTGATATTACATGAGTAGATTATACACGAACATCATATAGCTTTACAAGTAATATAACGAGTTTTTTATTTGTCATGGAAAAACTAGGTTGCTTTTCACACCCACGCCACAGCCTAAGCTCAGAGGGGAGTTAATATCTGAAGGAACCCCTTAAAAAGCGTCGGCACTTGACGAGGTATTTAACGAGTCTAGTGTCCGCTACGCTTTTTACGGAGCGAGAGCGCGGTGACGCAGATATTAACTCCCCTCTGAGCGACCGGTTTGCTAACATATGAAAAGTTGCGGAGCGAAAGCACGACTTCATAGATATTAACTTCCATCTGCGCGTCCGTCCTAGATATGCTGTGAAAAGTAACCAACCATACACAAAATCGAAAACTTTTCTTGTAAAAACCCCACAATTCCATTATAATTTGACTGTATACACTAATACAGCAAAGGAGAGGGATAAGATGAACGAAAACAAAGAGTTCAAACCGTATATTCCCGCGGATAAGATTACGCCGGAGTTTACGGGGACATCGATCGTTATGGGAGTTATCCTCGCCATCGTATTCGGTGCGGCAAATGCGTACCTGGGGCTTCGTGTGGGCATGACCGTGTCCGCGTCGATTCCGGCGGCGGTTATTTCCATGGGTGTGATCCGTGTCATCATGAAGAAAAACTCCATTTTGGAGAGTAACATGGTGCAGACAATCGGTTCTGCCGGTGAGTCATTGGCGGCCGGTGCGATTTTTACCATGCCGGCGTTATTCCTGTGGGCGAATGAAGGATTGTGTGACAGACCGAGTCTTGTGGAGATTACGCTGATTGCACTCTGCGGCGGCGTGCTGGGCGTACTGTTTATGATTCCGCTTCGTAACGCGCTGATCGTTAAGGAACATGCCACGCTCCAGTATCCGGAAGGAACGGCCTGCGCGGAAGTGCTTCTTGCAGGTGAAGAGGGCGGCTCCGACGCCTCCACCGTATTCAGCGGTATGGGATTAGCAGCCGTATTCAAGTTCCTTGTGGACGGTATCAAGGTCATTCCGGCTGATGTTGCAGCCGAGTTCCGCTCTTTTAAGGGCGAACTGGGAATGGAAGTGTATCCGGCACTCCTCGGCGTAGGTTATATCGTGGGCCCGAAGATTGCTTCCTATATGTTTGTGGGATCGTTGGTCGGATGGATGGTGCTCATTCCGATGATCTGCCTGTTCGGCGCGGATGTATGGATGTATCCGGCTGAAGTGGGAACGACGATCGGGCAGCTTTATGAGAGCGGCGGCGCTTCGCAGATCTGGAGTTCTTATGTGAGATATATCGGTGCAGGCGCGATTGCGACGGGAGGTATCATTTCCCTGATCAAATCCTTGCCGCTTATTGTTACGACCTTCAGGGATTCCATTAAGAGTATGAAGGGCAGTAAAGATACGAGCGGTGCGAGAACGGCGCAGGATCTGCCCATGGGCGTAGTACTGGCCGGTATTGCGGCAATGGTTATCATTATCTGGCTGGTTCCCGCAATACCCGTTACTTTCCTAGGGGCACTGCTTATCGTAGTATTCGGTTTCTTCTTTGCAACCGTATCTTCACGTATGGTAGGGTTGATCGGAAGTTCCAATAATCCGGTGTCCGGTATGGCTATTGCCACGCTTTTGATTGCAACAATGTCTATTAAAGCAACAGGTGACAGCGGCATTACAGGTATGATGGGTGCGATCGCAATCGGATCGGTGATCTGTATTATTGCGGCGATTGCCGGTGATACATCACAGGATTTGAAGACGGGTTATTTACTTGGCGCAACACCGAAGAAACAGCAGATTGGTGAACTTATCGGTATAGTTGCCGCGGGTCTTGCCATCGGCGGCGTATTGTATCTGTTGAATAATGCATGGGGTTATGGCGGTGCGGAAGTTCCGGCTCCTCAGGCGACATTGATGAAGATGATCGTAGAAGGTATCATGGGTGGTGATCTGCCCTGGAATCTTGTATTTATCGGTGTATTCCTTGCACTTGGTCTGGAAATCCTGAGAGTTCCGGTTATGCCTTTTGCCATCGGTCTGTATCTGCCGATCTACTTAAATGCCAGCATCATGGTCGGCGGTGTAGTGCGCATGGTTATGGATGCACGGAAGAAAGTAGACGAAAAGACCAAAGAGCGTCAGGCTACCGACGGTACCTTATACTGTGCGGGTATGATTGCCGGAGAAGGTCTGGTAGGTATCCTGCTTGCGATTCTTGCGGTCGGAGGTATCTCCATGGATCTGTCCGGTTCATTGAACCTCGGTAATATCGGCGGCGTTGTACTGATGATCGTGATGATCCTGTGTCTGCTTAAGTTCTCTTTGTGGAAGAAGAGTAAGAACTGATGAAGAAGAAAAAACAGCAGGTGAATTATCTTGATCTGATTCCTGAACGGGCAGCAGAGCTTACGTGGAGTGAGGATGAAGAGGGACTGATTATTCTGGAAGTTGAAAATACGGGAATATTCAACCGTGTTGCCCAGAAGCTTTTCAAACGTCCGAAATATACGAAGGTTCATATGGAGAAGTACGGCAGCTTCCTCTGGCCGTTGATTGACGGAGAGCGGACGGTGATGGAACTTGCCGATCTTCAGAAAGCAGAATTCGGTGATGAAGTTGAACCTTTATATCCGCGTGTGGCGAAATATATGCAGATCATGGAGAGTTATCATTTTATCAAGTTTAAGGATAGAAATTACTAAAGTAATAGACCAAAAAGGTAGGACTTGCTCCTGCCTTTTTGATTTATATGTAACAATAACGAACGAGGAAGACAAAGAAGTTTCATTGGAGATTCTGGAAGGACAGTCAAAATATCGACATAAAAATAAAAAAATGACACCTCAAAAAAAAATAGTGCCTTTCTTAAAAAAAAGATAAAGAATAAAATAGAATGGTAATCAGTCTGTAATAAGACACATTGATATTATAAAAAAAGGAGGATTTCATTATGAAAATGAAAAAAGTAACAGCGCTTTTATTGGCTGGCCTGATGACTCTTTCCATGACTGCATGTGGAAATAGTGGTGATTCCGGCAATAATGCGCAATCGTCAGATTCTTCAAGCTCTGACGCAGACACTGAAAGTACAGGTACGGAAGCTGAAGGTACAGACGCTGAAAGTACAGGTACAGAAACGGCGGATGGAGTTACCAATCTTGTCCTTTGGACATGGAATGATGACGCTCTTACATTTGCTAAGAAGTTTAACGAGACCCATGACAATATTCAGGTTGAAGCTATTAACGTAGCGGCATCTGGTGAATATGAGACTAAGGTACAGACCGCATTACTTGGCGGTGAAAAAGAGCCGGATCTTATCGGCGCTGAGCCCGGCTGGATAACTATGTTCATGGAGGCAGGATTCTTTGCAAATCTTGATGATTTTGGCGCAAAGGATTACGAAGGAGTTCAGGTTGATTATGTTTGGCAGGAAGGCCAGGATGAGAGCGGCGTTCAGAGAGCGATTTCTTACCAGATCACACCGGCAGGCTTCTACTACAGAAGAGATGTTGCTGAAGCAGTTTTCGGCTATTCTGATCCGGAATCCGTTGCTAAGCTGTTCACAAGCTATGAGACCATCATGGAAGCTGCAAGAGAAGCTAAGGCAAAGGGATACAGACTTTTTGCTTCCGACAGTGAGTTGGCTTACTGCACCTATAACGATCCTTGGGTTGTTGACGGCGCTCTTAATCTGAATGATGAAAGACTTGATAGAATGGAAATGACCAGCGCTTTCTACAATGAGGGTCTTACGGCCTATGCTGCACCGTGGACAACACCTTGGTATCAGTCCATGGCTGGAGAGGTTCCTGTCCTTACTGAGGAAGTACAGTGGGGTACTGATGATCTTAATGTTTGGGCTGGTGACAGCGAAGAGGCAGCAGAAGATTTCATGGCGCAGGCTGCAGCTTTAGGATTTAATGAAACAACAGAATGTATGGCATTTGGTTTACCTTCATGGGGCAATCTGATTCTTCAGAACCATGCAGGCGATACATTTGGTAACTGGGGATTCGTTGCAGGCCCGACTGCTGGCTGGGGCGGCGGCTCTTACTTCGGAATTTCCGAGAACTCTGAAAAGAAGGATGCTGCTTGGGAGTTCATTAAGTGGATGACTCTTGATGAGGAGACCCTTGAATGGTGGTATCAGGAAGGCGGCGACCAGGGAACAGGCGGAGATGCTGTATCTATAGTAGCCCTGCTTGAGAAACACTCTGGTGATACCAATGAAGCTTATGGCGGACAGACTCTTTACAAAGAGTGGATGGAAGTTGCTAAGGACATTGATTTCAGTGTAGAGACCAAGTATGATAGCGATCTGAATAATAAATGGGGCGAGGCTATTTCCAATTATAAGACAGGACAGATGACGAAGGATGAGGCTGTTAACTATTTCTATGATCAGGTAGAATCTACTTACGCCGGAGAAATCACGGTTTATAGATAATTTAGCCCACTCAAAGTATTTTAAAGTATCGTGTTGTCATGTATGCTAAGTAGATGTGGGGACGTATATTACGTCCTCCATCTTCTTATATTGATGATTCCCGGAGGAGATAGATATATGCAGAAACAACCCAAAAAAAAGAGAAGTAAGTTAAAGGCTTACAATAACTGGGGTTATTTTTTTGTGGCTCCATTTGTTATTGCTTTTCTAATTTTCAGCGTTTATCCTGTTTTGAGAACACTGTATCTGAGTTTCACGGATATTAAGATCATGAAGCTTAACGGAGAAGTTAATTTTGTAGGATTCGACAATTATAAACGTGTTTTTTCTGATAAATTCTTTTGGCGCTCGCTCAAGAATACGTTGATTATGTGGGGTGCAAATATTGTTACCCAGTTGGGGCTTGCGTTTATACTTATGATGATATTCAGCGACATAAAGTACAAAATGAGGGGGTTGTCAGTATACAGACTTGTGTATTATCTGCCCAATCTGATTGCTGCAACTTCAATTGCGTTACTTTTTCTCAACTTGCTTGATACACGCTATGGTTCGGTTAATGTGGCGTTGAAACAAATATGTGATACGTTCGGCTGGAAATTTAAATTAATTGACTGGTTGGGTACTAAGTGGCCATCAAGAATGTCTATTTCAGGGATTCAGACATGGATGTGGTTCGGTAACTCATTCCTTATGCTCATGGCGGGTGTTCAAGGTGTGTCGAAAGATTATTTGGAGGCGGCTTCCATAGATGGTGCAGGCCGTTGGACTATTTTCGGTAAGATTACATTGCCTCTTATTAAGCCTATCATGATGTATGTAGCAATTACATCCTTTATCGGTGGTTTGCAGTTGTTTGATATCCCGTATCTTATGGTTGCGGAGACATCTCAATCATATCAGTATACACAGACAGCTATGATGTACTTATATAGATATGCGTTTAACGCCAGAACGACGCAGACTGCTTATGCTTCGGCAATTGCATACGCATTGTTCATAATCATCTTAATAGTTTCTGTAATACAGTATAGAATGTTTAACAGGAAGGGGGACTAAGAGAATGAAGCATCCGGTCGGATATACTATAAAGAAAACGATACTTTATATTTGTCTTACATTACTTGCGATTATTTGTCTTTTGCCTTTCGCAATGATGATGATAAATGCAACGCGTACCTCTGATCAGATTGTCAAGGGATTTTCTCTTATTCCGGGAACAGCCCTTGCACATAACTGGGAGGTTGTATTTAGTTACTTTAACCTATTTAAAGGTATGTTAAACAGTTTGATCGTTGCATTGCCTGCAACATTTCTTGGTGCGTATTTCCCTGCAATGACTGCATATGGACTTGCATGTTATGATTTTAAGGGTAACAAGCTTATCTTTTGGGTAATCCTTGTATTTATGATGATTCCCGGTACGCTTTCCATGATTGGATTCTACCAGTTATGTTCCACATTGCACATTACGAACAGTTATATACCTTTGATTGTTCCGGCAATTGCAGGTACAGGAACTGTATTCTTCCTAAGACAATACATTATATCTTCTCTGTCGCCTTCTCTGGTTGAAGCGGCAAGAATGGATGGAGCAAGTGAACTGTATATATTCCATAGAGTTGTTTTACCAATTGTGTTTCCCGCTATCGCGACGTTCTCTATTATGTCATTTATCGGTAACTGGAACAGTTACTTACTGCCTATGATTATTTTAAATAGCCCTCAGAAGTATACATTGCCCGTTCAGTTGGCATCCTTACGTTCTTCAACAGATATCACAGAAAACTACGGTGCTATTTACTTGTGTATTGCAATTTCGATGGTACCTATCATCTTGGTATTTATTACATTTTCTAAGTATATTATAAGCAGTGTCTCGGCAGGTGCTGTCAAAGAATAAAAAACAAAAAAACATAATAGAAGTGTGATAAAAAAGCAGTATTCCGGCAGCGGAGTACTGCTTTGTTTAGTTTGAAAATACGTTAACGAAAATACGTTATATAGTTGTTGAAATAGAGCTTTTGGGGATTTATAATGATTACATATATATATGCTGTAAGATGTCGATATATGGAAAGGCAGAAATGTGAGAGAGAAGATAAAAAGATACGTTGCGATTGTGGGAATATGGCTTGCCTTAGGCTTGTTGGGAACGGGATGTGCACGAAGCAGTGCGATGTCACAGGAAACGGCAGACACGTCAGCGGATGAGGATATGCCGGCATGGCAGGAATATGCACAAGAGCCGATCGAGTTTGACTGGTATATCAATTATTCGTGGTTTACGACAGGCTGGGGAGAAAATGTTGTTTCCCGTAAGATCACGGAAGAAACGGGTGTAAGTCTGAACTTTATCACACCCAGCGGAAATGAGAGCGAGAAACTTAATGCGCTGATTGCGGCGGATTCCCTTCCGGATTTTATCACGCTCGGCTGGTGGGAATCGCAGGTGGATGAGATGATAAACGCGGACAAGGTCTATGCCCTGAATGAACTTGCGGATGAATATGATGCCTATTTTTATCAGGTCAGCGATGCTGATGTGGTCAACTGGTATACCCGGGAGGATGGTAATATATACGGTTATCCTAATTCAAGCTTCACGCCCAAGGATCTGGAGGAACATGACAATATAGGATCAAATCAGACTTTTATGGTGCGTAAGGATATTTATGAGGCGATCGGAAGTCCGGATATGACAACGCCGGAAGGATTTCAGGCAGCGGTGGAGAAGGCATATGAAATGTTCCCGGTTGTGGACGGAGAGCCGTTGATTCCGGTTGGGGCGCATGTTTTCAATGAACAGGGAAATGTTTCTTTTGACCAGTATCTGATGAATTTTCTGGCAGTGCCCTTTGAAGAGAACGGTGAGATATATGACCGGTATACCAACGAGGATTATATTACCTGGCTGAAGATGTTCAGAAGGCTTGGCGAAGAAGGGCTGCTTACCGATGATATTTTTATTGATCAGAGGACGCAAATGGAAGAAAAACTGGCAAAAGGCAGATATTTCTGTATGATCTATCAGCATACGGATATGGCAGCGCAGCAGAAAGAACTCTATGCCAGTCATCCGGAGAGGATATATCTCGCGGTGGACGGGCCGAAAAATCCGGCGGGGGATGACCATACCCTCACGACGACCGGGATCAATGGCTGGACGGTCACTCTTATATCGAAAAATTGTGCACATCCGGAACGTGCGATCGCTTTTATGGATTATATGCTCAGTGAACAGGGGCAGCTTCGCATTATGCTCGGAGTGGAGGGAGAGACCTTTGATTATGTGGATGGAAAACCGGTGATCAGGGAGAAGGTCAACCAGCTCTTAAGTACCGACAGGACAGAATATGACAGAATATACGGTGCAGATGATGCGTATTGGATGCTTCAGAACAATGTGATGCAGCTGCAGTGGCAGCAGGAGATTGCAGAGCCGCTCAGGCAGATCACAGAATGGTCTTATCCTTATGCGTTCTATAACGGACAATATGATTCGTTTCTGCCGGACGGATCGCAGGAAGCCTATGAGGATAGTAAGATCGAGGCTCTTTGGAGCAAAACGCTTCCTGAGCTCCTGCTGGCGGAATCCGAGGAGCGTTTCGATGAGATATATGCGCAGTATATTGAGACGAGAGAAGAATATGGATTCGCCCATGTGCAGGCGGCGAAAACGGAGCTGATGAAGGAAGCGAAAGAGAAGTTGGGAATAAAGTAGAAGATGATAAAGCGTTGGAAGGAAAGGCTGAACGGATTAAAACTGAATACAAAGTTTACGCTGGTGATCATTGTCCTCGTCGTTGTGCCGATTTCCATAATGGCCTGCGTGCTGTTCTATAACATGGAGCAGAATGTCATCCGCGAAAACAGGAATTATATGCAGTATACGATGGAGCGCAATGAGGATAACATCCGGAAGAATATCGATTCGGTAAATATGACGACGCAGTTTTTCTTAAGTGATGAGCCGCTTATACAGATGCTTGGCAAAATGTCGAGGCAGGAGCAGATAGAGACTAAGGAGCTGATGGAATTCTATCACAGTGATATCACGTCGTTAGAGAGGCTTATCAATAATAATACGCTGCTGTACGGGGTACGTGTCTATGCGATGAACAGCAGGATACAGGAAATGATGCCTGTCTTATACAGTTACTCCCGCATGCGGAAGATGGAATGGGCATATGATCCGGATCCGGCAGGGTGGAACTTTGACTATCGGGACAGGTTGTTTGATGACCGCGGCGGAAGGAAGATCGCTTCCCTGATAACGAATGTGGAGGATTATGAAAATGGCCTGATCGGTGTGATCGAGGCGGCGGTCACGATGGAGAATATCTTTCCGATGTTATACGAAGAGATTGTTGATGAGTGGAGCTGCTTTGTCTCTGATGAAGGAGAGCTTTATTTCGGGGACAATGTGCAGGATATTTCAGAGGAATTTGTACGGTTTCAAATGCAGGAGGGGTTTGAGAAAGACAAGATCCACACAGATTATATCAGGCGGGGGAGAGAACATCTTATCGTCTCTTATCTGTATGTCAAGGATATGCAGGGAACGCTGTTGTCTGTGAAGAATATTTCAGCGAATGTGCAGTATGTATATCGCATGAGGAACGCTTTTGTGATCATTATGCTGGTAATCATTATCGGGCTGGCTTTTCTGATCAACTATATTGTGAAGAGTCTTCTGTGGCAGTTTTATAATATTTTAAAGTCTATACGTGTCATACAGTCGGGTGATCTGGGCATAAGGATTGCGGACTGCGGAAACGATGAAATGGGTGAACTGGGAACCCAGATCAATAAAATGCTGGATCGTATAGAACTGCTCATGAAGGAAAATATTGACAGAGAGATTCTGGCGAAGAACTCACAGATTCTTGCTTTACAAAATCAGATCAACGCCCATTTCATCTACAATGTCCTGGAGTCTATTAAAATGATGGCGGAGATTGATGAGGAATACGCGATTTCCGATGCGATCACGTCTCTGGGAAAGCTGCTTCGTTACAGTATGAGGTGGGTATCCGGCAATGTACTTGTGGAAGAGGAATTGGAATATATCAAAAATTATCTGGCTTTGATCAATTTGCGTTTTGACTATGAAATCTATCTCTCGCTGAACCTGCAGGAGGAGATATTAAGGCAGGAGATACCGAAAATGTCTCTGCAGCCGATCATAGAGAACGCAATTTACCACGGGATCGAGGAAATAGCGGAAGATACCAGCATCTATATGAAAGGCTATATAGAGGGTGATGACTGTATTCTGGAGATCACGGATTCCGGACGAGGCATGAGTGAGGAACAACTGCAAAAATTAAAGGCGAAGTTAAACGGTGAAATTGAGACGAGCGGCGGGTCCGGAAACGGCATCGGTCTGAAGAACGTACAGGACAGAATCAGGATGAACTTCGGAGAAGAATATGGAATTGAGATTGCTTCTAAGCTGGGCTGCTATACGAAGATCATAGTGCGGATACCTGTGGGGGGGGGTAAAAATGAAAACAGTTCTTATAGTGGAAGATGAGAAAATGATACGGCAGGGAATCCGGACGATGATTCAAAGAAGCGGCGTTCCGGTCGAAGTGATCATAGAATGCAATAGCGGCGACAAGGCTCTGGAAATTCTGAAGAATCAGAAGGTGGATGTGATGTTTACGGATATCCGAATGCCCAAAATGAACGGGATCGAGCTGGTGCAGAAGGTGCAGGAACTCCCTGAACAGCCGATTATGATAGCCGTCAGCGGATATGCTGATTTTAACTATGCGGTAGAAATGATGAGTATGGGAGTGCGCGAGTATATCTTAAAGCCGGTGGAAAGAGACAAGATACAGACCATTATGAAAAAACTGGAGCAGGAGATCACACAGAATCAGGAAAGCAGACGTACCAGTAATCGGATCGGGCATCAGCAGCTTAAATATCTGATGTTAAATGAGCAGGTTACGGAAGAGGAATTAAGTACGATGCAGGAGAAGTACGAGAGCGAGTTTGAGCTGTATGACTATTATGTGTGCGTCTCTAATCCGAAAGAATGGCATGCTTTCGAGGAGAGTTATATTTATCTGCATAACGTGGAGAATAATGATGTATACCTTGTAACGGATAAAAATATGCAGATGCTTCTGAAGAATGAATTTGCGCAGCAGTATGTAGGGGTGAGCGCGATACACAGCGGAATCAGGGAATTGGGAATCGCTTACCGGGAGGCGGTGGAGGCAAGACATCATGCGTTTTGTACCGACCGGCGAAATTTTTATGTGGAGGAGATCGGGACAGGTCTTGCAACGGATTTTTATGAACAAGGCAAGGAGCTGATCAGTGCGGAAAAGAAGCAGCAGAGAGTGCAGCTTATTGGTACGGATAAGACGGATGAACTTGTCAGGGCATGGGAGAGATTCTTTCATGTGGTGAAGAACGGTTGGATAACGCCGGCGGATTTCGCAGAATGCATGGATGATTTTTTTGCCGAGATTCGCAAGACTTATCGAAATATGCTTGACGATGAGGAAGAAAAGCTGACAGAGTTGGCGGATTATTATGGAGCACCGGTGCTGACGATCTGGCAGGAAGCGTTTATGGAATGGATATTGGCTCTTCATGAGCGCATTAACGACCGGTTTGACACGAGTAAGAATCAGCAGAAGATCAAGCAGGCGATAGAGTATATTCAGGAGAATTATGACAAAGATTTAAACATGGCGGTGGTGTCTAATCGGGTTTCCATGAATTATTCGCTGTTTTCCTATCTTTTTAAAGAGGTTACCGGAAATAATTTTGTGAATTACCTAAAAGGAATCCGCGTGGAGGAGGCAAAAAAGCTGCTGGCGGAAACGGATATGAGGATCGTGGAGATCAGCGTTAAAGTCGGCTATGAAAATGAAAAGCATTTCATGAGAATCTTTAAGGCAACCTGCGGAGTGTCACCCAGTGAGTATCGGAGAAATGCGCAGATGCATTAACAGACAATAGTATTGTCGCAATAATATTGTATAAAATATTTTCGCAAAAACATTGTCAAAAAAATATCAATGTGGTATGATGACACCGTATTGTATCTCATATGAGAATAATAACAGGAGGATTTGTACCATGAAAAATGAAAAAACTTATGAACTTGTGCTTACGGCACTGTTCACCGCCATAATCGTGATTATGGCATTCACACCGCTGGGATACATCCCGCTTGTAGTCATCAATGCGACGATCATTCATATCCCGGTTATCCTTGGAGCGCTATTTCTCGGACCGAAGAAAGGTGCATTTTTGGGATTCGTATTTGGTCTGACCAGTTTCATCAACAACACATTTAAGGCAGTTACGGCATCGGCATTTGTGTTTTCGCCGGTCATAGCGTATGATGTAGTCGGCGTATCGGGGATTTTTAAGAGCATATATATATGCTTCGTACCGAGAATTTTAGTCGGCGTAGTTCCTTATTTTGTCTACATTCTGATCCGTAAAGCGCTGAAGAGCGAAGGACAGACAGGTAAGATTGTTGTGAATCTGCTGGCATCTTTGATTCTGTTTATTTCCGTCAGGGCGTTCCTGATTCATCTCCTGCCTGAGACACTCAGCGCGCTTGTATGTACCATCATCGGTATAGCGGCGGGCAGCGTACTCATGGCTGCTCTCACGGTCAGCGGCAATAAGAAAGAGTCTGCCAGTATTGCGCTCGCATACGCAGGACTGGCGGGTGCCTTCACTAATACACTGTTTGTCATGAGCGGCATTTTTATTCTGTATAAAGAGGCTTATGCACAGGCGGTCGGCGTGGCAGGAGAGGCCGTGCTGGACGTGATCATGGGCGTTGTAACATTTAACGGTATTGTGGAAGCGGTTGTGGCCGCGATCATAGTTGCAGGTGTCGGGTTTGCGCTTACGAGGGTGAAGCCAATCTATTCTACAAACCGAAATAAAACAGAAAGCAGGGCAAAGGCATGATCTTAGCGATCGATATCGGAAATACAAATATTGTTATCGGCTGTATTGAGGGGGAGCGGGTGTGCTTCGTGGAGCGTGTCTCCACGAACCTCTCCAAGACTGAGTTGGAATACGCGGTAGAATTCAGGACGCTGTTTGAATTGTACCATATCGGCATGGAGGACATCACGGGCAGCATTATTTCCTCAGTCGTTCCACCTCTGAATAATATTGTGCGGGCGGCACTTGAGAAGACCTTCCATAAGGCACCGCTGTTGGTAGGGCCGGGGGTGAAGACTGGGCTTAATATCCTGATGGATAATCCGGGGCAGCTCGGCTCCGATCTGGTGGTCAATGCGGTGGCAGGACTGCAATATTACGGTGCCCCGATTATTATGATCGATATGGGAACAGCAACTACCATCAGCGTAGTGGATGATAAGAAGAATTATATCGGCGGTATGATCCTGCCGGGCGTTAAGGTTTCTCTGGATTCTCTGGTCAACAGGACTTCCCAGTTACCCCGCATCAGTCTGGAAGCGCCGAAGAAAGTGATCGGCAGAAATACCATTGACTGTATGAAGAGCGGTATCGTGATGGGACAGGCGGCATGTCTGGACGGCATGATCGAGAGGATTTTCGATGAACTCGGCTATGAGGCGCCGGTAGTCGCCACAGGCGGGCTGGCGGGCAGCATCGTGCCTTATTGCAAGAGAAAGATTGTATACGATAATGAATTGACCCTGAAAGGGCTGGGTATTATATATAGGAAGAATGTTGAGAGTTAATTTGTGGCGTGGGTGTGAAAAGTAACGAATCAGGGGCAGGGAGTTGGATAAGATTACTGTGTCACGTAGAAAAAACGTAGTACGAAATGCAGCGTTATACAGGAATTTATATTGAAAAAAATGGCAATTCTGCATAAAACACTGACATAATGGAAGAGCTTTTTGCGAATTTCACATTAGAATTATCAGAATATGTTGGATATGGAAAACAGAAGACGAACGGAGGAAGATAAGATGGTAGCAGGCAAACACATTGTGCTTGGTGTGACAGGCAGCATCGCCGCATATAAAATAGCATCACTCGCCAGTATGCTGGTGAAGCAGAAGGCTGATGTGACCGTCATCATGACGCCCAACGCCACCAACTTTATCAATCCGATCACTTTTGAATCACTGACCGGCAATAAGTGCCTGGTGGATACCTTTGACCGGAATTTTGAGTTTCAGGTGGAGCATGTGTCGCTGGCGAAACAGACCGATGTATTTCTCGTGGCGCCTGCGTCAGCGAATGTGATCGCCAAGGCGGCTCACGGCATAGCGGATGATATGCTGACAACGACGCTGCTTGCCTGTACCTGTCCGAAGATCTTCGCACCGGCGATGAACACCAGAATGTATCAGAATCCGATCGTGCAGGATAACATGAAGACGCTTACACGGTACGGTACGGAAGTGATTACCCCCGCCAGCGGCTATCTGGCATGCGGCGATACAGGCGAGGGCAAGATGCCCGATCCGGAAGTGCTCTATGAGTATATCGTAAAGGCGCTGACACCGAAGGATCTGGCAGGGAAGAAAGTGCTTGTCACGGCCGGTCCTACGCAGGAGAAAATAGATCCGGTGCGCTATATCAGCAATCACTCCACCGGTAAGATGGGATATGCAATCGCAAGGCAGGCGATGATGCGGGGGGCAGAAGTGACACTTGTGTCGGGAAAAGTAAGCATACAACCGCCTATGGGTGTGCGGGTCGTGCCTGTGGTGTCTGCGGCGGATATGGCGCAGGCAGTCAAAGAGACGGCGCCGGAGCAGGATATCATCATTAAGGCGGCGGCAGTGGCCGACTATCGTCCCGGTGTGACAGCAGATGAGAAGCTTAAGAAAAAAGATGACGAGATGTCTATCGAACTGGAGCGCACTGAGGATATTCTGGCATATCTCGGCGCGCACCGCCGGGAAGGACAATTCCTGTGCGGCTTTTCCATGGAGACGGAGCATATGCTGGAGAATTCCCGCGCTAAGCTTAAGAAAAAGAACATAGATATGATCGTTGCCAACAATCTGAAACAGGAAGGCGCCGGATTCGGCACCGACACCAATGTGGTGACATTCCTGACCGAAGATGATACCGTAGAACTGCCGATGTTGAGTAAAGAGGAAGTGGCGGACAGACTGCTTAACCATATCGTGGAATACGGGCGTAAAAAGATCCGGCACAACTGTGAAGACCAGAGTTCTGAACAGTTACGACCCGGCAATAATTGAAACTTGATATAACCGCACATGGAGGAGAAAATATGAGAATCGGAATGGGTTATGATGTTCATAGACTGACGGAGGACCGCAAGCTGATCCTGGGCGGTGTCGAGATACCATATGAGAAGGGACTTCTCGGGCATTCAGATGCGGATGTGCTTCTTCACGCCATCATGGACGCGCTGCTTGGCGCGGCGGCTCTCGGCGATATCGGCAAACATTTTCCGGATACCGATCCCGCTTATAAGGGGATTTCTTCGATCGAGCTGTTGAAGCGGGTGGGCGGGCTGCTCACGGAGAACAGCTTCTTAGTCGAAAATATTGATGCCACCATTATTGCACAGGCACCCAAGATGCGGCCTTATATCGATCAGATGCGGGAAAACATCGCGGTAGCGCTGGACATCGAGACGGAACAGGTCAATGTGAAAGCCACCACCGAAGAGGGACTGGGTTTTACAGGCACAGGCGAAGGGATCTCCTCGCAGGCGATCTGTATGCTGACAAGCCCCAGAGAGCTGTACAGCGAGGATGTCAGCGCAGCTAAGTGTGACGGATGCGGCGGATGTCCTATGCAAGCAGGACAGTAACAGGTCAGTTATGTTCCAAGTTTATTTAAACCGTCCGCCCAGATGAAAGTTAATATCTACAGAGCCGCGCTCCCGCTCCTTAAGATATTAACTTCCATCTGGGCTGGGTATAGATATGGTTGAGCAGGAAGAGACTGTGTGTATAATGGTATTCCTGCGCAGAATAACATTGACAAATCCAAGATTTTTGCATATCCTATTAGCAGAAACTTATCAGATATAAGATGCAAGCGACTAATACGGAATATGGACATTGAAAGGGAAGAGTACCTTTGTCAGCAGCAGACAGAGAGGAACCGCCGTCGGCTGGAAGCGGTTCTTGCGAAGAGAATGGGAAGTGCGCCCCGGAGTCCGGCTAATGCCCGGCTGACCCCGTTACAGGTCTTGAGTGAAAGAATGCAGATGTATTCTTTAAGTAGAGTGGAACCGCGGATCATTTCGTCTCTATTTCCGAACCGGAATAGGGAGGGGACCGCGGTCTTTATATTGCATAGGGTAATTCCGAGCTTGTGAAGCATATTTCGCAGGCGAACTGGTTCGCTTTTTGCAGAGAAAAGGAAAACGACATGGGTTTTATACAGAATATCAAGGAAGAGATCAGGATCATACGGGAACGTGACCCGGCGATCCACTCCAATATGGAAGTGTTCTTATACCCAAGCTTCAAGGTGATGATCTATTATCGGATAGCACATAAGATGTATCTGAACGGACATTACTTTCTGGCCAGATGGATATCCCAGAAGGGGGTCCGCAAGACGGGAATCGAGATTCATCCGGGAGCACAGATCGGCAAGGGATTCTTTATTGATCACGGCAACGGCGTGATCATCGGAGAGACAACGATCATTGGCGATAATGTGACGCTGTATCAGGGCGTGACGCTGGGAGGCACCGGCAAGGAGCATGGTAAACGTCATCCCACCATCGGCAACAACGTAATGATCAGTACAGGCGCTAAAGTGCTGGGATCCTTTAAGATCGGCGACAACAGCAAGATCGGAGCAGGCAGCGTGGTATTAGAGGAAGTACCACCAGGCTCCACGGTAGTTGGCGTGCCGGGACGGGTGGTGAAGCGCAATAACAGATTGCTGCCACAGGAAGAATTGGATCAGATCAACCTGCCCGATCCTGTCAGGGAGGATATTGCGGGCCTGCAGCGCGCCAATGCGGAGCTGACGAACCGGCTGATCGATCTGGAACGGGAAATTAAACAACAAAGACAAAGACATGAAGTTGCACTAAGTCTGCAAAATACGCAGACTAAGAGCAACTAAGTCATGTCTGGAAGAATGCCGCTTGCAGCGAGCATTCTTCTGGGCTGGCTGGCGAGTAGAAATGTAAGAGAGAAATGGCGGAGAAATAATTGATGAAATAACGATAAAGAAACGATAAAGAGGAGTGTACACTATGAAAGTTTTTAACACACTGTCGAGACAGAAGGAAGAGTTTGTACCGCTTCAGGAGGGGAAGGTCAGCATGTATGTATGCGGGCCTACGGTGTATAACCTGATCCATATCGGAAATGCCAGACCGATGATTGTGTTTGACACTGCCAGACGGTATATGGAACACAAGGGGTATGCGGTTAATTACGTCTCCAATTTTACCGATGTGGATGATAAGATTATTAAGAAGGCAAATGAGGAAGGGGTAGATCCTTCCGTGATTTCAGAGCGTTATATTGCCGAGTGCAGGAAGGACATGAAAGCGCTCAATGTAAAAGAGGCGACCACACATCCGAAGGCGACGGAGGAGATCGACGGCATGATTGAGATGATTCAGACTCTGATCGATAAAGGTCATGCTTATGTGGCAGAGGACGGCACGGTATATTATAAGACGAGAAGTTTTAAAGAATACGGCAAACTTTCGCATAAGAATCTGGATGATCTTCGAAGCGGCGGCCGCGCCCTGCTGGTGTCCGGAGAGGATCAGAAGCAGGACCCGCTTGATTTCGTACTGTGGAAGCCGAAGAAAGAGGGGGAGCCTTATTGGGAGTCGCCCTGGTGCGAGGGACGTCCGGGCTGGCATATCGAGTGTTCCGTTATGAGTAAAAAATATCTCGGTGAGGAGATCGATATCCATGCGGGCGGTGAAGACCTGATTTTTCCCCATCATGAGAATGAAATCGCCCAGTCTGAGGCGGCGAACGGCAAGGAATTTGCCAAGTATTGGCTGCACAATGGCTTTTTGAATATCGACAATAAGAAAATGTCCAAGTCTGCGGGCAATTTCTTTACGGTCAGAGATATCAGTGAGAAATATGACTTGCAGGTACTGCGTTTCTTTATGCTTTCGGCACATTACCGGAGTCCGCTTAACTTCAGTGCGGATCTGATGGAGGCGGCTAAGAACGGACTGGATCGTATTGTAACCAGCGTGAGCAATCTGAATTTCCTTATGGAAAAAGCGGCGGATGTGCCAATGACCGAAGAGGAGCAGCAGCTATTCAAAGAAGCGGAAACGTATATTACGAAGTTTGATGAGGCAATGGACGACGATTTCAATACGGCGGATGCTGTCTCGGCTATTTTTGAATTGGTAAAATTCGCAAATACCAATGTGAATGAGAGGTCGGGCAAGGCATTTATACAGGCAGTAAAAGAAGAGATCGTAATGTTGTCCGATATCTGCGGTCTGGTCGTGGAGAAAAAGGCGGAGATCTTAGATGCACAGATCGAAGCACTCATACAGGAGAGGCAGGAAGCCAGAAAAGCGAAGAATTTTGCCAGAGCGGATGAGATCCGGGACACTTTGGCCGCACAGGGTATTATTCTGGAAGATACACGAGAGGGTGTCAAATGGAAGAGAGCATAACGATCTTAGAAGCGATCAAGAGAGATTTCGGCTGTGGGGAGATCGACATACGTACCTATTCGCCGTTGACGTTAGCGTATATCGGAGACGCGATCTATGATCTGGTGATACGGACCATTGTGGTGGAGCGGGGAAACCGTTCCGCCAATAACCTTCACAAGAAGACGGTGACCTATGTAAACGCCAGGGTGCAGGCAAGGATGATCGATGCGTTGGAAGAGGAACTGACAGAGGAGGAAGTGGCAGTCTATCACCGCGGTCGCAATGCCAAGTCTTATACGTCGGCCAAGAATGCTTCTATTATAGAATACCGCAAGGCAACGGGACTGGAAGCGCTCTGCGGCTATCTGTATCTGCAGGGGCAGCAGGAGCGGATGCTGTATCTGCTCCGTGAAGCCATTGCGAGAATAAATATGACGATATAGAGATAGCGAAGGAAAATCAGCAGAATATGCACTCAATGAAGAAATGTAAAGTCAACCAAAAGGAGCTGCAGCTAACGAAAGGGATATAACGTAATAATGGAACATACAGAATTTACGATCGAGGGTAGAAATGCTGTAATCGAGGCATTTCGTGCGGGAAGAACAATAGACAAGCTGTTTGTGCAGGACGGCTGTCAGGATGGGCCGATCCTGACCATCAAGCGGGAGGCGGCTAAGTGCGGCAGTCTGATCAAGTACGTTTCCAAGGAGCGGCTGGATCAGATGTCCGAGACAGGCAGACATCAGGGTGTTATCGCATATGCGGCGGCTTATGCCTATTCAGAGGTAGAGGATATCCTGAAGCGGGCGAGAGATAAGGGCGAAGCCCCTTTTATCTTTCTGCTGGATAATATCGAGGATCCACACAATCTGGGAGCGATCATACGTACCGCGAATCTGGCGGGAGCGCATGGTGTCATTATTCCAAAGAACCGGGCGGTCGGGTTGACGGCGACAGTGGCGAAGGCATCCGCGGGAGCGATCAATTACACACCGGTAGCGAAGGTTACGAATCTGGGACAGACGATCGAGGAACTGAAGAAAGAAGGTTTGTGGTTCGTCTGTGCGGATATGGATGGTACCTGTATGTATGATCTGGACTTAAAAGGTGCGATCGGTCTGGTGATCGGCAGCGAGGGAAACGGCGTGGGGCGTCTTGTGAAAGAAAAGTGCGATTTCGTGGCGGCGATTCCGATGAAGGGTGATATTGATTCACTCAACGCTTCGGTGGCAGCCGGTGTACTGGCCTATGAGATCGTCAGACAGCGGCAGTAATGACGGTATGCAATGCAAGTTTCGAGCATATTTGACGTATGAGGATTACGGCAGTGTGCAGAGTTAATTTGCGGCGGTAAGTGGAAAGTCAGATGATTTGAGATGAGAAAAATAAATGAAATATTAGTGGTGATGATCTTCATATTGACGGCGGTCCTGGCGGCTGCAGTCTGTTTCAAGGCATATGATGTATATGATACAAACAGGCGGCTTGCCAAAGAGCAGGAAGAAATGGAAGTGCATCGGATATTCGTGCGGAATCAGGAAGCCCAGAATCGCGTTATGGAAATGGAAGCGGAGATTCAGGAACTGACCGGTGATGTGACCGGGCTGGAACAGTTGATCGCGCGGATTCAAAGCGGCGGTCAGACCGGTTCTGTCAGTCAGGATGATATGGAGGAAACTACCGTTTCCGTGAATCGAACGGTGTCGGGGAATGTTTCGGTATCCGGTAATGGGACAGTATCAGGTAATGGTACGGTGTCAGGTAATGTGACAGTATCGGGCAACGTTACGATATCCGGCAATGGCACGGTGTCGGGTAACGCAACAGTGTCGGACGGCGCTACGGTATCCGGCAATGGCATGGTGGCAGGCGACGAAACAGTGTCGGGGAACATCGGGGTGTCATCGGATGATTTCTTCCGACGTGGTTTTCCGGGATGGGTGGGAGAAGGTACGGTATCGGGTAACTATTCTGTTTCGGGGAATTTCCCGTCACTTATGCCTGACGGCGTGCCGGACAATGGAGAGATCAATTATTATGACGGATCTATGACGGAGAGCAGTATCTTCGACGCGTGGCGCGGCATCTATGAGCAGTCTGACGGTATGTCGCTGGAACAGAGGAGAGAACTGCGTACATCTTTTCAGGAGACTTTGGAAGTTAACCAGTCGGACAGAGAGCGGATTGCAGAGAATAAATTTGATTTTTCAGGATTAAAAATAGCCTGTCTGGGTGACAGCATTACCGCGGCGGCTAATCTGGAGAACGAGGAAGGGTATCAGCAGTATTCTTATCCTGCAAGATTGAAAGAACTGTTAGGGGCGGAAGAAGTCTATAATCTGGGGATAGGTGGTTCTTCCATCGGACGGTATTGGTCGGATCCTTATGTGGACCGCTATCAGGAAATACCGGAAGATGTGGATGTGATTATCGTCATGGGAGGCACCAATGACGGCTTCTGTGTTTCTGACATGGAGTTCGGTAACCTGGAAGAGCGGGCCTACCGCACCTTTTGCGGAGATCTGGACGAGCTGATGCGCGGGCTGCGTGAGAATTATCCGGATGCAGAGATTTTCTTCGTTACGCCTCTGCCGAATATATTGCAGGATTATCTGATGAATGAGCGGGATTATCTGTTACCGCAGAAGCAATTTGCGGACGTGATACTGACACTGGCACAGGAATATGATTATGAAGTGATTGATCTGTATAACTCTAATATTCTGGACTCTCATGATGCGAATGTGGTGGCGGAGTATATACCGGACGGCGTGCACGGTAACTATGCGGGATATCAGGTTATGGCGGAGCATTTTGCGGCGGAGATTATAGAGTACTATGATGAGAATGCGGACGATGAGGCAGGAGCGGAAGAAATAAGCGATACGGAAGAAGAGATGGATGGAGAAGAGACTGGCGAGGAAGCGGAAGAGCCTGATTCGGAAGAGAAAAACGGTACGGAAGAAGAGGCAGAATCGGTAGGAAAGAGCGGTAGGGAGGAAGAGTCTGAAACAGCAGGAAAGCGTGGTACGGAAGAAGAGACGGAAACGGCGGGAAGCGGTATAGAAGAAGATATTGAATGGGAATAGACGGACGGAATAGGAAAACTGTGCCGGGCAACCATACGGAAGAAGAAATTAAGGTAGTAAGGCAAAACAGTCAGAAAAACTGCGCTAAAGATACCAGTAAAATGAGGATTCATATGGACAAGGGCTATGAACAGTATAGTGATGAGGAACTTATCGTCCGGCTTCGTGACGGAGACGAAGGCATCACGGAATACCTTATGAATAAATATAAGAATCTGGTTCGGAGTAAGGCCAGATCCATGTACATTCTCGGAGCTGACAACGATGATCTGATTCAGGAGGGTATGATCGGATTATTCAAGGCACTGCGGGATTATGACATCGGCAGGGACGCCAGCTTCCTGACTTTTGCAGATCTGTGCGTATCCAGACAAATGTATACGGCGGTGCAGGCTTCCAGACGGCAGAAGCATATTCCGCTCAATACTTATGTGTCTCTGTATGGCAGTGCGGGCGTGAATCGTGACGGGGAGGAAGAAGAGCTGGTTAATGTATTGGCCTCCCGTACAGGTCAGAATCCCGAAGATGTTGTGATTGACAGAGAGAACGTAGTGCGGTTGGAACAGACGATTGAGAGAGAACTCAGCAGCTTCGAGAAGCAAGTGCTGGACTTGTATCTGACAGGTATGGGATACCAGCAGATTGCCAGAGTGCTGGGCAGAGATGAGAAATCCACCGACAATGCACTGCAGAGGATCAAAACTAAACTGAAGAAAGCAATCAATTGTTGACAAATTCGAAAAGACTATGATATACTACAATTCGGTGATTGTGCTTGGCACAGTCATCGGAATGCTGCTGTGGCTCAGTCGGTAGAGCGTCGCATTGGTAGTGCGGAGGTCACGGGTCCGATTCCCGTCAGCAGCTTATGAAATCCCTAGTATTTACTAGGGATTTTGTTGTATATGACAGGGAGGAACGGACGTGAAACAATACCGCAATTACATATTCGATCTATACGGCACACTGGTAGATATCCGTACCGATGAGACGGAACGGAAGCTGTGGGAGCATTTGAGCCTGTTTTACGGTTATTACGGAGCGCGGTATGAGGCGGAAGAACTGCACCAGGCTTATCTTGCTTCGGTACAGGGCAAGGAGAAAGCGCTTAGTAAAGAGCATGCCGTACAGTATGCCCATGAGGCTTATCCTGAGATTCCGATTGAAGAGGTGTTTCGGGAACTGTATGAGGCTAAAGGGGTCAGTCCGAATCAGCAGCTTACCATTCATACGGGGCAGATGTTTCGGGCATATTCCACGAAATATATCCGTATCTATCATTATGCGAAAGAACTGCTTGCAACGCTCCGGGAGGCAGGCAGAGGCGTATATTTGCTCTCCAATGCGCAGCGTATTTTTACGGAGTATGAATTGCATTATCTGGGGATTCATGATCTCTTTGATGGGATTCTGATCTCTTCCGATCACGGGTGCAGGAAGCCTGATGAGCGTTTTTACCGGATACTGTTTGATCGATACGGGCTGCAGCCGGAGGAGTCGCTGATGATCGGCAACGACATGGATACCGATATTGCGGGCGCGAAACAGGTGGGCATGGACAGCTTCTATATTCATTCTGCCATATCGCCGCGGTCACAGAAGACGATTGAGGAAACGGATAATATGGCGGATTACGTTATGAGCCGTATGAATCTGCGCATGTTGTGCGGTCGGCTTCTTGCCACTGACTGACATATGGTGTAAAATTAATTTCAAGGCTGACGGATTAAGATAGACAAGGTTATCAGCATATAATAAGAGTAACATAACGCGGGTCTGCTTTTAACAGCGGACAGAAACGGAGGGGATGATGGATTTTTTTGACAGAATCGGGGAGACGATCACAACCAAAGGAAGGGAAGTGACGGATAAGGCGAAGGATATGGCTGAGGTGGCGAATCTGAAAGGGCAGATACATACCTGTGAGGATATTATCAAGAAACGCTACACCGAAATCGGCAGAATCTATTACGATAAACATGGTTCTACACCGGAGGAAGAGTATGAGGATGCGTGCAGAGATATCGAGAATGCCCAGAATACGATCGTAGATCTGGAAGCTAAGATCAGGGAGATCAAGGGTATATAGCGCTGAGACTATATTCTACAAGAAATCAAGCGGCAGTACATATGATTTATAAAAAGGCAGGTACAGAGTTTGTATAGAGTCTGTACCTGCCGTCTTTTTGTTCTATAGGAAATTCCTACGTTCATGCACGAGTTCACGAAGCGAATCTCGCAAAGTTAATTTGCGAAGCAAATTTACTTTTTTACTGTGCCTCAGGCTGCGGCTGTTCCGCCGCCTGTTGTGCGGCCGCCTGTGCCGCTGCTGCTGCGGCAGCGTTACGCTGTTCTATCTCCGCCCGCTGTCCGTTTACGATCGCTTCCCAATCGGGATTCGCGAAAAACTCTGCATTGTGAGGACACATATTGGTCTGCGGCGTCGGTGCAGGTGCGGGAATAATGGAGCCATCTTCGCCGACGACGGGCTCTTCCGGTGTCTCAGGCTGTGTCAGTGCCGAACCGGAACCGCTCTGCAGGGAGACATCTTCGATCGGTGTAAGTTCAAGCACGCCCTCTACCTTGAACGGACATCCTTCACATGCGGGCAGACTGCTGTATGTGCAGACCTGACCGGCATAATGTACGTCGCAGGTTTCTGTGGGTACAGTTCCCTCGGCGAAGTATTCTGAGCGGAGAGTGCCGCTGCATAACCCGTCAATCGGCAGTTTGCCGGAGCGGGAACATACCGTAGCAGTCACGATGCCGGAAGGAACATTGAACGGTTCGTTAGGCAGTCCTTCATGGATCTTAGACATGACGGTACGCCACAGCTTCTTGGCAAGATTCTTTTCATCTCCGGTAAGTTTAACGTTATTATCAAATCCGGCCCAGGTAGTTGCCGTATAATAGGGTGTATAGCCGGAGAACCACACATCGTTGTAGTCCGAGGTCGTACCGGTTTTGCCGGCCATAGCCATGTCGCTGAAATGCACAGAGCCTCCGGTTCCTACCGTGACCACGTCCACCATGGCGTTGGTCAGCAGGAATGCAGTAGTTTCCTTAATTACCTGTCTGGACTGAGGCATTGTATTGTCTAAGATGATATTGCCGTCGTGATCAAGTACCTTCGTGTACAGCTTGGGTTTGATGTAAGTGCCGCCGTTGGCAATACATGCATAGGCAGCGTTTAATTCTTCATTTGTGACACCGTTCGTAATACCGCCCAGCGCCAGTGCCTGCTGGATATCGGAGTATATTTTTCCGTTGATCTCTTTGCGTTCTTCCAATGTGGTAAAGCCGAAGTTCGTCAGATAGTCATAACCGAGCTGCGGCGTGATCTGTGTCAGTGTCTTGACGGCGACGATATTCATGGACTGCGCGATACCTTCCCTGAGTGAAGAGAGCCCTCGGTAAGTCTCTCCGTACCAGTTTGCTACAGGGCGTCCGTCCGCATAATTAAACGGTGCGTCGTTCATTACTGTGGCAAGAGTAAGTCCTGCGCTGTCAAAAGCCGGTGCATAGGTCGATACAACCTTAAAGGTGGAACCGGGCTGTCTGGTGGTGTCTGTTGCACGGTTCAACGTCCGGCTTCCCGATTTGGCACCGCGACCGCCTTCCATGGCAACGATATAGCCGGTGCTCTGGTCCTCTACCACAATAGATACCTGCGGCTGGGGTGTTAAGCTGATGGTTTCGCCGAATACCTCATCGCCAGATCCCATAACGGCTTCCTTGTATAATTCGATATCCTGATATGCTTCTTCCTGAGAGGTATAGATCAGGTTATAGGACTTGGAACGGTTATCTCTCCAGAAGGTACGGAACATTTCCGTGCTGTGATTTTCCCGGTCGCCGTTGCTTTTCTCTATGGTCAGTTCATAATTCAGATACCATTTCGTATTGGCGGGGAAGTTGGTCTCATCTGCAAAAGTCTCGTCGCAGATTCGCTGGATCTTCGGGTCCTGCGTGGAATAAATCTTCAGACCGCCGCTGTAGAGCAGTGTAAATGCCTGTGTTTCATTATATCCGGCAGCAATCAGATCTTCCAGAACATCTTCCGTCAGTGCATCTACGAAGTATGTATTGACGGCGGAATCCTCATTCTCGGAATCGGCGATCTGGATGCGGGAATATACGTCGTCCGCCATCGCCTCATCATACTGCTCCTGTGTAATATAGCCTTCCTTCTTCATGTCGTTCAGTACTTTTTCACGACGCTTAGCGTTCTCGTCGGGGTGTGTGATCGGATTGTATCTGGAAGGATTCTGGGTGATTCCTGCGATAACAGCGCACTCCGACAAGGTCAGATCGCTGACGGACTTGTTGAAATAGCGCATGGAAGCAGCCTGAACGCCCAGTGTATTCTGCCCTAAATTAATAGTGTTCATATAGTTGATCAGGATAGAGTCCTTATCCATGACTTTTTCAAGTTCCAGGGCCAGATACTGTTCCTGTATCTTACGTTTTAACCGGTCGGCAAAAGAATCTTCGCTGGTCCAGTTCGTAAAGACATTATTCTTGAGAAGCTGCTGTGTGATCGTGCTGGCACCCTCTGTGAATTCACCGCCCTTTAATGTATTTTCTATGCCCACTTTGGCGGCACGGATGATGCCCTTGATATCGATGCCGTTGTGGTCATAAAAACGGGCATCTTCCACGGCTACGAAGGCGTTCTGAAGATCCTTGGGAACCATGTCGATGGAAACGGGGATTCGGTTGGAATTCGTAGATACCAGCTTCGCAATCTGTCTGCCTTCTATGTCATATGCAAAAGTGGAAAAACCCGTGGGTGTAACGTCGATATTGCCGATGTCCGGAGCCGTGGCGAGTACGCCTTTGAAGATACCGATACCGGCGCTGATGCCGATGATCCCCACACCGATTATGGCGACCAGACACAATTGGATAAAAGTGAATCCGAATTTTCTTGCCCACTTAGTGGATTTAGAGTGAAGTGCCTGCTGTTTCTTGCGGACACCTTTTTTTCCATAATTCATGATACTCCTCCTTAGGTTGATAGTCCCCCTCAATGGACACATAATACCTTGCAATGCGATCAGGATTAAGAATGGCCGGCTGATTTAATATGCAAAAAGGTACTATAAACCTATCATGCATTATAGCAAAGTTTTCGGGCTAAATAAAGGGTTTTTCTTCCATATTAAGAATTGTTTACGATTCTGTGCAGTTTTATACATGGGACAAATTGATGTTCAGGGGGAGGTGGGGACGGACGCTCAGAGGGAAGGCAATATCTACGGAGCCGCGCTTTCGCTCCGTTCCGAGCGTAGCAGACACTAAGCTCGTGAGTTGCGGGGCAACTCATGACCTCGCTAAGTGCTGACGCTCTCCAAGGGGCTCCTTAAGATATTGTCTTCCCTCTGAGCTGGTTTGTCGGATACCCGTGGAGGAGGGAGATTGTACCTGAGGCTGCTGTATTGAAGGGCTGTATTGGTGAACTGTTGCTTGACGCTTTGTTGTTTGACGTAGTAGTATTAAAAAAGCGGACATATCCGTACTTGGGTCTGGCTGCGTATAAGAACAATATAATATGGACTATAGATGTATTATAAACGGAGCGTATAGGGATATCATATGGAAGACGGGCATGGTTTTGAGCCATATAAGATTATAGAATATGGGGGCACTGGGGAAATCGAGGAGAAAAAATCTCGTTTTATCGCACATGTTGCGGCGGTAAGTACCGAGGAGGAAGCGCTGGCTTTTATCGAAGGAAAGAGAAAGCAGTTCTGGGATGCGCGGCATAACTGTTATGCCTATATTCTCGGAGAACAGGCGCAGACAATGCGATTTTCCGATGACGGGGAACCTACGGGAACAGCGGGAAGGCCGATCCTTGAGGTGCTTATGGGTTCGGGCATCCGGAATATTGTTGTGGTGGTGACCAGATATTTCGGCGGTACACTTCTGGGAACCGGCGGGCTTGTGCGGGCCTATACGAAGGCGGCGCAGGCAGGGATCGCGGCAAGCGATGTACGCGAGATGAGCTATGGGTATGAGATGACCATCGTGACAGATTATAACGGTATCGGTAAGATACAGTATTTGTTGGCACAAAGGGGTATACCGGTGAGGGAATCCGATTATGCCGAGCAGGTGACTGTGCGGGTAAAGATTCCCTATGAAGAAAAAAACGCCGTGACGAATGAGATCACGGAAGCGACAGCAGGTAAGGCTAAGATTACGGTTGGTGAACCGGCTTATTATAAAAAGGAATGACGGATATGAGTGAGATCAGGGAAGAATTGAAGGAACCGAAGGTTGGAGCGGGACAGGAATCCGATGCGGGCAGAGAGACAGATGCAAGGCAGAAACGTGAGGTCTTCGAGAGTTATGAGGACTTCGGCAGAGAGGAGATACTCGAGCTTCTGCACAAGGGGCAGTATACCAGACTCAGACAGGTCGTTCAGGAATTAAACGATGCGGATATCGCAGATTATATAGAGGAGATGGACGAGGAAGAGATCGTGAAGATATTCCGAATCCTGCCTAAAGACATGGCGGCAAGCGTGTTCTCTTATCTGGAGATCGAACTGCAGCAGTCTGTCATTACGTCCCTTTCCGATAAGGATGCGGGCCACATCATTGATAACATGATGTCCGATGATGCGAAGGAATTGATGGAGGAGATGCCTGCCAATGTGGTGAAAAGGCTGATTGCCAACACCAGTGCCGACACCCGCAAAGCAATCAATCACCTGATGCGCTATCCGGAGGATTCCGCCGGAAGCATCATGACCGTGGAGTATGTGGACTTAAAGGAAAATTATACTGTGCGTGAAGCCATCGAGCGGATTCGCAAGGTCGGGCTGGATAGTGAAACGATCAATATCTGCTATGTGCTGGATAACCAGAGGACGCTGGTGGGCACCGTAGCGCTTAGGTATCTGCTGCTCAGTGATGCGGATGCGGTGATCGGGGATATGATGCATCGGAATGTAATATCCCTGCATACCCTGATGGATCAGGAAGAAGTTGCCAGAATGTTCAAGAAATATGAATTTACGGCAATGCCCGTGGTCGATAATGAGGACAGACTGGTGGGTATCATCACCGTGGATGATGTTGTGGATATTCTGGAAGAGGAGACCACAGAGGATATCGAGAAGATGGCGGCTGTGATGCCATCCGACAAGCCATATTTGAAGACTACTGTATTCGATGCTTATAAGAAAAGGATTCCGTGGCTGCTATTGTTGATGATCTCAGCCACTTTTACCGGCAGTATCATCACTTCTTTTGAGAATGCCCTCAGCAGATATGTTGTCTTGACTGCATTTATACCGATGCTGATGGATACCGGCGGTAATGCGGGCGGACAGGCAAGCGCCATCATTATCCGTGGTCTGTCACTTGACGAGATCGAATTCGGTGACTGGTTTACGGTGGTATGGAAGGAAATCCGGACGGCAGCGCTGTGCGGCCTGACACTGGCGCTCTGTAATTTCGCAAGATTGCTTTTGTTTGATAAAGTAACCGTCGCGGTAGCATTCGTCGTCTGCTTCACGCTTCTGGTGGCGGTTATTGTGGCGAAGATCGTCGGTTCTACGCTGCCTATGCTGGCCAAGAGAATAGGAATGGACCCTGCAGTTATGGCGAGTCCGTTCATCACGACGATCGTGGATGCTATTTCACTGCTGATCTATTTCAGAGTGGCTACGATCGTGCTCGGATTATAGGGAGATTAGATTTTATGGCTGATTTCTTTACGGATTTACTGGACGGATTTTTGAATCCGTCCTTTTTAGAGAAGGTGCGTGATAAATTTCATTACGAAGAAACGCAGAGCAGGGAGCTTCAGGCGGTGGCAGAGCAGATGCTTCCTCTGATGCGCGAGGAAGCGTTCTGGGAGAGTAATATATCTTCTCTGCAAAAATCATCAGGAACGGAATATGAGGATGTCGTTATGTCTCTCGGGGCCGGAATAGATTCCCTGCAGGATCATTACAGCAGTCAGGGGATGCTGTCGAGAAGTTATATGCTGGAGGTGCTGGCAAGTGAGCTTCTGCTGCAGGGGTACGTCTCCTACAACCGTTACGTCGAAAAGAATACCGACTGGCATGTGGCAAGGTATCATTTCCTCGGCAGCGAGGATTCCTTCCCGCTTTCGATGATTCCCCGCCTGTTAGATATAACGGACGGCCGGATCACCTGCAATGAGGCTTACTGCATGTTACCCAAAAAGAGCGTGGCATTTGTGGCGGAGCTGACGCAGGATGAGAAAGTACGCTGTGAGGGAGTCTGTGTCGGATGTAATCGGAGACAGTGCCCGAACAGAGTTGCCGGAAATCATCCCGATCAGGGTATAATAGCGCGGATGGCGGATCTGCCTTTGACCTATGGGTACGGTCGGATTTTCGGGAAAATATAAGAGTGGTTTGTGTTATAGTATAGACCGTGCTATTGACATCAAATATAAATGTGATATACTTTGATAAAATCGAATATGTAACATACAGGTGTCAAAACAGCGTAAGAAGTGCGTGAACGCTGGTTTTGGTGAAAAGGGAAACAGGTGCAAATCCTGTACGAACTCGTCACCGTAATTAGGGAGCAGAAGCCAATATGTCACTGGGAAACCGGGAAGGCGGCGGATGCGATGATCTTTAAGCCGGGAGACCTGCCTGAATGTTGTACGGAAACGTTTGTTTCAGACCACGAGTAACTGGTTGTACGTTTGAACTTGCAGAAGCGCAGTTGTTTATGAAGTGCATTCTGTAGGTTTGTTTGCGTATAAATCCTTTACCTGTTGTAGAGATCAGACACAATGGCGGAGGATTTTTTTGTATGCTAAAAAATCGTTCCTTACACCTTTACATATTTGATTCAAACATCAAAATTATTGATGACTGAATAAGTCAATCAAAAGGAGGAGACATGAAGAAACGATTAACAGCAGTATTGATGGCCGCGCTCATGGGCACATTGTGCGTGACCGGATGCGGAAACGATTCGGAACCGGCAGCGGCCCCGCAGGAAGAGGTTACGGAACAGCCGGAAGAGGAGGCAGAGGCACCGGAAACACCGGAGGCGGAGGATGAGACTGTCAGCGATCAGGAAGCTGCTGACGAAGTTGCGGCTTTGATCGATGCGATCTATGTGCAGCAGAGGACAGAGAATACGGATAAGCAGTGTGCCGAGGCTAAGGCTGCATGGGATGCACTGACAGATGCCCAGAAAGAACTGGTGGAAGGTGAAAATGCCGATCCGGATTATTTCGGCAGGGACACAGGAGATGCTTCCAAAGATGATCCCCGTAACCAGGATGACATCGGGGAGAATGAAATTCTGGTAGTCAGTTTCGGGACTTCCTTTAACGGAAGCCGCGTCGATGATATCAAAGGCATCGAAGATGCGATACAGGAGGCGAATCCGGACTGGGCTGTAAGACGGGCTTTTACGGCACAGATCATTATCAATCACGTGCAGGCGCGCGACAATGAATTTATTGATAATATGGACCAGGCATTAGAACGTGCAGTGGCAAACGGCGTGAAAAATCTGGTGATACAGCCCACCCATCTGATGCATGGCGCAGAGTACGATGAGCTGATAGAGGCTGTGGAGGCATACAGGGATCAGTTTGATTCGGTCAAAGTTGCAGAGCCGCTTCTGGGTGAAGTCGGTACGGATGCGACAGTGATCAATGCCGACAAAGAAGCGGTGGCGAAGGCGCTTACACAGGCGGCAGTACAGGATGCGGGTTATGGCAGTCTGGAAGCAGCTAAGGAAGATGGTACGGCATATGTATTTCTGGGACACGGCACATCCCACACTGCGAAGGTGTCATACAGCCAGATGCAGTCACAGATGGGAGAGCTGGGCTACGATAACGTGTTTATCGGTACGGTAGAGGGCGAGCCGGAAGAAACCGCCTGCGAAGCGGTCATAGATGCGGTTGCACAGGTCGGCTATAAGAAGGTGATCTTACGTCCGCTTATGGTCGTGGCAGGTGACCATGCCAATAATGATATGGCTGGCGAAGACGAGGATTCATGGATCAGCACGTTTAAGGCTTCCGGTAATTTTGACAGTGTGGATACACAGATCGTCGGCCTTGGCTCTATTGAAGCCATTAAGCAGATTTATGTGGAACATACCGCGGCAGCTTTAGAAACAAATAGTGAAGCAAACTCCGATCAGGCAGCAGAGCTGCCTGACGGAATATACACGGCAGACTTTAAAACAGACAGCAGTATGTTTCGTGTAAGCGAAGCCTGTGATGGCAAGGGCACATTGACGGTCCGAAACGGTGAGATGACGATCCATATTTCACTCGGCTCCAAAAAAATCGTAAATCTTTATCCCGGACTTGCAGAAGAGGCCGGGAAAGAAGGTGCGCAGCTTCTTATGCCGACAGAAGATACGGTTACATACAGCGACGGCATGACGGAGGAGGTTTATGGATTTGACGTGCCTGTTCCGGCATTGGATACGGAATTTGATCTGGCGCTGATCGGGACGAAGGAGAAGTGGTATGACCATAAGGTCAGCGTTTCAGATCCGGTGCCGGCAGGGAAGGAAGCACAGGCAGACGGTGGGACAGGGACAGAGGACACCGCTGCTTTGCAGGACGGTACTTACAGTATGGAGATCACCTTTGAGGGCGGCAGCGGTAAAGCGCAGATCTTATCCCCCGTTACGGTCACGGTAACAGGCCAAAAGGCCACGGCGACAGTGCAGTGGAATAGTCCGAACTATGATTATATGCTGGTGGACGGCGATAAATATCTGCCGGTCAATACAACGGGAGATTCCGTTTTCGAGATACCCGTCAAGAGTTTTGATGAACCGATGGCAGTTATCGGCGATACCGTTGCGATGAGTAAGCCGCATGAGGTGGAGTATACGCTGACATTTCATTCGGATAAGGTGAAATAATACTCAGCCGTGCAGCAAGCATACAGAATAAAGGCCAACGATCACGGATAGGTGGGAACAGGATGAAAAAGAGAAATAGACGTGTCATGATATGGCCGATTTTCATAGGGCTGTTGATTTTATATGGCTGTGGCACTCCGTCTTCCAGTTATAAGCCGGAACCGGAGACGCAGGCGGAGACAGAAGCAGATTCCGCGGACGGGGCGGAATCCAATCTGATCCATGATCACAGCATGGAACTTGAGTACGCCGAGAACTTCACGGTAGATTACTATGAAGGCGGATATACTTTGCTTACGACAACCATGGACGGTGCGCGGTTTTTGATCGTGCCGGAAGGTAAGGAGATACCGGAGAACTTAAATATAGGGGGTCGGGAAGAAGCAGATAAAGACGTGGTAGTGCTGAAACGTCCGATCAAGGATATATATCTGGTGGCATCTTCGGCAATGGATATGTTCGATGCATTGAACGGTCTGGATGCGATCACTTTTTCGGGACAAAAGGCAGACGGCTGGTACATAGAAGCGGCAAGAGAAGCAATGGAAAAAGGCGATCTTCTCTATGCGGGCAAATACAACAAACCGGACTATGAGCTGATCGTCTCAGGGAACTGTTCCCTTGCCATAGAAAATATGATGATCTCCCACGCTCCTGAGGTAGTGGAGAAGCTGGAGGATTTCGGAATCCCTGCCATGATCGAGTATTCCAGTTATGAGGCTCACCCCTTAGGCAGAGTGGAGTGGGTGAAATTCTACGGTGCGCTTCTCGGAAAGGAAGAGGAAGCGGAGAGGATATTTAATGCACAGGCGGCGGTTCTTAATAAGGTGAGCGGTGCTGACCGGTCTGATCAAACGGTAGCTTTCTTTTTTATTACGTCAAATGGGCTGGTACAGGTGCGGCAGTCCTCCGACTATGTCCCGAAAATGATAGAGATTGCGGGCGGAAAATATGTTTTTGAGAACTTAGGCGATCCTGAGACAAGGCGTTCTACCGTGAATATGCAGGTGGAGGAGTTTTATGCCGGCGCAAAAGATGCGGATTACCTAATCTATAACAGTTCCATCGACGGCGGGGTTGCAAGTGTGGAAGCACTTCTGGATAAATGTGAAGCCTTGGCGGATTTTAAGGCCGTGAAAGCAGGAAATGTCTGGTGTACAACAAACGATATGTATCAGCAGTCTCTCTCCATCGGGTATCTGATTGAGGATATCCATGGGATGATACGAGGAGAGACCGAGGATATGCATTATCTCTTTCACTTGGAATAGAGACAGGATGCATACGCCCGAAGCATCACTAAGAGAAAGGCAGCGTAATTTATATGCGTGAAAACAGGAAATACAGATATATTGCAGCCTTTATTTTACTTATCCTCTGTACCGTGTTCTTTTTTATCCTGAATGTATGTATCGGGAGTGTCACAATTGCGCTGTCGGATATCGTAAGGACACTCACCGGCAGAGTGAGCAACGAGACATTTACGAGGATTTTGTGGGATATCCGGCTTCCGAGGGCGGTGGCTGTTCTGATTCTCGGCGGGGCGCTTGCGCTTGCGGGATATCTTTTGCAGACTTTTTTCGGTAATCCGATTGCGGGACCGTTTGTGCTCGGAATCTCTTCGGGGGCTAAAATGGTGGTGGCGCTTATGATGGTCTTCCTTATGGGGCGGTCAGTCAGGGTGACATCGGCGGATATGATCCTTGGGGCGTTTATCGGGGCGATGGTGTCCATGGGATTCGTGCTTTTGATGTCGCGCAGGGTAAACAGCATGTCAATGTTAGTCGTCAGCGGCGTCATGATCGGCTACATCTGTTCGGCAATTACGGAACTGGTCGTAACTTTTGCAAATGACGCGGATATTGTAAATCTGCACAACTGGTCGAGGGGGAGCTTTTCCGGGATGACGTGGGAGAATGTTAGGGTTATGTCGGTGGTGGTAGTTGTAGTATTTATCGCGGTGTTTCTGATGTCAAAACCACTCGGCGCCTATCAGATGGGAGACGCATATGCGCGGAATGTGGGAGTGAACCTTAGGCTTTTGCGGGTGTGCATCGTGATTTTTTCCAGTATTTTATCGGCCTGTATCGTGGCGTTTGCAGGGCCGATCTCCTTTGTCGGTATTGCGGTGCCGCATTTGGTCAAGAAGCTCCTTAACTCGACGGAACCGATTCGGATGATACCTGCCTGCTTCCTGGGCGGAAGTGTTTTCTGTCTGTTTTGTGATTTGCTGGCAAGGATGATGCTTGCGCCGACAGAACTGAGTATCAGCACGGTGACGGCTGTTTTCGGGGCACCGGTAGTGCTTTGGATCATAACGAAGCGTAAGAAAACTCATGTGTAGACGGGATGAGAACATGACAAATTACTATTTTTCTACGAAAAAGATGTGTGTGGGGCATGATAATAAGCCGCTGATACGGGAAATGGAGATTGAATTGCAAAAAGGGGAGATCCTAAGTCTGATCGGACCTAACGGAGCAGGGAAATCTACGGTCCTAAAGAGCATTGCGGGACAGCTTAAGCTGATCGGAGGAACGGTATACATCGGGGGCGGTGTTTTATCCGGGATGAAAGCGGATGAACTGGCCAGGAAAATGTCCGTGGTATTTACGGAGAAGATCAAGGCGGAAATGAAAAGCTGTCGGGATGTGGTGGCGACAGGGCGGTATCCTTATACCGGATGGTTCGGAATATTGTCAGGAGAGGATGAACGGATCGTCGATGATGTGATGGAGCTTACCCATGTCGCGGATATAGGAGAACAGGATTTTAACAGAATAAGCGACGGGCAGAAGCAGAGGGTAATGCTGGCGCGGGCAATCTGCCAGGAGCCGGAGATCGTGATATTGGATGAACCTACTTCTTATCTGGACGTCAAATACAAACTGGAATTTCTATCCATATTGCAGGAAATGCGGGATAAGAAAGGGCTTACCGTTATCATGTCGCTGCATGAACTGGAACTCGCAAGGATCGTTTCCGATAAGATCCTTTGTCTGAAAGGGGAATATACGGAGCGGTTCGGTACGCCGGAGGAAGTATTCGAATCGGATTTTATAGAGCGGCTGTTTGATATTAGGGAAGAGGAATTTGCGGCAAACGGGAAGCTGCTTGCGTATATCAGGCAGATCGGGAAAATTTAGAATGGAGTAAATTGTATGGCAAAAGTTATTATGGTGCAGGGAACCATGTCCGGCGCGGGGAAAAGTCTTCTTGTGGCGGGATTGTGCAGGATCATGAGACGGGACGGCTATCGGACGGCGCCCTTTAAATCACAGAATATGGCGCTTAACTCTTTTATTACGGAAGAGGGACTGGAAATGGGGAGAGCGCAGGTCATGCAGGCGGAGGCGGCAGGGATCAGGCCGGCAGTCTGTATGAATCCGATTCTGTTAAAGCCGACGGATCATATCGGTTCGCAGGTGATCGTTAATGGGCGTGTGATCGGGAACATGAGTGCGAGAGAATACTTTTCTTATAAGAAGAAACTGATTCCCGATATCAGGAATGCATTCCGCAAGCTGGAGGAATCGGCGGATATCATTGTCATTGAAGGAGCGGGTAGCCCGGCGGAGATCAATCTGCGGGAAAATGATATCGTCAATATGGGCATGGCGGATATGGTGGACGCACCGGTGCTTCTCGTGGGTGATATCGACAGGGGCGGCGTATTTGCACAGCTTCTGGGGACATTGATGCTGCTTTCGGAGGAGGAAAAGAAAAGGGTAAAGGGGATTGTCATCAATAAGTTCAGGGGTGACAAGACTTTGCTTGATTCGGGGATTGAGATATTGGAGGCAAAAGGCGGCATTCCGGTAAGCGGCGTTATTCCGTATATGGATATCGCGTTGGAAGATGAAGACAGCCTGACAGCGCGTTTCGACAGAAGTGAGAGGGGTATCATTGACATAGCGGTCATTCGTTATCCGAGGATATCCAATTTCACGGATTTTAATATATTCGAGCAGATACCGGGAGTGTCTGTACGTTACGTGGATTCGGTGATGAAGCTGGGTACTCCGGACATGATCTTCTTGCCCGGCAGCAAGAATACGATGAGTGATCTGCAATGGATGCGCGGGATCGGATTGGAGAGAGCCGTTATGAAAATGGCGGGAAAGATTCCGATCTGCGGTATATGCGGCGGCTACCAGATGTTAGGCAGACAGATTTCCGATCCTGAGGGAGTGGAGTCCGGCGGCACGGTAGACGGAATGGGACTGCTTCCCGTTACAACGCAGCTGCAGGATGAAAAGGTACGGCGGCAGGTGCAGGGTACAATCGACAGGACAGAGGGGATATTCTCTGTGCTTTCGGGACTTAGCTTTGAAGGATATGAGATCCATATGGGGAGAACTACGCAGACAGGCGGGGAGCAGGTTTTCTGCTGCGGAGGAAATGATGTGTACGGCACCTATATCCATGGCATATTTGATAAAGGTGAGACGGCATCGGCACTGGTCAAGGCGCTGGCAAAGAATAAGGGTGTTGATGTAAAGGGCACCAGCTGTATGGAGAATGCAGTGTGTACGGATTACAGGACTTTTAAGGAACAACAGTACGATAAACTGGCGGATATTATGTCTGCATATCTGAACATGGAGGAAATATATGGAATGCTTCGGGAAGCATGTCTGTGACGGAGATGAGAGAAGGACTTATGACAATGGAAGCAAAAGCCGTTGCAGGAGAGAATTATTGTCAGAATATACGATAGATACGCCCGATGAGAAAATCTATGGCAAGGTGTTGCAGAACTGGGATGGGATTGCGAAACCCCTTGACGGAATGGGAAGATTTGAAACCATCACCGCGAGGATCGGTGCGATTATTGGAACGGATGAGATTGATCTGACAAAAAAAGCGATCATTATCATGTGTGCGGATAACGGAATCGTAGAAGAGGGAATCAGCCAGTCGGGGCAGGAGGTTACTGCGGCGGTGGCAAGGCAGATGGGGAAAGGCCTGTCCTGTGTGGGAAGAATGGCGGTTTCTATCGGTGCAGACACGATTCCCATAGATATCGGCATGAATCATCAAGCTCCCATTCAGGGAGTACTTGACCGGAAAATCCGCTGTGGGACAAGGAATTTCAGGAAAGAGCCCGCCATGACCGAGGAGGAGACGGTTGGGGCCATTATGACGGGGATAGAGGCGGTGGCAGTCTGTAGAGATGAAGGATACCGCATTCTTGCCACAGGGGAGATGGGAATCGGCAATACGACCACAAGCAGCGCGGTGGCAGCAGCGTTACTACAATGCGATGCGGACACCGTAACCGGGAGAGGCGCAGGACTTAGTGATGAGAAGCTTGTGCATAAGCGGCAGATCATTGCAGATGCCATCGAAAAATATGAGCTTGCCGGAGCAGATCCTTTCCGGATTCTGATGACGGTAGGGGGATTGGATATTGCGGGACTTGCAGGGGTATGCATCGGTGGCGCGCTTTATCATATCCCCGTTGTGCTGGACGGCGTGATCAGCATGACGGCGGCGCTTCTTGCCGATCGGATCGTGCCGGGGACGGCAAAGTATCTGATCGCCTCTCATAAGGGCAAAGATCCGGCGGTCGAAGTGCTTATGAAGGAGTTAGGTGCAGAGCCTGTCATAGACGGGAAGATGGCATTGGGAGAGGGCACGGGAGCAGTCATGATGATGGCGCTTATAGATATGGCGTTGTGTATCTATCACGGAAGGACTTTGTTTTCGGATATCCGGGTGGAGCAGTATGAGAGGTATTTCGGATGATGGTTTTGGTGATCGGAGGGAGCGGGAGCGGGAAGTCTGCGTATGCGGAGAAAGCGGCGGATTCCTTTTTTAAAGAAAATAATGTGGAGGCTCGGTCTGCTTTGCGAAGCGACATGACGGGAAGTATGAAAAAATATTATCTCGCGACCATGCAGATCCTTGATGAAGAGGGACGTAAGAAGGTCGAAAGACACAGAAGGTTAAGAGACGGAAAAGGATTTGTTACGATAGAGCAGCCCACGGATATCTGCAGGGCGCTTGATCGGATGGAAACAGGAGAGAGAACTGTGCTCCTGGAGTGTATTTCCAATCTTGCGGCAAATGAGATGTTCTCTGGAGAAGAAGCCGTGGCGGAGAAGGAAGTTGTTGACAAGATCATAAGTGAAATTGAAGTATTGCAAAGAGGGACAACACATTTTGTTGTAGTGAGCAACAATGTGTTTGAGGACGGAATCAATTATGAGGAAGCTACTATGGCATATATTCGAGTTATGGGAGCCGTGAATCGGGAACTTGCCACGATGGCGGATCGGGTTGTGGAAGTGGTGGCAGGAATTCCGATTATGATAAAAGAGCAGGATTAGGAAAAGGCCGAGGTTGAAAGAAAAGCGTTTTCAACTATTGGTTTGAGTCAGATAAAGGAAACGGATGGGCTAAAAAATGAGATTGGTGATAGGCGGATATGCGCAGGGGAAATTAGATTATGTGCTTGAAAAGTATCATCTGCGGGAAAATATGGTGTGGGACGGTCATCTGCCGGCAGATGAGGCAGGACAGGCAGGTACGGTGGTCATTAATCATTTGCACCACTGGGTAAAACGGCGTATTTTGGAGGGTGGATGTCCGGAAGAGGAAATTCTGTCATTTGCAGGGAAGTTTAGCGACTGCATTATGATCAGCGATGAGATCGGAAACGGAATCGTGCCGGTCGATCCCACGGAGAGGGAATACAGAGAGCGTATGGGAAGGATTCTTATACGGCTTGCGGACATGGCGGAAGGGGTAGAACGGGTTATATGCGGAATCGGGCAGACCATCAAGTGACGTTGGTGTTTATACGGCATGGGGCGACAAAGGCGAATAAGGAACACAGATATTTAGGGAGAACGGATGAGGGACTTTCGGAGGAAGGGATTGGAGAGTTGTTATCCTACCAAAGGCAGGGCAGCTATCCGAATGTTGACTGTCTGTTCACCAGTCCCATGAAAAGATGTCTGGAAACGGCGCGTATTCTCTATCCGAATCTGCATCCGACAGTGATTCCGGAGTGGGCGGAAACAGATTTCGGACAATTTGAATACAAGAATTATGAAGAATTAAAAGGCGATCCGCTATATCAGGCGTGGATCGACAGCGGCGGTACACTGCCTTTTCCGGGCGGGGAGAACCGGGAGGAGTTTATTGCACGATGCGACAAAGGTTTTCTCAAGATATGCAATGAGCTGCGTCGGGAAGAATCTGCGACGGCAGGGATTATTGTTCACGGCGGTACGATTATGGCGCTGCTTAGTAAGTATTGTGGCGGCGATTATTACGATTATCAGGTGGAAAACGGCGGCGGATACATATGCCGGATGAAAGGATGGGGAGAAGGAACAATATGCGATACCATATTATTGCATTTTTTGCCGGATTCCTGTTAGACATGGTTTTCGGAGATCCTTATTTTCTGCCGCATCCGGTCAGACTTATCGGGAAACTGATAGCCGGAACGGAAAAGAGGTTGCGGGGAAGTGAAGCCAAAAAGGCGACGAAAATTGGGCAGAGCAAAAGCGGAAAGGCGGCCGGGGTATGTCAGGGAATCATACTCGTGGCGGTTGTAATTATCTGTGTTGAACTGATTGTGTCGGGTCTCTTATCGGCGGCGTACCTGCTGCACCCGTACACGGGAATGGCGCTGGAAACGCTTATGACATATCAGATTCTTGCGGGCAAATGCCTGAAGGTTGAGAGTATGAAAGTTTATCAATGCCTGAAAGAGGGAGATTTGGAAAAAGCAAGAGCGGCAGTTTCCATGATCGTGGGCAGAGATACGGATTGTCTGGACGAGGAAGGGATAGCGAAGGCGGCGATAGAGACCGTGGCGGAGAATACTTCTGACGGGGTGATTGCGCCGATGCTGTATCTGGCTCTCGGCGGTCCCGTACTCGGTTTTTTCTATAAAGCAGTCAATACGATGGATTCCATGGTCGGATATAAGAATGAAACTTACTTATATTTTGGCAGGGCAGCGGCGAAGCTTGATGATTTTGTAAATTTCATTCCGGCAAGAATCAGCGCTTATCTGATGATTGCCGTGGTGTTTCTCATGGGTGGGAATTCTATAGGGAAATGTTTTGGGAAAAACAGCGGTTCGTCGGATTGCTATTCTGCAAGAAGAGCGTTTACCGTCTATCGAAGGGATCGCAGGAAACACGCAAGCCCGAATTCCGCCCAGACAGAGTCGGTGTGTGCCGGGGCGCTTGGTATCAGGCTTGCGGGCGATGCAGTCTATTTTGGTAAGAGGGTGTCAAAGCCATATATCGGGGACGCGCTTCGTAAGGTGGAATATGAGGATATCAGGCGTGCCAACAGGCTGATGTACGGGGCGGTGTGGCTGTGCGAAATCTTGTGCCTTGGCGGGATGATCTTATGCAGTTGTATTCTATACGGAGGCTCCTTATGGCAATGATTCATGGCGGTGATATTTACAGGAACTATGTGAAATCGGACTTTTCGGTCAATATAAATCCGCTGGGAATACCGGAAGAGGTGAAGACGGCGCTTTATAACGCGGTTGCGATGTGCGGCGGATATCCGGACCCGGAAGCGGAAGCGTTAAGGAGGGCTGTCGCGGCAATGCTGGCGGTGCCGGAAGAATATCTTCTTTTCGGAAACGGTGCATCGGAACTGTTTATGGCTATCATGCATGGGATTAAACCGAAGAAGACAGTGATACCGGTTCCCTCTTTTTATGGATACGAATATGCGGCGGAAGCCGTAGGCGGAGAGATTATATATTATGAGATGAGGCGGGAAGACGCTTTTGGTCTGACGCAGGATTTCTATTCAGTATTGACAGAGGATGTGGAACTGCTTTTTCTTGCCAATCCCAACAACCCCACGGGAAAGCTTCTGCGTAAGGAAGAACTCATAAGGATATTGGAATATTGCAAAGACCGGGGAATCTCTGTTGTGCTGGATGAATGTTTTATTGAATTTTGCGGCTGGAAAACATCTATGATTCCGGAGTGCGCACGGTTTGATAACCTGATTCTTGTCCGGGCATTTACGAAGATTTTCTCGATTCCCGGTGTCCGTCTGGGGTATCTGGCGTGCAGTGACAGTGCGCTTCTTCGGCGGATCAAAAGGCAGCTTCCGGAGTGGAATCTTTCGGTTTTTGCGCAGGAGGCAGGTCGTGTGTGTGCGGGACAGGCAGATTTTATTGCAGAAACGGAAAGCTATATCAGGAGAGAGCGGGAGTATCTGGTAAGTGGGTTGAGAGATATGGGTTATACAGTTTATCCGTCCGAGGCAAATTTTGTCCTGATCTGCCGTGAAGAAGCTCTGCATGGAGAGTGGAGAGAGGAGCCGCACGAGAAGCTGTATGATAAGCTGCTGGCCAGAGGAATCCTGATCAGGGACTGCGAAAATTTCCGGGGATTAGGCAGAGGATATTATCGGATTGCGGTAAAGAGCAGGGCGGAAAATGACATTTTGCTGAACATGATTGCAACGGAAATCTGATTGATCAACGTAGTAACGGCAGAACAGGTTGGGAGATTATGAATGGATAGGATAGAGTATTTACAGCCGGGAGAAATAGAAAAACGCAGTTTCGAGATCATCAGTGATGAACTTATGAGAAGGGGTATCAGTATTCCGCCGGATGAGGAGATGATCACGAAGCGGGTTATCCACACGAGCGCGGATTTTGATTACGCTAAGACGCTTCATTTTTCAAAGGGAGCGGCAGCAGTCATGACGGAACTGATCAGAAACGGTGCGGATATCGTGACGGATACCAATATGGCTCTGGCGGGAATTAATAAGAAGGTACTGGCAGGATTCGGCGGAGAAGCGCACTGCTTTATGGCGGATGAAGATGTTGCGCTTTTGGCGAAGCAGAGGAATATGACAAGGGCGGCTGTCAGCATGGAAAAAGCGGCGGCTATAGAGAAACCGGTTATTTTTGCGATCGGCAATGCGCCGACGGCCTTGATTAAGTTATATGAAATGGCAAAAGAGAGCGACTGGAAACCTGCCTTTATTATCGGTGTTCCGGTGGGATTCGTGAATGTGGAGGCGGCTAAGGAACTGATATTAGAGACAGAAATTCCGTATATTGTCAATGTAGGAAGAAAGGGCGGAAGCAACGTGGCGGCGGCCATCTGCAATGCTGTTTTATATCGGGTGCAGAGAGTGTCGGAAGGAGATGCCAAGTGAGATACGGATTTACCACCGGAAGCTGTGCGGCTGCTGCTGCAAAAGCTGCGGCTTACATGCTTTTGACAGGAAGAAAGAAGACGAAGATCACCATAGAGACGCCGAAAGGGATTCCCTATACGGCGCAGATTTTAGATATCAGACGCGGGGAGAACGAGGTGAGCTGTGCCGTGGAAAAAGACGGCGGAGACGATCCCGATATCACCACGGGCGCGTGGATCTGTGCCAAAGTCTCTTGTGTGAGTGACTCTGATGAAAAAGAAAGTAAACGAGGACCGGAAGAAAGGCGAAATCAGCAGCCGGAGCTCAGAATCGAGGGCGGCATGGGCGTGGGGCGGGTGACCAGAGTGGGACTCGACCAGCCGGTAGGAAATGCGGCGATCAACCATGTGCCGCGGGAGATGATCAGAAAGGAAGTCATGGAAGTGTGCCGGATCACGGATTATTCAGGCGGTCTGGAAATCGAGATCTCGGTGCCGGGCGGAGAAGAACTGTCGGAACGTACTTTTAATCCGAAACTCGGTATCGTGGGAGGCATATCGATCCTGGGGACAAGCGGGATCGTGGAGCCTATGAGCAGCCAGGCGATCTTAGACACGATTCGGATAGAACTGCGCCAAAGAAGAGAGGAAGGTTTCGATTATGTAGCGGTTTCACCGGGTAATTACGGTCTGGATTTTATGAAAAAGACTTACGGGTATGATCTGGACAGAAGCGTGAAATGCAGCAATTTTATCGGAGAGACCATAGACATGGCGGTAGAACTGGGATTCCGGAAAATGCTTTTAACAGGTCATATTGGCAAACTGATTAAAGTGGCAGGCGGCATTATGAATACGCATTCGAGGGAAGCGGACTGCCGGATGGAACTTCTTGCGGCGTTCTGTGTCAGGGAACAAATGGAATTAGGACAGGTGAGACGGATACTGGAGTGTGTGACCACGGAGGAGGCATTGCCTGTTCTAACGGAGAGTGGGAAGAGGCAGCCGGTGATGGATCACATCGCAGAGCGCATCTGCTATTACATGGAAAACCGTTCCGGAGGCAGACTGCAAACGGACTGTATTTTGTATGCAAACGGGTACGGAGAACTGGCAAGGAGTAAGGAGGCGGAAGCATGGTTTACTTTGTTGGCGCAGGAACAGGCGCGGTAGATTTGATAACGGTCAGAGGCATGCGGCTGCTGCAACGTGCGGATGTCATTATATATGCAGGTTCTTTGGTCAATCCGGAGCTGCTTTCTTATGCGAAGAGAAGGTGTGAAGTACATAACAGTGCTGAATTGACGTTGGAGGAAGTGCTGGAGATCATGCATAGAGCGGAAACGGAAGGAAAGGCTACGGTACGGCTTCACACCGGCGATCCCAGCGTCTATGGGACGGTCAGGGAGCAAATGGACGAATTGGATAAGATGGGGATTGCCTATGAGAGCTGTCCGGGTGTCAGCGCCTGTTTCGGTGCGGCGTCATCCCTGAATCTGGAGTATACACTGCCGGGAATATCCCAATCCCTGATCATTACAAGGATGGAAGGAAGAACAAAAGTGCCGGAGAACGAAAGTATTGAGAGCCTTGCGGCACATCAGGCGTCTATGGCGGTTTATCTGAGTGCGGGAATGCTGCAGGAATTAAGCAGGCGGCTGATACAGGGCGGTTATCGCACGGACACGCCTGCGGCGTTAATCTACAAAGCGACCTGGCCGGAAGAGGAAAGTTATATCTGTACGATAGGGACACTGTATGATACGGCGGCCGGGCATGGTATTACCAAGACTGCACTGGTGTTGGTAGGGGATGCGATTGCCCATCATCATTATGAGAGGTCCAGGCTGTATGCACCTGATTTTACAACGGAGTTTAGACGTGGAAAAGAGTAGATTATATTTGCCATGCAGATCGATGGAGGACGGCATGAAATTATGCGTGATCAGTTTTACCCGAAACGGAAGACGGCTTGCGGAGCATATTGCAAAGGCGCTGCATGAAGTAGAAACCGTATTATACACGAAGTATAAGGGCGGAACAGATGAAACGCCCGGCGTAGTATCATGCGGAATGTCCGGGGCAGCTTCGGCTTTTGCGAAGACTTCATTCGTGGAGACGTCCTTAAACGAGTGGGCAAAGGTGCAGATGGAGGAGAGAAACGCTTTGCTTTTTATCGGTGCCTGCGGGATTGCGGTGCGGGCAATCGCCCCTTATCTGACGGATAAGCTGCATGACAGTCCGGTGCTTGTCATGGATGAACGGGGAGAATATGTGATCCCGATTCTGTCAGGGCATATGGGAGGCGCCAATGAGCTGGCTTGTTATCTGTCGGAAAAGACAGGAGCGGTGCCGGTGATCACTACGGCGACTGATATCAATGACAAGTTTGCGATAGATTTATTTGCAAAGCAGAATGACTTATATATCGTAAATAAGGAAGGAATCGCAAAAGTTTCCGCGAAGGTATTGGCGGGGGAGGAGATTACCGTGTCTATAGAACCGGGATATGATGACAGGATGCCGGTAGGAATGTGCAGGGTATCATACCCGCCGGTACAGCATGTTGATATTTTGATTACGTCCAAGGATGATGTGCATGATGCGGCAATCTTGTTAAAACCGAAAGAGTATGCCATTGGTCTGGGCTGTAAAAAGGGGAAGAGTGCCGGTGAAATAGAAGATTTCATTATGAGAAAGCTACAAGAATACGGCGTTTCAACCATGCAGATCTTTGCGCTTTCGTCTATCTCAATTAAGAGTGAAGAGCGGGGAATTATTCGATGGTGCAGGAAAGAGCGTATTCCTTTTCTTACCTACACGGCGGAAGAATTGCAGGCAGTGGAAGGGAAAATTAAGAAATCCTCTTTTGTACAGGAGCATGTGGGTGTTGATAATGTATGTGAGCGGGCAGCGTTAAGGGCCTGCGGGGAAAGCGGACAGCTTATATGCGCGAAGTACGCAGAGAATGGCATGACTTTTGCGCTCGCTAAGAGAGTGCGGAAGAGACAGGGATAACAGCAGACAGCGATTGAAAGGGACGGGAATGCAGATGGCTGGCAGAATCTATATTGTAGGAATGGGACCGGGAAGGGAAGAAATGATGACAGGAGAGGCACTGTATGCATTGGAACAGGCCGATGTGATTATCGGCTATACTGTTTACCTGAATCTTTTGCCGGAACGTTTTCGGGACAAAGAATTGTTGTCTACGCCCATGCGCATGGAGGAAGAGCGGTGCAGAATGTGTTTTACGGAAGCCGGAAAAGGAAAACGTGTGGCTCTCGTATGTAGCGGTGACGCGGGAATCTATGGGATGGCTTCCTTAATGTATGAGATCGGGCGGGAGTATTCGCAGACGGAGCTGGTAATGATTCCCGGAATCACGGCGGCAAGCAGCGGGGCGGCAGTTCTCGGAGCGCCTGTGAATCATGATTTCTGCGTGATCAGCTTAAGCGATCTGCTGACACCGTGGGGCAAGATTGAACAAAGGCTGAAAGCGGCGGCAGAGGGAGATTTTGCGATCGTGCTCTATAATCCGTCCAGCCATAAGCGGAAGGATTATCTGATGAGAGCCTGTGATATTCTGCTTACTGCCGTGGAGGAGGAACGAGTCTGCGGATATGTGGAGAATATAGGCAGGGAGGGAACAAAAGCTGAAGTTTGCACTCTGCGGGAATTGCGGAACAGAGAGGTAAACATGTTTACCACAGTATTTATCGGGAATTCCGGTTCTGAGATTATAAACGGGAAATTGATTACGAAGCGGGGATATCAGATTGAGCGAGATCACAGATAAAGACAAAAGAAAAGAGAAATCGGGGGAGGTACTGGTTTTTGCGGGAACCACCGAGGGCAGAAAGGTATCGGCATGTCTGGCGGCAGCAGGGGTAGGACATACGGTCTGTGTCGCCACGGAATACGGCGGCATTGTTTTGAGCCCGCACCCTCTTGTCAGGGTCCGCCGGGGAAGAATGAACCGGGAGGAGATCACTGCTTTTTTACAAAATGAAAGATTCAGGGCGGTGGTGGATGCAACCCATCCTTATGCGAAAGAGATTACGCACAATATCAAAGAGGCGGTGAAGGAGTTAGCGGAGCAGGGAGAGGACATTGTCTGCTTGCGGCTCAAACGGGATAACACCCGGCCGGACAGGTTAGAAGATCATATCGCCTTTTTTGAGACGAATGAAGAATGTGCGGAAGCTTTGGAACATACGGAAGGGAATATTCTGTTGACGACTGGGAGCAAGGAACTGCCGATATATTGTAGATCGGAGAATATGAAAAGCAGACTGTATGTAAGGGTTCTTCCCGGCATGGAAAGTCTTTCTCTCTGTATGGAGCAGGGGATTTGCGGGAAACAGATCATTGCCATGCAGGGTCCCTTCACTGCGGAAATGAATGAAGCGATGATCCGTCAATACCGTATCTCCTGTTTAGTGACAAAGGAAAGCGGCGTATCCGGCGGATATGGGGAGAAATTGGAGGCGGCAGTGAAGACGGGAACACAGGTGTTTGTCATCGGACGACCGGAGGAGGAAGAGGGATACTCTTTTGCCGAAACGTGTGCGGAACTGGAAAAAATCTGCGGGAAAGAATTTCGGAAACAGGGACGGCTGGAGATTACCCTGGCGGGTATCGGCATGGGCCATGAAAACTGCATGACAGAAGAAGTGCGTAAGGCGGTAGAAGAAGCGGATATTCTGTTCGGTGCGGAAAGAATGTTTCGGGAGCCGTCATTGAAATGTTGCAAAGGTAATTGCAAGGAGATTTATTTTGCCTACAAGGCAGAGCAGATCATCCCGTGCTTGCGGGAAGCACAGGAAAAGAATCAATTTACGGAAGATAAACGGGCGGTTGTCCTTTTTTCCGGAGACAGTGGTTTCTACAGCGGCTGCCATGCTCTGTACGCGGCTTTGGAGCAGGAGATCCGGGAGCAAAGATTGAGGGCGGAAGTGCATATTATGCCCGGCATTTCTTCAGTAGCCTGTCTTGCGTCCTGCATCGGAATAAGTTATCAGGATGCGGCTGTCTATAGTATGCATGGCAAGGAAGTGTGTAATCTGATCCGCAGGATAAAGCACAATTCGAAGACATTCCTGCTCATGTCCGGCGTTCGGGATGTGAACCGTCTCGGCAGACTGCTGATAGAAGCGGACATGACGGAGTGCAGGATCGTGACGGGATATCGGCTATCCTACGAAGATCAGATGGTCACAAACCATACGCCGCAGGAGTGCTGTGAATTAAAACGGGAAGGGCTGTATACCTGTTTTGTCAGCAATCCATATGCGACGGACAGACAACTGACGCACGGTATTGCGGATGTAGAATTTGTCAGGGATAAAGTGCCCATGACGAAAGAAGAGATACGGGAAGTCAGTATTTGCAAACTGCGCTTACATGATAAGGCAGTGGTCTACGATGTCGGCAGCGGAACCGGTTCTGTGGCGGTGGAAACAGCGTCGTTGTCGGATGATATACAGGTATATGCCATAGAACGGAACAAGGAAGCGGTCTCCCTGATCAAAAGAAATCAGGAGAAATTCGGGTTGCAGAATATTACGGTGGTTGAAGGTGCGGCACCGGAAAGCTTATCCGGCTTGCCTAAGGCGACACACGCATTTATCGGAGGAAGCGGCGGCAGATTGAAAGATATATTGTCGGTGCTCAGACAGATCAATCCCGAAATGCGTGTTGTGATCAATGCCGTTACGATGGAGACTGTCTGTGAAGTGAAAGAGATTTTGTCATTGTATGATATCCGGGAGGAAGAAATCGTACAGATACAGGCAAGCCGCGCAAGAAAAGCAGGGAGTTATCATTTGATGCAGGCTGAAAATCCAGTCTGGATATGTGCGTTGCGGTTTACAGGTGATTGATTGGCAGGATATGTGCATAAACATTGTGCGCGGAATAAATATGGAGAAACAGATCACATGAAGTATAGAAGAATCATGATTGCCGCACCTAAGAGCGGCAGCGGTAAGACTATGATCACCTGCGCTCTTTTGCAGACACTTATCAGCGAAGGGTATCAGGCGGTTTCTTTTAAATGCGGCCCGGATTATATCGATCCTATGTTTCATGAGCAAGTGATCGGTGTAACGTCGAGAAATCTGGATACTTTTTTCACCGGCGAAGAGCAGACAAAAAAGCTTTTTTTGAAGCATGCACCGGAAGGCGGCTTTGCGGTTTTAGAAGGCGTTATGGGTATTTTCGACGGATTAGGGGGTGTCAGGAAAGAAGGTTCCTCTTATCATCTGGCACAGGTGACGGAAACACCGATTGTGTTGGTGGTAGATGCCAAAGGAATGGGGCGCTCTCTCATTCCTATGCTTGCGGGATTCCTGGCGTATGACAAGGAGCAGTTGATAAGTGGCGTGATCCTGAACAGGGTGTCCAAGGGATACTATGAGATCCTGAGGCCGCTGATTGAGAAGGAATTAGGGATTTCGGTCTTGGGATTCCTGCCGGAAAAGAAAGAACTGTATGTGGAGAGCAGACATTTAGGGCTGGTCAAACCCGATGAGCTGATCGGGGTGAAAGATAAAATGATGTTGCTTGCCGGGGAATTTGTGAAGACAGTTTCCCTGAAGGCGATTTTGGAAATTGCGGAAAGTGCTAAAGAGATTGGAAACGCGGAGAATGCAGAGAGTAATAGAAATGCGGAAGATTCAGATGTCAATAAGGATATATCGACTGACCGTCCTGTCATCGCCGTGGCAAGAGACGAGGTATTTTGCTTCTACTATGCGGACAATCTCTGCATGCTGGAGGAAAACGGCGCAGAAATAAAATTTTTTTCCCCGCTTCATGATGACAGATTACCGGAACCATGCCATGCGTTGCTGATCGGAGGCGGCTATCCGGAGTTGTATGCAGATAAGATCAGTGAGAACAGACTCATGCGTACCGCAGTGAAACAGGCGGTAGAAAAGGGTATGCCTGTGGTGGCAGAGTGCGGCGGATTCATGTACTTGCATGCCGCGATTATAGACAAGGAGGGAACCAGCCATGATATGGCGGGTGTCATTCCCCGGCAATGCTATGATACCGGTAAATCAGTGCGGTTCGGCTATATTGAGCTGCGGGAAAAGAACAGCCGTTTTCTGCCGGAAGGAGAAATCATTAAAGGACACGAGTTTCACTATTATGACAGCACAAACAGCGGTGAGGATGTTCTGGCGGTCAAACCGGTGACAGGCAGGGAATATTCCTGTATCATGGAAGGAGATAATTATTGGATGGGCTTTCCTCATTTGTATTATCCGTCCAATCCCGCATTTGCAAAGGCTTTCGTGGAAAAAGCGGCGCAATATCGACGCAAGATGACCGATAGAGAGAAAGGAGTAAAATAAGTATGGAGAATTCATATCGCTTCTTTGAAAACAGAGACTGCCAATATTTTCCCTGCCATAAAGGATTGGAGGACTTTAACTGCCTGTTTTGCTACTGTCCTCTGTACTTGATAGAAAAATGCGCCGGAAATCCCCACTACATAGAAAGAGATGGGAGAAAAATCAAAGACTGCATAAACTGCACTTTCCCCCATCGCCCTGAAAATTATGACGCAATGATTCAATTCTTAAAAGCAAGTAATAATTAGCTGACAATGTGAGGTCTATTTCTTACTCGCTGCAGAAATAGCCGCCCTCTTTCTAAGCGTCGGGTCCAAAATCTTCTTCCGTATTCTGATCGTCTTCGGCGTCACCTCCAACAGCTCATCCGTATCAATAAATTCCAAAGCCTGCTCCAAACTCAAAACCTTCGGCGGTGTGAGCCGCAGCGCCTCGTCCGCGCTGGAGGAACGGGTGTTGGTGAGCTGCTTCTTCTTGCAGACATTCAGCTCGATGTCCTCGCCCCGTCCGTTCTGCCCCACGACCATGCCGGAATATACCTTAGTGCCCGGACCGATGAAGAGCGTGCCCCGCTCCTGTGCGTTGAAGAGACCGTAAGTGATCGCTTCACCTGCCTCGAAAGCGATAAGAGATCCCTGTTTACGGTACTGGATATCTCCCTTGTAGGGGCCGTAGCCGTCGAAAATGCTGTTCATAATGCCGTTGCCCTTGGTATCCGTCATGAACTCGCCTCGATAGCCGATCAGGCCGCGGGAGGGAATGGAGAACTCCAGGCGGCTGTATCCGCCGGAAGCAAGTCCCATGTTCAGAAGTTCACCTTTGCGCTGGCTTAACTTTTCAATGACAGTTCCGGAGAATTCCTCCGGCACATCTATATAGCACAATTCCATAGGCTCCAGTTTCTTGCCGTTTTCATCTGTCTTATATAATACTTCCGCCTTGCTGACCGCAAATTCATACCCCTCACGGCGCATGTTTTCGATCAGAACGGACAGATGCAGTTCACCCCGTCCGGAGACCTTGAAGGCTTCCGTAGTCTCTGTTTCTTCCACCCGGAGGGAAACATCGGTATTTAACTCCCTGAACAGTCTGTCGCGCAGATGGCGGCTGGTCACATACTTGCCTTCCTGTCCGGCAAGAGGAGAGTCGTTGACGATAAAATGCATAGCGATGGTCGGCTCGGAAATCTTCTGGAACGGAATCGGCTGCGGATTATCAGGAGAACAGAGGGTGTCCCCGATATGAATATCCGAGATGCCGGAGATCGCTACGATGGAGCCGATTCCGGCTTCCTCGACGTCTATTTTATTTAAGCCGTCATATTCATATAATTTGCTGACTTTGACTTTGCGCATCTTGTCGGGGTCGTGGTGATTGACAATGACCACTTCCTGATTAATTTTGACGGAACCGTTGTCTACTTTGCCTACCCCGATACGTCCCACGTACTCGTTGTAGTCTATGGTACTGATCAGCACCTGTGTGCCGGCGTCGGGATCGCCCGTGGGTGCCGGAATATGCTCCAGAATCGTGTCGAAAAGGGGAGTCATGTCGCCGCCCTTCACGGTGAGCTGTGTGCTGGCAGTTCCCGCCTTGGCGGAAGCGTAGACGAAGGGACAGTCTAACTGCTCGTCGTTGGCATCCAGATCCATAAAGAGCTCCAGTACCTCATCTACCACCTGAATGGGTCTTGCTTCCGGACGGTCGCATTTATTGATACATACGATTACGGATAAGTCCAGTTCCAGCGCTTTCTTCAGAACGAATTTCGTCTGAGGCATGGGACCTTCGAAAGCGTCCACGACGAGGATGACACCGTTCACCATTTTGAGCACACGCTCCACCTCGCCGCCAAAGTCGGCGTGTCCGGGAGTGTCGATGATGTTGATCTTTACGCCCTTATACATAACGGCCGTGTTCTTGGACAGAATCGTGATACCGCGCTCTTTCTCGATATCATTAGAGTCCATGACACGCTCCGCAACTTCCTGATTTTCTCTGAAAACACCGCTCTGTTTTAACAGCTCGTCCACCAGCGTCGTCTTGCCGTGGTCAACGTGAGCGATGATCGCTATATTTCTTACATCTTCTCTTGTCTGGTTCATGGTTGATCTTGCCTTTCTTAATTTTATGAACAAAAAACTCACTTTTACAAAACCTATTAATTATATCATCACATGTCTGATCTTGCAAGCACTGGAGCGCACTATGTTTTTAGTCGCATAAAATCCGTAAACCTTCGGTTTTTCGACGATGACTGCATAATTCCGCGACACTTAACAGTTCTATTCGGGCCCATTTTCTTATATATTGATAGTACAATACAAAAAGGAATTTCTATGAGCAATTCCACAGTGTAGAAGGGAGAAAAACATGACAGATAAGGTTATTGAAAACAACCAGGTGGCAATTATGGGGGAGATCGTAAGTGATTTTACCTTCAGTCACGAGATTTTCGGAGAGGGATTCTATATGGTAGATATCAGTGTGGACCGCCTCAGCGACTCCACGGATATCATTCCGGTGATGGTTTCGGAAAGACTCCTTGACGTAGGCGAGGACTACAAGGGAATGAAGATCTGTATCACAGGGCAGTTCCGCTCCTACAACAGACATGAAGAGAGAAAGAACAGGCTTGTGTTGTCTGTGTTTGCAAGAGAAATTGAGTTCGTGGAGGATATCGGGGAGAGCGCCAAGACAAATCAGATCTTTCTGGACGGCTATATCTGTAAGGCACCGATCTACAGAAAGACGCCGCTTGGACGAGAGATCGCCGATCTGCTGCTGGCGGTGAACAGACCCTACGGTAAATCCGATTACATACCCTGTATCTGCTGGGGAAGAAATGCAAGATTTGCGAGCAGCTTCGAGGTGGGAAGCCGCTGTGCGATCTGGGGCAGGATTCAGAGCAGAGAATATATGAAGAAATTATCCGAGGACCAGCTGGAGAGAAGAGTCGCTTATGAAGTGTCTGTGAGCAAGCTGGAAATGGTGGAGGAAGAATAGAGCGGAATAAAACTGATATGGAACAAACAGTTGCACGAAAATCCCGATTGTGCTATGATAGGCAAACATAGTATAGTAAAATCATACGTAAGTGTGCGGAATTATGCAGAATGCATAATTCCTGTGCACCTTCGTAACTGTGAAGAACAGGGTCCTGAACAGTTAAAATCATACAGGAAATGTGCGGGAAATAGTGAGGGATACAATATGAGAAACGGCATGATTCAGATCTATAGCGGAGACGGGCACGGTAAATCTCCGGCAGCGCTCGGCAGAGCGGTGCAGTCTGCGTGCAATGGCGAATATATAGTTATCATCCAGTTTTTAAAGGGAAGAGGATTGGCGGAGTCAGAGTTTGTGAAGCGGCTGGAGCCGGAGATCAAGATATTCCGTTTTGAAAAATCTAATGAGGATTTTATGGATCTTACTGAGGAGCATAAAGCGGAGGAGTGCCAGAACATCCGTAACGGACTCAATTTCGCCAAGAAAGTGATGAACACGGGAGAGTGTTCACTGCTGATTCTGGATGAAGTGCTGGGCTTGATCGACAACGGGATCATCACGGTAGAGGAGTTAAAGACGCTTCTGGCATCGAAACCGGATGATATGGACATCATCATGACGGGGATTACGCTGAATGATGAGGTATGTATGTTGGCGGACGAGGTGACTAAGGTTGAGACGATGCGCTTTAAGAAATGGGATTAAACGGGGCTTCATCGAAGAATTTTGAGTTTCCCCATTTTTCACGCAAATAAAAAATGCAAAAACACTGGATCTTTGTTATAATTGAATCACCACAAACAACAAACAAAGGAGTGTTTTTGCATGATTAATTATAACAGATTAGGTTACGAAATTAAAAGGGATTTGACAAACTTTTCTACAAAAATTTCTAAAGGCTTAAAACGTCCGCAGCAGAAGTTCATCCACCAGATGCTCTACGGCATTCTTACAGGGAATAAAGTGCATCTGAGTGAGATCTCCCGTTCACTCAAAGAACACATTTCCCTGAAAAAGACGATTGAGCGTCTTTCAAGAAACCTGAATGCCTTTGATGAAAAACAGACCCTCATGCAGAATTACCTCTCCCTCGTAAAACAGCATGTGAAAGAGGACTATGCCGTTATCGTCATTGATAATTCCGATATTGCAAAGCCTGCAAGCAGAAAGCTTGAGGCACTCTCCGAAATACGTGACGGGAGTACCGGGGAGATCACGCAGGGATACCTGACCATTGAAGCGGCGGTACTGTCCGACCCCGGGAAAATGCCGCTGCCGGTATATGAGAAAGTTTTTTCAGCGGCAGAAAGTGGATTTGTAAGTGAAACCTATGAGAACCTTTGCTGTCTTCAGTCTCTGTCCGAAAATTTCAGCAAGAAATGTGTCCGCACTCTTGACAGAGGTTTTGATGCCAATGATTATTACCGTTATTTCCTGAAACGCAGTGAACGTTTTGTAATCCGCGCCAAGAAAAACAGGAATGTTATTTATAACGGAAAAACCTGCAACATCATGGAGGCGGCTGCCAAATATAAAGGAAACTACCGCATGGATTTTAAAGATAAGAAGGGGGAAACGCTGAACTGTAAAATGAGCTGCATTCCCGTAAAACTTTGTGAATTTCCCACAAAAGAGCTGACGCTCGTGGCTGTATACGGTTTCGGGGCCGAACCGATGCTGCTGTTGAGTAACCTTAAAATGCAGGAAAAGAAGCGTTTATGCCATATCGTGGCAAAAGTATACCTGATGAGATGGCGCATAGAGGAATATTTCAAGTTCAAGAAACAGCAGTTTGAGCTGGAAGACTTACGGGTAATGTCCCTGCAGTCCATCCGTAACCTGAATCTGCTTGCCACACTTGCAGCAGGATATATCGGTCTGACATCGACTGTCCACACAGAGAGTATCTTTCTAAAAGAATTAAAGGAATGTTCCAAACGTATTTATGAGATTCCGAAATTCATATTTTATGCGTTAGGCTATGCAATAGAGCGTATCCTTTCCATGAGCCGGAATGGAATAAGCAGCTTCTTCCCGAAAAAGGTAAGATCACAGCAGCTAAACC
>JAAUZX010000046.1 GCA_014804365.1 Lachnospiraceae bacterium
CCGTAAGCAAATACGGATTCGCCCGTAAGCTCCGTGGTGGAAACGTTTGCAAAGTCTAAATTAAGAAAAGGTTTCTTTGTGGCATAATCCACAAAAATGAGGTCACATACCTCTCTGTTAGCCATATTAGGATTTGGCATAGTAAAATCCTCCTTTAAAGTTCAGTATTTATTCTTTTAAACCACGCTGATGCGTCAAAATGTTTGTCTTTATCACCCCATGCCGCAACGCTCATGGATTGAATATCATAAATATTGTTATTGGAAAGTCGAAAGAAGCAGTCCCATAGCTGAAACACTGTTAAATCCCAGATGTTTAGTATGTTGAGCGACTGGCTTTTGTTTGCGACAGCAGATATGATATTGCCCAGTTCCATATCATTATTCTGATTTGTTAGTTTGTTGTTTTTTGACCGCCCCTTTTGAAGCTTTTTCATTATTTCTAATGCTTTTTTGCTTTTTATATTGGATAAGTCTGTGTGTTCCTTGCCTTTAAAATTGTTTCTCTGGCAAATAATATCGCGTATATCAACATAATTATCTTTTGAAATCTTTCCAACTCTTTTTTCATCATATTTATTGTATGTATAATAACAGTTATCTTCTTGTGAATATGTTACTTTTTCCTGTAAGAAGAAATTTAATGCCGATTCTAATGCCACTGAAGTAGTTTTATTTGAAGTCATCAAATTAAATATATCTAATTTTATGATTTCATCATCTGACATTTTTTCATATTGTTCTGTACAACCAATAAAATCAAAATAGGATTTAGGATCCATTAATAAAAGCAAAATATAAAACTGATACGTATTATATCCAATAGAGGAAATGTCTTTTAATTTTGGCGAAAGAACATGACAGGTATCTGCTATAAATATAGGATAAGGAGACAGTAGTTCAAAATAATTTAGCTTCAAAGTATTACGCCCTCCCTATTTTAAAATCTGGCATATTGTATATCATTTGTTTTCCATAATATTTATTATTTGGGAAAAAATAAGAAACTGATTCTAATTTTAATTTTCCAATGCCAAACTTATCAGAATCTCTTATTTTCCGTTCTATCATATCAGACAATATATCAACTTTTGTTCCGCTATATCCTGCCTTGGAGTATCTCATTATTTCTTTGTGACAATATGCCCATATAATTAATTTCATGTTTTTAACAGTATTTGTTGGAATCTCAGGTATATCAACTTCAACACAAATAAATGATTTTACTTCTGTCTGGGTTTCATCAGCATAAAGATAAGGAAATATTTGAGAATAAGGTAAATTTTTAATATCACTCCTAGTAAATGGTGCCTTATTAAATAATAACTCGCATATTTCTTCTGAATTTTGAAAGGCTGAAATCAGATTTGTTTTATAAGAGCCTATATCTTTCAATATTGATCCTTCTATATAAAATCACCTCCGTTACACAATTCTTGAAATAGAGATGATTTTTTCTGATAGGACAACTTCATTTACAATGACTTGCAGTTTGAAATACTCATCAGTCAAATCCTCATTTTCAATAAATAATTCTATACCGTTTTCAGTCACACTTTGTTCTATATCAAAGTCACTGACTATATTCCATATGAAGTCTACCATGTTCCAATCTACTGAGGAACCAGTCTTCTTATCTGTAAAAGATACAGCATAAGTATTTGAAAATCCAATCTGCAACTCTGAATCCCCAGAAATTACTGCCGATAAATCTGTCGTTTCATTGGGTGTTGGCGGAGTGGGTGGGAGAGGAGAGGACGGGTTTATATAATCACAAATCCGTAATTCCTGATTATCCTTATCCGGATTAAACTCTGTCTTGTCAGCTATAAAGCTCAACAAAGAACCTATATTCCCAGAGTTATATAAAACATCATCACTACGAGTTATCTTAAATACTTTCTTAGGATTTGTAGGTTTCATATCTATAAATACACGTTTACTTTCAAGTTCAAAACCTTCTTCACAATATCCGATCAGAACAGTATAGTTATTGGAGCTTAGTACAAGTGTACTATTGCCACTCTCGCCCACATCGTACTTGCTGGCTGAAACAATATTTGCAAAACGCTGTATGATTTCTCCATTTGAAAGCTGCCACTTCAAAAGATAGTTGCACTGAATCATTTTTCCTTCATAATGTATATCATTTACATTGAAAGAGTTATAGACAAGCCAGTATGTATCATCTTTTGTGTCATGCAGATATTCACCTATTTTTAGCGGATTATCATATGTGGTTAAGAATTGCTGATAGTTTCCATTTAGCGAACTATATTTTCTGTTATAAATTCGTACTCTTGCAGGTCTATCATCACATTCCAATACCGGATTCCAAAAATACATAGTGGGAGAGTAAGATGAATCATGTTCTAATTCTTCTTTTAGAAGATTCTGTCCATCAATTATCATTTCTTCCCTAGATGAGGAGCCACTATGCTTAATTCGTTCTTTCATAAGTTGAAGGCTCATATTACACCTTCTTCCTATTGGTAACTAAATCAAATAGTTTAGAATCTTTATATGATTTATTGATTGCTAATTGGTCATTTTCTGATTTAAGCATAGTGCGAAGTTCCATGACCTTTGAGAGTTGATTATGAAGATTTAAACTGTGAAAATCAGAAGTTGAAAGACGGCTTTTTAACATCTGTGGAACACATATGTACTCTGCATCCAAATAGGTAATTAGCATAAAATTACACAATATTTCAAAATTTGTTTTTGATAATTCAAAATTAAATTGTTGTAGCTCATCATCTCTATCTTCAAGATTTTGATTGCATGATTCAAACATTATGCAAGCTTTTGGGATATAACTGATTACAATAGAATTAGCTGTATCTGCACTCATAGTAACAAAGTTATAATCTCTTATTTTATTGTAAAAAGCATCTACTAAATCTGTATATTGTGTATTACTCAGTTATATCGCCTCCTTCTCTTTTAAATAATCCTCATAATACATCCAATATAGTTTTTCGTTTGTAATAGGGTGTTTCCCACCATAATTTCTTTTACCAATACATACATCAGAAATAGATGTCGTTGTTGACAAACCACACCAATGAATTGCTTTTGTTAATGAATCAAATATCATGTTATTGTTTATACAAATAACCTTTTTACAACGATATGATCTTTCAGAATGTAAACTTCTATTTTTCTCTAATTTAGCATCATAAATACATTTTCCTAATTTAGAACCAATTCTTAAATAATCCATTACAGTACCATAAGGTATATTTACTTCTTTAGCAACTTCTTTTGAAGATTTTTCGGGATGTGAATTTTTATATTCCCATACTATTTGCATGTTAGATGACATTGCATATGTAATACATTCATCCCAATTTATTATACTCATATCAAACATTTCTCCAAAAGAATTAATAAGACTTTTCTTTATATAATCAAAATCTGATTTTCTTGCGTCAACTCTAATCATTTTATATCCATGATTAAGTGCTAATATATTTTTTTGAGAATCAATATATCGTTGGATTTCTAATTTTGTATTTGTATATGTATTGTCTTTATAATGAAAACCACCATCTACCTCAACAATATACTTATCAAAAACTATATCATATCTTGGAGTAATATTATTATCGTTTAATTGGAATTTCCAATCTTTAAAAACAAATTCCGTTTTATAATTTTCAATAAACTGTGATACTACATATGTTGTCATTTTCATTGGTATACTAACCCCATCATTGCATATCGAACATGGAACTTTGTGATATCTTACAACGCTTGATATACTTTTATTGCGAACAACATTATTACAATTTGGACAAATCCAATCTACTTTTTTATTAGACCAAGTTTTATATTTGGTTGCATCGTTTGGATTAAGAAGCCAAGAAGAAATCAAAGGTTCTGTTGTTTTAAAATCATTAATTCCTTCAAATAAAATATAATTATTACAAGATGGGCATTTTGGATTCTTTAAAATACTCCGTGGTAAAATTGGAATAGTGTTTTTACAAACATCACAATAATGATTTATTTTTGTATAATATCCATTATACTTCTCGACTGGATGTAAGTTTTTATTTTTTGAATTTAATTTTTTTACATATTCTTCATGTGTCATTTTTGCTGGCATAATATAATCACTCCATTTAATCTCTATAAATTACTTCTTCTTTTGCGCATAAAAATAAGCGAGTTGTAAAAACAACTCACTTGTCTTTTCATATTTATAAGTAGAAATATTATTATTACGTTTTACAAAAGTGTAGTTGATTCCTTTTTCTTTCAAAAAGTCAACCTCATCACGCCACTGAGTAGAATACTCAGAATCAAATAGTTTTTTATCAATCAAATTTTAATCGCTCCTTATAATCAGCAAGTTCCCTATATGTAGTATTATTAGCCATATCCATCACCTGCCTTTATTAGATATCATCACTTAAAATATCAAACTGTAATTTATCTTGAAGCAATTTAAGAATCTTCACATTTGTTAAACGATCTGTTTTATACATCTGTCTAACTTTGCTAATAAGAACATCTCGCATATTTACTCTAATCGCATCATCAATAACTTTTTCAATAGTAGTCATATCAGATTCAAATACTTCTGCAAGATTATTGATTTTTGCAACATTTTCATAAACAGGCGTAAGCCTAAACTTCTTTATTGCCTTCTCATCCATAAGAATAACTAATGGTTTGCGAAGAAAATCAGTCTTGTAATTATTCATTTCATTCAACTCAGCAATCGTCATATCTTGGACAGCACCAATCTGATTCCAACGCAATACTGCATTTGTAGATCGTGATTTATATGTTAAACCACCAAAAGTAATGCTTTTTACTCTAACAACGTAGTTATTGGGCAAATCAACAATTTCCTCGATTTCACCACCAGTTGCATCTTCTAAATCGTCTATTGCTGAAGCGATAGAACTCAAAAGATCATTACTGGTATTCTGAGTAGAGATTTCTGACTTTTCAGTATCAGCTTCTTTCTTTGACGATGTATCATCTGCAGCACCTGGCGTCACTTCTTGTTCTGACCTTTCAGGAGTCTCAGTATTTTTAGATGCTTCTTTTTCCTTAATCTTAGCAATCAACTTTTCTTTTCCAATATTACCAATTGTTAATCCAATTGATTTTGCGTAATCTTTTAGTTCATCTAATTCCATTTTTTCAAAATCCATTAAATCAAATCCTCCATATATTAAATAATTCTATTAGTACAATACCATTCAACAATTTAGACATATCCTATATGGGCATAAAAATAACACCCATATAGGTGTCTCGAATTGTATTATATGGTTTTTGAAATAGAATTAGACAATCGTGTATTTACCAA
>JAAUZX010000047.1 GCA_014804365.1 Lachnospiraceae bacterium
GAAATTCAGCAAAGCTCCCAACCGATCGGTCTTTCCATCATCCTGTACAAAAAACAGCTTCCTTTTCAGCTTCATTCTTCTTCTCCATCCGTATCATCGGCCAAATCAAAAAACCATTGAAACCCTAATTCATCAAATGCTTTTTTCTCTTCTGAAAGGTAAGTCTCTTCCAGCTTATCATAACCGCCGTTCTCACGGAATTCTTTCAAAAATGCATTCACCTGCTCAAGCAGCTCACTGTTGCCCTTCTGAACTGCAATTCCCCATTTTTCCGGCTCCTGAAACGGAATAAATATTGCTTCAGTGGTATCTAAGTTCTTCTGCCAATTCCGGTAAATCGTAAGCTGGTCATAGATAAAACCATCCGCGCGCCCCTGTGCCACCTCGGTAACACAGGCGCTTTCATCCGGTAATACCATCAGCTCTGCGTTCTGTAGATTACTTTCGGCATAGAGATGTCCGGTAGATCCTGACTTTACAGCCATCTTCATTCCTGCCTGATTCAGATCTTCTATAGATGAAGCATCTGTATTTTTATTGACCAAAACGGCTAACAGGGCATTGGCATAAGGATCAGAAAAATCTACCTGTTCCGCCCGGTCAGGCCGGATTGTCATAGAGGAAATCACAAGATCGGCAGTCCCAGTCTGCAGGGAAGGAATCAGACCATCCCATGCCGTATTTTCAATCTTAATCTCACGACCAATATACTCACCAAAAGCTTTCATCAGATCTACGCTGACCCCTGTAGGCTCTCCTGCTTCATCTTTACCCTCAAATGGCGGATAAGCCAGCTCCATAGCCACCACCAGCGGCTCCTCTTTTTTTTCTTCTTTTCCGCAGCCGCCTGCCGCCAGAATCAATAACAGCAACGACAAGAATATACACATCTTTTTTTTCATAAGTAACATCCTCCATTCCGAACCCTTCCTGCTTCTGAAAAGTTCTATATGCTTCTATTGTAACTATCGCTATTACTTCACTCGCAACACTATAACACGGTTTTGATGTAGTGTCAACAGTTACATCTATTCATTTTAAATCTATAAAAATCGCCGCTTTACGGCGACGACTCCAAAATTTTCACACTTCAAACTTCCCCTTCAAAATCTCAGCAAATTCCTCCGACATCTTTTTTGCATTTTCTTTTTTCCAAAAAGAACAATAATTCCGCTTCATCGGCTCATCTCCGCGATACAACGGAATCCTCACGATATTTTTACCAAGACTGCCTTCTATTGGTGTTCCCTCGCTTGGCATAAATCCTTTCCCGCTGATCACAAGCATCCTTGCCTCCTCCATATTATCGGCAAACAGCTTTTCTCCCTGCAAGCCGACAATCGTATGGTAATAATCTGCTTCCGTTTCTTTTTCCGCTTCTGATGATACAAGGATACACGGTATATTCTTTAATTCCTGCGCTGTAACTTTATCCAGAGAAGACATCGGATTTCTTCTTGCGATCTCAATATGTGTTACCGAAGATGTGAGAATCATATTCATAAATTCATCCGAAAACGCCCTGCGTTGGTCATTAAATGCCAAATCTACGTCATTCTTTAAAAGCATATGATACAGTTCATCATGATTGCCATAGAAAACCTCCACAGGAATATCAGGGTACTTTGTCGTAAATTCCTCCAATGCAAGATGAAATTCCTGTCCGCTGTAACAACGTAAGAATCCCACCTTGAAACTCTCTTGTCCCCCGTCGGCTAACCTTGTGGTTTCCTTGACAATCTGCTCATAATCAGCACAAGACTTTTTTATAAAAAAAACTCCCCTGCGGGCGTCAATTCAAACTTGCGCTTTTTTCGTTTAAGCAGCGGAAATCCCAGTTCTCTTTCCAATGCCTGTATCTGCTGTGATATGGCAGATTGTGAGATATTACATTCATAGGCCGCCTCTGAAAAGCTATTATGCCTTACAACAGCCTGGAAATATTTTATCTGTCTTAACATTACGTTCGCCTCTAATCAATACTCATATTGTCATTCATTATATTGTAGCATTTTGTTACCATTGCATGTCCCGTTCCCAACATCACTAATCTCACCATCGCTATATCCTCCAAATTACAATTTCGTGGTTTAATCATCTTCCGATAGTCAAAATTCATCATTCGTCTACCGGAAATGACCAACCTTTCAGAAGGTCATTGTACACGGAACTTCCATCAAGAATCGTTCCAAACGTATCAACCCAATACGGCATATAACCGCATCTGCTCGCTACCATCTGTGAACCGATATTTGTTACAGAAGCAGAATAGAAAGGAACGATACTTCGTGCCAGTAATTCTCCGGTCAATCTCTTCACCAAATATGTCCCCAATCTGGCATTTCTGTACTCTTCCGTTACATCTACCCCTATTTCCCATACGCCATTTACCGATGATTCTGCGGCACCTGCCACTCCGATTATTCTATTATTGTCCCTTGCAATATATACAGCCCTAGTTGACGTAGAACCATTTTCATCAAATGCCAAAGAATTCTCAAAACCGGTTAAACCGACCAGCGATAAAATTTCTTTGTCCGAAAGATACTCATATTCATAATCCGGCGATACTAATGTGTCCTCTGTACCGTCAGCATTTGGAACATAATGTATTGTCTGACCGTAAACCAATGGAACTTCAAAAATTTCATCTCTATTTTTATCTTGTAAGAGTTGCCGCACCTTAGATTGTATATTCTTCGATGTACAAACTACGACACAATTTCTATATGCCAATATTTTAATATAAGGTTTCACTGCTTTACAATTAGCAGAATATATGATTTCCTTTTCATTTAAGTCTTTTAAACTGCAATAATATTCCTTTGACAGTAATTCTTCGATTTTATTTTTAATAATATCTTTCATAATCAACTCTATATCTTTCGATTTATTTTCTTATATGTGTTGCATGTGCGTTTGTGATTTTCCCTTAAGTGACATTATAATCCTCCCACCCTGCATTTCCAAATGATTTTTGATATTTCGCAAAAAATGGTCATATGCGTAAAAAATTTCAAGGACCATGCTTCCATAGTCCTTGATTGTTGTGTCACTGCAGCGACGTTAATGCTTTCTCTTTTCTGTACAATTCTCCGAAATAGCTGTTACTTGCCAATAATTCCTCAAAAGTTCCGCTGCCGACAATCTTTCCGTCCCGGAATACGAAGATTTTATCAAATCCGCTGATGGAAGCCAAACGATGAGCAATCGCAATCACTGTAGCATTGCCTACCTGCTCTGTCACGTTTTTTATAACAATGCTTTCCGTCAGATTATCCAGCGCCGATGTCGCTTCATCCAATACAACAAGATCTGAATGTTCAAACCACAGTCTGGCCAACGCTAACCGCTGTTTCTCACCACCGGATAAACAGGCTCCTTTTTCACCGATTCTTGTTTCTGTTCCATTCTCCAATGATGTAATAAGTGGCAGCAACTGCGTGCTTTCAAGCCCGACTCGAAGATCGGTCTCCGAAACCTCCCTGTCAAACACCAGATTTTCTCTGACCGTGCCGTCAAAAACAGGCGCATCCTGTGATAAGTAAGATACTTTTTCATACAACGATTCCAAGGATAACTTCTTTAACGGTTTATCATCAAACAGGATGTCACCCTTCTCATACTTAAGCAATCCGATCAATAACTTTGCCAAAGTGGATTTCCCGGAGCCCGATTCCCCGACAAACGCTACTTTCTCACCTTTTTGAATCGTAATGCTGATATTATTCAGCACTTTTTTATTTTCGCCGGGACCTTTTTCATAGGAAAATGATAAGTTTTCCACTCGAATATCGTTTGAAAATTTATCGAAAATAGCACCTTCCTGTAGCTGCTTATCTTCTTTTAAATCCAGCAAATCCGTAAACCGCAGCCATGCCGTTTTGTTCAACTTGTACTGCACATAGATGACATTAAAGATTGCGATCGGGGTATATGCATTATCAATCAATGTGATCAGCGCGACTACGGCTCCGACAGACAGATGTCTGTTGTTCCACGCATAGACTAAAATCCCAATATCCAGACAGGCAACCAGCAACGCAAATATAGTAAAAAAAGCTTCATGGATCATGGTCATTTTTACTTTTGATGATACAATGATCCTCTTTGCGCCTGCTGCCTTCTTTACCTCGTTCGGGAATTGATGTTTCATGCGAAAAAGAGGCATTTCCATGAACCCGCGCACAAGGAAGTGATTGAGTTCCTCTTCATTGGTTAATATCTTCTCTTTGATCTGATACAGACCCTTAAGCAGCAAATTGGTCACTATAAACACGACGACATATCCTGCCATCAGAAAATACGTTATTCTTCTGTCTATTTTCCGGATAAAATATAAGCTGAACAATACCGTCGGAAGCAAGTTCCTGACAACGCAGAACCAAAAGTCATAGAGAACTCCTTTTCCTGCATTGGCGCCGTTCTCAATCTGTTGAACCAACTTGCCGGTTCCCAGTTTTTGATATTCGGCATAATCCATTCTGCCAATTTTCCGCAATGCAAGCAATTTGAAATCCAGATAAGTCTCATTTCCCAATTTCGCTGCCGGATACTCATCCAAATAGTTCATTCCGTAATTTACAAAAAGAACAGCTCCGTAAAACAGTAGCCCGTATACGGTTATTGTCCAATCTGTCAATCCGTCTACGATCTTTTGAAAATAGTCCGCCTTATAATTTGCCGTGAACGCATTGAACAATCCGATCGCAAGATATACAATAATCCAATTCCTGTTACTTTTTATAATTTCTTTCATATAGCGCATAACTGTACTCCTTTTCTAATATCAATATTTCCTTTGAAACAGTACAGTTGCGACTGTCAGCAAGTTCAATTCTCCTCAGCACAATCTGCCAACAGTTTAAATCAACTGTACTGAGTAATTATCTCGGATATATTTCATATCGTGAATTCACCTCAAATCCTGTTCTATTTTTTAACGTTATCTATTATAGCACATTATTTCGTCTATGTAAGAGTGTCCGTATTTTTCCTTCTGTCCTTGTAATCATTATTGTTTAAAAAGCAGTTACAAAACCCGCGTCATCCTATCCTCGGATCTCATAACTGCCCTTTTTACAATCCCTATAAATAACCTCGTATATCCGCTGTCAGCTTTTCCTCCAAATGAATCAGCTTCTTTGCGATATCTTTGGACTTCTCATCCGCCGCTTGATACTGATTCAGATATTGGTTAAGCGATTTCACGCCCATGTTACACCCGTCGGTCATCAGATCCGCGATTGTCTGATCTGATTCATGCATGACCAGCTTGACATTTGTCTTAAGCCATGACATGCTCTTCGCCATAGGGTTCGGCTCCTTGCCGTCGTCATGATATTTCTCCAGAAGCTGCTGTATCTCATCTTTAAGCTTGATGTGTTCATCTTTGCAGTGGGTCAGACACTTCTTAAAATCTTCACTGCTCACATAATCAAGCACATCGCTAATCGAATCAACACCCATCTTCACTCCTGCATCACATTCCCGCAATAATTTTATGGTATCCTGCTCTATCATTCCCTTGCCACTCCTTCGTCTGTGTATCGGGTCCGGTTCAGGCAAATACCTGACACCCGAATCTGTATGATAGAATCAGTATGCGTAATCAGCGGATTTTTATGCATACAACTGGGAAACTGCATTCATATTCTGATAAACCGCCTAGTAGTTCTGTGCGCTGATCTCAAAATATGCCTGCGGATGTGCGCATACGGGGCATACCTCGGGAGCTTCCATGCCAACCACGATATGTCCGCAGTTACGGCACTCCCATACCTTGACTTCACTCTTCTTAAACACTTCCTGCATCTCCACATTGTGAAGAAGTGCACGATAGCGCTCCTCATGGTGTTTCTCGATCTCGGCTACCATACGGAATTTTGCCGCCAGTGCAGGGAATCCTTCTTCCTCCGCTGTCTTGGCAAAGTCGGCATACATCTCTGTCCACTCATAGTTTTCACCTTGTGCTGCCGCCGCCAGATTCTCCGCCGTACTTCCGATTCCGTACAGCTCCTTCACCCATATCTTAGCATGTTCTTTCTCGTTATCCGCCGTTTCCTGAAAAATCGCCGCAATCTGTTCAAAGCCTTCCTTTTTTGCTTTGGATGCAAAGAAAGTATAGTTGTTTCTCGCCGTTGATTCGCCCGCGATTGCCGCCTGCAGATTCTTCTCCGTCTGTGTACCCGCATACGGGCTCTTCTTTTCCGTCTCCGCCATAATGTTTTCCTCCATTCCAAGTGTAAGACTGACTAATCGTCAATCCGTTCCGCTTTTATTATTCCGGAATTAATCTAAAAATTCCACGCGTCCGGTATCAATGTGATATACGGCGCCGCATACTTTCAGTTTATCCGCATCCGTCAGTTTTAATCCTTCTCTAATGCGTGTAACACTTCTCTGTACATTCAGGCAGCTTGCCTTGAACTCATCCTTCTCTTCTCCGATTGCCGCCTTGATTTCATCGGTTATGTATTTCACGAAACCTGCCGGCTCACTGCCGATCGTTGCACCTACAGCACCGCAATGTGTATGTCCCAATACGACTACCAGATTGCTTCCAAGATGATCCGCCGCATATTCTACGCTTCCGAGCTGATGATTATCCATAACATTGCCCGCCACACGAATGGTAAACAATTCTCCGATGCCCGCCATAAAGATACTCTCCGGTATTACTCTGGAGTCTGAGCAGGTGATCACGATCGCATAAGGGCTCTGACCCTCATCGCAGGTCTTCTGTCTGATCTTAGGTGAGATATCGCCCGTGTTACTCTCTGCCTCTAAATAACGTTTGTTTCCCTCTTTTAATCTGTCCATTGCCTCTGTTGCAGATAAATTCTGATGTTCCATAATCAGTTTTCTCCTTTCCGTCTGATAACCCCGTTCTGATCCTCGATCATACGGCGTTATTTCACTTTTTTCTTTTGTTTGAAGTATATCATAAATCAGCAGTGAAATCATCTGCTAAATATTATTTACGCATATTTTGCCAAAGATCACCTACTGATATGATTCACTGCATATCCTCTCTATATCATCGGGAAATCGCAGCCGTTGCCTCCCGCAGCCACTCCAACTCTTCCCCTGCAAAATAAGGTGCCAGCGCCTCGTACACTTTCCGATGATAATCGTTCAGCCATTGCAGTTCCCGATCCGTCATCATTTCCGGCAGGATGGCATCCCTGTCAAAAGGAACCATGGTAAGAGGTTCCAGATACATGAACTGTCCGTACTCGTTCTGTTCTCCTTTGCGGCACAGCACAAGATTCTCATGCCGAATGCCGAATCGCCCTTCCAGATATATACCCGGCTCGTTAGAGATCACCATGCCCTCTTCCAGGGGAATGCTCTGCGTGTTCTCCGAAATACGCCAATGAATCCGCTGCGGTCCTTCATGCACTCCCAGAATAAATCCCACGCCGTGTCCGGTGCCGTGATTGTAATCCAGTCCCTCTTCCCACATGGGCTCTCGCGCCAGCACATCCAGATTCTGCCCGCATACGCCATCCACAAACTTTGCCGCTCCTAACGCCAGATGTCCCCTCAGTACGATCGTGTAATATCTCTTCTCTTCCTCTGACACGGTGCCTATGGCTATTGTCCGGGTGACATCCGTGGTACCCTCCTGATAGTGTCCTCCGGTATCCGCGAGGCAGAAACTCCCGCCCACAACTTCCACATCCGTCTGCTCTGTGGGTTCATAGTGCACGATGGCTCCATGGGCGCCATAGGCGATAATCGGTGCAAAACTTGCCTCCAGATAACCTTCCATCTGTGCGCGGAATGATTCCAGTTTCTCAGCGGCACTCATCTCGGTAATTCTTCCCCCGGCTGCTCCTGCTTCTGTTTTCAGCCATCGGATCATCCTTGTTACCGCCACACCGTCCTTGATATGCGCCGTGCGTATATGTTCCATCTCCTGCGGTGTCTTCACTGCTTTCATGAGTACAATGGGACTTGGCTTATCAACGCGCTCCGTATCTTCCGGCAGACTGTTTAGCAGGCTGTAGCTTACGGCCGCGCTGTCGGCCCATACTTTACTTCCTACCGGAATATCGTGCAATATCTGTTCTATCGCGTCATAGGGCTTGATCGAGATCCCCGTCTGCGTTAATTTCTCCCGAATCTCTTCCGACAAGATCTGTTCATGGACACAGAGCACTGCACTCTCCTGCGTCACCAGCATATATGCCAGAAAAACAGGCGTATACTCGACATCATTGCCACGCAGATTAAGCAGCCATGCGATCTCATCAAGAGCCGTGACAAGCAGGAAATCCGCCTGCTCTTCAACCATCTTTTCCCTCACATCGCGAAGTTTCTCTTTCCTGCTTATGCCCGCGTAGGCGACATCTACTTCCCATACCGGTTCTGCAGATATATGCGGACGATCCACCCATACGCAGTCCACCAGATCTTCTCCGCCTGCGAAGGTGATCTGCTTAGAGTCAGTCTTTTCCGCAATTTTATTTACAAAATCAGATGTGACGGTCCGACCGTCAAAACCGATCACGCTTTTTTCTTCCAGCTTGTCACATAGATATTCCTCAATCTTGGGCACGTCCGGCTGTCCCGATTTCATCAGTGTAATCGGACTGTCTGCAAGCTGCGCTGCTGCTTGTATAAAATATCTGCCGTCCGTCCACAGCGCCGCCTCTTTAGACAGAACGATCAGGGTTCCCGCTGATCCGGTAAACCCTGACATATACTCTCTCGTCTTAAAATATTCTCCCACATACTCCGACCCGTGGAAATCATCCGTCGGAATGATATAGGCTGCAAGATTCCTCTCCTGCATCAGCTCCCTGAGAGCCTTTAACTTATCCTCAATCTTCATCATTGATAAACATCACCTTTCCAAGACTTCTGTTAGATTCTGATCAGCTCATACTGATCCGTTCCCAACCCGATCTTCACCGCATGGGCGATGCAGCTCTTCCACTCCGTATCAGGGTGCGTCATGTGGAAGTGGTCGTGTCCTTCCTCGTTACCGTGCTCTTTCAGGTTCTCTCCCAAGACACTGCCCTCCACCGGTGTCATCTGATTGCACAGATCCGCACATGCCTGATCCAGCGCAACCGGATCAAAAGAAGCTAACATGCCCACATTGGGAATGATCGGAATATCATTCTCGGCATGACAGTCACAGTTCGGCGACACATCGCAAATCAGGGAAACATGGAAGCAGGGACGATCCTTGCAGACTGCCAGGCTGTACTCCGCCATCTTATAATTGAGCACAGCGATAGAATCCGAAAAATCTGCGGCAATCGCATCCTTCGGGCAAACCGCCAGACACCGTCCGCATCCTACGCACTTATTATGGTCTATATGTGCTTTTCCATTCTCGATCACCGGTGCGCCATGGGCACAGATCCTGTCACATGCGCCGCAGCCTACACACGCTGCGCTGTTCACGCTCGGCTTGCCATCACAATGCTGCTCCATCTTACCTGCTCTGGAGCCGCATCCCATACCGATATTTTTGAGCGCACCGCCGAAGCCCGCCATCTCATGTCCCTTAAAATGTGTCAGTGAAATGAAAATATCCGCATCCATAACGGCATGGCCGATCTTCGCCTCTTTCACATACTCTCCGTTAATCGGTACGATCGTCTCGTCAGTGCCTTTAAGTCCGTCACCGATGATGACATGACAGCCTGTCTGATAAGGTGAAAAACCGTTTATGTAAGCCGTCTCCAAGTGATCCAGCGCATTCTTTCTGCTGCCCACATAAAGCGTATTGCAGTCCGTGAGATAAGGCTTGCCGCCCAACTCTTTGACGTAATCCGCCACCACTCTGGCATAATTCGGACGCAGGAATGCCAGATTGCCGTACTCGCCGAAGTGAATTTTGATCGCTGCATATTTATCCGTAAAATCAATCGTCTCAAATCCGGCGGTCTTCATCAAACGATGTAATTTCTGTAACAGATTCTCATGTTCCGATGCCTTAAATGTTGTAAAGTATACGTTTGCCTTTTCCATATTCAATCTCTCCTTTTCTTCTCAATACTAATCGAACATCTTAAAACGCTCGCTTATGATCGCATACTGTTCTTTGATCTTAAGGTACAGCCCGATCGTATTCTCTTTCTCTTTCTCAAACTCCCCTATGATCTTGTCATAGTTGCGTTCCAGACTGGTTACCACATTCCTGTTGATCTTGCCTCTGTCCGCATCGCCGTTCATGATCTCCAGTATCTTTTCCTTGCTGAACGCATCCTTGTAGCTTCGCTTACCGTGCAGAGCGCTTAAGATATCCGCCACCGCGATGATCTGCTGCGCCAGTGTCAGGTCTTCCGCCTTCAGCCCCTTATGATACCCTGTGCCGTCCAGCTTCTCATGATGCCTGACTGCAATCTGCAATACCGCGTCATCCACGACTCCTTCCAGAATCATCTCCGTGATACGCACATGGGCTTTCATGATCTTCATCTCTTCATCATTCAGGCGCCCCGTAGATTCCAGTATGTTGAGCGGGATCGCAATTTTGCCCAGATCATGCAGGAGCGCGCCGTAATGTAAGTCTCTTAAGTCCTTGCCGGACAGTCTGGCCAGTCTTCCCAGCTGCTCCGCGAAGTTCACCGTAGCTAACGTGTGGATCACCGTGTGCTCACTTCTGAAATCAATGGTGTACACGAGCATTTCCAGAAATCCTCTCTTATACTGCTCGGAGAAAGCACGCTTCGCTAACAACACATCCAGTTCTTCCCTGTATTTGCCGTTCACCAGATTCTCCGTGATACCGTACCGCTCCTCCGCCTTATGGAAAAGGTCAAGCGCGGCACCGGAGAACTTGATATCACGGTATTTCGCGAAATATTCCGGCTCCAGCCTCTCGTCTTTCAGATGCAGGAAAGTGTCCATCTTATCCGCCAGACTGAGCATCTCAATGATATGCAGATAACGGCTCTGGATCAGGTTATGTCTGTTGTAATCCAGATGATGATACAACACTACCTCCGCTCTATCCCCCACGGGCGACAGATATTTTAAAAACAGAAACCCGTAGATGGAATGGGGCCACAGATTCTTCGTCTCAAAATCACTTACATTCTTGACGTTATCTTCCTTATAAAGTCCGATATCGTGCAGAATGCCCAGCATGGTATAGTCCACCAGTTCCTGCTCCGTATAGTGCTGCTCCGTGTATGTATTCTCATACTCCATCATTTTATAGAGGATATAGCCGGTAATCTCCCCGTGATTCATAATCTTATTATTAATGATGCCAAGGGTTTTTCTGATAATCTCGTTGACATCTTTACTACTGATTACACTCATTCGTATGTCTTCCCTTTCCTATACATCAAACAGCGTTCTTTGCCACTGCTTTAACGCAGTTATAGACATTCTAACATTTTTTGGTTCTTCTGTCCTCTGTTTCTTTGAAATTTATTTCCGCAATTTTATTTCTTCAATTTTATTTCTTCAATTTTTATCAGGAGGTTTCCCGCTTTCCCATATTTTTCTGTTTGCAAACGTATGTTCGTGTGCTATAATAACAGTAAATTTGCTTCGCAAATTAACTGTAAATAAATCCACTTCGCAAATTTACTGTGCGAGTTTGCTTTGCAACCTCGAAAATACGCCAGAGAATTTCCCATAAAGGAATTTCCTATCGTATAAAAAATGTGTGATGAATACGAATACGATATGTTTGAAAGGAGGCAGTTCACATGGAACAGCAGCGTACTTATCTGTGCATTGATTTAAAATCTTTCTATGCCTCCGTGGAATGTGTGGCGCTGGGTCTTGATCCTATGACCACTAACCTGGTAGTGGCAGATCCGGAACGTACCGAGAAGACGATCTGCCTCGCCATCACGCCCGCCATGAAAGCGCTGGGCGTAAAGAACCGCTGCCGCCTCTTCGAGATTCCGAAGAACGTCAAATATCTGACCGCACCGCCGCGCATGCAGAAATACATTGACACTTCCGCGGATATTTACGCGATTTACCTGAAATATATCGCCAAAGAAGATATCCACGTATACTCCATAGACGAAGCATTCATGGACGTGACGGACTATCTGACGCTGTACCGTCTGTCCGCCCGCGAACTCGGACAACGGATCATGGATGACATCTACAACGCCACCGGCATACGGGCAACCTGCGGCGTGGGAACGAATCTGTATCTTGCCAAGGTCGCATTAGACATCACTGCCAAGCATGCCGCTGATTATATCGGAGAACTGGATGAAGAAAGTTACCGTCACAGTCTATGGAGTCACAGACCCCTCACCGATTTCTGGCGCATCGGCGCAGGTATTGCAAGACGTCTGGAACCCTACGGCATCCGAACCATGCGGGATGTTGCCGAGGCTGACGAGGAGCTCCTCTATCGCCTCTTCGGAATTGACGCAGAGCTTCTCATTGATCACGCATGGGGACGCGAACCTGTCACCATGGCCGATATCAAATCCTACCGCTCCCACTCCAACTGTATCAGCAGCGGTCAGGTACTCGGCTGTGACTATTCTTTTGAAAAAGGTCTGCTGGTTGTAAAAGAAATGACGGATCTGCTCTGCCTCGATCTGGTGGATAAGAATCTGATTACCAAATCCGTCACTCTGCATGTCGGTTACCCCAACCGACTGAATGTTCCGTCCGCCCACGGCACGACGACGCTGCCCGTGGAGACGAATTCCGACCTGCTGCTCATACCTGCTGTGACAGCGCTTTATGAACGAATCGTCAACCCCGGATACGGTATCCATCGCGTCAACATCACCTGCAACAATGTCATGCCCGAAGAGTACCATCAATATCATTTCTTCGTGGACGGAGAAGAACTGGAACGCAGCCGCAAGATGCAGCAGGCTGTCCTGACTATCAAGAATAAGTTCGGCAAGGACGCCATCCTGAAAGGTATGAACCTTGAAGAAGGCGCCACCACAAGAGAACGAAATCATCAGATCGGAGGACATAAAAGTGGCGAGTAAACCTAAGAATAAAATGCCAATAGAAGAACGCGCCAAGCAGTTCATGCCTTTTGCGGCGCTGAAAAGCCTGCCGGAAGCGCTGGCCGCCAAAGAGAAAATCACCGTGCCGAAAATAGAATTATCCGAAGAGATGGCCGAAGAATTAGACCGTCAAATGCACATGCTCAGAAAAGGTAAAATGGCTACCATAGTCTATTTCCATAAAGATGAATATATCAAAATAACCGGCATGGTCGCCCGAATAGACGAAACCAGCCGGTTATTACAAATTGTAAACATGAAAATATCTTTTGATGATATACTGGAGATTACATTTCCAGCTTCTACTCTCCGAGAACCGTCTCGACCTCACTCCTGATCGTGCAGAAAAGTCTGGCAAGTTCCGGATCAAAGTGGCTTCCGCCGGATTCTCTTATGATATCAAACGCCTTGTTCACGGGCATCGGTTCCTTATAGCAGCGCTTGGAAACCAATGCGTCAAAGACATCCGCCACAGCCATGATCCTCGCACCTATAGGAATTTCATTGCCTTTAATTCCCTTTGGATAGCCGCTTCCGTCCCATTTCTCATGATGCGCCACCGCAACCTGCATGGCTATATCAATATAGCCTTTTTCTTCTATGCCGCTCATAACGTCCACTATGATGCGTTCGCCCGCCGTGGTATGCATCTTCATCGCCTCAAACTCTTCATCGGTGAGCCGCCCGGGTTTCTGGAGAATGGCGTCTGAAACCGCAATCTTGCCGATATCATGCATAGGCGCCGCCTTAATCAGCAGCTCCGCATAGTCGTCTGTCAGAATATCCGTGCAATACCCCGCTTTCTGCGCGGCATGCGTCAGAAGCTCCACATATCTGCTGGTACGCTTAACGTGCTCTCCCGTGTCCTGATCGCGGCTTTCAATCAAGCCTGCCATTCCTATAATCGCATTTTCCTGAATCGCAAGCATTCTGCGATTGTGCCGAATCAACGTTTGTGTCTTAAGCTCATTTTCCGCCTCAAGCTGATTCTTGTACTTTTCCAGCCGCGACGTTATACTGACACACAAAAATATACATATTGCCATAACAAGACACATGCTCACAATACATATTTTTTCACTGATCTCTGCTATGTATATGCTGTGCTCTATCTTTTCACCGGTAGCATTCATCTGTTCGGCAATATATTCATCCATGAGATCAATATCATCCGTGATCTCGTCGATAGAATCCGCCAGATAGGAAGTAATATAATATTTCGCGGTAGAACTGTTGCCCTCACGGCTCATCTTAAATACATTATCCGCATCGCTGAAATAACCGATTGTATTGGAATATACCGCATGGAACAACTGCTCTTCCTCATTGATTGAGATATGCTCAGTTATTTCATCCAGTTTATCCATGATATCCTGTTGTAACAGCGTCGCTTTCTCCTCATAGAGCCTTTTTTCTTCGGGAGAATCCGTCAGCGTATGCCAGGAGAGAATGATGTGGTGCCGCCCCATCAGCCTGCACAGATCTGACATATTAAGCCTGTCTCTTATATTTTCTTCAATGCTCTGCTTATAGCCATCCGATATTTCACTCATGGTATACCGCATAACCAGCACACCTGCAACACATACAATACTTACAATCAGATTCAGTATAAACATTTGAAAAGGAATACGTTTGATCAGTTTCATCTGCCCCTCCCCTAAAACACATATCCGGGTCTTATTTATTCAGTCTTTCCCGTTATTTCCATGGTCATATTGTCAAGCAAAGTCTGTAGATCCTGATCGTCCGAATTTCCTCCTGCTATTGTAATCCCGAAAATATAAGACGGATGCCAATATGAACCCGCTATACGCTGTGCGTAAGCATATTCTGACTGCTCCGCAAGCGCCGCGATCGCAGGAGAAGACTGCACAAGCGTGGACGAAGCCGCCTTGACGTTTGATGGACACTCCCCGATCAGTTCGAACCGCTTGATCTGTGCCTCCTCATCTGAAAGCCGCTTGGCCAGCTTCATTGCCCAATCACAGTTTTCTGAATTAGGATTGACTCCGAGCAGTTTATAACCTGAAAAGCTGCACATCTGTACACTGTTCCCTGCAAGTGTATAACAAGGCAGCTTTGCCGCAGCGAAGTTCTCTCCCCACGCTTTCTTAACGGCTTCCACATTCCACGCTCCATTAACGCCTGCGATGATCGTCCCGTTCCTTACTCCGTTTAAGAACCCTGCATCATCACAGCTTACAAAACCTTCATGCGCCGCAATCTTAAGCATAGCCTCGGCAACATCGACTCCCTTATAAGGTGTGTCTGTGGCATTCCAGTTGCAATAATTTGTAACCCCATCCGTGTTCAATCCCAGTTCCAGACCGGCACCTTTGAAAAAGGAATAAATATACCAGCCGCTCGAAAAGTCGATGGCCATTTTCTTTTCATTTTCGGCCGCGATCTCCAGTATCCTGTCAAGACTCGCAATATCTTCTTCCCCAAAGTAAGCTGAATTATAATACAGGAAATATCCGTTTCCCGATGTCAACGGATAAGCATACAGTCTGCCGCCATACATTGCAGCGCGGCATGCACCGTTACCAACACCACCATTTGCCTCAATCACCTGATCCGCATCCTCGGTAATCTCAAGAAGCGCCCCTGCCTGTCTGAGCGCCTCAAACTGATCGTCCGCAAATATGTAGATATCTGCAGCATTATCCGGATTGGACAACACTGTTTCTTTTGAAGTCTGAACATTTTCCTTACTGACGGTTATATCAAAAAGAGCCTCGTCAGCATACTCTGTTTTAAATTCTTCTATGATCTGATCAATCAGCTCCCTGTCACCTTCGTCACTCCACCAGATTGAAAGTTTAACCTCGGGAAGCGGTTCCTGTTTCAAATTAGAACATCCTGTCATGCCAAGTAATGTTACCGTCAGAGCCGTCACTGCCGAAATGATTTTAACATTTGTATGTCTCATTGTCTTATCATTCATCCCTTTTCACTGTTGTACCATGCTGCATCGATTAAAAAAATGAAGGAATTTCGTATAGAAATAAACTATATAACCTTTTTCAATCGACAACACGATTATCATCATAATATCAACAATGAGGATTTGATGACAATACTCACAGCACGAACGGCACGTTTACAGCGTAAACGGAAGAATATTTTCAAGCCAGATCTCCACGATGAAGGTATGATCTTCCTCTTTAAACTCAACACTTCCTTTATATTTCTCCGCAATCTTTCGTATGGACATAATACCAAACCCGTGAGCCGTCTTATTCTCTTTATCTGTCTCAAGATTCGGGTTTTTTGCAAGAACGGACTCTTTGATACTGTTCTTAACGATAATATAGGTAAAAGCTTTTCTGGTGCCGATGACCAGCTCAATCGCCGCAGACTCTGCACCTGCACATCCGCTTATGGCATTGTCCAGCGCGTTGGAAAGCAGTACGCTCATATCTATGTTATTGACGCCTTTAAAACGTGAATCGATCATACATTTCATTTCAATATGATTTTTCAGGCAGACCGCGATCCTGCTATTGATCACGGCATCAATCACCACATCTCCCGTGTCTATTCCGAAGGCTGCCCGATCCACCTTCTCATCAATAATCTTCTCAATATAATCTTTGGCTTCTTCCGTTTGGTCTGCACCGATCAGTTCTGCCGTAGTCATAAGGTAATGCCGCATGTCGTGGCGCAGAGTCTTCATCTCCATGTACTGTTTCCTCGCTTCATCGACCAGCCGTTCCTGTGCGGCAAGACTTATCTTAGAAATCCTGTACTCCTCTTTGATCATACTGTCACGCTTCATTCTGTCCAATAGAACATACAACAAAATGTTCAGAACCATAATCAATATACTCACCAGAAGAAACTCCGACATATTGTCATTTTTCATTAATATGTTAAGCTGCAGATAAGCAATAAAAAATGTGATTAGAAAGCAGGATAGCTGAATACTCCACTGAAAGATGCTGAGTGAATATCGATTGCGTTTTCTCATATGTATAACAAACTCACACAACAGGAAGAATGCCAGCTTACTGAAAATCAGCGCCCAAATACGCGCTTTTCCGCCGGGTTCAATGATATCCACGACAAACTCTCCGGACAATGCGCGAATCACGCTGAGAACGATCAGATTGATCGGCAGAATTGAAATGGCAGGCATAATGGTAATCAGTATTTTATCAAAAGCTTTTCCATCCAGAAAGAGAAAAACATACATGCCAATCAGGAACATAAAAACGATAATGGATAAACTTTCTATTAGAATGGTCTGATCTCCCATCCATTCTTCCTGGCTGGTCAGTATATTCTCTGCCGCAAGAATAATAAAGAAGACCCCTGATTTAAGCAGCTTCATATTACTGTTCTTAAAGCCAAGGAACCTGTTACACAATCTCACAACAATATAAGTCTCCGCAAGAGAAGCGATGATCTCAGCAATATCACTCATAGTTCACTCCGTATATAACTTCTGAATTTATCCCTGACTTCTCCCGCCCTGTACCGGCTGAGCAGGATCTCGGTCTTATCATCCAGAACGATATGTCCCTTTTCTATGGCATAGATATATTTACAATTCACAAGATAACTCTTATGGGTGCGTATGAAATCAAAAGGAGCAAGCTCTTTCTCGAACTCCGAAAGACTTCCGTAGCACTCCAGATCCTCCCCGCCGTCCACACAGACATGAAGCCAATGTCCGTATATTTCGATATATTCAATACTGCTGACATCAAGAAAAACGGTTCCCGTTTTCGTCTGAAACCCAAACTTCCGTCCCGCATTTCGTTTACACATTGTCTTATTCAAAGCGCTCAATACTTCGGGAAGTTCGCCTGCAAGATGAGATTTCCTAATAAAACGGAAAGGCTGGAATTTAATGGAAGAATACACAAGTTCATCATGCATTGTTACAAATACTATGAGTGTTTCCCCCATGCGGTTGATCTGCTCCGCAATATCAAAACCGTTCACGGCAGGCATATCAATATCCAGAAAAACAGCGTCGCATTCTAACCTGTCCGCGATAAAAACCGCCCCGTCATTGTAAACCGAAATAACCGGACTGACATGCAACGCGGCAAGTTCCTTCTCCATTAATGCTTTTAAGTTGTCTGCAAAATCTGCATCGTCGTCACAAATGGCTATATGCATGACATCATCCTCTTACCCATTCGTATCAATAAGTATCAATGTATAAAACAATGGTTATTTTACCAAGAAAAAATATTTTTATCAATAAGCTCCTCTTTCCAATCCCAGCAGATATCTCTTTGTCTCTATCCCGCAGGCATAGCCGCTGATATCTCCGTTCTTGTGGATCACCCGATGGCAGGGAACCATGATAATGATCGGATTTCTGTTATTGGCCTGTCCAACCGCACGCTGCGCCTTCGGATTGCCGACCGCGGCGGCAATATCCTCATAACTTCTGGTCTCGCCGTAGGGAATCTTCTGCAGTTCGTTCCAGACACGCTGTTGAAATGCAGTTCCTGCGCCACAGAGGGGCAGATCAAATTGTCTGCGTTTGCCTTGAAAATATTCGTCGAGTTGACTGCACGCCTCGCGAAGCAGAGCAGAATCGGATGGCTGTTCACATATATTGTCTGTTTCTTGCTGATACAGATTAAGGTTTGTAATTTTTCCGTTTTCTTCTCTGATGCATAGTACACCGATTGGGCTTTGATAAAAGCATTTTGCTTCCATATGTCAATTCTCCTTTGTTTTCCTGCTCTGTTTCTTTCTTCCTCTGGCAGCTACCTTCCTATCATATCACAGCTCATTCAAATCTTCATATTTTCTTAAAGATTTTTCTTTCTTAAAATCACTTGACGCACACAGACTATTGTGATAGTCTACATACAAGAGGTAGACTATTCCGATAGTCTGCTCTCAAGATACACTCTATTGCAATAGTCAAGAAAATGTTGTCGGCGCAGACATTATGCGCAGAAATGAGGATTACCATGAAATTGTTTGATTCTGAATTAAAAGTGATGGAAGTCTTGTGGGAACAAGGTTCCAAGCCCGCCCGTGAGATCGTTGATATTCTGTCCGAAAGTATCGGCTGGAACAAAAACACAACCTATACAGTCATAAAGAAATGCGTTGAGAAAGGCGCCATAGAACGAGAGGAACCTAATTTCCTGTGTAAGCCTCTTGTCACGAAAGACGAGGTGGCGCAGAGCGAGACCGAACAGCTTATCGACAAAATGTTCGGCGGTTCCAGCGAACTGTTCTTCTCATCTTTTCTCAAAAACCAAGGAATTTCCGAGGCGGACGCCGCGCGTCTTACCCAAATTATCAAGGAGGCGAAATAGTATGCTGCATTTTGGAATGAATATGCCCTTTATACTGATGATGTTCTACGGAAGCGTGATGATCCTGATCGTCCTGCTCTTCCGTATACTACTAAAAAAGAAACTGCCAAAATTTGTTTTTCCGATCCTATGGTGCGTAGTGCTGGTGCGTCTGCTTGTACCTTTTTCCTTAAGCAGCCCGCTCAGCATCAAAGTATCCGGAGATTCCCCTTTATCATCTGCTCTCGAAATAATCAATGCGTTTGGGACAAATATCGCTGACACGGTAATCACTACTTATAATGAAGCAGTTACAGAAAATATCTCTGCCGGAACCTCTTCCGTAACAGAGCCGATAAAAAATCTCGTGATCAGCTATTCCAACCTGGGAACTGCCTCCCAGACAGCCCTAATGGAAGACCGCGGAAGCATAGCCTCCACAACGGAAAAAGCTTCCCAGACAACCGCCATAGAAGATTTCATATATGCATCCCCACAAACGGCAATCACAGCTGGAACCGGCACAGAAACTACTATGGTTACCTATGATTATCTCGATGCATACGCTGAGAATTCCGGATTACCATATGTTTTTCGCCGCTTCTCGCTGCAAGCCGTTTACTGCATCGGTCTTTTGCTCACCCTCGGTATGCTGTTATTCCAGAAATACCGTTACTCTTTGAGACTGAAAGATTCTCTTCTGATCGAGCATAATGAAACAATCAATGCCCTCTTGCGGGAAATGGACATGGGACATATACTGATCTTTACCAATGACGAGATCGCCTCCCCGTTGACATGCGGATTATTTGCACCGCGCATCTATCTGCCCACACGCATGGACTTCCAGAACAGAGAACTTCTGCGCCATATCCTGATGCATGAGACCATGCACATTCGGCACAAGGATAACCTTGTTAAAACATTCATGCTCGCCGCGCTTGTCCTCAACTGGTTCAATCCTCTGGTATGGCTTATGGCAAAATGCCTTGCCGCAGATCTGGAGACTTCATGTGACGAAGCGGTTCTTAAGCATTGTCAAGACGAAGACGAACGGAAAAGCTACGCTTTCAGCCTGCTTGCCATGGCAATCACCGGCAGCCGGACCCCACTGCTCTACAGCGCTTTTTCCAAGACGGAGGTTGAGAAACGTATCCAAAATATTCTCCATTATAGGAAAGCCTCTGTTATCCTGTTTGTTGCCGCCGTTTCGTTTATGACATGCAGCACAGTCGCCTTTGCAACCTGCGCACAGGCACCCTTTTCTCCCTACCTGACCAGTACATGCGCCAGCGACGGTTCCCGATGGGGTGTTAAGGTTTATACCACTCGTGATCTTACTCTGGGAAAAGATGCTCAGAAACGTGCGGAAGATATCGTGTTTAATGTTCTGCGCACAGATAATGACAGCGATCCCATACGCATGGATGAAGAGATGAGAACTGCTCTTTCCGATGAATTCCATGTAGAGAAAAGTGCTTTTCGTACCGATTTCTCTCTATGCTTAAACGAGAAGGAACTGAAACAAGAATATACGCAATGGGAACTTGTCCGTGACGAATCGGGATTCTATCAATACAAGGGAGAATCCGTCCGCATCTTTGCCGACAAAATGATAGGCAGATATCATTCCAGATCAGAAGGTGTGGTTGATGTTACTGTTGAAAGAGACCGCTTCGGATATATTACCGATATAAGGACGCAACGGGCAGGGGATAATGATTATGACCGTCATACCGAACAATTTGAGCGTAACCGGGCATATTCTTCCGCATCTGGGCTGTCAAATGATGAAGCAACCGCTATAGAATACGCTCAGTAACCACACGACTTATCACAACGCGTCCTTCCCTCTAAATCGAGGGAAGGACACTGATAAGCAATTCATATTAATGGCTTACTGGCAAAGTTTTGCCACCACCTGATTGATCACGCTTCCCTCCGCCTTGCCTTTCAGCTCCGACATCACTGTCTTCATGATCAGTCCTTTATTCTTCTGTGCTATCAGATCGGCGTATTTTTCCGTCAAAAATGCCTCCACTTCCTCGGCGGACATCATCTTCGGCGCATATTCCTGAAAAATATCATATCTGGCCTGATATTCCTGCCGCAGATCCTCGCGGGAATCCGGACAGCTGTCCAACTGCTCCTTCACCGTCTTGATTTCCTTCAAGATCACTCGATCCACGATCTCCTCCGTGATATTGTCCCGGGTGCCCTCATCAATGGCAACCTTCTTGGCTGCTGAAACCAGTGCGGAGATGGCATCCTTACGCACTTTGTTCCGCTCCTTCATGGCAGCAATCATATCTTTCTGTAATTGTTCAAACTGCATTGTATTGTCCTCTCTTTCTCAGAAATATTGTTATGCATGGCGCGGGTCCAAACCGCAACGAAATATTCCTTTTTCACAGGTATACCACGTAAAGCCGGCAAATGCAAGCGCATTTCCGCTCACATATAACCATAATATCCGGCTTCTCTCCGTTTTCTCGGTTATAATATCCCATAGTGTGCCATGAACACTTTCTCATATCTGCTGCACTCTTTCTCAATTTTACTAATCGACTCGCAAGCCTGCCTGCGATCCATCGTGTACGGATGGACTGTTATACTTCCCTTGTCTGCCTTGAATGCATCTCCCGTGAACAGATACTTCTCATCCACCGCGTATAATGCGGAACCTTTCGTATGACCGGGCACCCATATGCTGCGTACTCTGTGTCCGCCCAGCTCCACCACCTCATTATCCGACAGATAAACGACCTTGTCCGCATCACACACCACCGGAAGTTTATTTTTCTTCATAAGCTGTCTGTAGGTACTTCCGTCTACCATCTGCTTTTCCTGTTCACTCATATAGATCGACGCATTTGAAAACAGCGGAAGGGATGCCACATGATCATAGTCCGTGTGAGTAAGAAAAACACCCAGAACCTTCCCCGCGTCGATCGACAGACGCTCCATCTCCGACTGTACCGCCTTGCTGTCAGAACCTGCATCCATTACGAGCCAGTTCTCACCTGCCGGTATAAAAAACAGATTGTTGCTGCGATTCTTGATGGCCGTGATATCCGTACCCTCCACTCTGCCGCTGAACAGCGGGTGCATGAAGCACATGGGCAGAAGCGATGCCAGTGCTATGATGGCAATGAGAATGATGATGGCTGATAATATGTACATTGTTTCCTCCGATTTTACATTATTTCAATTTATGGAAAGCTCTCAAACTTTCTGCATTATACTCTTAAAACTCTAAGCTATCTGCATTAAGCAGAAAGTATTTCATACCCATGATTACAAATCCTTCATCATTTCTCCATGGTTTTTTTGTTCCATTTACAATAACAATCTTCTTGAATGAATCCGGAATATTTCTCAATGAATTAAGTTCCTGTGCCTGCTTTTTCTCAGTAGTCATATCATAAGCAACCTGAATATAATATCTCTGACTGCTCTGATTTACTACAAAATCAACCTCTAACTGCTTATGAACTCTCTTTCCTTCGCTATTCTTTGCAAATACATCAACAATACCAACATCCACATTGTAACCACGCACAAGCAATTCATTATAGACAATATTCTCCATAATATGAGTAGGTTCCTGCTGTCTGAAATTCAATCTGGCATTTCTAAGCCCAACATCAGAAAAATAGTATTTCAGATTTGCTCCCACATATTTTCTACCCTTAATATCGTATCGGTCAGCTTTAGAAATCAAAAATGCTTCTGTCAAATAATCAATATGGTTAGATATGGTTTTATTACTATAATGGACACCCCGTTCGCTTTTAAAAGTTTTAGATATTTTGGTTGGATTTGTAGGTGCTCCTATAGCAGAAGCAAGAATATCCACCAAAGTTCCAATCTCATCAACACTCTGAATTTTATTTCTCTCTACCACATCCTTAATATAAACATTTGTAAAAATATTCTTTAAGTATTCCGCTTTCTGCCTTTCTATAGAAAACTGTGCTACCTGTGGAAGTCCACCATATATCATGTATTCATTCCAAGCGTCATCATAATCCCCATCGTAAGCATCATAGAACTCGGCAAAAGATAATGGATAGATTCTTATTTCATCTCCTCTGCCCCTAAATTCAGTTACAATGTCGCTTGATAAAAATTTAGAGTTACTTCCGGTTACATATACATCAATGTTACTTATACGAAGCAGACTGTTAAGAACTTCCTCAAATCGTGGCATAAACTGTACTTCATCCAAAAGCAAATAATACTTTCGGTCATCTTTCATTGTATCTTTAATATACTGATAACACATCTTTGGATCTCGCAGCTCCTCATTTTCTATACCATCCAATGCAATCTCAATAATGTGTTCATTATCCACACCATTCTCCAATAGATACTTTTTATACAGCACAAATAACAGGAAAGATTTCCCGCATCTCCTGATTCCTGTGACAATTTTAATCATTCCATTACCTTTTCTGATTTTTAACTGTTCAAGGTACACATCTCGCCTAATTTCCACAGTGACACTCCTTATTTTTGTGTATTGCACGATTTTTGGTAATGTCATTCTACCGCTTAATCAATTATAATGCAATAGTCATTACTATTTTTTGTATATTTGCACTTTTTTATGTAATGTAAAAAACTTCTGCCCCTCAATATTGAAGGACAGAAGTTTTCTTCTTGCACCCACTTATTTTCATACATTGTATCAGTTACATGCTTCCGTCACCGCCCATTAGTCTCGTCATTTCTTCGATACGCTCGAGGGGAAACGGCGGAGCCGTAAGCGGCTTCATCGCAATCGACATGAGCTTCATGGGATTGTCGTCCGCTGCCACACGGTTAGAGCTGAAACAGCCGCACATGCGACAGCGATGGATGATCGCCCATTCCCCATTCTTCCTGACCCACACGGCTACCGGCTCCATATGTCCGCCGCAATCAGAAGCCCTGTCACCGGGTTCGATATCTACATGCAGGCTGTTCAAACAGTTCGGGCAATGATTTCTGTGATCGCTGCCCGCACCCTCCGGCACTACCGGACGTCCGCAGACTTTGCATGTAAACGATTCGTTGCATGCATGATTTTTATAGTAACCTTTTTCAAAAGATTTTCTTTTATTTTCTCTATTCAATTGTATGTCCTCCTAAAGATTGTCCAAAATGTTCCTGAAACAAACCTATTGGGAGGAGATGTCAGATCTACACCAACCTCCCGGTCAGCGCGCCGACTCCTTATAATTATTGTTCTTCATGTAACAATGCTCCTTTCCTATTCAACAAAGGCTGATATCCCATCATGAAGATATCAGCCGTCCGTCAATTCTTATGCTCTCGGATGATCCTGCGTATGCTCTTCTCCGTCAGGAAATATTGCTCGGATAATTCAGCAACCGTCACACCGGACAGATACGCCTCATACATCTTTGCATTTCGAAGCATCAGATCCTTCTTCGTCTCTGTTCCTGCTCCCCAAGACTTGTGGTAGCCCGATTTCCTCGGAATGTAGATCATCTGTCCGTCTACATATTGCTGCACCAGAGCAAGCACATCCTCCGGCAGAATATCCTCCGCCCTAATATAGCCCATAATCGCCCTCCTAATATTAATTTCTCTAGGATGTGCGATGGCTATAACAATCAATCAAATTTTATTGCAACAGCCATCGCTATGCAACCACTACATATCTCTTCATACAAAAACCTCCGTTTTATTTCAAGTCTGTTACTTTGCTTCTGCAATGCCGTCTTTTCGCTTCATCTGTTTTACCACAAGTACTGTGGTGTAACGCGCTGTCTGTAAAAGCCGTACGCTGCCCATAGCACTGAAATTTGGCGACATATCCAGTATAGCAATACTTATCTAATCAGGCAAGTCTCCTGTTTATTTAGAATTGTTTGTGTTCCTATTACTGATTTATCTGGTAATCTGACACAAATGCCTCTATGTCAGAATAATGTTTTACCTGTATACCTGCTTTTCTATACTCTTCCAGATATTCGCTCAATATATCGTCATACGCCTTCGCTGTCTTATGCAAATCTTGCGAATTGTATCCTCCCAAAACGTCATATTGGCTGATATCTACTTCGCTGCTAATTTCCGAAAACATTGCACTGGAACTGAGTAAGCTCATAAATGCAAGATGTCTGTCTCCGGTTTCGGCCGCTGCATACATCTTGTTTCGCCAATTCGAATACATCTCCTCGTAGGTACCGATAAGCATATCTCCAGTGGCCGTCTTCTTCTGCATGGCAATGGCTTCTTTCACATTATGGAATACGGCTATTGTTTCCTTCATAAGCGTGGATAAATGTTTTTTTACAGACGCAACGGAAGTCGCTGATATTACATCATTTATCATGTCGCAAAGCTTTTCCGGTCTGTTCTGCATTGCACTAAGCTCTTCATAAGCACGTTTTACTCCGTAATGAAAATACTGCTTATTCAACATTGCGATTGCATTCTCAACATAATAAATGACACCGCCAGCCCCATCTAACACATCTGACTTATGCTCTGAAATCATGACCGATGTGTAACAATGTTCCGCTTCTTTTAATATCTTTTCCGCTTTTGTATAATCTTCCTCTGAGAAGGGAGAAGTCAAAATATCTTTTGCCGTTTGTCGCAATGTATCCAGTTGTTCTTTATATTTCTGATCTGCACAATAAACGATTTCAGTATCCATAAGTTTGGAAATGTTCGGGTGTTCATATCCGGCCTCAGCCTGTAAACGTTCCCATGTAATGCAGTAGATGTCATGTCCGACTTGCAAATCATCTTGTATAAAGGCACATCCCAACTGCCAGCCTCTGTCGTCATTGATTATAATGAGCAAATCTAAATCTGACTTTTCATAATAGTCCCCCGTCATAAATGAACCATATATTCCTATTAAGGCGAGGGCACCCGGACATACAATGTCTGCTCTTTTAATGACTGCGTCTATTATCTTTTGGTTTCTTTGTTCTAAAGATATCATTATTGATTTCTCCCCTGTCGCATGGTTTTTCGGTCAGATTGATGTTGGTTCGTTGTTGTATTCTCCATACTCGTAAGTGCTCTATTTTATTGTATGCTTTTTTATATTAGCAAGGGAAGAACGTGGGTACAAGACGCAAGAATAGTTATAAATAAAATCACCGCAAAAGACGCCTGCCGGTGTCATGACAAGCGTCTTTAAATAAATTTCAAAGAGGGCCTTCCTATTGTTAGAAAAGCCCTATACAGCTTTTTTCTAATAAATTCGTCAGAATTATATTTATTCAACCATCGTGCTGCATGGCCAGATCTAACTGTTATATCACCCTCACGGTGGACATTCACTCATTTGTTGAATAGATCGCTATGCGTTCCTGTTCGAGCCAACGCATGATCTTTATTTTTCTACGGAAGTGTTTCTCCTTGTGACAATGCCCTGATTCATCGTTTCAGCTCTCTAAGCGCCTCTTCTACATCAAAATAATGCTTCACGCTTGGATCACGCGCAATATGTTCTGCTTCCAGCATCGCGACAATCGTTTCTTTGTTAGGCTTATCCAGCTTAGCTTCAAAAGGAAATCCACCAACGCGAAGAGACTGCCGCAGAAATACGTTAATTGTCGTCGCTAAATTCATTCCCAATTCCCCATAAAGTATTTCACATTGTTTTTTTATGTCACTATCCATACGAACACTGAAATTGGTCGTGTTTGCCATGCTATAGACCCCTTTCGTATTTCATCGCACCTATATTATGTGTAATCTGCAATACAATTTCAATAACATTTGCTAAAAATGTTCCCTTTGCGGAAAAATGCTTCTACTAACTACTCCACAAACCGGGAAATTAACTCTCCAAAAACTTTTTTTCTATTTCCGAATCAGTTTTATAAAATCCGTAAAGTAAAAAACCAACGCCTACACAACCTCCGACAATGAGAGCAGCTTGGCTTGAAGTATGCAATAAAAACATCATTGCACTTAAAATAATCTCGATTACTCCCAGTATTTTCCCAATGCATATGAAAATATCAGGTGCGATGCCTTGTGCATAATCCCAATGTTCTTGCGATTTCCGCGAAGTTGGTGTGTTATATCCATTTTGTAATTTCATATCTAATACAGGATGTTTTTTTAAGGTATATCCAACTAAAATCATTACAAATGGTACAATTAAGTTTAAAAGCAATAAAAAAGGCATATCTTTTCTCCTTTAAAACTCCAGTTTATTAGTGTAATTATAACCCGATTTTAAAGGGTACACAATTCAGAAAAGAGAGAAAAACTAAACTTTTTTCTACTCTTCTATAATTCAAGCCATGATGATATATGCCTCCTCGCCCTTCCTACGGTATAGTAAATACAATACCTTATTAACTTCCCAGAAAGGAATTAAGAAAATGAGAATTTTATTTATCGGAAACATACATACCTACTACAATGATATGCCTCATACGTTTGCAGATATCTGCTGCGAGCATCATGTGGAGACGGAAGTCACCATGTTAGCTCACGGCGGCAAAGTAGAGCGCATCCCGAAATTGAACTGTATGCCGCGGACGGAAGACACACATCGGATACTGGCTCACTACCAGCAGCGGCTATTATTACGTCACAAATGTGTCAAATGCATTTGTTGCCGCATTTATCCGGATAATGCGGCATTTTATCTATACGCTTTCTTTGTCTCACTTACCAATCTGCCACGTTATACTTTTCCATAAGCTCTTTTGCCTTTGCTTCGCCTTCTTTAGTAATATACATGGATTTTGACCGATGCGATCCCTGTCTTATGTAGTCTTTCTCATCAAGTTTGTTCAAGACATCAAAATCATAGCCTTTCCATGCATATTTGTCATCTTGATTAGCAAATCTGTCTCTCTCCGTAAAATGAGACAAGTAAATCAACACCATTGATAATTCTTCCATTGCGGTTTTTGCATCTGTCTTATTCATTCTGTCCTCCTACATGTTCTAATCTTTCCTCTTCTTTACCGCAAAATTGTCCATTCACAAATTGTAATGCAAATTACCACATGTTTTTGCTGGCAAACAAATCGGTTTTAACTGTTCTGACATATTTCTTCTCAACCACATCCCGTATGAGACGACTCTTCCGCTCTTCATCAATCGGAGTTTGCGTTATTTCCTGCACTGTTGGCAAAGCGACTCCTTACACACAAAACACAATCCCACAATAGCCATAGAGCATACCTCCACTGAACGCGCCATACTACAAAAGAGATACCTGTTGCCCGGCATCTCTTCAAGAGGCTTACAAATAATACTCCTGATTAAATTTTAAATTAATTTCTCAAGATTGTTTTTGAGCTTTGTAAATATGAAATTATAAGGGTAAAACCCATTTTGTGAAAATGTGTCCTCTAACTTTTTTTCAGCACTCGTGTTGGTTTTCACAAGCTCATCAATCGCTAACGCGTCAATAAACTGTACCCGCTTTTCCACAATGTCTCTCTTACAGTTCAAAGACATTTCAAAGCAGTTATCATAACTTTTCATTCCACAGACAATCTGAATGCTTTCAAACCCAGTTTTTCTTATGAAATAATCACTATAGGTATTTAACGTTACACAATCATCAAGAAGATTTTCTGTATCATCTTTTGTTGGAACAGTGCCTAATATAACAGTAAAAACATAGGCCCGATTATGCTGTAGATTATACATAAGACCATAAGAATATCCTGTATCTTCAACAAAAATACTTTCTGCTCTAAATAGCTCATGTAAAAATTTCTCATATCTTACAAGAAGTTGATCGGATTCGTTGGAAATCTCGACCCTGATTTTGACATATCCAACGAAAACATTCCCACCATTAAACTTGCATTGTTTCCAGCAGGCAAGACCCTGAGCTACGTCCAAGAAGTTTATAACTTCATCCTCTTCATTCCTTTGCTCAGAGCTCCTTGAGACTATCTCATAGTGATTCTGCCGCTTTTTAATCTCATATTCTTTCGTGTTAGCTTTGAAACATGGGAATTTGTCAGCCTTCTCATCGTTAGTCAAAATGTGACAACAGATCAAGTTATAATCTGCTGTTTTGCCTCCTCTTGATAGCGGTAATATGTGATCAACATTCCAACCATAATTACTGTTCCTGTCATTGTAGGCTGCTTTTGCAATCTCACGCCCGGAAAAATCCATCGCCTTCTGCTTTTTGCCAAACTGTTGTACCCACAACCGAATGGCGGTTTCTTTGTTTAAATCCATAAGTTTTTTCATGCCTCATACTTCCCTTCCTCATAAAGTGAGAAGCATAATTTGTATTTAACCTCCTTATAAAATCCGGCAAATACTCTGATTGGCACATAGGGCAACCTACTGCTGAAACCTCAAAGGGTAATCCTTATAACAGCTTGACTAAGGATTTGCCAATCATCTTTTTGCATTTGCAAAAAGGACTAAGATTTGCTTTCTCTAAGTATAATATATTTGTGCGATTATAGCAATAAAATGTAGCATTGACAACATCTTCAATGCTTTTAAGAGTCGCTGCCAACCACAAAACGGGTAGCAGCGACTACTAACCAACGAAAAACCATCTCTATTTATTTGCATTAGCAATCAACAATCATTCAAAATGATTAATATTAGTAAATTATGGAACTGCTTGCCTTTTTCCAGTCTGTATAAAATTCAGCAAACGTCATATATCGCTCATTCTTACTAAAACTCACAGCCTTATTTGCAACTTGATAACTTTCCTCATTCAATTGCCAATTAGAAAATGTGCATGGAAGAAATTGATTGTTGAAATATCTTTGTTTCATTTCTTCATCAGAAAAGTAACCAAAAAAATCAAAAATCAGCGCTCCAAGTGTAAAAATATTTGTCTGCTCATCAATAGCATTACTCATAATATATTCTTCCGGCGCTTTGAAACGTTTTGTTCCAAACCACCCGGCTCCTTTATCGTTAATGACAGGAGCTTTTTTGAATAAATCAATGTCACAAATAGTAGTTTTATCCGTTGAAAAATCATACATAATACTTCCGTCGTAAAAGTCAACAGCAACGTATCCTTTTTTATTTACATTTTGCAAAAAGGAAAATAGTACATCTACTGTATTTAACTTTTTACTAACAGATAATTGCTTGAATTTTTCTTTAGGACTTTTAGCAGCAGTATCTCCTTTGTATTTTTCAAAATTCCAATGATCAAATAAACACTCACCTTCCGTCCACTCAAAAACTACAACATAGAATTGATCGTATTCATAATTCTCAATTATTTTCACTAAATTCGGGTGTCTTAAATCATAATATAAATGAACAGATTCTTTCAATATTTCAATAGATTCTTTTGGTGAAACATCTGCCTCAATTGTATTTACACCCGCAATTTTACAGAAATATTTTTTATCTGCATTCTCCATGCCAATACAAATACATCCCGAACCCGTCTCATCAACAACCCAAAAAGCCGTACCGTATTTCTTCAACCAAGTAAAATCATGCAACTCTTTAAGTCTAAATTCGATAAAATCAACCTGATTTATTCATCAAATCCTGATAAATATAGTTGTAGGCCACATAGTTGCTGAATTTTAACCAAATATTGCAATTCACTTATTTAGTGCATAGAAAAAGACCTCTTTCTACGGTA
>JAAUZX010000048.1 GCA_014804365.1 Lachnospiraceae bacterium
ACAGTAGAAATTTTCATATTTTTATGGTATTATGCATCTAACAAATTAGGATTTGAAAGGATAAAAATATGCAAAACACTGAAATTGAAAAAGCAATACCATGGAACCCCTGGCACGGATGTAAAAAGGTAAGTCCGGGCTGTAAAAATTGTTTTGTTTATAAGATGGATAAGCGATATGGCAGAGATACTACCATCATTACAAAGGGCAAAACCACTTATGAGTTAAAAGACAAAGACTGTCCCCCAAACTCATTGGTTAAGTTGTGCTTTTCTTCTGATTTCTTTATTGAAGAAGCAGATGAGTGGCGGGACGGATGCTGGGATTTCATAAGAAGAAGAAAAGACTGTATCTTCGTTACGACCACAAAAAGACCGGAAAGAATCAAAGATTGTGTCCCGTCAGACTGGGGAGATGGATGGGAACACATATACATCAGTATTTCAATTGAAAATCAGGAAATGGCGGACATTCGGCTGAAACACTTTTTAGAAGCGCCCGTTAAACACCGGGAAGTATTCTGTTCCCCGCTGATCGGCCCGATTTCTTTAGGAAAATATTTGGACACAGGACTGATAAAATGTGTTAATGTCGGCGGAGAAATGGCTCCTAAAGCAGATATCAGACCTATCGAGTATGAATGGGTAAAAAATCTGTACTTAGAAGCCAAAGAAAGAAATATAGAATTCTATTTTCACCAGTGCGGATCAATGTTTCTAAAAGATGGTGTCAATATCGGCAAATGGAACTTAAAAGAACAGATTAAGCGTGCTGAGGAAATACAACACGAACTTGAAAGTACATACTGATATATTCCAGTCGCGCTGCCAGCGATAAAACAAGAGTATTGGAGGCAGAAATGATCCGGATAATGACACAAGCCGATTATGAAGAAATATTTGTTTTATGGAAAAGCACGGACGGAATGGGCTTACGAAATCTTGATGATTCACAGCAAGGTATTTCTGCTTTTCTAAAAAGAAATCCTACAACTAATTTTGTTGCTATTGACAATGACCAAATAGTAGGAACTATTCTATGCGGGCATGACGGACGCAGAGGATACATTTATCATACAGTTGTTAAGGATAGCTGTCGGAATCAAGGAATTGCAACACAATTGGTAGAAGCCGCCATTTCCGCTCTGCAGCAGGAAGGAATAACGCGGGTTTGTTTGAACGTTATGGAAGCAAATGAGCGTGGTAAGTCCTTTTGGTTAAATAGAGGCTGGGAGAAAAAAGACTTTTTAGGTTTTTACAGTAAATCTATCACTGATAAAGAGAACATGCCGTTATTTAATATAAAATAATACAGTAACATCACCGCCGCAAGAAGCGGGAATAAAATACTACTCAATGAGGTGCAGTACATGATCCGAAAAGCAACTTCTGATGATATTGAATCGATTGAAGATACCTATAACGAACATTTCAAACATGAAACGGAACATGGCGCGTTTACTGTTTTCAAAAAAGGCATATACCCAACCCGAAAGGATGCCGAAAAAGCTATTGATCATGGAACATTATATGTGTATGAAGAAAATAACGGTATTGCCGGAAGTATGATTGTCGATAAAGTACAGCCGGCAGAATATACAAAAATTAACTGGGCACAAACCTTTGCAAATGACGAGGTAATGGTCATTCACTTACTTATGGTACGTCCAAGCATGGCAGGAAAAGGGATTGCGACCTCTCTTCTCAGATATGCCATGGAATTGGCAGAAAGCAGCTCATGCAAAGCGTTAAGGCTTGATACCGGAAGTCAGAATATTCCGGCATTATCACTCTATAAAAAACTGGGGTTTCAAATTGCTGCCACTGCTTCTATGAATGTAGGCAACGCCATAGAACATAGTGGACACTTGTTTCTTGAAAAAGTGCTATGATCAAGCCCCTACTCTGCTTACAAGCAAAACACCACTCCCCTACCCTGTCAGCACCGAACAAGTATTTTCCCAATGAATACCGCCTCACTCCATTAAATAATATCTTCCCGAAAATGGCGATAATTTGAATACTGCTTTATTACTGTCAAATGATATTTCCGATGTCTGATAGACTTGTTTACCGCTGTAACACTCCATATCACTCGCAATCAATAGCTGATAGGAAACGATCTTGGTTGTACGATATTCAAAAGTCTGTTTTTTGTCTGAAAAATTAAAAAATGCAAATATTTTTTCTTCATCAGAGCATCTTTCAAAAACATAGACACATTTCTTTTCCTGTTTGCAGTCAATCCATGAAAACCCTTCTCTGTCATAATCCAGTTCAGATAATAATTCCTATAAATCAATGAAAGGAGCAGATAAGAGCCGAGGGCAGTCAGCACAGAGCAGAGGGAGCGGGCAAGGCAGATGATGATTGAACGGAACAGGGCAAAAGAAGACTAAAGAAAACTTAATGGAATTGTGAGTGTGTTTATGGTAAAATAGCCATGTTGGACTATTTAACAAATTTGAAGTTGGCGGAGAGAATGTAGATGAAAAATTATATAAAAACAAATATTTTCCCAATTATCATAGAAGTGATATTTATTATATCATGCTGTATTGTTCCAAGAGAGTATTACATATACACCAATTTTTGCTTTTATTTGATATTAGTAATATATTTTGGGTGCAGAAAAGATTTTTCGTTAAAGAAATGGTCACATAACCTAAAAAGTGGGAAAAAGTTTTGGACGTATGTTATTTTGACGGCATTAGGATTTATTGGAGCGTTTGTAATAACAATGGTTTTAGAGAGTATATTTTCGGATTTTAATACGGGAATGATAGGGTTAAGGCGCAATTCGTGGATAACGTTGATAATATTTGCTATATCTACGGTTTTACTTCCGCCAATTGTAGAAGAAACCTTTTTTAGAAAAAATATGATTTCTTTTGAAAACAAAGTTGTACTAATCATTACAACTTTACTGGGGATGTTAATGTATGCTCTTGAGCATTCGCTTGCTGTTTGGGGAATTATCTTGACAATGATTTGGGCGTTGCCTTTAAGTATTTCATATATCAAGACAAAAAATGTTTATGTACCGATGACTGCACATTTTATAGGTAATTTATTTGGTAATGGAATAGATATTATTTTTACAATTACTGCAATGATTTCAAATAAGTAAGTCATGCGGAAATTCAAGTTTTTTTGCTACCTTTTTTAGTTTTCAGCAACTAACAACAAGCCGAGTATGACAGTATCAGTAAAGAGAAGTCAAAGACCGCCACAGAATTAGCTATCTTATCTTCTATCACAGATTTTATGAAACAATATCTGTTAAAGTTGTATAAAACACTCCACCCAGAGGACACCACAGCGACAGAGGACTCTTTGACTGATGTAACGATAGAATACCAGTAATCAAAACGCAGAAGACAAATCATTCGCTAATGATCAATCTGAAATCCACAGACCGCTCCTTCGCTCACTTTGATGTATATCTTATCATCAAAATAATAACAGCAATCGCCACCAACAATTCTGTAATTGGCATGGCAAACCAAATAGAATCTGCTCCTGCCAAAGCAGGCAGCGCATAAATCAAGATCCCACTGACAACCATTCCCCTTGCAACAGAAACAAGGAAAGAAGCCGCCGGTTTCATTAATGACTGGAAGTAATAGGTCGAAAAAACATTCAGCGGCAATAACAGAAATGATATCCCGTAGCTGCGCATAATGGACGGTGCAATCTGACAGACAGATTCTGTGGGAGCCATGAAAACACGGATAAACCCATTGGGAACTGTCCAAACGGATATTGTCCATGCAACACTGAAAAATGCCACTGTATACAGCGCATATCGGAGTGTTCCCTTGATCCGCGCCCAGTTGTGCGAGCCATAATTAACAGATAGAATCGGCTGTGATGCCTGCCCTACGCTATAAGCACAACACTGTACAATCGTGCTGACATTCACAATAACACCGTAAACAGATAAGGCATCCGTCCCAAAATACCTTACAATCTGCCGGTTAAATATCATGGTCAAAAAGCCCATTGCCACATCAATAAAGAAAGTGGAAAATCCAACCACCAGAATCCGCCATGTCTTTTCTAAGAAAAGGGAAGGCATAATAAAGCGCAACTTGTTTTTACGTGTAAAGAAATGGGAAAGCATGACCCCACAGGTAATGGCCGCCCCTATTGCAGTTGCTAATCCCGCGCCCTGTATTCCCATGTCCAAAGTGAACACAAAGAAATAATCCCCGAAAATATTAAATATTCCGCCGGTTAAAACTGCCTCTGTTGCCAGCCCGGGAGCGTCATCATTTCGTAAAAATGCCGCCAGCATTTGATTAAACAGAAAGGCGGGAATTACAAATTTAATCGGAACAAGATATTCTTTTGCCAAGGGTAACAAAGTTTCCTCTGCTCCAAACAGCGTCAGCATTTCTGTATCAAAAAACAGGACAGCGCCCCAGCAAACGATCGCAAGAATTATGGTGCCAATCAATGCTGCTGAAAAATACTCATTTTGCGCTTTGGTTTCGCCTTTTCCTTTTGCACTGCCAAGCAGCACCGAACCGCCGATTCCTGTTAAAAGCCCCAGACTGTATATTATATTCCAGATTGGGGCTACAACTGCAAGTGCGGCCGTTCCGCTTGGACCCTGATACTGTCCCACCATTGCCATATCCACGATACCATAAATGGAACTGATCAACGCACTCCCAAAAGCCGCTGCCAAATATTTAAAATAAATACGCCTGACATCTCCTGATAACATATCCATTTTCTCATCTCCCTTAAAACAAAAAAGAGCCGGTAAGAAAACAGGTATCTCAACCTGTTACCTTATCCAGCTCATCATTTCCTAACGAATGACTCACCCTCCGAGTAATCAATGAGATGATAACAAAACAAATGGAAATTGTCAAGCATGTTTGCATACTGCATCACGGAAAACGCATGAACCCCTATCCTATGACTATAATTGCCCTTCACCTTTTTAAATTTATCCAAATATGATTTTTTCTAAGTATTCTTCATTCAGACACGCCTTTTGCCTTTTTA
>JAAUZX010000049.1 GCA_014804365.1 Lachnospiraceae bacterium
ATTAAAAATATATTAGAGTCTAAGGGGAAATCTTCCCAGGAATAGGGCATATCTTCATAGCAGAAAAAGCAACGCTTTAAAGCGTTGCTTGAAATAACAGTTTATAAGTTTAACCTGAATAAAATGCGCCCGCCCTTGCGTTGACTGCTATATAAATGGTATAATTTTAATAACTATGTAGAAAGGCAGAGCGGAAACGTGAGACAGGTAATAGAAGAGATACTAAACGGAAAATTCAATTTTGATAACGCTTCTCTGGACTTTTCCTGTCCTCGTATTGAGATATCACTGCATGCTGACGAGACAGCGGAAGGTTCCTTTACGGTGTACGGTCCGGTTGGACGTATGACAGAAGGTTATGCGGTATCTTCTGATCTGCGCATGGAGTGTGTGACGCAGTCTTTTAGCGGCAGCCAGGATGAGATTCACTATCGGTTTGACGCTCATGGGATGGAAGAAGGAGAAGAAGTAAAAGGAGCCTTCAACATCATTTCTAATCAGGGAGAATATTATCTGCCCTTTTCCGTATCTGTTATGCCCAAGGTGATTGTTTCCAGTATGGGCAATATCAGGAATCTGTTTCATTTTACCAATCTGGCGAAAAGCAATTGGGAAGAAGCGGTAAAACTGTTTTATTCCGAAGAATTTAAAGAGGTGTTCACGGGCAATGACAGCCAGCATTATGCAGCGTATCAGGGCTTATCGGCAGTTCGGGGTAATGAGCATAATGTGGAGGAGTTCCTGCAGGAGATCAACAAAAAGAGGGCCGTGGAATATATTCCGGAGGAGACGGAGATTAAGATAGAAGATCCGCTGGAGAATACCCGATATGCACTTGTAATCAACAGAAACGGCTGGGGCTATACTTATCTGCAAATCGGGACAGAAGGAGAATTTCTGCGGGTGGAAGAGAGCACAGTGACGGATTCCTCTTTTCTGGGCAATATATACAGGGTGTATTATTATATTGATTATGAGAAACTGCATGCAGGCAATAACTACGGCTGTATTTTGCTAATGCAGGAACACAGGACGATCAGAGTTCCGGTTACTGTGGTACTGCACCGGACCGGAAGGAAAGCGCTGGGAATCCATCGGGAAAAGAGACGGCTTACCGTGGAGGTCATGGAATATTATCAGGCATTCCGATTAAAGAAGATCAGTACGAAAACATGGATGGCGGAGACGGGAAAGCTTCTTGGCCGTCTTATGGAGCTGGACGACAGGGATATTACGATCAAACTTTTTCAGGCGCAGATTCTGTTGACAGAGGAGCGTAGCAATGAAGCGAAGTGGATGATCGAAAAGCAGGAGGATCAGGTACTTGCAAGGAGGGAAGAGTTCCCGGAGTTGTGGTGTTATTATCTGTATCTCACGACCCTGTACAGCAAGGATGATCAGTATGTGGACGATGTGGCGGCGGAAGTAGCGGAGGTCTACGAGCGCAACAAGGGGAACTGGCGGATCGCATGGCTGCTTCTTTATCTGTCGGAGAAGTATGTTACAAGTGCATTCCGCAAATGGGAACTGTTGGAAGAATTGTTTCGGAGCCGCTGTACTTCTCCGGTTATCTATATAGAAGCATGGAATCTGTTGCGTGCGAATCCGTCCATGCTCCTGAAACTGGAGGAGTTTGAGCAGCAGGTATTATACTATGCAGTCAGACATGATCTCATGAAGGACGAGATCGAGATGCAGATCATATATCTGGCGCAGAAACAGAAGACATATTCAGACGGCGTCTTCCGCATTCTTAAGGGATGTTATGAGAAGAAGCAGGACAATGACATTCTCCATGCGATCTGTACGCTCTTAATCAAGGGCAATCGCTACGGAGAAGCATATTTTGAGTGGTATCGTGCCGGGGTAGAGCAGAATCTCAGGATCACCAGATTGTATGAATATTATATGATGTCTATATCGCTTACATACGATGGTCCGCTACCCAAGATCGTGCTGATGTATTTTGCGTATCAGAGCGATCTCCAATATGAGATCACGGCGTATCTGTATGCCTATGTTCACCGGCACAGAGAGGAAATACCGGATATTTATGTGAATTATGCTGCCGCCATGGAGCGTTTCGTGACAGAGCAGGTCGGGAGAGGAAGAATCAATAAAGATCTTGCATATCTGTATCGCAATATGATCAGTCTGCCAATGATCGATGAAGAGAGTGCAGGGCAGCTTGCCACTTTACTCTTTATGAGGAATATCAAGATAGATTCGGATAAGATCAGGGAAGTGATTCTGGTGTATCCGTACGGAGTGAGCGAGGAGGCATATCCCGTTGTTGCGGGGACTGCACAGGTTCCGGTGTACGATTCCGGCTGTAAGATTCTTTTGGGTGACGGGACAGGCAACAGATATACGGTGAGTGTGGAATATCAAGCGGACAGGCTGATCAGCCCGGCGAAACTGGCGCTTATGATCGCTCCGTTTGTGAGGGATCATTTGGGATATGCAATCTATGCATGCTTCGAGTATCAGAATACGTTCACCATACAGGAGGACAATGCAGATCTCTTTGCGCGGCTTGTCGAATCTGACCGGATCAGGGAGAGCATGAAGCGCGAGATCCGCCGGATGCTGGTGCAGTTCTATTACGAAAAAGATCGGATGAGGGAGCTGGATGAGTATCTGACGCTTCTTGCACCGGAAGACGTTAACAGACATGATCGCAAGGAGATCATCCGCTATATGATCACGAGAGGGATGTATGAGGAAGCCTATCGCTGGGTGCGGCGTTACGGACCATACGGCGTGGAGGCCAAAACACTGGTAAAGCTATGCAGCCGGCTGCTGGATGAGGAACAGACGCAGGAAGATCCGGTGATGACAGGAGTGCTCCTGTATGTGGTGAAAAAGGGAAAATATGATGAGAATGTAATGAATTATCTGCTGCGGTATTTCTCCGGGAGCATCAAAGATATGCGGGATGTGTGGAAGGCAGCGGTGGATTTCGGCATGGACACTTATATGTTGTGCGAGCGGATGCTTGTTCAGATGTTGTACACCGGAGCACATGTGGGAGAGAAGATGGAAATCTTCCGTACCTACAGTAAGGGTGGCGGCAATGAGGAACTGATGGCGGCGTTTCTGTCTCAATGCTGCTATGACTATGCCATAGGGGAACAGATTACGGAACCGTATATCTTCAGGAATGTTTTGCAGCTATATCAGGACGGCGTGCCTTTGCATCTGGTGTGCAAGATCGCCTGTCTGCGATATTATGCGGAGAATAAGGAGGCGCAGGATGAGACGGTGCGGCAGATATGCTGTGATTTCCTGCGTGAGCTCGTGGATGAACATATTGTACTGCCACTTTATAAAGAATATCAGGGGTATATCCCGCAGATGGATGCGTATCAGGATAAGACAATGGTGGAATATCGAGCCAAAGCCGGCAGCCGGGCTGTGATTCATTACGTGATCCAGAGTGAGAACAGTACGGAGAACGAGTATCGCAAAGAAGAGATGAAAAATATGTTTGGGGGCATCTGCGTTAAGGAATTCATTCTTTTCTTCGGTGAGAGACTGCAGTTCTACATCACTGAGGAAATGGACGGTAACGAGCAGCTGACTAAGAGCGGTACGATCAATAAGAGCGATATCGGACAGGACAATTTCGAGAGCCGTTTTACTGTACTCAATGACATTATGATCGGCAAGACACTGCATGATTACGATACGGTAGATGACCTGCTTAGGGAATACTATAGACAGGATTACATGACAGATGAGGTATTTTGCATACGCTGACATCGTTTCGTTATATGACTGTATCAGAACCGTTTGGAAATAGGAGATAAGCTTCATGTTTTTAGAGCGGAAAGAGGAAGGAAAACTGCATAAGGGAAGTGTACTGGTGGGCTATGATCTGGGGGAGAAATATTCTCAGATCAGTTATTGCGTCTATGGTCAGGAGGAAGCCACCACGATCGCAACGGTTGTGGGAACGAAGCAGTATAATATTCCGACTATGTTATGTAAACGAGAGGGAGTCAATCAGTGGTTCTATGGCAAGGATGCCGTGAAGAATATGGATGAGGAGGGAATGCTTCCGGTAGAAGGGCTTCTGGGTCTTGCCAGAAAAGGCGATGAAATTGAATTGGACGGAGAGTCTTACGATCCGGTGGCGCTGCTCACACTATTCCTGAAGCGCAGCATGACACTGATGAATTTTATTGCGACTGTCGAGAAGATTGATGCGATCATGTTTACTGTGGATGAGTTGGATGATAGAATGGTGGAGATCCTGTCTCAGGCATCAGTGAATCTGGGATTGAAGACACCGCACATTTATTTTCAGAGCCACACCGAGAGTTTCTATGCTTTTATGCTACATCAGCCGCCCGAATTATGGAATTATCAGGCGATGGCGTGTGAGCATGACGGTGTGCGTCTCAAGATCTACCGCATGGAATGCAATAAACGTACAACGCCGATTGTGGTTCTGATTGAGGAACAGCTATATGAGACACTGGTCATTCCGGAGGAGACGGAAGAGGAATCTGTCAGAGAAGATGCCTATCGCATGGCGGATGAACGATTTCTCGGTATCCTGCGTAAAATGTGCGAGGGAAGGATCATATCTTCCGTCTATCTCCTCGGAGACGGGTTTCGGGCAGAGTGGGATAAACAATCCATACAATTTCTGTGCCGTAATAGGAGAGTTTTTCGCGGAAACAACCTTTTTAGCAGAGGTGCATGTTATGGATTGCAGGAAAAACTGGAGCCAAGTGAAGCGGGAAGTAAGCATGTGTTCTTAGGTAAGGACAAGCTGAAATCCAATATCGGCATGAATGTTCTGAGGCAGGGCAGAGAATCTTACTATGCGCTTCTGGATGCAGGTGAGAACTGGTATGAGGTGCAAAAAGAGTGCGAGTTTCTGCTGGAGGGGGAGAGAGAACTGGAATTTGTAGTTACTCCGCTGACCGGCAAGGATATAGAGACGAGGGTAATACCGTTAAGCGGAGGGAATAAAGGTGCTCCTTATACAAGATACCGTATGGAAATGGCAATGAGCGCTCCGGAGACGGTACAGGTCAAGGTGACTGACATGGGGTTCGGAGAACTTTTTCCGGCAAGCGGGCAAGTGTGGGAGGAATCTTTTACGGTAGCAGATTGAAAAATCAGAGATTTTTCAATCGCAAATTTGTGCCGACGCTGTCAGCGTCCTGGCTTACAAATTCGCAGGCTGTGAGAAAGGCAAGGGTATTAGAAATTTCACGGCGTATACGGAAGAAATATTGAAGTACGGAGGATATGGAATACGGCATGGGTCGGATAATTCTTGGGACGGGTATATACAGCAACAGCCCTTACTTTATGGAAAAGTTTTATGTAAACCTATATTCGGTGGAGGAATTGTGTTATCTGTTTGTGGAGAAAGCGGAATTGCTGGATCGGGATGTGATGCGGCGGGATCTGATACAATGGCTGGATGAGCAGTGTGGCTTAAGCCAGCTGGCACACACGCTTTACTCCCTGATGAATCAAAATGGTTCCGTCTCTGCTTTTGCGGGAACAATATTGGAGTATGTAGGTTTGTATCCGGCTGAGATGATAGAGCAGGCAGAGCAGACGATCAGGAGCAATGAGGGGTTAAATCCTTACGAGCGTGGGAAGGCTAAGGCGGATCATATGCTGCAGAGCAGAAAATTTTTTATGGCGCTCAGACAATATCACGGTCTGCTCGCACAGATTCCGGAGACTGACAGAAAGCTGAGAGGCAGCATCTATCACAATATGGGAGTGGCATGTGCGAAGATGTTTATGTTCCGGCAGGCGGCAGAGTGGTTCCGGCAGGCATATGAAACTGACCGGGATTCGGAAAGTCTGGAGTCATATCTGGCATCCATGCGTATGCGTTGTGAAGATAAGGAGTATATTACTTATATTGCCGAACATCCGGAATACCATGATGCTTCTTTACGGGTAGAGAAGAAGATGGAGCGCGCTTCGGGGCAGTTTGAGGGAACGGATGAGAATCGAATGCTTTTTACCTTACAGGTATTTAAAGAAGAAGGAAACAGTACGGCGGGCAGCGAGGTGCTATATTATCAGGAGATTGAGAGGCTGGCGGCCGGGTTGAAAGAACAATACAGAGAGTATGTGTCATAGTGCGGGAAGTACTCCCGGCCTTGCGAAGCAAGTCATGATCACAGCAGAAGCGGCTACGCAGAAATGAGGATTAAAATGGGTTGGCTTAAGAAACTGATTGCGGGATTACGCAGAAGAGATGAAGAAGATTTATATGACGAGGAGTGGGACGATGAGGAAGTCGTCCATCAGGTGGATTATAACAATAGGGAACAGAGAAACGATTACGTCAGAAACTGTCTGGAACGTATGGCGGATGCCACGAGGGAATTGGAAAATCTGACTTTTGAGTACGATATGGTAACTTCCTATCTGAAGGATATGGAGGAGATCGAGGCACTTCCGCCGGAGGAGAGCGAACAGCTTAAGGAGTGTGCGAAACGGGTATCACTTCTACAGGACAGCAAAGCTGATTTCATGGAACGGCCGCATCGGATCAGTGATGAGAAATATCAGCAGATCGAGCGGATGCTCGATGAGGTGGAAGAAGGATATGCGAAGCTGACGGAAGCGGAGGAATATCAGGATCGGATAAAACAGGATCTGAACCGGCTGGATGGTGAGAAGCATGCTTATCTGTATCGAAAGAGCGAGGTGATGAGGCTGATTTCGGATACCAGGGGCATGGCGATCATATGCGTGGTCGCGCTTGGACTGTGTATCCTACTCCTGCTTTTCCTGCAGTTTTTCCTGGATATGGACACGAAGGCAGGATATCTTGTGACGGCGGCCGCGGCGGCGTTTGCGATCACGGTGATCTATGTCAAGCATGTGGATGCCAGAAAAGAGCTGCATCGTGTGGAGAACGGAATCAATAAGATCATACTCTTGCAGAATAAGGTGAAGATCAGGTATGTCAACAATACCAATCTGTTGGATTATCTGTATTTGAAATATGGTGTTTCCAGTGCAAAGGAACTGATAGATCTATGGGAAAATTATAAGATTGAACGGGAAGAACGGGAGAAATTCCGAAAGGCGGAGCTGGACTTAGACTATAACGAGCAGGAACTGCTGCAAATGCTGAAAAGGTATCAGATTAAAGATCCGGCCGTATGGCTGCACCAGACAGAGGCCATACTGGATCACAAGGAAATGGTGGAGATACGCCACAACCTGATTATCCGGAGGCAGTCGCTGCGCCGGCGGATGGATTATAATAAAGAGGTGGTAGCGGGCGGTTCACAGAAGGAGATCAAAGATCTGGTGGAGAAATATCCGCAGTATGCCAAGGAGATCATGGATTCTGTGGAGGAGTACGAGAAGAAATTTGCAAAATAAGGAATCCGTAAGAGGGATATATGAAATGAACACAGAGACAGAACAAACCTGTGCGCTTGGCACCGTCGGGGTGGTATCCGTTGGAGACGCCGAAGGTGGATATACGTGGGAGTATGAGAGATAGAGGCTGAGAGGGCAGACTTTATAAATTTTGTAAATTATAATATAGAAATGGAGAAAAATTATGAGTACAGACAGATATGTAAGTCCGTTATCGGAGAGATATGCGAGTAAGGAGATGCAGTATATTTTTTCACCTGATATGAAGTTCAGGACGTGGAGGAAGCTGTGGATCGCGCTTGCGGAGACGGAGATGGAGCTGGGGCTTAGTCAGAACGGACAGCCTGTTATTACCCAAGAACAGATCGATGAGCTGAAAGCCCATGCCGAGGATATCAACTATGATGTAGCGAAGGCTCGTGAGAAGGAAGTGCGGCATGATGTGATGAGTCATGTTTATGCATACGGGCAGCAGTGCCCCAAGGCGGCGGGAATCATTCATCTGGGTGCCACATCCTGTTATGTGGGAGATAACACGGATATTATCGTGATGACAGAGGCGCTTAAGCTGGTAAAAAAGAAGCTGGTGAATGTGATTGCCGAGCTGGCGAAGTTCGCGGAGCAGTATAAGAATCTGCCGACACTTGCTTTTACCCATTTCCAGCCGGCGCAGCCTACGACCGTGGGTAAGAGAGCGACTTTATGGACACAGGAGTTCTGTCTGGATCTGGAGGATTTAGAGTATGTGTTGTCTACGATGAAGCTGTTGGGTTCTAAAGGAACGACGGGAACGCAGGCTTCCTTCCTGGAACTCTTCGACGGAGATCAGGAAACAATCGATAAGATTGATCCGATGATTGCCGCTAAGATGGGATTTGATAAGTGTTATCCGGTGTCGGGACAGACTTATTCGCGTAAGGTAGATACGAGAGTGTGTAATGTGCTGGCAGGCATTGCGGCTTCCGCCCATAAGATGTCTAATGATATCAGGCTGTTACAGCATCTGAAAGAGGTGGAAGAGCCGTTTGAGAAGAGCCAGATCGGTTCCTCCGCCATGGCGTATAAGCGCAATCCGATGAGAAGTGAGCGCATTGCATCTCTGTCAAGATATGTGATGATCGACGCACTCAATCCGGCAATTACCTCGGCTACACAGTGGTTCGAAAGGACACTGGACGATTCGGCGAATAAGAGGCTGTCCATACCGGAGGCGTTCTTAGCCATCGACGGCATTCTGGATCTGTGCCTGAACGTGGTGGACGGTCTGGTAGTATATGACAAAGTGATTACCAAGCGTCTGATGAGCGAGCTTCCCTTCATGGCGACGGAGAATATCATGATGGATGCCGTCAAGATGGGCGGCAACCGTCAGGAACTGCATGAGAAGATAAGAGAATTGTCCATGGAGGCGGGCGCTAATGTGAAACGTGAGGGTAAGGAGAATAATCTGCTACAGCTGATTGCCAATGATCCTGCCTTTAACATGTCGGAGGAAGACCTCTTAAAGACCATGGATCCGTCTAAGTATGTAGGGCGTGCACCTCTTCAGGTGGAGAAGTTCCTGAAGGAAGTAGTGGAGCCGATCCTTGCGGAGAATCGGGAGCTGATTGGGGTGAAGGCGGAGATTAATGTGTAAAAGGTAGGGAATTATCATGAGTGAATGGGATTTTTTATGGGGACTTGAGGGCGATGAACTGATGGACGCTATGGCATCTGGTGGAACGGAAGCAGACTGGGAATATATAGAAGAGCAAGAAAAAAAGCGCCGTCAAAATCAGCGCCGTAAAAATCAGTGGGAAGAGCTAAAATCTTTGAGAGATACCAAGGCTATTACGAAGGAAGAATTTAAAAGACGAAAAGTAGAAATATTTAGTTGATTCAGATGATGGAAAATGTCGGATAGGCTGAAACGAAAGAAAAGTCGGGATACAAATTGCGTAAGATTAAAGTGTTGACAAAATTAATAGAGATTGGTATTGCAATGCTGCTGCTTTTTGAATCTTCAGTTGTTGTGCTTGCAAACGAAGAGTCTGCCGAGGCCGACCGTCAGCTTCTTGCGGATTATGTGGACTATCAGGAGCGGTTACAGGCAATTGAGAGACGTCGGGAGATTGATGAGTATGGCTTTCGGGTGATTGAGAACCAGATATTTCCGATTGAGACACAGTGCTTCGGCGATGTCTATCTGGTGCCTGCCATGGAAGCGAAGTACCATCGTCTGGCTCTTTTCCTGACGGCGGAGGACGGAACCGTGGTGTACAGAACGGATCAGCTCGCCGCTAACAGTTGGAATATCGGCAGTTTGGAACAGCCGATCCGCGCCATTTCCGCGGTCTCTTTTCAAGATCTGGATCGGGATGGCAGAATGGATATCATACTGATTGCCGATTGCAGAAATAAGACAGGTACATATGCAGTCAAGGATTATAAGGTAGGAGATGTATTATTCCAGAGTGACGAAGGATTCTATCGTGATTATCGCATTTCGGATAAAATCAACCGGTATGGAATGAACAAGAGCGCGGAGAGCATTATCGCCTATGTGCGGGACGGTTATTCGACAGAATTTCTCTATACGGCATCGACTAAGGCGGAGCTTCTTAGGAACGGCTTTGTAATCACTGCCGAACAGGATTATTCCAGACAGTTTGAGAAGCTTGGATATCTTGAAGTCATGCCGGGAAGTTACACGATGGCGGAGTTTACCACTTTTATGATCTATCTGGTGAACGAACAGGGGGAGATCGTGTGGAGCTTTCAGCCGATGGGAGATTTCGATAATCTGTATGCACTCAAGGGGATCAGCTGCAGGGACATTGACGGGGACGGCATGAAAGACATTCTGGTGCTGGCGCGTTACAGTAATGCAGGAAATCAGAATAAAGTGGTTGTCTGGCCTGACTATGCAATTTATTATCAGCGCACCGGCGGGTTTGAGACGGATACGGAAGTGAAAAAGAAGGTTCGCTGCAGCGATGAAGACACGGTGGCGGAGCTTGTGGAGAAGGCGAGAGCCTATTGGGGGTGGAGTCCGGAGACATGATAAAGATACTGATTGTGGATGATGAAAAACCGATTCGTGACCTGATCGACATGAATCTGTCGGCGGCAGGATATTACTGCGTCGCCGCAGAGGACGGGCTGGCGGCCATCGATGCGGTTGAGAAGGATACATTTGACCTCGTGCTTTTAGACATTATGTTGCCCGGGGCGGACGGTTATGATGTGATGGAATATATCAGACCTTATAAGGTGCCGGTTATTTTTATTTCGGCAAAGCATGAGGTGAAAGACCGAGTGAAGGGACTTAAGTTGGGAGCAGACGATTATCTGATCAAGCCTTTTGACGTGACGGAGCTTCTGGCCCGGGTGGAAGCGGTGCTGCGCCGATATAATAAGTCGGATAAGAAACTGATCATAGGCGGGATCGAGATCGATATTGAGGCGCGACGGGTGACGCGGGACGGCAATCCGGTGCCGCTTACCAGCAAGGAATTCGATCTGCTGATGCTCTTTGCGGAGAACAGAAATGTGGCGTTGTTCCGGGAGAATCTCTATGAACGGGTCTGGCATGACGAGTACTACGCCAACAGCAGGACGCTGGACATTCACGTGCAGCGCCTGAGAAGGAAACTGGGATGGGAAAGAAATCTCGTGGCGGTTTATAAAATTGGGTATCGTCTAGAAATCCAGTAAATTCCTTCGGAAATTAACATCAGTAAATTCCTTCGGAATTAACTGGGCGAGATTTGCTTCGCAAACTCGAATAATCAATTTAGGTATGGAGATTAACATGAAGTTTTCTCAGAAGCTTTTGTTGTGGACTACGATTATCATAGCCCTTACGCTTGGTTTTAGCGGTTTTTATTTTGTCAATTATGTGTTCGAGACGTCCTTGGAAAGGGAGGTCGGACTGGCGCTGGATGAAAATAATATACTGCGGTTCGCATTTGAGACGGCAGCATTAAATGTGCCTGTCAAATACGATCTGCTGCAGGACAGCTCGGTGGAACAGATCGCTTCTAATCTGGAGACAAGCGGGCAGGGAACAGGGCGGCTTCTGCGGATCTGTGACGAGGAGAAGAATGTGCTCTATGCCGGTGATGGATTCGAAGCGGATGATGAGTTGCTGAACGCGGCGGCGGAGAATCACTATTCTTACCGTGTGGTTCCTCTGGGGGAGCGGTATTATATCCAGACGCAGAGCGGCATTAACGCGCTCGGCAGATCGTTGTACTTAGAGACGCTGCGGGATGTGACGCAGGTGTTTGAGGAACGGGAGATGGGATTTACGGTCTATAGAAGGCTGACGATCCTTATGCTGCTGTTCGGTATCATGATCATGTATTTTATTGCCTCACGCCTGACGAAACCGATCAGGCTTCTGGTGCGCGCGACGAAGGAGATGGCAGCAGGTGATTACGGTTACCGTGCCAGAAAGGTCAGTAATGATGAACTGGGCGAGCTGACGCAGGACTTCAATCACATGTCGGAGGTTTTAGAGGAGACGATCGGACAATTGGAGGAGGAAGTACAGGCGAGGGAAGATTTCGTCGGCGCTTTTGCACATGAGCTTAAGACACCGCTTACGTCCATTATCGGTTATGCGGACATGCTTCGTTCCAGAAAGCTGGATGAGGAGAAGAGTCTGCTGTCGGCGAATTATATTTATACGGAAGGCAAGAGATTAGAGACGATGTCTCTCAGGCTGCTTGATATTATTGTGACGAAGAAAGAGGGCGCTAAGATCAGAGCGGTATCTGCGGAGACACTGTTTGAGTATCTGCGCAGCATGTTTCTTCCGAATAAAAGTATGGAGTTTGTCTTTTCATATGAACCGGCTGTTGTGATGGCGGATGTCAGTCTGATCCAGACCGTATTGGTGAATCTTCTGGATAATGCATGTAAAGCCTCGGAAGAAGGGGGACGGATCGAGATCAGCGGACACAAAGAGCAGGACGGATACCGTTTTACCGTCAAAGATTATGGCATAGGCATTCCGGCGGAGGAAGTGTCTAAGATCACGCAGGCGTTCTATATGGTGGATAAATCCAGATCGCGCAGCAGAAACGGCGCGGGATTGGGATTGGCACTCAGCACGGAAATATTGGCGCTGCACGACAGCCGGCTGGAGATTGACAGCACGGTCGGAGAAGGAACCGCCATCGGCTTCCTTCTGCAGGCGGAAGAGGAGGCGGAGCATGAAGAAATACATTCTTAATCTGGCGCTCCTTGCGCTGACTTGCGTGGTTGTCGTTCTGTCCATATGGGGACCGGAAGCACTCGCACAATATAAAGACAGAGGCATATTAAATCAGATCAGGACGCAGGAGGAAGAGACGGGAGGAGAGGGCTACCGTTACCAGCTTAGCAGTAATGAGAAACTCTTCATTCTGTCACAGTGTCTCAATTCCCAGAGTGTGGCAGGAACGGAATTAAGTTCGCAGATGAGAGAGACGGATGCCGCTTATCAGGAACTGACAGGCACCTATGCTTTTGTGGTAAATCACAACGGACCGTCAGGGCGGGAGATTACGGACGAGCAGATCTATCAGACAGCCAATGACGGGATCGCCACGCTGAAAGAACTGGGTATCCTGCCGGATGATATCAGAGAAGTACAGCCGGCTTCCTATCAGGCGACACTGTATTCCGCCATCGATGTGCCGGAGCCGAGAAACAATGTGGCGGTCTGGAAGCTGAATCTTCTGGGCAGTTTACAAAATGCCAATAAAGAGAACCGTCTGCTCGATGCCTATATCGATGCGGATGACGGCAGAATCTATGAATTTTATGTGCGGTCGCGGCTTAAGTGGGAGGAGATCGATCCGGATGCGCTGGTGGCGGCATGGGCTTCCTATATGGGGCTTACTGCGCCGGAAGTGTATGAGAGCGATAACCCGCTTTTAGAGACCACACCGTATTATAAGAAGTATGTTTTTTCAGGTGCGGGCGATGACAGAACCGTCGTCACGGTAGGATTCTATGACGGTATCAACGAGCTTTTCCTGAAAATATCCAAATGATGCAAAAAGTTTGCAAAAATGATGTAACTATGTTGCAAAAATGATGAAATTTTGATGCACCTTTCCTGTAATCTGTATTCATAGGCCGATGGGCAGATCACACAGGAGAGGAGCAGCATTTGTATGTACGGAAGAACAAGGCGCTATTACAGGAAACAAAGAAGAAGAGAGGAGATCAGAGGGTATCTGCGGACGTTTGTGTGGGTGCTGACGGTGATCTGTATTCTGGTAGTTGTCGTGGCGATGGCAGTACAGACGAACTCGTCGAAGGTAGTCGCGGCGGAGATACATGAAGTTCCGATATCGACGGACGAGGCGAAGATGCTCGATGTAGCAAGCGTGATGACTAAAGGTTCCGGACGTGCGGCGCTTACGGCAGTCGAGAATGCCAAAGCGGAGGTGAACCGGGTGATCGTAATCGATCCCGGACACGGCGGCATGGACGGGGGATGCGGATTTGCCGGGGTATTGGAGAAGGATATCAATAGAGAAATTGCCGATAAGGTGGCGGATAAACTGCAGGCCAGAGGATATCGGGTTGTACTGGCCAGAAAGGCGGATGATCTTGTGGATAAGGCGGATCGGATCGAGGAGGCCAACAGATTGAATGCCAGACTCTATGTGAGCATACACCAGAATTCTTACGAGGATAACAGCGTGTCCGGGATCGAGACGTGGTATGATGAAAGCGATGCGACAGGTGCCGCGAAAAGACTGGCGGCGCTCATACAGCAGGAGGCCGTTAAAGCAAGCGGGGCCGTGGACAGAGGGCTGGCATCCGATCCGGAAATGTGTGTGACAAGTAAAAGCAAGATGCCCTCCTGTCTGATCGAGACTGGGTTTCTCTCCAACGAAGCGGAGCGGAAGAAACTGGAGACGAACGAATATCAGGATCAGCTAGCCGAGGGAATCGCGAACGCAATTGATCTCTATCTGCATCCGACGGCCGTTTATCTGGTTTGAGTCCAAAGTACTATGTTCGGACGATAGGTTTGCACTTGCCATCTGAACCTGCGTATGATACATTAGGTACAATACATTTTGCACTGCAAACTTGGAGAGCACAGACTCTCGGGATGATACAGTACAAACTGAGCAGGCCGGGGCATTAGCTTAGGAGCCGGGTCGTTTCGGGCGACAGCGGATTATGACATCTGCGGGACAGTAGTTACGATTACTGTGTACGCAGATGTTTTTTTGTAAAACAGTAAGTGGCAGAGGGGAATAGTATGGATGATATAAAGGATTATGAGAAGGTGGCGATGAAAGTATCGAAGGTCAGTATAGCGGCAAATTTCGTGCTCACAGTATTAAAGCTGTTGGCGGGGGTGATCGCTCATTCGAGCGCGATGATCTCCGATGCGATCCACTCGGCCTCAGATGTGTTCAGTACGATCGTTGTCATTGTGGGCATCAGGATTTCCGGTAAGGCGTCAGACAAGGACCATCCTTACGGGCATGAGCGGATGGAGTGTGTTGCGGCGATCGTTCTTGCTACGATTCTGGCGGCTACCGGACTCGGAATAGGATATTCTGCGGTGGGCAAGATTGCAGGGGGAGACTACGCGCAGCTGGCCGTGCCGGGCATGTTGGCACTTGCAGCGGCGCTTCTGTCCATCGTTGTCAAGGAAGGTATGTATCAGTATACAAGAATCTATGCGAAGCGGATTGATTCCGGCGCGCTTATGGCAGATGCATGGCACCACCGGTCTGATGCGTTGTCTTCAATAGGTGCGCTGATTGGTATCGCGGGTGCCAGAATGGGGTTCCCGATCTTAGATCCGGTGGCCAGTGTGGTGATCTGCTTCTTCATTGAGAAGGCGGCTTACGAGATCTTCATGGATGCGGTAGATAAGATGGTTGATAAGGCTTGTGACGACGAAGTAGAGAATGCGCTGAGAGAATGCGCACTCGCTCAGTCTGGCGTGCTGGGCGTTGATTTGTTACAGACACGTGTCTTCGGCAATAAAATCTATGTCGATATCGAGATCAGAGTGAACGGGGAGATGAAACTTCGGGAGGCACATGGCATTGCGGAACGGGTTCACGATGCTATTGAACAGAACTTCCCGAAGGTGAAGCATATTATGGTGCATGAGAATCCGGCGTAATTACTGTTCATAGTTTATCTAAGTCGTTCGCCTCGTTTAAGCATAAACCGGATGGTTATTTTTCACACATTGGAAAAGCTGCCTCCGAGCTTAGGTTGTGGCGTGGGTGTGAAAAGTAGTACTGATGTAATTAGTAGCTATGAATCACGCCTTTTTACTTGTCAATCCATATTTTTACAGATATAATAAAGCACAGGAGAAAAAAGAAAGAATTGATTTAAAGAGGCGGATACAGAAATGGTGACAGAATCGGCATTGCGGTGGGCTGTATGGACGCTTCGGAATGGTGGTAGGGAGAGATGAGAGTAAACAAAAGAAACAAGAACTGGAAATGCAGTAGTATGACAGCCGTGAGAGCGCAGGGAAGCACTGGAGGCAGGAAAGCGACCGTGCTTACCGCGTTAATTGCCTTAGTATTGATAATAGGCAGTCTGTGCTTGGTGGAGGAGAACACTCTTTATGCGGAGGCTTCGGGGCGTCCCGTTGCGATTCAGTCCTGTACGATCGCGGGGGCGGACGTGATATGTCAGCTCAGTGCGGGAAGCGTTCCGTCCGGTGATGACGGTAAATATTATATCTATGCAGATGAGGTGTATCAGGATGGTCCCACCGGTAAGGTGGTGGCGACGGTTGACGCGGGCGCTTCTGTTACGGCGGCCTTTCCGCTAAGCTATAATACGGGGGAGTCCAATCTGAGCCGCAAATTCCTGGTTGCGGTAAAGCGGGGCGGACAGATGGTGCAGGTCAGCGATGAGCACTATATTACGAATCCGGAAGCGATTGCGACACATACTTCGCCGCGCAATGACAGGGGGATCAAGGGAATTCTCCCGGATCTTGCCAAGTCTTCTAAAGAAGAATTACAGGATCTCGGTATTCAGCAGATCGTGTATAATATGTATGTGGATGATATCTGCGTGGATGCTTCCGTGCAGGGAGGGATTCCTTTCGACTATAACGGACAGACATGGTATTTCAATAATGGCATGGTGTCGCACTTTGATTCCATGATCAAGAGCTTTAACAGCTATGGTATACAGGTTACCATGGTGCTTCTTAACGGCGGCAGGAGTCCTTACACGCAGGATCTTGTGCATCCTACGGCGGTAGGCGGTGATTGTCCGGGGTATGCGCTTAATGTTGCTGATAACGCAGGGGTAAGTCACCTGAAGGCGGTCAGTGCCTTTCTGGGACAGCGTTATTCGGGACAGACAGGCTGCGGACAGGTGGATAACTGGATTCTCGGCAACGAGGTGAATGCGCGTACATCATGGTGGTACAGCAGTTCCACGTCACTGGATTTTAATGTGAATATCTATGCAAAGGCATTCCGTATCTTCTATAACGAGCTAAAGAGCCAGAATGCCAACGTGAGAGTATATAACTCCATCGATCAGGAGTGGGGGCGGAAGTCCAATCCGGGCAGCTTCCTTGCGAAGGATTATCTGGATCAGTTCAATTACTATATGAATCGTGAGGGGAATATTGACTGGAGCCTTTCCTATCATCCGTATAATTCGCCACTGTACGATCCTTATGCATGGAACGGACCGGCGGTATGGGTAAAACAGAATCTTTCCACCCCTTATATAACGTTGCAGAATGTGGATATTTTGATTAACTATATGCATCAGCCGCAGTTCTTAAATCCGAGCGGTCAGGTCAGGAGCATTTCGTTAGCTGAGATCGGATTTACGTCAAGCTTCGGGAATGAGAAGCAGGAGGCGTCGGTGGCTTACGGCTATCTGAAAGCAGCTTCCCTGCCTGATGTAGACGCGTTTATGCTGTTCCGTCAGACTGACGATGCCCACGAGATGGAGAGTCATCTGGCGCTGGGGTTATACGATTTGAATGGTAACAAGAAGCCGGCCTACAATATATATAAGAATCTTGGAACTGCCAATGAGGGTGTGGCGAAGGCCAGAGCCTCGGAGATCATAGGTATGGATATCGATCAGATGATCAGCCAGAATATCGTGTGGACAAGAGGCGGTAACGGGGTCGTTCAGTAGTAAAAGATAAAATGGTATTTTGTTTTAGCGGTGCTGCTAAGGTTGCAAAGTCTGTGATCTTAGCGGCACTATATTATGTCCGAAAGAATACCGGAAAAGGACGTTTTGCTACGCGGATAAATGCTTCACTGCTTTTGGCGCAGGTCCAGACGGGTTTGTGAAAACGGCGGGAGATGATGAACTGCAACAGTAACAGAGAGTGTTTTTGCAAAAAAGTGTAACTGATAGCCGAATTTCTCATATTTTATAACATATTGGTTTATCGAATAATATAGTTATGAAGGAGAAGGAAATTATGGCGATCGGTTATCTGATGATGCAGGCGCGGACTGCGCACGAAGCGTTGCCCTTAAGCAGTGTACGGGTCACGGTTCTGGACGATGAGCAGAATCGTGTCTATGAACTGACGACAGATGAGAACGGTGAGATGAGAAAAGTGCCATTGGAAACAGTGGACAAGAGTTACTCGCAGAATGAGAATTTTACGGGGACACCCTATGTAACATATAATGTACTCGCACAGGCGGAAGGATTTGACTCAGTGTATGTTTCCGACATTCCTATTTTTGACGGAGAGCTGGCCAATCTTCCGCTTGTGCTTGTTCCGATGAAGGGGAGACAGCGGACACAGACGGAGATTTCGGTGGGCGCACCGGCGGTTTCCATGGAAGGAGAACGGAATCAGGAGGGAAGCGTCGGTGGTGGTGCAGCACCCTATGTATTGCGGCAGGTCGCTATTCCGAATCCGATCACGGTGCATTTGGGAACACCGAATTCGTCAGCCTCGAATGTGCAGGTGTCTTTTCCGGATTATGTGAAAAATGTTGCCAGCAGCGAGATCTACCCTACATGGCCGGAGGCGTCACTGCGTGCGAATATCTACGCCATTATTACGTTTGCACTGAACAGAGTATATACGGAATGGTATAGAAGCAAGGGTTATTCCTTCGACATCACTAACAGCACAGCCTATGACCAGTATTTCGTATATGGGCGGCCGATCTATGATTCTGTCAGCAGGATCGTGGATGAGATATTTAATGAGTATGTCCGCAGGCAGGGACAGGAAGCGCCTTACTTCACATCTTTCTGTAACGGGACCACCGCTACCTGCAGTGGGTTGTCTCAGTGGGGGACAGTTACGCTGGCGAATCAGGGATATACACCGATCCGAATCCTGCGTTATTATTATCCCGACGATGTGGAGATCGCACAGACGAATATTGTAACGAATATGCTGACTTCGTATCCGGGGACGCCGCTCAGGATAGGAAGTTCAGGGCTGAATGTGCAGATCATTCAGAATTATTTAAACAGAATTAGACGAAACTACCCTGCGATACCGGTCATATCTGACGCGGAAGGCACGTTTGGAGACAGCACGCGGGCGGCAGTGATGAAATTTCAGAGTATCTTCGGATTGGCAGCTGACGGAATCGTCGGTAAATCTACATGGTATAAGTTATCCAGCCTGTATACGGCAGTCACCAGACTGGCGGAACTGAATAGTGAGGGAACGAATATAGGAATCGGAACCGTGCCGCCGGACGTAGTGCTCCGGGAGGGGGCGAGAGGACAGGACGTTATTACACTGCAGTATCTCCTCAGTATCATCTCGGAATATTATCCCGACGTTCCCGCTGTAGTGCAGGACGGTATTTTTGGCAGCGGCACGCGGCAGGCAGTGAGTGCTTTTCAGAGAAGAATGGGACTGGTGGCGGACGGCATTGTGGGTCCGGCCACATGGAATGCGCTGTATCGGGCATATCAAGGGATCGGGCAGAATGTACCTTCCCCCAATCCTACACCCGGTACGTCACCCGGAACAGGCACAAGTTCCTTTGATTATACGGTGCGCTCCGGGGATACACTGTGGCTGCTGGCAAATCGGTTCGGCACGACGGTAGAGGCGATCAAACAGTTGAACGGGTTGACCGGTGACAGTCTGCGGATAGGGCAGATTCTTAAGATTCCGTCAACGCAGACCCAACAGTATTTCAATTATACGGTGCGCTCCGGGGATACACTGTGGCTGCTGGCAAATCGGTTCGGCACGACGGTGGATGCCATCAGACAGTTGAACGGATTGACCGGTAGTGCTCTGCAGATCGGGCAGGTACTGCGGATTCCCACATGATTATTTGCTCAGCGGTATGATCGCGGTAACAAGCGGTGGTGCCGCCGGGCTCTTTTTTTATAAAAAACTTGAGCGGATACTTGACAAATAAACAGATATATGTTCAAATGTTCATATGAAATAAAAGTATGAACAAAAAGTATGAACAGATGACAGGCGGGAAATCAGCGTCGCGCAAGAAAAATCTGTTATGGATAGGAGAAGGTGGATGTTATGACAAAAAAACAAAAGAAAGTGTTGATACGGATTATCATATCTGCGGTACTGGTAGTGGGATTTAATTTTATTCCGGTGGAGAATCCATATATAAAGCTTGTGCTTTTCATGATTCCGTATCTCATTATCGGATATGATATCCTGAAGAAAGCGGCGATGGGAATCATTCACGGTCAAGTGTTTGACGAGAATTTTCTGATGGCGGTAGCAACGGTAGGTGCGATCGCTCTGGGAGAGTACCTTGAGGGAACGGCGGTTATGCTGTTTTATCAGATCGGAGAACTATTTCAGAGCTATGCAGTGGGTAAGAGCCGCAGGAATATCACGGCACTGATGGATATCCGGCCGGATTATGCCAATGTAGAGCAGGACGGAGAACTTAAGCAGGTAGACCCCGATGAAGTGGCGGTGGGATCTGTCATCACGGTGCAGCCGGGTGAAAAGGTGCCCATCGACGGCGTAATCGTGAGCGGCTCATCTACGTTGAATACCAGTGCGTTAACGGGGGAGAGTCTGCCCAGAGAGGCGGCGGAAGGTGATGAAGTGATCAGCGGATGCGTCAATATGTCCGGAGTGCTTCGAATCAGGACAACGAAGGAGTTTGGTGAGTCCACCGTATCTAAGATTCTTGATCTGGTGGAGAATTCCAGCATGAAAAAGTCCAGATCCGAGAACTTTATTACAAGATTTGCAAAGTATTATACACCTGCAGTCTGTATAGGCGCACTGGCGTTGGCGCTTGTTCCTCCTGTGGTTAATCTGTTGTTGGGAAATCCCGCGGGATGGTCTGTCTGGCTGATCAGAGCATTAACGACGCTGGTTATCAGTTGTCCTTGTGCATTGGTGATCTCTATTCCGTTAAGCTTCTTCGGGGGAATCGGCGGCGCTTCCGCGAAGGGAATTTTGGTAAAGGGCTCCAACTATCTGGAAGCGCTTTCACAGACGGCGTATGTGGTCTGTGATAAAACCGGGACTTTGACTAAGGGTGTTTTCGAAGTGACATATATGGAGGCGGCGGATGGCATTTCACAGGAAGAGCTATTGGAAACGGCGGCTTATGCGGAGAATTATTCCAATCATCCCATCAGTAAGAGTTTAAAAGAAGCCTATAGTAAGCCCATTGATCCTGCAAGAGTCACGGAAGTGGAAGAGATCGGCGGTCATGGCGTGACGGCTGTGGTGAACGGAAGACGGGCAGCGGTCGGTAATGTGAAACTGATGAAAAAGTTAAATATTCCTTATCTGGTACCGGAGAAGACGGGAACAGAGGTACATGTGGCAATTGACGGCAAATATGCCGGATATATTCTGATTTCGGATGTGATTAAAGACAATGCTAAAGCGGCGGTTTCCGGTTTGAAATCGGCCGGAGTTAAACAAGTAGTTATGTTAACCGGCGATGCGAAAAGAGTTGCGGATGCAGTGGCGGCGGAACTCGGGGTAGATGTAGTCAAGAGTGAGCTTTTGCCGGCTGACAAGGTTGGCGAGGTGGAGAAGCTGCTGGCAGCGAAAGATAAAAAAGAAAAACTGGCATTCGTAGGAGACGGCGTAAATGATGCCCCCGTATTATCCCGTGCTGATCTGGGAATCGCCATGGGAGCGCTGGGAGCGGATGCGGCAATCGAAGCGGCAGATATCGTGCTGATGGACGACGATCCGGAGAAGATCGCGACCGCGATCAATATTTCGAGAAAGACTTTGCGCATTGTGCACCAGAATATAGTCTTTGCACTGGCAGTCAAGTTTATCTGTTTAGGATTAGGTGCGGTGGGAACGCTCAATATGTGGTGGGCGATCTTCGCAGATGTGGGTGTTATGATCCTTGCGGTATTAAATGCGACCAGAGCGCTTAGGTATCGTCAGTGAAATAAGGCGCTAAAAAGCTGAATCAAAAAAGGCTTGCGCACTTGTCAACACTCTGTTATAGTAATTTTATCAATTCAAAGTGAATCTCTTATTTCTTCCCGGTGGCGGCTAAGGCGCTTGCCACAGGGAGGAAATCTGTATCGGCATCTCGCCGGAAATTCACGGAAGAAAAACTAAATATGGAAGGCAGAGATGAGGATAACAGTGTGCAGGAATCGTTCCGTGCTGAGTACCGTCATGCTCTGTCAGAAGGAGGATGTATGGGATATACCAAAAAGACACTGCAGGAACTGGATCTGATCGATAATTTCCTGTCAAACGCAATCGCTTCCAACAAGGAGATCAATGAGCCGTTCTACCGGCTTCTGTTGTCCGTGCTGCTTGGAAAAGAGATCAAAACAGTGCGGGTGCTGGCGCAGCAGATCATTCCCGCAGCCACGCCGGACCTGAGAGGGATCCGGATGGATGTGGAGATCACGGAGTATGAGGAAGGAAATGTTACGAATGTATATGACGTGGAGCCGCATCTTAAGGACGCACTCCATCTGCCGAGACATAACAGATACTATCAGGCAAAGATAGACGGCCGGTATGTGAGAAGAGGGTTAAAAGATTTCTCCGGCATACCGAACCTGTATGTGATCACGATCACCAACTATGACCTGTTCGGGAAGGATTACATGATGTATACGGTACGCAACAGCTGTGTGGAAGTACCGGAGCTGGAATATGACGACGGATTGCAGTTCGTATATTTTTATACGAAAGGTCAAAAAGGTGGTAGCCAGGCAATAAAAAATATGTTAACATATATACAAAATAGTGATAGTAAAAATGCGGTTGATGAGGCAACAAGAAAGATGGATTCTTATGTGATGAAGGTAAAGAATCTACCGGAAGTGGAGGCGGGATATATGACACTGGGAGACTGGATTGACATTATTTCGGAAGACATCAGGGAAGATATGAGGGAAGAAGTCAGGGAAGAAGTCACGAAGGAAGTCAGGGAGGAAGTCACGAAGGAAGTCAGGGAGGAAGTCACGAAGGAAGTCAGGGAAGAAGTGACGGAGGCGGTCACGAAGAAAGTAACAAGAGAAGTACAGGAACAGGACATAAGAACTGTTGTAGAAGTGCTTCAGGAATATCATGAAACAAAAGGGAATGCTGTTATCAAAATCCGCAGCAAATTTCCCGAATGTGCAGATAAGGCTGAAGAATTGCTGGAGAAATACTGGCAGGAATATACATGTTAGTGAAAGAATATCTGCAACTGTTCAGAAGGTGCTTCGTAACTGTGAAAAACATGGATATGAACAGTTATGAATATAAGTAGAAATTATGTTATACATAATAAATGTTGATTTTACTTATAACAAATCATGCGATATAATCAAACAGTAAGAAAAACGGACGAAATACGTCCGTTTTAACTATGAAGGAAATATGCAGATGAGACAGCATATTGGGTAAACTTAAGAATATGCGAGATAAATCTGCGGGCATGAAAAAGGAGGAATCACAATGGTAAAAGCAGTGGTGGGTGCCAATTGGGGAGACGAAGGCAAAGGAAAGATCACAGATATGCTGGCGGAGAAGGCAGATATTATCGTGCGCTTTCAGGGAGGAGCCAATGCAGGACATACGATTGTCAATAATTATGGTAAGTTTGCACTGCACACGTTACCGTCCGGCGTTTTCTACGGTCATACGACGAGTGTGATCGGCAACGGCGTTGCGCTGAATATTCCGATTCTGATGAATGAGATCAAGTCGATCATAGACCGGGGTGTTCCCATGCCGAAGATTCTCGTGTCTGACAGATGTCAGATGGTTATGCCGTATCATATCCTGTTTGATCAGTATGAGGAGGAAAGACTTGGAGGTAAGTCTTTTGGTTCTACCAAATCGGGAATCGCACCTTTTTATTCGGATAAATATGCAAAGATTGGGTTTCAGGTGAGTGAACTCTTTGATGAGGAACGTTTGAGTGAAAAAGTAGAGCGTGTCTGTGAGACCAAGAATGTAATTCTTGAGCATTTATATCATAAACCGTTGATTGATCCGATGGAACTGCTTAATACATTGAAGGGATATCGTGAGATGATAGAGCCTTACGTGTGTGATGTGTCCGCATATCTGGATCAGGCGTTAAAAGAAGGCAAGACCGTGCTTCTGGAAGGTCAGCTGGGTACATTAAAAGATCCCGACCACGGCATCTATCCTATGGTAACATCTTCTTCCACACTGGCGGCCTTCGGTGCCATCGGTGCAGGATTGCCGCCTCATGAGATCAAGGAGATCATTACCGTGTGCAAAGCATATTCTTCGGCCGTGGGGGCAGGCGCTTTTGTATCGGAAATATTCGGAGATGAGGCGGATGAACTTAGGCGCAGAGGCGGTGACGGCGGTGAGTTCGGCGCTACAACAGGACGGCCCCGGCGTATGGGGTGGTTCGATTGTGTGGCATCCAAGTACGGGTGCAGACTGCAGGGTACCACGGACGTTGCATTTACGGTGTTAGATGTGCTGGGGTATCTGGATGAGATTCCGGTGTGTGTAGGCTATGAAGTGGACGGAGAGGTGACGACGGATTTCCCCGTCACTTGTAAATTAGAAAAAGCAAAGCCGGTGTTAAAGAAGCTTCCGGGCTGGAAATGCGAAATCAGGGGTATCAAGAGTTACGAGGAGCTTCCGGAGAACTGCCGCAAGTACGTGGAGTTTATCGAGGAGCAGATCGGGTACCCGATCACGATGGTTTCCAACGGACCGGGCAGAGAGGATATTATCTATCGGAAGAGTCCGCTTAGCCGGTAGGGTTATAGCAGCGGTTAGGAACAGAATGCCTATGCTTATGTTACAATAAGATAATTCGATGACGAAATAAAGGGCAGCGATTTAAATTTGTTGCCTTTTATATAATATTGGAAATAAGGAGAATGCGCAGCATTCTCTGAATCGAGCGCGCGGGCGCTCGATTTTTTATAGGAATTTGGATACCGTTCGCGAGGTCTGCTGAAATAGTCGTCGTATTCTATGCATTTTTTGACGTTTTGCATCGGATAATCCGCAAGAATTAGCACTTAGCATGAAACGTGTAAAACGAAAGAAGAAGGTATGCGTATATAAAAATAAGACAGATTGTGATATACTATATGGAGTAAACGCGAGAAGTGTCTGAATACAGGCACAAGAAAAGGAGGGAAATCTATGTTGCTGGGAAACAAGGTTGCGATTATTACAGGCGGGAGCAGAGGGATCGGTTATGCGACTGTCGAGGCTTTTTTACAGGAGGGTGCCAAGGTAGTGCTATGTGCCAGCAGGCAGGAAACGGCAGATCAGGCGGTGGCAAAGTTAAAGGAAACATACGCGGATGCGGTAGTGGAGGGAATCTTCCCGAATCTGTCCGAATATACGGCTGTGAAGGCGGCTTTTGACGAGGTGTCTGAGAAGTACGGGAAGATCGATATTTTGGTTAATAATGCGGGAATGTCGGAGAGTACTCCTTTTACAGAATATACGGAAGAGCTGTTTAGTAAGGTCATGGATTTAAACCTTAAGGCTGTATACAACTGCACTAAAGCGGCAAGCGAGCATATGGTGGCAGCGGGCAGCGGTGTCATTCTGAACACCTCCTCCATGGTGAGTGTATATGGGCAGCCGGCGGGAGTTGCCTATCCTACATCTAAATGGGCAGTCAATGGATTTACTTTATCTCTCGCCAGAGAAATGGGACCGAAGGGAATCCGGGTCAATGCGGTGGCACCGGGCATCACATATACCGATATGATGCGTGCCGTTCCGAAAGAAGTGATCGATCCGATGATAGCACAGATTCCGCTGCGGCGCATGGGACAGCCGGAGGATATCGCCAATGCTTTCGTATTCCTCGCATCGGATAGGGCTTCTTACATCAGCGGTGAGATTCTTCATGTGGATGGGCTGGCGAGAAGCTGAGTATGACTGCGAGCAATAAGAAAAGGCGGCAGAAAGTGTGCGGACAGTATATGCGGTGATAGATTTGGAGTTATGTAAACTATGAACAACTTAGAGTATTATAAAGTATTCTATCATGTGGCAACGACCGGAAGTCTGACGATGGCTGCGAAAGAACTGAATATTTCGCAGCCGGCAGTCAGCCAGTCCGTCAGGCAGCTGGAGACTGCGCTGGGGACGAAGCTTTTTACGAGGGCATCGAAAGGGGTACGGCTGACGGGAGAGGGCAGCCTGCTCTATGACTATGTGTCGAAGGGATATGAGCAGATCAGGCTGGGAGAGCAGAAGCTGGATCAGATGCTGAATCTGGAGCTGGGTGAGATTCACATCGGAGCCAGTGACATGACGCTGCAATTCTATCTGCTGCCGTATTTGGAGCAGTTTCACGAGAAATATCCCCATATTAAGGTGATGGTCAGCAACGCGCCTACTCCGGAGACGCTGAGCAATCTGAATGAGAATAAAATTGATTTCGGTGTGGTGAGCACACCTTTTGATAATCCGGGCAGTCTGCAGGTGGCGAATGTGCGGGAGATTGAAGATGTATTCGTGGCGGGACGGAAGTTTATCAGCTATAAGAACCGCATGTTGGACTTGCAGGAATTGGAAAAAATGCCTATTATTTATCTGGAGGGCGCTACCAGCACGAGAAGCTATATGGATTCTTTTTTACAGAAAAACAACGTGTACGTCCGGCCTGAGTTTGAACTGGCGACCAGCGATATGATCGTGCAGTTTGCCCTGCGCAATCTGGGTGTGGGATGTGTCGTTCGGGACTTTGCAAGGGAATATCTGGAAGACGGAAGACTGTTTGAACTGCGGTTTAACATGATCATACCGAAGCGGCATTTCTGTGTGGTGACGAATCCGAAGAATCCACTGTCGGCGGCAGCGCGGAGTATGCTGGAGCTGCTGTGACGAATCGACTATAGGATGCTTCATGAGAAAAGCCGCAGCGATAGAGCTTTACCTGAGAAAAAGCGATGAAACGGAGAGAAAATCAACATGATTACGACAATTATATTTGACATCGGCAATGTGCTTGCGGATTTTACATGGGAGGAACACTATGCGAGATTCGGGTATGACGCGCAGATGGTGGAGCGTATTGCCAAGGCGACGGTTAAGAATCCGGCATGGAATGAAATTGACAGAGGTGTCATGAAAGAAGAGGATATCATACGGGAGTTCGTAGCATCTGATCCGGACATTGAAGAAGATATCCGTAAGGTACTGAAGAATGTCGAAACAATAGTAGCGCGCAATGACTATGCGATACCGTGGATTCAGGAGTTAAAGAGCAAGGGCTACCGGACATTATATCTGTCTAATTTCTCAGAGAAAGCAGAGCGAGAGTGTGCGCGTGCACTGGATTTTATCCCATATATGGACGGCGGTATTCTGTCATATCAGGAAAAAGTGATCAAGCCTATGCCGGAGATATACCAGTTGTTGATCGACCGATATGATCTTGTGCCGGAAGAATGCGTCTTTATGGATGACACACCGGCGAATCTGGCCGGAGCGGAGAAGTTCGGCATACATACGATCCATTTTCGGAATCAGGCGCAGGCGATTGCAGAACTGCAAAAGCTGGGGGTTAATGCATAAGAGAAAACGAAAAAGCTATCCTTCCGATAGCCGTATCTGCACGCGAATAAGCAGCAGATACGGACGTATCATATGAAGAGGGATAGCTTTTTATTACTTGATTAATTCTTCGGCCAACGCTTCAATCTGGGCCTTACTCTCGTCATTTAACGCAGATTTGATCTGAACCGTATTTTCCGCAAATGTAATATTCTTGCAGTTTTCCAGCTTAGCGCGCATAACCTTCGCCGCCATCGGTGCCCATGATCCGTTTTCGATGAGAGCGACGGTACGGTTCTGATAATTATGTGAGATCAGTTCGTCGATAAATTCCCGCATATACGGAAAGATTTCCGTGTTGTAGGTGGTGGTGGCAAGTACCAGTTTGCCGTAACGGAAAGCATCTTCCATACATTCCGCCATATCTTCACGGGCAAGATCGGCCGTAACGACTTTCGGGCAGCCTTTTTCTGTGAGCTTTGCGGCAAGGAGTTCTGCTGCAGCTTTCGTGTTGCCGTAAACGGAGGTGTAGGCGATCATAATGCCTTCTGACTCCACGCCGTAGGAAGACCAGACCTGATATAGGCTTACATAATATTCAAGATTTTCTTTTAAAACCGGACCGTGTAAAGGGCAGATCGTCCGGATATCAAGGGCAGCAGCTTTTTTCAACAGGTTCTGTACCTGCATGCCATACTTGCCTACGATACCGAAATAGTAGCGGCGTGCTTCGCAGGCCCAGTCTTCGTCCGCATCCAAGGCGCCGAATTTACCGAATCCGTCGGCGGAGAAGAGTACTTTATCTAAGCTGTCATAGGTGACCATGACTTCGGGCCAGTGAACCATCGGCGCGGCGATAAACTGTAAGGTGTGCGAGCCGAGTTCGAGCGTATCGCCTTCTTTGATAATCTGCCGCCTGTCGGCATAGTCTGTACCGAAGAACTGGCGCATCATGTTAAATGCGGGCGCGGATGCCACGATAACGGCATCTGGATAGGCCTTGACAAATGTGTCGATGTTAGCGGAGTGATCCGGCTCCATGTGCTGTATGATCAGGTAGTCCGGGGTACGTGCTCCGAGAACTTTCTTCAGGTTCTGCAGCCATTCTTCGCCGAAGTGGGTATCCACCGTGTCGAGGACGGCAATCTTGTCGTCGATGATCACATAGGAATTGTATGCCATTCCGTTTTCTACGATATACTGCCCCTCGAAGAGGTCGATATCGTGGTCGTTTACGCCTATGTATTGAATGTCTTTCGTGATCTGCATAGTGAGTCTCCTTTTTATAAAAAATTTTGGTGTTTGAAAAACGCATCGATTTTTTCTATGCGATGCTATATTAGTATAACCTCTTTTAAAAGGCTTGACAAGATTTTGTGATGTGCAGGCTGGCAGCTTCGGCAGAAAGTTGCCTTTCACATGCGGCAAAACCGGTCGCGCAGAGGAAAGTTAATATCTGCGTCACCGCGCTCCCGCTCCGCAAAAAGCGTAGCGGACACTAGACTCGTGAAATACCTCGTCAAGTGCCGACGCTTTTTGAGGGGCTCCTTCAGATATTAACTTCCCTCTGCGCTTAGGCTGTGGAGTGGGTGAGAAAAGTAACTGCGGAAATGTATATACCACAAATGATGGGGACTGATTGGTTTGGCGGCACGGTAAACGCATGAAAAAAATCGACGGATAATCCGTCGATTTTTTTGTCATTTTTTGATATACTTGTTTTAGAACGAATATATCAAAGGAGAAA
>JAAUZX010000050.1 GCA_014804365.1 Lachnospiraceae bacterium
GTAAAAAGGCAAAAGGCGTGTCTGAATGAAGAATACTTAGAAAAAATCATATTTGGATAAATTTAAAAAGGTGAAGGGCAATTATAGTCATAGGATAGGGGTTCATGCGTTTTCCGTGTAATGTACATAAAAAACACTTGCGGTTCGCGGGTTTCTATGGTATCATAAATACCCGTGATATACTAATATGGCTGTAAAGCCAATCATCCTTGCTCCTTTGTAAAGAAGGGGCCAGAGACCAAAAGGAGGAAAGAAGCATGAACAAATACGAGTTAGCCGTTGTTGTTAGTGCAAAGATCGAAGATGACGAGAGAGCCGCTACTTTAGAGAAAGCTAAGGCTCTGGTAGAAAGATTCGGCGGACAGATTACAAACGTGGATGACTGGGGTAAGAAGAGACTGGCTTATGAAGTACAGAAAATGAAAGAAGCCTTCTACTATTTTATCCAGTTCGAAGCGGAGAGCAATGTTCCGGCCGAGATCGAGAGCCGTATCCGTATTATGGATAATGTCATCAGATACCTGTGCGTAAGACAAGACGAGAAATAGAAAGAGGTATTTATGAACAAAGTAATACTTATGGGGCGTTTGACAAGAGATCCTGAGGTAAGATATTCTCAGGGAGACAACGCTATGGCAGTTGCTAGATATACACTAGCTGTAGACCGCAGATTTAATCGTAATAACGATGATCAGACCGCAGATTTTATCAACTGTGTTGCATTCGGCAGGGCAGGCGAGTTTGCGGAGAAATATTTTCACAAGGGAACGAAGATTGCGATTACGGGACGTATCCAGACGGGCAGCTATACCAACAAGGATGGCGTTAAGGTGTATACAACAGATATCGTGGTAGAGGAACAGGAATTTGCCGAGAGCAAGAACAGTGCCGGAAACGGTGACGGGGGATATGCTCCTGCGAACAGACCTGCACCGGCAGCAGCCGGCGATGGGTTTATGAATATTCCTGACGGAATCGATGAGGAACTGCCGTTCAACTAATTGTTTGAATTTAGAAGGAGGCAAAGACCATGGCATTTAATAAAACAGACAAGCCGGATTTCCCTAAGAAAAAGGGCGGAATGCGCAGAAGAAAAAAGGTATGTGTTTTCTGTGGCAAAGATAATGTAATCGATTACAAGGATACCAATAAACTGAAAAGATACGTATCTGAGAGGGGCAAGATCCTTCCCAGAAGAATCACGGGAAACTGTGCGAAGCATCAGCGTGCGCTGACGGTAGCGATCAAGCGCGCAAGACATGTAGCGCTTATGCCCTATGTACAGGACTAATTAATGTTAATGAGAAAGCTGTTGCCAAAGCGGGTTATGCTCTGCTGAGGCGACAGCTTTTTTGTTTTCGGTACTTTCTCCGGCTTATTTGAATTTGCATGGTGAAGCTTGTAAACTGACTTTCGAACTACCATATCCTGTCATTTTTTAGTGAAAAAGCTCTATATATTGGAGTAGCACGAATTTATAAAAAATGCTATACTTATGATGGTGTGCAAGCGTATATCGGAAGATAATACAGATTCTTTGTGAGGATGATTGATAACTGTTCAGAAGGTGCTTACGCGAGGTGTTTTTTGTGAGTGAAGCGTAAGCGGAAGTCACAGAAAACCCGAGGTAGACAATGCGCGAAATTATGCAGAATGCATAATTTCTGTGCATCATTGTAACTGTGAAGAACAGGGTTCTGAACAGTTACGATGATTGATAAGCTTCGGAAATAAATAAAGAGAAGAAGATATGATGAAAAACAGTGTAAAATTAAAGGGGAGATTGAAGTCGTACTTACAGTCTTCTTTATATCTGGGATTCTTACTGATCGCTGTGGATATCCTGATCTATATGATCGATTACAGAGCGGGGCTGATACTCAGCGGATTTATTATATTCTATATCGCCATTATTCTGTCCATGATGTTCTATAATAAGCCGATTATCATGAACGAGTTGGTCAGCTTTGCAACGCAGTACGGGCAGATTCAGAGAAGGCTTCTGCGGGATCTGGAACTTCCCCATGCACTGTTAGATGACGGCGGCAAGATTATCTGGACGAATATCGCGTTTGAGAAGATGGTACATCAGGATAAGGGATACCGTAAGTCTGTCACGTCACTGTTTCCCTCTATCACGAAGGACAAGCTGCCCGGCGTGAATGAAGAGGACGAAGTAGAGTTTGACGTGGAGTATGATTCCGGCAATTATATCGCTAAGATGAAGAAGATCTCTCTTAAGGAGATGGCCGAGAACAGTGATATTATAGAGGCTAAGGGTTATGAAGGCTATTTGATTGCACTGTACTTGTTTGACGAGACGGCACTTAAAATTGCTTTGAAAGAGGTTGATAACCAATCATTAGCCGTAATGCTTATTTATCTTGATAATTATGACGAAGCATTGGAAAGCGTGGAGGAAGTCAGGCGTTCTCTGCTGATAGCATTGATAGATCGTAAAGTCAATAAATATATAGCGGCTTTGGACGGTATATGCAGGAAGCTGGAGAAAGATAAATATTTCGTTATCATGCGTAAGGAAGCGGCGATTCAGCTGCAGGAGAGCCGGTTTGATCTGCTGGAAGAGGTCAAGACGGTCAATATCGGTAATGAGATGGCGGTTACAATCAGTATCGGCATGGGACTGGACGGGTTAAGCTATACACAGAACTATGAGTTTGCGCGCAATGCGGTCGATATCGCACTGGGACGCGGCGGCGATCAGGCCGTGGTCAAGATGCCTGAGAATGTGGCATACTATGGCGGCAAGAGCCAGCAGGTGGAGAAGAGCACCCGCGTCAAGGCAAGAGTCAAGGCACATGCGCTTAAGGAAATCATCGCCGTTAAGGATGAGATTTTTGTTATGGGACACCGCATGGGTGATGCGGACAGCTTTGGTGCATCCGTGGGTATCTATAGAGTTGCCGAAGTATTGAATAAGAAGGCGCATATCGTGTTAAATGACGTAGGCGCTGCCATCCAGCCAATGGTGGATACATTTTTAGATAACAGTGGTTATGAAGAGGATATGATTATCAATAATGCGCGGGCGCTTGAGATGGTCGGCAGCAATGCGGTACTGGTGGTGGTGGATGTCAATAAGCCCAGTATCACGGAATGCCCCGAGCTGTTAAAACGTTGTAAATCCGTGGTGGTACTGGATCATCACAGGCAAGGATCAGAGATTATTGAAAATGCAACCCTTTCCTATATTGAAGCCTACGCCTCTTCCGCATGTGAGATGGTGTCGGAGATTCTGCAGTATATTGGTGATAATCTGAAGTTGAGGCCGGAGGAAGCGGATTGCATGTATTCCGGTATTATGATAGATACGAACAATTTCATGACGAAGACTGGTGTCAGAACTTTTGAGGCGGCAGCATTCCTGCGCAGGAACGGTGCGGATGTGACCCGCGTTCGGAAACTGTTTCGTGACGATGCAGCAGAGTATAAGGCCAAAGCGGATGCTGTCAGTCAGGCGGAGATCTACAGAAAATCTTATGCGATATCGGTATGTACGGCCGAGGATGTGGCGAGTCCTACCGTGGTGGGCGCACAGGCAGCCAATGAACTGCTAAATATCAAAGGTATTAAAGCAAGCTTTATTTTGACGCCGTATAACGGTATTATCTATATCAGCGCGCGTTCTATTGACGAAGTGAACGTGCAGGTGATCATGGAACGGATGGGTGGCGGCGGTCACATGAATGTGGCGGGCGCGCAGATGGAGAATGGTACGATAGAGGAAGGCATCGTGACCATTAAGAGAACACTGGATGCGATGATTGCAGAAGGCGAGTTGGATGCATAAGAAGTGTGAGTATGCTTTGCGAGAGCGTACGGGTGCACAGAAAGCGGGGAATAGATATGAAAGTTATTTTGTTAGAAGATGTAAAATCGCTGGGTAAAAAGGGCGAGATCGTAAATGTGAGCGACGGATATGCAAGGAACTTTGTTCTGCCTAAGAAATTGGGCGTGGAAGCCAATTCCGTCAATATGAATAATCTGAAATTACAGAAAGCAAATGCGGATAAGGTGGCACAGGAGCAGCTTGAAGCAGCGCAGGAGCTGGCTAAGGTGCTGGAGATGAAGGAAGTGGTGCTTACCATGAAATCCGGTGAAGGCGGACGGGCCTTCGGCTCCGTATCGTCCAAGGAGATCGCGGCGGCGGCGAAAGAACAGTGTGCCTTGGAACTGGATAAGAAGAAGATCCAGCTTCCGGAAGCAATCAAGGCATTAGGCGCCTATGAGGTAAGCGTGAAGCTTCACCCCAAGGTGACCGGCAAGCTGCGTGTGAAAGTAGTGGAAGAGGGCACCAAGTAACACAGCAAGAAAGTACGAAGTTAAGGCAGGTGGCAGACATTGGAGGAAGCGCTCCTGAAAAGAATATTACCCCATAGCATAGAGGCGGAACAGTCTGTCATTGGTTCCATGATCATGGACAGAGAGGCGATCGTGGTTGCCTCGGAGATCGTGCTTGGAGAGGATTTCTATAACAAACAGTACGGCGTGCTCTTTGACACGATGGTAGAACTCAACGATGAGGGTAAGCCAGTAGATCTGGTAACACTGCAGGATCGACTGAAAGAGAAAGATGTGCCGCCGGAAGTGAGCAGCTTGGAATTTATCCGCGATTTAATCACGGCGGTGCCCACTTCGGCGAATGTAAAGTATTACGCCAATATTGTGTCGGAGAAGGCGACGCTCAGGAAACTGATCCGGCTGAATGAAGAGATTGCTAACACCTGTTATGTTGGTAAGGACAGTCTGGAAGACATCCTTGCAGATACGGAGAAAAGAGTCTTTGATCTCGTGCAGCGCAGGAATACGGGAGAATTCGTTCCGATCAGACAGATCGTCATGAATGCCATGGACCACATCGAGAAGGCATCCCATAATAAGGGCAATGTAACCGGAGTTGCGACGGGATTCTTAGATCTGGATTACAGAACGGCCGGTATGCAGCCTTCTGACCTCATTCTGGTAGCTGCAAGACCTTCCATGGGAAAAACAGCGTTCGTACTAAATGTGGCCCAATATGTGGCTTTTAAGCAGGACAAAACAGTGGCGATCTTCAGCTTGGAGATGTCTAAGGAACAGTTGGTCAACAGACTCTTTTCCATGGAGTCTAAGGTTGACTCCCAGCACCTTAGGACGGGTAATCTGTCTGATGCAGAGTGGGAGAAGTTGATTGAGAGCGCCGGCGTGATCGGTAAGTCGCATTTGATTATCGACGATACGCCCGGTATCAGCATTTCGGAAATGCGTTCCAAGTGCCGTAAATATAAGTTAGAGCACAATTTGGAAATGATCATCATAGACTATTTGCAGTTGATGTCCGGAAGCGGTAGGTCTACGGATTCCAGACAGCAGGAGATATCCGATATCTCCCGTTCTCTTAAGGCACTGGCAAGAGAGCTGCATGTGCCGGTGATCGCATTGTCACAGCTTAGCCGCGCGGTGGAGCAAAGACCCGATCACAGACCGATGCTGTCGGATCTGCGTGAGTCCGGCGCGATTGAGCAGGATGCGGATGTGGTCATGTTCATATACAGAGACGATTACTATAATAAGGATACGGAGAAGAAAGGAATCGCGGAGATTATCATCGCAAAACAGAGAAACGGTCCGATCGGTACCGTAGAGCTGGTATGGTTACCGGATTTCACAAAGTTTGCAAATCTGCAAAAATAAATAATAATTAAACGAGGCGCAATTTTTACAAAAGAGACAATCCTGAGTGGGGAGGTCTCTTTTTATTTTATATAGGAAATTTCTACGTTCATGCACGAGTTTGCGAAGCAAATCTCGCAATCGAGCGTATCTCGATTTTTTATATAGGAAATGACTTCGGAGCTTCGGGTTCGCGAAGCGAATCTCTAAGCTGCGTGAAGTCCGATTTTAGAAAAAGGAGGAGTCGGAATGGAAGAAAAAACAATCTTCTACATATCAGAGGCTGCTAAGAAGGTGCAAGTGGAGAGTCATGTGCTGCGATACTGGGAAGATGAACTGAAGCTTCCTATTAAGCGCAATGAAATGGGGCACCGATATTATACGGAACAGGACATCAAACAACTGCAGCATATCAAATTATTGAAAGAGCAGGGATTGCAGCTTAAGGCGATTCGTACTGTTCTATTCAAGATTCCGCCCGTATCGGGAGGGGAGCAGAAAGGGCAGGCGGTATCGGAATCGCAAGAAAGTGCAGGAAAGAACAGTGAACAAATAACAGGCGATATGGATTGTGCGGTATGGCAAAGTAAGGCGGAAATCCGAGAGGAGAAATTGATGAATATGGTTAAAGAATCTGTGCAAGAGAATGCGGAGGAAAAAAATACGGAGCAGCAGCACCGTTATGCGGTAGTATTGCCGGGAAAGGAAGGCAGCACGGTATCACAGCAGCATGGGAATAACGATACGGAGAGAGAACGGAAAGCGGCAAGGCTGCAGTACTTATTACAGCATATGATTACGGAAGCAGTTAAATCAGCGAATAAAGAATTATGCACCGATGTAAAGGACAGTATACTGAAAGAGCTGGACTATCAATTCAGGATGCAGGAGGAGCGGGATGATGCACGATGGAAACAGGAGGAAGAGCATTACCGCAGGATTGACGAAATGATTAGGGACCGCCATAAGCCGAGGGAAAGACTGGGTAAAGGGAAAAAGAAAGCATAGAGAAAACATAGAGAAAACATAGAGAAGACATATATGAAAAAAGGTAACTGTGAAGAACGGGTTCTGGACAGTTACGAAAAAAGTTACTCTAAGGCACGTACATGGTACCTGAGAGTAACTTTATGTTTGGAAGACTCGTCGTAGGACGTTTCTTCTCTGTATTTCGCTTTAGTGTGTGATTAACCCTGAGAAATGGAACCTGTAGGGCAAGCGCCTGCGCAAGAACCGCAGTCGATACACTTTGTAGCGTCGATCTCGAATTTGCCGTCGCCCATGCTGATTGCGCCAACAGGACACTGAGCCTCACAAGCGCCACATGCTACACAAGCATCACTAATTACATATGCCATAACCGTATCCTCCTTAATATTATAAGACTGTGAGTGATTGATATAAATTTATCAATTCGCCATGTATCTATTTTAATATAAAAGAAACCAATATACAAGTGGCAAAGTATAGCTTTTTTGAAAATGAGAAGAAACGATTATGCCTGTAAACTTAATTCCTCACGGCGCTTGCGGATACCGTCCAGAATCTTCTCCTTTTTTTCGATCAGTTTGTTTTTATCCATGGGTTCTACACCCTCCAGTTTGTACGCTATGCCAAGCTTTTCATACTTCGGTTTTCCCATAGTGTGATAGGGAAGTGCGTCCAGTGCTTTCAGATTGGATAAACCGCCGATAAAATAGCCCAGCTGGTACAAATACGGATCATCATCTGTAATGCCCGGCACGATGACATGCCGAATCCATAAATCTACATGCTTTTCATCCAGATATTCTGCAAAAGCGAGAATGCCGTCATTGGGCTGGGAAGTCAGTTCCTTATGCTTTACAGGATCAATGTGTTTAATATCGAGCATGACAAGATCGGTCATTGTCATTAACTGATCCAGCTTGGCAAGCCATTCCGGATTAGCGTTTTTCTTATAGGCGATTCCCGATGTGTCTATGCAGGTGTGTACATTGTTTGCCTTGGCAATCGTAAACAGGTCGATTAAGAAGTCAACCTGCATTAGCGGCTCCCCGCCGGTAACCGTAATGCCGCCGCCCTTATAAAAAGCTTCATTTCGCTTATATTGCTCAAATATTTCTTCCGGCTCCATCATTGTCCCGCCGGTCATAGCCCAGGTATCGGGATTGTGACAGTAAGCGCAGCGCATAGGGCAGCCCTGTACAAAAACTACAAAACGTGTTCCCGGTCCGTCTACCGTACCGAAACTTTCTAAAGAGTGGATTCTTCCCTGCATATAGCATAACCTTCTTTCTTGCATTATTAGGATATTTCTGCGTTCATGTACGAGTTTGCGGAGTTGCGTAGCATCTCATAAGCAATTTCTCGCAGGCGAACTTGCTCGCTTTGTTAACTTTGCGAAGTGATTTACTCTTTTATTCTATCCAGTTCAGTAAGATTAACTCCTAAGGTTGTTAATGTGACTTTTAATTCAATATATCTTTCATACATTGAATTGTATGTTACCGGATCTTTATCCTTAACGGATAGCATCCAGTTTTGTAATCTTGAAAATTCTGTAATGGAATCTCTGATGATATCTGCTGCATTTGGCATATGACCACCTACTTTCTTTGCATTATCATTACCGTTTATCAATGATTATATTATAACAAACGGCTTATGGGGTGTAAAGACTAACGAGGCGGTGTGTAACAGTGAAAATATCCGAATTGATATGACGTGGAAAAAATAAAAGGAGCCTCGCGGTTGCGAGACTCCTGCATACTTGACGTTTTGAATTATACTGACTCGTGGAATGTACGAGAGATAACGTCTGCCTGCTGTTCCGGTGTCAGTTTGATGAAGTTTACTGCATAACCGGATACACGAATCGTCAACTGAGGATAGTTCTCAGGATGCTTCTGAGCATCTAATAAAGTATCTCTGTTGAGTACGTTTACGTTAAGGTGATGGCCGCCCTTTGTTGCATAACCATCTAATAAAGAAACTAAGTTATCTACCTGAGCATTTGCTGCTGCCATTGTTTTGTCCTCCTATTATTTGTAGTCGTCTAAACCCTCATGGAGAGTCGGAACACTGCAGGCCAACGGGGTACGGGAGCAATCCGTGCACCCCATTGTCTGCACGTTGACGTAAATTCCTTCGGAATTTACGTCTGAAGAATTACTTTGTAATTCTTCGATTTTTGAATTGTCAGCTTTGGCGTCAACGTCTACATTCACATGTCCGACACCCTGTGCCATACCGGAATCCATCATCTTGACAAAGTCTTCAATCATCTGTTGGTTATCCATATATTCATCTTCCTTTCATGACTGCCGCGTATCTTGTTTTTTAATCTCTATGAAATATTATACACAAAACAGTTATTGTTATCACTCGGAAAAATCCTTCATATATGGATTTTTTCCGACTTGGTACAGAGTTACTTCTGCACCAAGTCATATTTTCTATTTATTCAGATCTAACTCGATATCGCCTGCGAATACCTGATCTTCTTTACCAAGAGCACCCGGAATGATGGTGAAGGTATTGGAGATACCATCCTGTGCATCGTTGAACGGAAGCTTGGATACGGAAGATAAGGAAGCTACTGCACCGTGAGTATCACGTCCGTGCATCGGGTTAGCACCCGGAGCAAAAGGTTGACCTTTCTTACGTCCGTCAGGTGTATTACCTGTAGCCTTACCATAAGTTACGTTAGACGTAATTGTAAGGATAGAGGTCGTAGGAACACCGTTTCTGTAGGTGTGATGTCTTCTGATCGCTGTCATGAACTTGTGAACGATCTCCTGAGCGATTTCATCTACGCGGTCGTCGTCGTTACCATATTTCGGGAACTCACCTGTTGTCTTGAAGTCAACGATGATACCGTCTTCGTCTCTGATCGGCTCAACCTTAGCATACTTGATAGCGGATAAGGAGTCAGCTACGATGGAGAGACCTGCAACACCTGTTGCGAAGTAACGCTTAACATCTCTGTCATGAAGAGCCATCTCTGCTCTCTCATAGCAGTATTTGTCATGCATGTAGTGGATAATGTTCAGTGTATTTACATACACATCTGCCTGCCACTCTAACATGTCGATGAATTTATCCATAACATCATCATAATCCAGTACATCACCGGTAACAGGACGATATTTAGGACCAACCTGTTTCTTGGTAACTTCATCGATACCACCGTTTAATGCGTATAACAGACACTTAGCAACGTTAGCACGTGCGCCGAAGAACTGCATTTCCTTACCGATAACCATTGAGGATACGCAGCATGCGATACCGTAGTCATCACCGTGAGTTACTCTCATCAGATCATCGTTCTCATACTGGATGGAAGAAGTCTGGATGGACATCTTAGCACAGTATTTCTTCCAAGCTTCAGGAAGTCTTGTGGACCAGAGAACTGTTAAGTTCGGCTCCGGAGAAGGTCCTAAGTTGGTTAATGTGTGCAGATAACGGAAGCTCATCTTTGTTACCATCGGACGACCGTCAACACCAACACCGCCGAGGGACTCTGTTACCCATACCGGATCGCCTGCGAAAATCTGGTTATACTCAGGTGTACGTGCAAATTTGATCAGTCTCAGCTTCATAATGAAGTGGTCAACGAACTCCTGAATCTCTTTCTCGGTAAATGTACCGTTAGCAAGGTCGCGCTCTGCATATACATCAAGGAACGTAGAAGTACGTCCGAGAGACATAGCAGCACCGTTCTGCTCTTTAACGGAGCACAAGTATCCGAAATATGTCCACTGGATAGCTTCCTTTACGTTAGAAGCGGGTTTGGAAATATCGCAGCCATAGGAAGCAGCCATTTCTTTCATCAGCTTAAGAGCTACCATCTGCTCGGAAAGCTCTTCACGAAGACGGATCACATCGTCTGTCATAACGCGGCCTGTAGAATCCTTCTGCGCCTGCTTATCCTCGATCAGTCTGTCGATACCGTACAGAGCAACACGTCTGTAGTCGCCGATGATACGTCCGCGTCCGTAAGCATCCGGAAGACCTGTGATAATATGAGAAGAACGGCAAGCTCTCATCTCTGCATTATATGCATCGAAACAGCCGGCATTGTGTGTTTTCCTATGCGTGGAGAAGAACTCGCTGATCTCGGGATCAACTTCGTAACCGTTATCGGTACAAGCTTTCTCTGCCATTCTGATACCGCCGTAAGGCTGTAAAGAACGTTTGAAGGGCTTATCTGTCTGGAAACCTACGATTGTCTCCTTGCTCTTGTCTAAGTAGCCCGGGCCGTGGGATGTGATCGTAGATACAACCTTAGTATCCATATCAAGTACGCCGCCTGCCTCACGCTCCTGCTTCTGCAGATCAAGAACCTGTGCCCATAAGTCTTTGGTGTTCTGTGTAGGCTCTGCCAAGAAGGACTCATCACCGTCGTACGGATGATAGTTTCTCTGGATAAAGTCACGAACATTGACTTCTTTGTCCCATTTGCCGCCTACAAAATCTTTCCATTCTGGTCTCATTTTGAAATAGCCTCCTATCAATTAATATTTTGTTAAATTTTTGACATTTTTAATAAAATGCCGAAAAATGCTTATCCAGTACACATATTATATGTTATAGCAAGCAGAAGAGTCAAGTCGGGCTTTGTACTTTTTCTCATACAAATAGCAGTTTTTTATGAAAAATTTGTGAAAATTGTATGTAAAAAACATATTGTTTAAAAAATGGGAAAATTGATGGCTTGCAGGAATCTTTTTTTCCTATTATACTAATGAAACATAAAGACATGTGAAATAATACATGTTGATAACCCTAAAATAAACTGTTCCGCCTGCGCGGGATGAACGGAGGTAAATGATCATGGCAGATATTACAAAGGACACAACAATAGGCGAAGCTTTAAGAACGAATCCTGACATCGCACCGGTACTCATGGAGATCGGCATGCACTGTCTCGGATGTCCGTCCGCACAGGGAGAGACGCTGGAAGAGGCGGCTATGGTGCACGGAATCGCGGTGGATGATCTGATGACCAAGATTGCGGCGGTGTAAGAATTTTCAAGAAAAGTATTGAATTATAATCAGTATTGCGTTAGAATAAGAGCATAAAAAGGGTGTTACCGTTAGTAACGGTTCGCCTCATTGTAGGTTATAAATCAAAAAAGCAACCTAACTTTTGGTCGAGTCGCGGTTGCTTTTTTGATGTTTTCTGTTTCCGACATCATATCTTGTGCCTTTCACTCTATTTTCCATTATGTACCACCTCCGAAATACGGGAAGTTCTCAAATGTAGTCATTTGGTAAAAAGCGAACCGCTTACCGTTTTAATTTGTCCTTGCATTTTGTAGTTTTTTATGCTATAAACATTACATATTCGCATATGAACAAGATGGTTTTCTGAAAAATCAATGCATTTTCATGCAAATATTTCCAAAACCTTATTGAAATTTGAAGGGACATAAAGTTATAAGGAGTTTTGAATGTTGCAAAATTGATGTCCGTTATCTGTGTTGGGTGCGTTGACTTGACAATATGGGATACATACCATAAAATTAAGAAGGGATAATATACATAAATGAAGGAATTTGTAATTGTTTTGTATACAAAGAAAACCGGCGAGCAACCTGTTAAATATTTTTTGGACTCGCTTGAAACAAAAATGCAGGCAAAAACATTACGTATGATTACTTTATTAAGACAAAATGGTTATGACCTGCACGGTAAACGCATGAAAAAAATCGACGGATAATCCGTCGATTTTTTTGTCATTTTTTGATATACTTGTTTTAGAACGAATATATCAAAGGAGAAAGAAACATGAATAATTCCATTA
>JAAUZX010000051.1 GCA_014804365.1 Lachnospiraceae bacterium
AGTGAAGCGTAAGCGGAAGTCACAGAAAACCCGAGACAGACATGCGCGAAATTATGCAGAATGCATAATTTCTGTGCATCTACGTAACTGTGAAGAACAGGGTTCTGAACAGTTACGTAATGATAATAACAAATGTGGAGGTTACAAAAGGTGAATCTAAAAAAATGGCTGACAACAAACTCTACAGAAATACATACTGAAAAGCTGGCGAAAATTTTGCTGGCAATATTTATTGCCGTGTTTTCCGTATTTGTATTGGCATATAAAATCCCCGAGCGCAGGTTTGTACAGGAGACCCTTGAAAGCCTGGAAGAAAGCAAAACGACTGTTATGGAATTCTCCGGCGCAACAATAGCTGTTTCTCTGGCAATTACGGCACTTCCGGATGATTTTGGCAGTCCGTTAGCTAACACTTTAGCGGATATGAACAAATATTTTATATTCATTTTTGCAGTTTTATATGTGGAAAAATTGATTGTTGTGGAAGGAATGAAACTTTCATTTGTCTATATCATACCGTTTGCATGCGGTCTTTATATACTATCGGTGTTGTCCGGAAAAGATATATTTAAGGTCTTTGCGTCAAAGCTGATGATTCTTGGTTTGGCAGTTGTACTTGTAATACCGCTAAGTACACATTTTACGGAAAAAGTATGTGAAGATTATCTGGTTTATGTGGATGAGACAATATCGGAGGCTAATGCTGGAGCCGAAAAGGTTAATGGGGTCATGGCTTCAGGTGATGAGGGAACAACCGTTTTTGAAAAACTTACCGATGCATTTAAAACTGCTGTTCAGGGAATATCAGATTTGATGACATATTTTGAAAATGTCTTAAAAAAATGTGTGAATTCCATTGCAATTATGATCGTGACGACATTTGTTCTGCCCATGATTGTTTTGCTGCTTTTTCGGTGGCTGCTTAAGGAATTATTCAGTTTGAGCCTGCCGGCGGTGAACATCGTGCTGCCAAAAGAAAAGAATGACAAAAAGGCAATAGGAACAGATCAGGAGAAAGAGGAGGAAAAGCGATGAAGAGAGTACTCTTAAACAGTTCCTGTGTTGTCCTGTTCGTTTTGATTGTCGGCGTTCTGGTCTGGGGCAGGAACAATGCGATTCCGGTATTTCGTGAAACTTATGACGATGGGGTAGAACAGATTGATTTGGATACCATCTATCTGGAAGATAGCGGCGTGGAAGTCAATTTTTCAGAGATTCTTTTGGGAAAACAGGAAGAGACAAGGAAGCTTATTGTCAGTACGCAGGAGGCAACGGTATCGACCGAGCTTTCGGACAGATTGATTCAAAAACTTGATTTTGATTTTTTAAAGAAGACGCAGAAAGTCAGCTATACGGGGAAGGGTTATTTTGTTGTGGATCTCGACGATCTGACAGGGGAAGATATCATTGAGGATAAAGAAAAAAGGATAATTACCATTAAAATCGGACACGCGTATCTTCAGACCATCGAGATCGACCCTGACAAAGTAATTGTGGATGAAGTTAGAGAGGGATTATTGGCGCGCGGAGATATTGAGCTGACTGTGAAAGACTATAGCATAATTGAAAAGGAATTGAGAAGCCGGCTGGAGACGAAATTCAATACTGCCGAAAACGGACAGGTAGCCGATCATCTTGCGCTGAGGACGGTCAGAGAAGTTTATGAACCTATTATTAAGGCTATAGACCAAAGATACAGCGTTGTGGTGGAATTTAGGTGATGTTTAAAGAAGAATGTTTAATCAGTTTGATTTCATTGACTGCGGTATGTCGATTGTATAATGGCCAAAAACTGTCCAAAACTGCGGCTTCATAGAACAGGCGAAAATGATTTTATCTTTGTATGTTTTGTGGTAAAATTTTGAGAGAGGAGAAGTTCTATGAGGAAAACCATAAAAAATGCAGTATTTATCCTATTGTTTCTAACCTTAAGCGTTTCAACTGCGCTCTTGGCGTATCTGCACTTTTTCGCCTCAGATGACAAGGATCTTTCAGGGGAGTGGACTGCCAATATTGATATGACTGAGCAGGCTGCGGTCGCAGCTTTTAGCTGGCTTCAGGACATAGAAGGGGTTTCCGTCTCTTATGAGGAGATAGAGTCTTATATGCAAGGGTTGACTACAGAAGTCAATTTAACTTTTGAACAGACAGAACGCTCTGCGGGAATCTTCCAATGTAATATTTCACCGGAAAGCTATGAGGCATGCAATCAGGCTGCCTATGCGGCTTTTGCCACGGTATTTCAGGAACTTTTATCAGAGAGGCTTCGTATGACAGATTATGCGGGCAGTACGGACAAGGAAGCGACAGAGGCTCTTGTAACCGAAACTTTCGGGATGTCTACGGTTTCTTATTTGATGTCCTACGGTCCGACGTTGCTGCCTTCCCTGGAAGAGTTACAGGCCGGGTATGACGGCAGCGGCACCTATGAAATAACAGACGATATTTTGACCAGACAGTTTGAGAACGGCGGGGCTGTCACCACAAAGGCGGAATACTATATTCGGAAGGAGTCCAATCTGATCCTGTCCGAAGAAATCGATTCTGTCTCCGATGGTCCTTTGTCGGATTATTATCCTATAGTATATACTTTACAATAACCCTCAAATCAATAACCACCGGAGAAGATAACATGATCCGTAACAGTTCGGTAAATGTGCAGACCTGTCTGACCTGTTAGCATTATCCCTCATTTCTCTTGAAACTTGAGCGGGAAGGGAGATTCCATGAAACTAATATTACAGAAAATAAGCGCCCTTATATTGTCCGTGATTTTGATCTGCTCCGTCCTTCCGATCAGGGCAGCCGCGAGCTTTGAAATTCCCGGTACCTGTCAGGTACAGGCGGATACCGGCGCTGCATACACGGTTAAAACCTTGGACTATAGCTATGATTACAACACGTATCTTTCGCTGCGAGACATGGCCATGCTTCTTAAGGATACGGACAAATCTTTCTCGCTGGAAATTACGGGTAGTACCGTCTCCTTGAATATAGGAAATGTTTATATGCCGATAGGGGTGGAAAATACCCCTTGGGAAGATGATGAGAATCCGGATATTTCCCTGAGACGATACGAATTTAAAGTGAATGAACAAACTGTATTTTACTATACAATGATTATGAAACTGCCATCCGGCGATTATGACTGCTTCATGATGGCAGCGGATCTGGCTATGATTCTGGATGTGAACATCACAGTGCCCGATGCAGGTTCCATGCAGATTCATACACAGGAGCCTTTCGACATCTCCCCGGTTTCTTTGGAAGAAGCAGGTTATTTCTACGGAGTCAACAGCGTGTTGGTAGGAGATGCCACGAACGGGGCAGTCTATTATCAGTATCAATCAGATATATCTTATCCCATAGCCAGCACTTCCAAGCTTATGACCTGCCTTTTGGCTATGGATGCGATCTCGGCAGTGCAGATCAGTCCTGAGGAGACAGTCACGATCTCCGAGGCAGTGCAGATGCTGTCCGAGTCAGGAGATGGGTTGATTCCCTTGGAGGCCGGAGAACAGATTACGGTGCAGGAGCTTTTGCTGGGAGCGCTTCTGCCTTCCAGTAACGAATGCGCCTTGTGTCTGGCGGAGGCGATTGCCGGTTCGGAGGAAGCTTTCGTCGGGATGATGAATCAGAAAGCGCGGGAGCTGGGACTGTCCCAGACAATCTTTTACAACAGTAACGGTCTGCCTACTTACACGGAAGATGTCGTTCCGGCAAAGCGCCAGAACAGCATGAGTGCGGAGGATATGTTCCGGCTGGTATCTTACCTATTGAAGGTCTATCCTCAGATTACGGACATCACTTCGCTGGAAAAAGCTACTTTAGAGTCTCTCGACCTTGAGGTGAGCAATACAAACCCGCTTCTGCGCAATCTGCCTGAGGTCACCGGCTTGAAAACCGGAACCACCAACAAGGCCGGAGCCTGTCTGGTTACATCCCTGACCGCGGACGACGGAACCGGGGAGCATGATCTGGTAGTGATTGTGCTGGGCACCGAGGATTCCATAGAGAGAGGGCGTGTTTCGGGTTTGCTGGCAAGATATGCGCTGAATGCCTTTTATACGGGCGTAGAAGAAGCGGAAAGCGGTACGGCAGGACAGACTTTCGGAGATTTACCCACCCATGCCGAAGCGGCAGTAGAACGGATTCTTCGGACTGCAAAGAGAAAGGGATGAAGATTTTTAAGGCATCATAGGTGCAAGTATAAAGAAATTACATTAGAAGAAAAACGGAAAGGGAACAGACATGGGAAATAAAATCAGAATAAACCAAAGGCTTTTCAGGCTTTTTATCTTTGGAATTATTTTATGCGGTGTATACATGGGAAGAGCAGGTCTGACGGTTAGGGCCGCAGAGCAGGCATTTGTCATAGAGGCCAAGATGCTGCCCTCAGATCAGAATGCCTATGAGATCCAGCTGAAAGTTGAAAATCAGGGGCAGGACTGGGAAGGAACCGTGCGGCTGATGATGAGACAAGACTACTATGGGAGGCTCAATGACTGTGCTTATGATACGGAATTGTCTCTTCCGCAGGGCAGTACGAAACAGTTTGTGGTGAAGGTGCCCAAGGACAGCATAGATCGTACAGATGCGATTGTGCAGGTAATTCTTTTGGATAAAAAGGCTGACAAGGTAGCGGATAAGGAGTTTGGGCGGCTGTTACAGACGGAAGCTGCTGTCCTGACCATGGGGATTCTGAGTGATGAATATACGTCGTTGACCTATCTGGATATGGGAGGAAAAGAATTTAGCTATTATGGGAAGAATTACCCGATCAGGCTGGAGGAACTGGATCAGGACAAGCTGGCAGATTCACTGGCTGCCATAGATTTTCTGGTTATTGACAGTTATAACACCGGTGTTCTGTCGGACAGGGTTTTAGAAGATATCAGGCAGTGGCGGGATAACGGAGGCATGCTGATCATCGGTACGGGAAGCAGCGCACAGGAAGTACTGGCGGGTTTTGATGATCTGGGAATCCAATGTTCCAAAGTCTATGACCCGGGAGCAGGCACATATGATTCCAGAGATTATGTGGATGTATCGCAGCTTCACATGGCGGAACTTACGGATGTGAACAGTAAATACAAAACCACCTATGACATGTCGATCCTAATGTGCTCTGAGGGGGACGGCGCTGTGGGGATACTGCCGTATTCGCTGTCGGAAGCGGCGAAGCTTAACGCCGCCGGGACCTATGAGCTGCAGAAAGAATTCGTGGAGAGCATGTTACGGCAGGTCAGTAATTGTGCAAGTGCCCGTCACGGATCGGGTCAATATATTTCCATTTATGACAATATGTATTTTCTCACAGAAATCAGCGGCTATCTGGGGAACGGTAACAACCGCCTGCAGTTCGGATGGTTGAAAGTGATTGTGATCCTGTATGTGATTTTTGTAGGTCCCGTTCTGTACCTGATCTTACGTTTTGTAGGGAAACGGGATCTCTACTGGATCGCGGTGCCGGTGACGACGCTCGTGGGAATCTTTCTGGTATACTTTGCAGGAAGAGGGTTTGAGGTGGTGAGCACCAATGTATACTCTGTGACGGTAGAAAATCTTACCGGAGGAGGACATGCCCAGACTTATCTGCGCTGCTATGATGCCGGTCACAAAGAGTGGGAACTGCGTCTGGCGGAAGGGTGTGAATATGCGGGACCTTTGTCGGACAGTAATTATAAAAGCAGTGATGAAAGCTATTTCTACCGTATCCGGAAGGAAGGAGACAGACTTTTCATCGGTCTCAATCCGTCCGTCGGCTTTGAGGATGGTTATTTTCAGGCAGGTATTGCGGGGGAGAGGGAACAAGGCAGTATTTACAGCGATCTGTACAAGGATAGAAGGAAGCGCATCAGAGGAACAGTTACCAATAAAACCATGCAGGATTTTAAATATTTTGCAGTGACCATAGGGGACGAACTGTTTGTCTATAAGAATCTTCCGGCAGGAGCGGAGGTTAAGCTGGAGGATACGGAGGTGGTATATAAGAATGACGGCTTGTACAGCAATAGCATGTCGGGCTACTATTACGGTTTTATACGGGAAGTCCTAAGCGGCGAAATGGCGAATGACGTGGATATCTTAACCGCTTTGGGTATGGGAGTCTATGCTGCGTATTCCGCGGGAGATCCGGATAGGACGGTGATCATCGGGGTGACCGAGGACTGGCATAAGGTGGTAGACGACCAGTGCAATGAGGTGTCTTACGGATGTCTCTATGCGGTTCAATAGAGAAAGGCAAGGGTATCGGTATGCTGTATATTAATGATCTGACGAAAAATTATGGTTCTTTTACGGCGGTAAATCACTTGTCGCTGCATATCCCCGAGGGGGATCTGTTTGGCTTTGTAGGCCCTAACGGCGCGGGGAAGACGACTACGATACGGATCGTCTGCGGGCTGCTTCGGGCAAGCGGCGGTTCGGTAAGGATCGGCGGAACTGCAGCGGCGGTGGGAAGTAAGGCGATGAAAAGGATGATCGGCTATGTACCCGATTTTTTCGGTGTATATGACAATTTGAAGGTGCGGGAGTATATGGATATGTATGGCTCCATGTACGGAATGGATTCCCGGGATATTGCCAAACTGACCGATGATCTGCTGGAGCTTGTCAATCTTTCGGATAAAAAGGAAGAGTATGTGGACACGCTCTCCCGCGGAATGAAACAGCGTCTCTGTGTGGCGAGGGCTTTGCTGCACAATCCGAAGCTGCTGATCTTGGATGAACCGAGTTCAGGGCTTGACCCCAGAGCCAGGGTGGAAATGAAAGAATTACTGAAAAATCTTCACTCCATGGGCAAGACCATTGTGATCAGTTCCCATATTCTCTCGGAGCTTTCGGAGATGTGTAACAGCATCGGTATCATGAACCGCGGACAACTGATTACGGCCGGCAGGATCGAAGATATCATGCAGCAGCTATCAGGCGGTAAGAGGATGCACATACAGGTTGCTTCAGGTATGGAGAGTGCCGTAAGGATTTTGAAGGAGCAGGTGAGCACCCGGATAGAGTCTGTCAGAGAAAATGAGATTATTATGGTATTTAACGGTGCGGATGAGGAAATCAGTGCTCTGATTGGGCTGATGATTCAGAATCAGGTTGTTCTTACGGGTTTTTACAGAGAGGAAGGCAGTCTGGAATCCTTATTCATGCAATTGACGGGAGGTGGCGCACAGTGAAACTGAGGTGGAATCCTATTGTGAAAAAAGATCTTCAGGTAACAGCCCGCAGTATGCGTATAAGCTGGGGACTGTTTGCCTATGAAGCGGTGCTGACGATGACCTTTATTATGGCATTGTCGATCATACAGCGGTCGAGCGGAGTTTTTTACGGCAACGGTAATGTCTATGGCAAACTGATCTATCTGTTTCCGGCGCTCGCCGTTGCACAGGTATGTATTATCGCAATGATCGTACCTGTCATTACAGCATCGTCAATCTCAGGCGAGAAGGAACGGCAGACTTTTGATATTATGTTGACCACGTGCATGTCACCTTTTTCCATCGTGTTAGGAAAGGTGATGTCTGCAGTGCTGCGGATCTTGTTTTTTGTGGTAGCCGGAATGCCGATTATGGCGTTAGCCTTCGTGGTGGGTGGTCTGAGTTGGAGCTATTTGTTTTACTTTGTGCTTACCATTATCCTTCTGTCGGTACTTTCGGGCAGTATCGGAATCCTTTGTTCCGCTATCTGCCGTCGGTCTATAACGGCTGTTATATTATCCTATGCATTTTATTTTGTTATTTATGGATTGACGTTCCTTCCTATGTTACTGAAATTGTTTATGACGCATGCGGAAAACGTGGGTGAATCTATGCTGCTGTTGCTGTTTAATCCCATCATATTTTATGAGGAATTTTTTATGCAGCTTATGACAGGCAATTCGGTTTTCGGACAAAGCGGTTCCATGTTTTCAAGGGATGAAGTGGGATTTATAACCTATCATTTATCACAGGGCAAGGCATGGGTGTTTGTGTCGGCCGCATGTATTTTCCTGTTATCGCTTCTGCTTTTAATGGCAGCCGCATGGAAGGTGAATCCTATGCATTCCTCATCAGGTAGGAGACGTAAAAAGAAATAGAAAGTTGTGGGTATTAGTATGGAGCAGAGAGAGTTTCTGAGGATAATACGAGCCTGCCGGCGCAGGATGAATATTGCAGATTTTGTGAAAAAATCAGTTTTTGCGCTGAGTATCGGTGCAGGGGCGGGGATCATTCTGCAGGCGGTGGCGTTTTTTGTGCCGCTTTATTATGCCGATCTTTATATGGTACTGGCGTTTTTGTTGGCTGAGTTGTCGGCGTTCACGGTGATGCTTGTAAAGCAGACGACCATGGAGCAGGCGGCTCTTCGGATGGACGGCTTCGGCTTTGAGGAACGGATCGTTACGGCGTATGAGCAGCTTGATAAAGAAGGGACACTGGTCGGACTTCAGCGGGAGGATGCCATGAAACAGTTGAGGGAGCATGGGGATAGGATTCATATTCCTCTTATGCCTTCCCTGAAAAGGACGGCCCTGCTTCTTATGCTGGTTATGATTTCAGTGGGACTCTCCATGCTTCCTTCCGCAGCAAAAGACCGTGCAGGAGAACTTCACAACATAAGGGAAGAGGCGCGGGAGAAAGAGGATGAAATAGAAGAGTTCATAGAAGCACTGGAACAGCTGGAACAGGAGGAATTGACCAAGGAGCAGCAGGAGGTGCTGCGGGAGATGGCGGAGAGCCTTGAATCCTCACTTTCAGAGTATCAGCAGGCGGTTTCAGAGGAGATGTTGTCGGCGGCATCCCGGAAGCTGGATTATAAATACGAAAATATGAGCAGTCAATTATCTGATCTCATACAGGAACTGCAAAACGGCGCGGGAGTTTCGATCGCTTCAGCGGACGCTATGGAGGAATTGGCGGATCAGCTTAAGAAGATGCGTGACGAGAGGCTTGCACGGGGCGATGGGTCCAAGACATGGCAGGGAGGTTCAAGCGGTGATGACCAGGCTGGTCAAGAGGACGGTACCGGTGACGGAAACAGTCAGAGCGGACAAGGCGGCGATGGTGACGGGAACGGTCAGAGCGGACAAGGCGGAGTCGGTGACGGGAACGGTCAAGACGGACAAAGCGGCGATGGTAACGGAAGCGGTCAGAACGGGCAGGGCGAAGGCGGCAGTTCCGGAAATGGCAGAGGAGATGGCAGCAGCAGTACGCCCCACGATTATGTCAGTGTTCCCAATGCTGTTGCAGACAGCGGGAATCTCACGGGGAATGTGGGAAGTCATGAGACATCAGAGTTTTTCCGTGCCCAGAACGGGTTGAACTGGGAAGGGGAGCATACATCTTATGAGGCGGTGATCGGAAGTTATGAGCAGAATGCTTATGAGGGGATTGCGGCGGAGCGGTATCCGAGCGGGATGGAGGATATTATAAAGGAGTATTTTGCGAGTTTTAATAATTAGAGTAATGCATTAAGTCAAACCGGACGCGCCTGACATTATGTATTAGTCCTAAGAACGCGCTTTCGCTCGGTTCCAAACGCAACGGTACTAAGCTCGTGAAAAACCTCGCTAAGTGCCGGCGTTTTCCAACGGTCCTTAGGACTAACACATAATATCAGACGCTGTGCGCTGGCATAATTGTATTCACTTAATGAATTTGATTATTTAGAATCTATGGATATGGAGGCAATATGGATATGGCTGAGTTAGACAGGAGCAGGTTTCAGGATCCGGTATATATGGCGCAGCGGATTGGGGCATGTGAGAGAGAGATACGGAAGGGAATTATCGGGCAGGGCGAGGTTATCAGGCAGGTGATACTGGCGATGCTTACAGGAGGAAATGTGCTTTTAGAGGGTATGCCGGGATTGGGAAAGACCAGACTGGTCAGTACCATTGGTAAGGTTTTTGATCTGTCTTTTAAGAGAATTCAGTTTACGCCGGATCTGATGCCCAGCGATGTGACCGGTACGAACATTATTATTAAGAACGAGCAGGGAAGTTCTTTCTCTTTTGAGCGGGGACCGATTTTTGCGAATCTGATTCTGGCGGATGAGATCAACCGTGCCACACCCAAAACGCAGTCGGCGCTGTTGGAGGCAATGCAGGAGCATACGGTGACTGTGGGCAATGTCAGCCATGTGCTTCATGAACCCTTCTTTGTGCTGGCGACCCAGAATCCCATAGAAAGTGAGGGAACCTATCCGTTGCCGGAGGCGCAGCTGGACCGCTTCATGTTCAAGGTGCTTGTACGGTTTCCTAGCAGGGAGGAGCTTAAGGGAATCGTCGCGCTCACAGAGGGAAGCAGGGAGCCTGTTATTGAAAAGCAGATGGACGGCGAAGGGCTTCTGGCGGCAAGAGCCCTGGTCAATCAGATTCCGATTGCGGATGCGGTGATGGATTATCTGCTGGAGATCGTTATGGAGACGCATGCTCCTAATCCTCATATCAGAGAGGGAGCAAGTCCCAGAGCGGCACAGGCGCTGATTCGCGCCGCAAGGGCGAAGGCGTTTCTGGAAGGGCGCTTTAATGTTTCTTTTCAGGATGTGCAGGTGGCCGCATATCCTGTTCTCAGACATCGGATCATTCCGGGGTTTGAGGCCATCAGTGCGGGGATTACAGAGGATGATATTATCACAAGGATTCTAAATAGAAAAGTAACTTAAAATCAGGTCTGCGCACTTGCTGCGCTGACCGTGGACGCGCCATGCAGTTTACTGCATGTGTGCATAATATCGAAACGCCCATTTTAATTTATGATGGTGTCAAAAATGTGACAAGGGTGTTTCGATACAAAACGGTCTCGACAGGCAGATAGGAGGAAGGAGCTGTCGTGAAAAAAATGACATGACAGAACCTAATGGGGAATTATGATGTTGGATGCTGTATTTTTTGACAGGTTGTCAAGACTCCGGCTGGCTATGGGACACAGAACTTCCATGAATCTGACTGGGAACCGCAAATCCATACAGAAAGGCTCTTCAATGGAATTTTCGGATTTCAGGGAGTATATGCCGGGAGATGATATACGCCACATTGACTGGAATGCCTATGGGCGTCTGGACAGGCTTTATGTGAAGGAATACATGGAGGAAAAGGAGGCGGTTGTCTCGATTCTGATTGATACCAGTGCCTCCATGAATTACGGAGCGAAGACAAAGAAAGAGCTTGCCTGTATGCTGGCAGCGGCTTTTTCTTATATGGGACTGAATAACATGGACCGTGTCATGCTCTATGATATGCACAGAATGTATCTGCCTTTCGTGGCGGAGGGCGGGAAGAGAGCCTTACCCCGGATGGCGGACTGGCTGGAGAAGTGTTCTTTCGAGGGAACGGTAGATATTGCAAAAGCTGTCTGGGAGATTCCGGTGAAAGGACCGGGTGTGACCATTCTGATCAGCGACTTTCTGCAGGAGGCTTTTCTGGATCAGGAGCAGGAGGCTCTGACAAAGCTGCTGCGTTTTCTGGATTACAGAAAGCAAAGAACCGTATTATTGCATGTACTGGCGAAAGAGGAGCTTTCCGTGGAACTGACGGGCACACGGAATCTGATTGATATGGAGGATCAAAGTACCCTGCGTGTTACTTTGGATGCGGCCAGCATCCGGGCATACGAGAAGTCCCTGCGGGAGTTTACGGACCGGATGAGAGGGGAATGCGCAAGAGCAGGGGCATTCTATGAGGTATGCAGTACCGGGGCGGATATTTATCAACTGATCTTTCAGGATTTAAGGATGCTATATGATATTTGAGAGTTTCTGGCCGCTGGTTTTTCTGGCCGCGGTTCCTATTATTATAATTTTATATCTGCTAAAGCCCAAGGGAGAGGAGCATCTGATTTCTTCCAATCTTCTCTGGCAGAAACTGCTGAAAAACGAGCAGGCTAAAACCTTCTTTGAGAAATTTGTGCACAATATTCTCATGTATCTGCAGATTTTGATCACCGTGCTTTTGGTAGTAGCGCTGATGTCGCCATTTATCAGCACCAGGGGGCAAAGCGGCGGAAGGAAGATACTGCTTTTCGATACAAGCGGAAGTATGCAGCATATGACAGATTCAGGCAAGACCCGTCTGGAGGAGGCTGTGGCGCAGGCGTGCGATTATGTGAGGACAGCGGATAACACCCGTTTTTCTATTGTGACAGAGGATGCTCTGGGGACTAAACTCCTGGCAGTGGACATGACGGACGCAGACAGTCTGATCCGGACGTTTAACGAGATAGGGTGCAGTGACGGCGGAGGAGATCTCGCACTGGCGCAGGGGACTCTGGATACGCTTATGGGAGAGGATGCGGACAATGCGGCAGATCTGATCGTCTATACGGATGGTTCCGGCGCGGCGGGATTTGAAGAGCTGCGTGCCAGCGCGGAGAAGGAGCTTCGCGTGTTCGGTGAGGCGGCTTCCAATGTGGCGAATGAATATACGGTATTCACCGCACGGGAGGATGGCTCTTATGATGTGATGGTGAGCCTGGTCAATTACAGTGACCGAAACGTTACCTTTGATGTCAGTCTGTATGACGAGGGAGAGAGGCTCATTGCGCTTAGGCAGATGCAGCTAGCACCTTCGGAGAGCACATTCTGTCTGTTCGAGCAGGCGGACTGGCAGGGACAGACCTTACAATCCTGTATTGACGGCATTACTTTTGATGGAGGCGTAAGAGAGAGCCTTGGTGCGGATAATGTTTCGGAAGCGGTGAAGAGTCCGAAAAGTCAGGTGAACGGACTGCTCGTCGGAGAGGGAAATATTTTCATTGAGAAGGCGTATCTTGCCATTACAGGAGAGAGCATTGCCAGAGCCGGCACGGATGCCTTGGATAATTATAATGTGGTGATTTATGATGCCGGACAGGTTTCGGGTACGGAAGGAAAGAATCGGCTGATTTTCGGCGATGCCGGGAGAGAAACCGTCCGGATACTGGAAAATGTCGTATTGGAAATGAAGGACTGTGACCTGACCGCCGGTCTGTCCGGATTTACCATAGGAGTAAATACTGCTTATTGCTTTGCGCTTCCGGAAGGAGCGGAGAGCTTTTTGGAGTACGATGGGAAATGTGTGGGTTATTACCGGGAACTGGATGGCTGTAAAGAGGTGGTGATAGGATTCGACCCCCGGGAGTCGGATTTCCCGCTGCGGGCGGAATTCCCGGTTTTTCTGGCCAATGCCATGGTCTATCTCACAGACACCTCTTTACTTGCGGAAAATGTTTATTATGCCGGTGAGGAGATTACCCTGCAGCCCTGGGTAGCGCCGGATGAGCTTGTGTTTGACGCATGGCCGGGAAAGGCCGGTCTGTATCAGGTAGGAAACGGGGAGCAGCAGGAGACTTATGTGGTGCGCTTCCAGACCGCTACGGAGTCGGATGGCAGAGTAACCGCTGAATCTGTCGGTGACGCAGCAAATATGAAGCAGCAGAAGGTAAAGCAGGCAGTGAGAAATCTTTTTTTGCTGCTGGCACTGGCTCTTTTGGTCGTAGAATGGATCATTTATGTGCGACAGATGCGTTATCGGGGCAAGTTCTATCTGGTTGTGAGAGGTGTGGTGGCTGCGTGTGTGGTTCTGGCGCTTATCGGGATACAGGTGCATCTGGGCAGCAGCCGGACTGCCACTGTTTTTGTAGTGGATCTCTCCGACAGTAATGAGGAGCATCTTAAAGAAGCGGATAAGTACCTGCAGTCTGCGGTTGCGAAAATGCCCGCCGGCAATGCCTATGGTATTGTGACCTTTGGAAAAAATGCGCTGGTAGAGCAGTTCCTGACAGAGGAAGGTTATTATGGAGGATTGCTGACGCTGCCGGAGAAAACGGCAACAAATTTTGAGGATGCCATATCCAAAGCGCTTACGCTTATTCCGGGAGATTACAGCGGAAGACTGGTAGTGCTCACGGACGGGAAACAGACTAGGGGCGATGTACGACATATGGGCCAGGCGCTCTCGACAAGCAGGGCGGAGTTTCTGACTCTCTTATATGAGGATGAGGAGACGACTGATGCCTATATTGATAATGTGAGCCTTCCCACTTATCTGCATCCCGGTGATCAATATGCCATCACCGTTCTGGTGGAGAGCAATTATGATACGGATGCAGTCATTGAGCTATACAATGGAAGTTTACTTACGGCGTCAAACAGCGTTCATCTAAATAAGGGGAGCAACCGGTTTGTGTTCAGTGCGCAGGTTGACGCGAATGCGGACAGCGGCGCCATGGAGAATATCAGGGTTCGGGTGCTGGCACCGGGAGATACCTGTCAGGAGAATGATTCCTTCAGCGCCTATTCCGTGGTAGAGTCTGCGCCTAAGATTCTGCTGATTGCCGGACCGGGTGTTGATGTTTCGGCATTTGACTCAGTACTGCGTGCGGCAGGCTGCGACTATCATGTGGTCTCCGCTCTGAATGCACCGGGCGATATTAACGCCATGTTAGCCTATAAGTCGATTATTCTGGCGGACACTTATATTGATGATCTGCCCGCCGGTTTTCTGGAGAATCTGGAGACTTATGTGAAGGATTACGGGTGCGGGTTTATCTGCTGCGGCGGTGAGGACAGCTTCGCACTGGGAGGATACCGGAATACGGTGCTTGAGACAGTGCTTCCGGTAGATATGCAGCCGAGGAGTATCAATGAGATCCCTTCCATGGCTATGGTTATGGTCATCGATCATTCCGGCAGTATGATCAGTGAGGTCAAAGATTCCGGCGGCAGCAATCTGGATATCGCCATCAAGGCTGCCGCTGTGGCAGTGGATAACCTGAGAGATTCGGACTATGTGGGTGTTCTGACCTTTGATGATCAGTATGAGTGGCAGGTGGAGCTTACCACGGCGGATGATAAAGCCGCCATCAAGGATAAGATCATGCACATCAGCGAGGGCGGAGGAACTACCATTAAGCCGGCCCTTCTGGAAGCGTGTGAGGCAGTTTCGGAAAGTGAGGCAGCCATTAAGCATGTAGTGCTTTTGACGGATGGTATGGGAGAGACAACCGATTTTCAGGATGCGATAGATGCTTACAAGGCGGAGGGAATCACCCTCTCTACTGTGGCAGTTGGAAGTTTTTCCGATACGCAGCTCCTTGAAACGTTAGCCGACAGATGCGGCGGCAGATATTATTATTCGGATCTGGCCAGTGATATACCCAAAATCTTTGCCAGAGAGGTATTTCTGGGAAGTGACAGTTACATTCAAAACGGTGTATTTTCGCTTAAGGTGCAAGAGAACCATGAGCTGACCAACAATCTTTTTGCCGATGGCTGGCCGGTGCTCTACGGGTATATTGCAGCAACCCCTAAGACGGCCTCAGTCCCTGTTATCGTATCTGATAACAAAGAAAATCCGATCCTTACGGTATGGCAGTACGGACTGGGAAGGACGGTTGCATGGAACAGCGACGTTACCGGTGAGTGGAGCGGCGCTTTTGCGGGAGAAGAGGACTATGTCCGGATGTGGAAGCGGATCGTGGATTATGCCACCGGAAATGTTGACATGGGTGAGGACAGAGTGGATGTGGTGACGGTGGGAGAACGGACAGAAGTCACTTATCAGACGGATGATTATGCAGGCGGCACGGAGATTCTGGTGACGGTTATTGATCCGGAGGGAAAGTCCACAGAGGAGAAACTTCATGCCACAGCGCCGGGAAAATATACGGCACAGATTTCCACGCCTCAGACCGGATTATATCACTTCAATATACGCCGCAGTGTGGATGGGGAGATGCAAAGTTATCTGACAACAGCCGCCGCGGTACAGTTTTCGGATGAGTATAAATTTGATGTAAGTACGGATTCCTATTTGAAGTTTGTGGAACAATACGGCCGGATCATTACGGAGCAGGACACAGTCTTTAACCGGCTCTCTACGGGAGCAAGAGAGAGCTACGACCTGACAAACAGGCTGCTTTTCCTTGCTATCGGCCTGTTTGTCTCAGATGTGGCAATGCGGCGGTTCCAGTTTGTGCCGAAAATTGTGCAGGGAGGGCTTCACGGAAGGAGCGCAAAGCGGGAGAGGACGGTAGAAAACGCGGTAGAAAGTACGTCACAGGATATGTCAAACGCGGTAAATGATAATTTAGCAGAAAAAGATTCTTCTAAAGATTCGATGAAAAAGAGAAGAGAGGCAAAGAAATCAAAAAAGAAAGAGAAATCAGAACAGACATTGGATACTTCGCAGTTGCTAAAGAAAAAGGATGACCGGAGGATTTGATAGATCTATGAAAGTAAGAAAGAATATCTATCTGTACTTAGTTGTAATCATAGCGTTGATTTATATTATTCTGCTAACCATACTCTACTGTTCGGAATCTGCGAACAGTGATGCAACGATTCGGACATTAGGAGATGCTTTCTGGTATTCGTTAGTGACTCTGACTACGGTAGGATATGGTGACCTGATACCGGTGACACCGCTGGGACATGCGGTAGGAATGGTTTTTTTGCTTTTGTCAGCAGGTATTATGGTGACATTGCTCGGGGCTGTAGTATCCTTTATTACCAGCGAAGGGCTGCCGTTTCTTATGCTTGGTCTGCAGCGGCACAAAAACTGGTATTATTTTGCAGACTGTGAAGTGGAGTCAAATACACTTGCTGCCAATATCTATAAGGAAGATTCAAATGCACTGATTATCTACGGAGAGAAAAGAAGCAGCCAGAGAGAGCTCCCCGATTATCCCTGTATCTATGTCAGTGCTTCGCCGGACAGGATTGTGGCGAAAAAAGAGAATACAGGTACGAAGTGTAAGGTTTTTTTGATGAAGGAAAATGACATCGGCGTAAACAGCCGGGCGGTCAACCTGCATAAATTACCGGTAGAGGTCTATGCGAGAACATCAAACGGGCAGGATAAACTCTCAGGTAATATTAATTTCTTTCACAGTGATGAATGCTGTGCCAGACAATATTGGCGGTCTAAACCACTATGCGGGCATGAAAATACCATTGTGCTCATCGGATTCGGAAACTATGGGCAAAGTATTCTGGAGAGAGCTATATTAACCAATATTATTTCTATAGAACAGCATGTTGCATATCACATTTTCGGCAATGCGGGAGAATTTCTTGCTATACATTATCGTCTGGGCGAGCTGTTTTCACTGAACGAAGTATCCCTGACGAGAGATTCTTTAATTTTTCATGACGAAGCATGGGTAGAGAATCGGTCCCTTCTGGAACAGGCTGATCGCATTATTATCTGTGAGGATGATGAGCAGGCGGGGTGGAGCATTTTCTGGTCATTGAACAAATACTATAGAGTACCTGGCCGTATCGACCTACGCAGCAGCCGGAAGGCTCCGGGAATATCTTATTTTGGGGCAAATGAGGATATTTATACGCCGCGACAGATCATCCGTACGGATCTGAATAAAGCGGCTGTTATGATAAATGAGCTTTTTCGCAGATCTGTCTCTTACCCCACTCTCAGCTGGAATGAACTGGATGATTTTCACAGGCAGTCCAAGATTGCGGCGGCAGATCATCTTTTGATGAAGACAAGGGTTCTTCTGAATGATGAAACGATTACAGAACTTACTGCATCTGCGGTAAAGAAGGCATATGATACATATCGTAAGACGGGGTATCTGGAGACTGCAAGAGAAAAGTACCGTAAGCTGGATCATATACGGTGGCTCCGGTTCTATATCTTTTATAATTGGAGCTATGGTCCGGACCGTGATGATGAGGCAAAACAACACCCGATGCTATGCCCATATGAGGAGCTGACACCTGAGCAAAGGAAGGAAAGAGATGCGGCTTGGGAACTGATGGGCAATATTTCTGTTGAACTTGAGTAAGGGAGATCCTTTCTATTAAATTATGCGAATATATGCGGTAATAGAGGAGAAAACAAAAGTTGTCTTTTATTTGTCGTGCTGATATACTTTAAGAGGAAACGCCGGTCGGTGTCAGCAGCGCGAAATGCAGAGTCATGCGTTTAAAATTGAAAGATATGCGAGGTGCCGAAGTATGAAAAAGAAAAAGTCACTGCAGGAGATTATTTATGCTGTTTTTCTTTTAGCAGCCATCATCCTCTTGTTTTTCTGGTTTACGGCACAGAACAGCAGCCGGACAGAGAAGCAGAACAGAGATTACGCGGCGGACTCCGCGCGGATGAAGTCCGAACAGATCGATGACGAACTGAATAATGCTTTGGGCTGGATCAGAACCTATGCGTACTTTGTGGGAGAAGGTCTGGATGAACCTGTGGTCACTGCGCAGATGCTTGCAAGAATGGAGGAAAATTCCCAATTCGACGCCATTTTATTCACGGATATTAACGGTGTGGATTATACCTCCGACGGACAGACCTCCGATGTGACAGGGCGGCGCTTTTATACTGACGGCATAGATGGAAACAGCGGCATTCAGGTTATATTTGATCCCTACTTTTTTGACGAGACAATGGCATGTTTTTATGCGCCTGTCAGATTCGACGGCGAGATCATCGGAGTGCTGCGGGGCGTCTTTCTGGCTGAAGAATATTTGAAAAGCATGCTCAGTACCACGTATTTCGGAGAGGAAGCACACGTATTCCTGTGTACGCCGGACGGCAGAGTCATTGCCAGCTCTGACGGTGAGATTTATGAAGGTTATCTTCTCGATGTGCTGACAGAGGCAGAGGTGATTGATCAGTCTGTTGCCGATCAGGTCGGGCAGGTTTTTGAAAACGGCGGAGAAGGAGCTTTTGTATGTGATTCCTCCGGCAAGACGGACAATATCTGTGTCACGTATCTGCCGCACAATCAATATGTTTTTGTACAGACATTTCCTCAGAATGTTACACGGCGCATGATCGCGGAAGAAAATCTTGTGGGCATCCAACTGGAGGTCATGCTGATCGTTCTGTTTGTTGTCTACATTATTCTCATTCTCATTCGCGGCGGACGTAAACGGAAAGAGCTGGAGAAGGAAAACCGGGAGATGGGGTACATTATTGGCGGTGTCACCACACTGTTTTCCCGGTTTGCGATGGTTGATATGGAAGAGGGAACCTATCAGTATCTGGCAGGCACGAAGCCTGAGGACGCGGGAATTGCAGAAAGCGGAGAGTATCAGGCTCTCATAAGCTATCTGGCCGGCGATCTGGAAGAGAGCGTCCGGCAGGAGTTTTTCGATTTTATAAATAAAGATGCCATTATCACGGCTATGTCCGGGCAGAACGATCTGCGGTATGAACGCCATGTAATAAAAGACGGACGAACAGATTGGGAACACATGAATCTCATTTGTCTGGAAAGAAATGGCAATAAGGTTTCCAAAATTTTATTTATCCGTCAGAATGTAACGGAATTAAAAGAAAAAGAGCTGCGTATCCAGGCGGAAAGGGCACTTGCAAACCGTAAGGAGAGACAGTATCAGATAGCGATTATGTCTAATTCTTTCTGCAATTTTGAGTTTAATCTGACGCAGGATCTTATTGAGCAGGATATTATCGGCAACATCGACGGGCGTAGGCTTGCGTTTCTTGAACAGGCGGGTCTGACAGCGCCGTGTAAGGCTTCGGAGTATTTTGAAAAATGGAAACAGTTTGTTTTGGCGGAATCCATGGAAGATTATACTGCCATCGTAAATACAGAGAATCTGATCGGAAGTTATGAACAGGGCGAAAGAGAAGTAGTCGCTGAGTATTGGATAGGAGATTCCGAACAGAATCAGATCTGTGTGCGGCAGTCCTTTGTCATGACCAGAGATGAGGATACGGGCGACATTATGGTTATGGTGCTGTCTAAGGATATCACGGAACAAGTCAGGAAACAGAGAGAACAGACGCAGGCGCTTCAGGATGCGCTGATGCAGGCACAGCATGCAAACAAGGCTAAGACTACCTTTTTGTCCAATATGTCCCACGATATTCGCACGCCCATGAATGCCATCATAGGATTCTCTACCATTGCCGTCAGCCATATTGACAACAAAGATCAGGTTATGGATTGTCTGCAGAAGGTTCTGTCCTCCAGTAACCATCTCTTAAGCCTGATCAACGACGTTCTCGACATGAGTAGGATCGAGAGCGGCAAGGTTCAGATCAAAGAGCAGGAGTGCAATATTTCCGAGCTGATACATAATCTGGTAAATATTATCCAGCCGCAGGTTAAGGCAAAGCAGCTTGAGTTATTTATCGATACCTTTGAGGTTACTAACGAGGATGTTATTGCTGATCCCTTGAAGTTAAATCAGGTATTTATCAATCTGTTAAGCAATGCGGTGAAGTATACGCCTGCCGGTGGCACGGTCTCCTTCCGAATCATGCAGAAGGGCACATTCCGGCACGGATACGGCGATTATACATTTATCGTCAAGGATAACGGCATCGGAATGTCGCCGAGCTTTGTGGAACATATCTTTGAACCTTTTGAGCGGGAGTCCACCGTGACACAGAGCGGTATTCAGGGAACCGGACTGGGCATGGCCATTACCAAGAACATCGTTGAGATGATGAACGGCACCATCAGCGTCGAGAGCGAGATGGGCAAGGGCAGCACATTTACGGTAGAATTCGGATTAAAACTGCAGGATGTGGAAAAAACCGCGAAACAGATCAAAGAACTGGAAGGTCTGCGGGCACTGGTTGTGGATGACGATCTCAATGTCTGCGACAGCGTCAGCAGGATGTTAAAGCAGATCGGACTGCGCCCCGAGTGGACGACCTCCGGCAGAGAGGCTGTATATCGTGCAAAGACCGCACGTGAGGAGGGCGATCCTTACCATACCTTCATTATTGACTGGCAGATGCCGGGATTCAGCGGTCTGGAAACTGCCAGAAAGATCCGGGATACGGTCGGTAAGGAGGCGCCTATTATCATTCTGACGGCCTACGACTGGACAGATATTGAGGAAGAAGCGAAGTCGGCGGGAGTTACCGCTTTCTGTGCGAAACCTATGTTTATGTCCGATCTGAAAACAGTACTACTTGCCGCGAACAATATGTTGGAAAAACAAGAGGAAGTTCCGGAATGGACGCTGGCTGATTTTGGCGGAAAACGTATTCTTCTGGTAGAGGATATCGAGATGAACCGCGAGATCGCACAGATGATTCTGGAAGAGTCCGGTTTCCTTGTGGATACGGCACCGGATGGGACAGATGCGGTGGCGATCATGGAGAAGGCGGAAGAAAACTATTATGACGCGATCTTAATGGATGTGCAGATGCCTATTATGGATGGCTATGAAGCAACCAGAACCATCCGCAGACTTCCCAGAAAAGACGTACAGAATCTGCCCATTATTGCCATGACGGCCAATGCGTTGGAGGAGGATAAAGAGGCGGCATTGATGAACGGAATGAATGCCCATATCGCGAAACCTCTTGATATGGATGTCTTCATATCCGTACTGAAAAAATTTCTGGGAACTTGAATCATGTCCACTGACTGAAAAAGGTGAGAGAAATGTTTAAGAAAATGCAACAAAACCTGAGAACGTGGTGTAGTTTTCTGTGTGTGATCTGTATGGGAGCCATTCTGTGGGGAGGGATTCACTATATCTCAACCTTGCGGACGAGCTTGATGGAACAGGCCGTCCACAATGTCTTAACCGTAACGATGCAGCAACAGCAGGCGTTCGATAATTTTCTTGCGCAGGATCTGGAGCGTATTCATAGCTATGCGGAGTATCTTGCGCAGGGAGATTCCGATGATACCGAAAGCATCCGGCGGTGGCTGCATATATTCGATGAGGTGAATGCCCTTTATCTGGTTTTCAATCTGGAGACGGGAAGCTTCTATAGCAATGGGTCATATGAAGTCAATCAGCTGGAAAATGAGGAACTGAAGCTCTATCGGGGGCTTTCCGGAAGAGGCGTACGGGAGCCGGGTACAGGACTATATGCTGACGATATGAGACTGGGCTACTATGAATGTTTTACTTTTGCCGACGGCGCCCGCGGGGTGATTCAGAAAAGTTATGACTGCAGTAAGATTTCAGAGGATTTTTCCCTTTCTTTTTATAATGATCAGGGGCTTGCCTATGTGGTAAATCGTGAGGGAGATATTCTCATAAGATCTGTCGGAATGCTGGGAGATCATCTCTATGCCAATATTCTTGAAATATTGGCAGGACATAATGACGATCAAGAGAAGATCGACGATTTTATCAGGGCACTGGATAACGGAGAAACGGACAGTATTATATTTGTCGGGGACGGAGAGTCGTTTGTCTATACCTATGTTCCGATAGAAAATACTGAGGGGTGGTATCTGGTTTCAGTTGTGCGGGAGAACGCGATCACGGCGGAGGCGGATGCGATCCTGCTGGACTCCAAGATAGCGGTCGGAATCCTTTTTACCGTATTGGTCATCTGTGCCGTGTTTGTCCTTTTGATCTGGCGCACCGGCATGGATATCAGGGAAAAAGACTTGGAGATTGCGTATCAGGAGCAGCTTTTTGATATTTTCGCGACATATCTGGCTAATAATACGGATGATATATACATGATGGTCGATGCGGAGGACAAACAGGTCGAGTACATAAGCCCCAATGCGGAGAGAATTCTGGGTATTTCCGTACAAAATATTACCGTTGGGTCGCAGTTTCTGTCCGGAGCTGTGGACGCATTCGGGAAGACGCTTGATTTTGATGAAATGTATCGGATGAAACCGGACACGTCACTGAGGACAATGTCGGAAGAATGGAATAATCCGGAAACCGATGAACATAGATATTTCCAGATCAGTGTGTACTGTACGCTTGTACAGGATGAACGTAAGATCATTATCTACATCTCCGACCGAACCGAGGATCGGGCCGTTCAGGATGCTCTGGCGGAGGCGCTGCGGATCGCGCAGGTGGCAAATGACGCCAAGAGTGCTTTCCTCAGCAACGTCAGTCATGACATCCGAACTCCTATGAACGCAATTACAGGGTTTGTTGCGCTGTTACAAGATGAAGCGGATAATCCCGATCATGTGCGGGAATATGTGCAGCAGATCGATGCCGCCAGTCAGCATCTGCTGGGACTTATCAATGACGTGCTGGATATGAATAAGATTGAGACAGGTAGTGCGACGTTGAATCTCTCGGAGGTGAATCTTGCCGATATCATCGACGAGATCAACACAATTATCCGTCCGCAGACGAAGGCGAAGGACCAGACCTTTGAAATTTTCTCGTCCTCCGTCATTCATGAACATCTGCAGGCGGATAAGCTGCGGATCAATCAGATCCTTATTAATCTATTATCCAATTCCGTAAAGTATACACCGGAGAGCGGCACCATTCAGATGCGTCTGGATGAATTGCCGCAGGTGGATGATAAGTACAGCCGTATCCGGTTTACGATCAGCGATAACGGCATGGGAATGAGCGAAGAATATTTGAAGGTTATTTTTGATCCCTTTACAAGAGAGAATACGGAGATCATTAGCCGGATTCAGGGCACGGGTCTGGGTATGGCGATCACTAAGAGTCTGGTTGATCTGATGGGCGGAACGATCACGGTGCAGAGTGAACTCGGTAAGGGCAGTGTGTTTACCGTAGAATTGGAGCTGTACATAAGTGAGAAGGACGATGATCCCAAATTCTGGATCCGTCATAACATCAACAAAATGATAGTGGCGGATGATGACGAGACGATTTGTCTTAACGTGGTCAAAGCCATGGAGCAAACCGGTGTTATCGTAGAGTATGCTACCGACGGCGAGAAAGCAGTGCAGATGATGCGCGATGCCCGTGAAAAGGGAGCCCCCTATAATTTGATTCTTCTGGATTGGAAGATGCCGAATCTGGATGGGTTGGGAACAGCGCGGCTGATCCGCAGTGGCTATTCGGAGAAAATACCGATCCTGATTTTCACAGCCTATGACTGGGGAGAGATCGAGAAGGAAGCCGAGGAGATCGGTGTGGATCATTTCATGCCCAAACCCTTCTTTATTACGACTTTCAAGGAAGTGATCCGCAGGGCTATGGGCAGTCAGAAAAAGGTCAAGCCGGGAAATGACAGCGCGGTAGTAAAGGGAAAACATGTTCTTGTGGTGGATGATATTGAGCCGAACCGGCTTGTTCTGGTTAAAATCTTAAGTTCGTTGGGGGCAGTCTGTGACACAGCCTGTAACGGACAGGAGGCGCTGGAGCTGTTTACGGGTTCTGCGCCCGGCACCTTTGATTTGATTCTTATGGATGTACAAATGCCTGTCTTAGACGGTTATGCGGCCACCAAGGCTATCCGTGGCAGCGGTCACCCTTCGGCAAAAACGCTGCCGATCATCGCCATGACCGCCAACGCGTTTGTCGATGACATCCGGGAGGCCATTGAGTCAGGGATGGATGCGCATATTGCCAAGCCGATCCAGCTGGATAAGCTGAAGGATACCATAGAACAGGTATTTGATAAGCGAAAACAACAGGAAACGAGTGAAAGGGAGGAAGAATCGTGAGTTTGTTTGAAGAATTAAAAGATCTGGGAGTGAATGTGGACGAGGGTCTTGAGCGCGTGATGGACGACGCGCCGTTGTATGAAATGATGCTGGGTATGTTTATTGACTCGGTAAACGGTAATCCGATTGAAATGGCAGATTTTGATGTGGACAACGTTGACACGCTGATTGAGCGGGTACATGCGTTAAAGGGTCTTACCGGCAATTTGGCAATGACTCCGCTGTTTACGGGATATGTGCAGATGCTGGAGCTTCTGCGCGGCGGCCGCCCGAAGGAGGCCGGGAAGGAATATGAGCGGGTTCTGCCCGCCCAGAATGCGATTATGGATTGCATTAAGCGGCACATGAGTACGTAAATATAGGAATAAAAAGATTACTCTAGGAGAAAGGATATTACTTGCATGGAAACAAAATATAACAACCGGATAACTGATATAGGGGCAGACAAGATTCTGATCGTGGATGACGATCCTGTCAACCGCAAGATATTAGGAAAGTTGTTCTCAACATATTATACGGTCATAGAGGCGGAAAACGGAAATGATGGGATGTCGCAGATTTTGATGGAAGAAAACAAATTATGTGCGATTCTTCTGGATGTGATGATGCCCGGAATGAACGGTATCGAAGTACTAAGGCACCTCAAGAGAATGGGAGTAATAGAAAAGATCCCCGTGTTTATTATTACGGCTGACACCAGTGCGGCTGTGATGAAGGAGGCATACGAGCTGGGTGTCATGGATTTCATCAGCAAGCCTGTGGTGTCCTACATGGTAGTCAGACGCGTGCTGTCCATTGTCGAGCTGTTCGAGGCGCGTAAGCATTTAAAAACAGTGGTGGTCAATCAGGGTCTTGAGCTGTTGGAACAGGCGCAAAGGATTATAGATCTTAATCAGGGAATGATCGAGGCGCTGGCTACCGTTATTGAGTTTCGGAATGAGGAGTCCGGCGGCCATGTACAGCGCATCAGCCAGATTACAAGGCTGCTGCTGGAGAACACCGTTTTCGGGGAAAATCTGGATGACAAAGAAATTGACAGCATCGCGCTTGCTGCCGTGATGCATGATGTGGGAAAGATTACGATTCCGGATGCCGTGTTGACAAAGCCGGGGAAGCTGACTGCAGAGGAGTATGCGGTTATGAAGGAGCATACCGTAAACGGCGTGGCTCTTCTGGAGAGTATCCCGCAGATGCGTGGCAGTAATATCTATGAGTATGCCTGTGATATCGCCAGACACCATCACGAGCGCTGGGACGGTGGAGGTTATCCGGACGGGCTTAAAGGAGACGAAATTTCGCCATGGGCACAGGTGGTCTCTCTGGCGGATGTTTACGATGCCTTGAATTGCAAACGGGTCTACAAACCGTCGTATCCCAGAGAGCAGGTATTAGAGATGATTCGTAACGGAGAATGCGGAGTTTTTAATCCGCAGTTACTGGAAAGCTTTTTCTCTGTGGAGGACATGATTTATGAGATGTATCGGGAGCTTCCGGAGGCGCAGGAGACTTAAAAATTTACCAAAGTTACTCTGATCATGCAGTACGCTCTGCCGGACTTGCCCGGCGGAGTATGGAGGGAACGTCATGTATCATTGCAATATTCAATTTTACCTTATCGGCGGTCATAATGTCATATTTGAATCTATCAGGGAAATGGAGCCATTTGCCCGTTTTACGCACTCGTTTTGGGAAAGCGATGTGCCGGAAACAGAGATGGCCACACAGGCGGATGTGCTGTTTGTCGATCTGCAGGGAGCGGATGTATCGAAAACGCTGCCAATCCTTACTGCGCATAAGAAAAAAGAGGCTGAGCTGATTCTGCTTGCCGACGGGGAACAGGTCATGGCGTTGCCGGAGGATCTGTCTGAGATTGAGGATATATGGCTGTATCCCTTACCGGAGAGGGAACTTAGATTCCGCCTCCGGAAATGGCAGAATGACTATAAGCTGAAAAAGGATCTGTGGCAGTCCGATCAGTTTAGGGAGCTTAGCATGAACAGTTCTCCGAATCTGATCTGGTTCAAGGACAAAGAAGGCGTTCATGAAATCGTAAACGAGAGCTTCTGCAAGGTGGTCAATAAAACAAGAGAGCAGGTGCAGGGACAAAGGCATGCTTACATCTGGGATGTGGAGCAGGACGATCCGGCCTGTATCGAGTCAGAACTGGAAGTTATGCGAAAGAGGCAGACTTGTGTCTCCGAAGAGCATATCCGGACAGGTGAAGGCGACAGGACGCTGACCACCTATAAATCCCCGCTGTATGACCTTGACGGGAGCGTCATGGGAACTGTGGGCATTGCGGTTGATGTGACGAAGGAGCAGGCATACGAGCAGGAGATTATTGAGAAGAAGCGGGTTTTGGAAATGCTTTTTGCCACGATGGACTGCGGCGTGATGTGCCATAGTATTGACGGAACGCGGGTGACCAGCATTAATCAGGCAGCATTAAGACTTCTGGATTATGAGTCACTGGAGGAGCTGGTGGCGGATGACTTTGACTTGATTGCCGGAACGGTTGTAGACGAGGATAAGGAAACACTCAGGAAATGTATCAACTCCCTGAAAATAGCAGGGGACAGTGTCAATGCAGAGTACCGCGTACGGCATAAGGATGGGAAGGAACTGCATATTCTGGGAAATATTAAACTCGTTGAGGAAGGCGGCGAACTGTATTATCAGCGTTTTCTGATTGATTATACCGCACAGAAATTGAAGGATGAGCAGAAGCTGGCGGAGAAAAATCAGGAGATACGGTATCAGGAACAGATATTTGAGATCTTTTCCACCTTCCTGTCGGACAATATTGACGATGTCTATATGATGCTCGATGCGAAAGGGAAAAGGGCTGAATTTGTCAGTTCCAATATTGAACGAGTGCTGGGTATTCCGTGGAAGGTCATAGTGGATGATGTAAATCAGATCGGTCATGCCGAATATATTACAGGGGGCGAGATCGGCTGGGAGGGTCTGTCCGCACTGGAGCCCGGAATGGCGCTGGAGCCTATGGAGACCGAGCGGATTCATCGGAAAACAGGCGAGCGTAAATGGTTCCGCGAAAGTGTATATTGCGTGCTGGTACAGGGAATCAAGAAAGTCGTTATCTATATTTCGGACCGGACCAAAGAGAAACAGATTGAGAATACGCTTTCAGAAGCATTGAATATGGCGCAGACGGCAAATAAGGCAAAGAGTGCTTTTCTGGGTAATGTCAGCCATGACATACGCACGCCCATGAATGCGATCATGGGTTTTATTCCTCTGTTACAGGAGGAGGCGGACAACCCGGAACATGTGCGGGAGTACACACAGAAGATATCGGCCGCCAGCAATCATCTGCTGGGACTGATCAACGATGTGCTTGACATGAATAAGATCGAAAGCGGCGGTGCGGTACTGAATATCACGGAATTAAATCTGGCGGAGATTATTGATGAGATCAACACGATCATCCGGCCGCAGGCTAACGCAAAGGAGCAGAAGTTTGAGATATCCACCATATCTTTACACAACGAGCATGTGTTGGGCGATAAGCTGCGGATCAACCAGATTCTAATCAATATTTTGTCTAATTCGGTAAAGTATACGCAGTCCGGCGGGAATATCAAGATGACGGTAGATGAACTGCCACAGGTAGATGAAAGCTATAGCCGTATCCGGTTTACCGTCAGCGATAACGGTCAGGGAATGAGCGAAGAATATCAGAAGGTGATATTTGAGCCTTTCAGCCGTGAACAGAATACGGCGTGGAATCAGGCTCAGGGCACCGGACTTGGTATGACGATCACGAAGAGTCTGGTCGAGTTGATGCACGGTTCCATTGAAGTGAAGAGCAGATTGGGTGAGGGGACTACCTTCATAGTGGAGCTGGAGCTGCGAAGGCAGAACAAGGAGGACGATCCCAAATTCTGGAATAAGCACAGCATAACGCATATGATCGTTGCGGACGATGATGAGGACGTCTGCCGCGATATTGTTAAAAAGATGGCGGGGACGGGTGTGGAAGTACAATATGCGACCGGCGGTTCCAAAGTGATTGAAATGATTCGGAGCGCGCAGGAGGCAGGAAAACCTTATGATTTGATTCTACTGGATTGGAAGATGCCGGATCTTGACGGGATGTCGACGGCGCGGCTGATTCGGGAGAATTATTCGAATAAAATACCGATACTTCTGTTTACGGCCTATGACTGGGCGGAGATTGAGCAGGAGGCTTTGGAGATCGGAGTGGAGCATTTCCTGCAGAAGCCGTTCTTTATGAGTAATTTCAAAGATGCGATCCAGAGAATGCCGGGTTCAGAACATAAGAAGATTTTGACCGATAGTGACAAGAGCCTGCTGGCAGACAAACATGTCCTTGTGGTTGAGGATATTGATATTAACCAGCTGGTATTGAAGAAGCTTCTGGGCACGCTGGGGGCAGAGTGCGATATCGCGGAGAATGGGCGCGTAGCGGTGGATAAGTTTGTAAATGCTCCCGTGGATAAGTATGATCTTATTCTGATGGATATACAGATGCCTGTCATGAACGGTTATGAAGCAACCAGAGCGATTCGTGCAAGCGCACATCCTTCGGCGAGGACGATTCCGATTATCGCCATGTCCGCAAACGCTTTTGTAGACGATGTCAGGGCGGCTATGGATTCCGGAATGGATGCGCATGTCGCCAAACCCATCGTATTTGAACAGTTTAAGAAAACGCTTCGGGAAGTGCTGGGGCAAAAGCGGTAAAGAGGTTATCTATGTTTGTCCGGTCTGCAAAGGGACATGTCTGTCAGGAGCAGATCGGGCTTCTTTTGTCTATTTTCAACAAAATATCCTGTGGTAATCTATCTAAAACAGCAAAAATGAAAAAGACCTATTGCCAAAATGTCAGATAGGTTATATACTTAACCCAAGTTAATGGAAACGTTACCGATAACGATACCGACATCGTTGCCGAAACCGTTACCGAGATCGTTTCCACAAACATTGTTTTCCGAACCGTTCATTGACAATATGGTCGATAAGGCGGTGGAAGACGGCAAACAAACCAATTTACTCATTTTGAAAGGGAGAGGAAAATCATGAAAAAGAAACTTGTAAGCGCATTACTTTGTGTAGCAATGATGTCCACACTGTTAGCCGGCTGTGGTTCCGATAATGGAAGTTCTGCATCCACCGGCAGCAGTTCTTCAGGAACATCTGATGCGGCAGCGTCTGCTGATGACGGTGCAGGTGCCGATGAGGCAGCTCCGGCGGCAAGCAGCGGAGACGGTTCCGTATATTTATTAAACTTCAAGCCTGAGACAGACGGCGCATGGCAGGATCTGGCTGCAGCTTATACGAGCCAGACAGGCACAGAGGTTATGGTCGTAACGGCAGCAGACGGACAGTATAAGACAACATTACAGTCTGAGTTAGCTAAGTCCGAGGCACCTACGATCTTCAATATTGGTAGTGCATCTGATTGTGCAGAGTACGCTAACTATATTTATGATTTAAAAGACAGCTCATTGTACAGCCATCTGACAGATAAGTCTCTTGCACTTGAGTACGACGGTAAAGTTGCAGCAGTTGCAAACTGCTACGAGTGCTATGGTATCATCTACAACAAGACTATTTTGGAAGGTTACTGTGGCATGGACGGTGCGGTAGTTTCCTCCGTAGACGAGATCAACAACTTTGACACATTAAATGCTGTAGCAACAGACATCAACAACCGTGTAGACGAGATCAATGACGCGCTCGGCACAGAGCTGACAGGCGCTTTCGCCTCCGCAGGTCTGGACAGCGGTTCGAACTGGAGATTCTCCGGTCACCTTGCCGGTATCGCACTGTACTATGATTTCAAGGATGCAGGCTGCGATCTGACAGCAGGACAGGGAACCGTAACAGGCAAGTATCTGGATAACTTCAAGAACGTATGGGATATGTATGTTAATACATCTTCCGCTGACAAGGCAACTCTGGATTCCGGTTCTTACAACGCTGAGCAGGAACTTGGCTTAGGCGAGGCAGTATTCTATCAGAACGGTGACTGGGAGTACGCAGCATTTGCACCTGATAACGAGAACGGTTACACAGTTACAACAGACGACCTGTCCATGATGCCGATCTACTTCGGTGTAGACGACGCTAACGAAGGTCTTGCAGTTGGTACGGAGAACCATTGGGCAGTAAACGCACAGGCTTCTCAGGCAAACATCGACGCAACTTTAGCATTCTTAGAGTGGGTTATCACTTCCGACGAAGGCCGTGACGCAATCACCAACAAGATGGGTCTGACAGCACCTTTTGATACTTTCACAGACGAGTACACTTCCAACAACGGTTTCGCTGCAATGGCTAACGAGTATGCCGCTCAGGGTAAGACATCCGTAGCATGGAGCTTCAATGCAACTCCTTCCGTAGACGACTGGAGAGCAGACTTCGTAGCACCTCTTACAGAGTACACGGAGAGAGGCGGTTCATGGGATGATGTGAAGACAGCGTTCGTAGATCAGTGGACATATTACTGGGATTTGTCTCATGAAGAATAAAGCCTAATATACAGGCGGAGAACTGTTGCATAGCAGATGATATGCAATAAGCTCTATACAAAATGTAATATACAGCAAATATTATAGAGGGGTGAGTGAAATAGAGCTTGCCCCTTTTTCTAAGAGAAAGGTTGATATATATTATGGAGAAAGCAATTAAACGATATTTCCCTCTGTTTGCGCTTCCGACCCTCCTTGCATTTATCATCGGGTTCATTGTTCCGTTTGCGTACGGAATTTTCCTATCCTTCTGTAAATTCACGACGGTTGTGGACTGGTCGTGGGTCGGATTGCAGAATTATACAAGAATCTTTGTGGTCAACGGCAAGCTGGACACATCTTTCTTACATTCCATATGGTATACGGCGCTGTTTACGGTTGTGTCGGTGCTCGTCATCAATGTAGTGGCGTTTGGAATCGGTATGGCGCTCACCAAGGGCATCAAGGGAACAAATCTGTTCCGTACGGCATTTTTCCTGCCGAACCTGATCGGCGGTATCGTGCTCAGTTATATCTGGCTGATGATTTTCAATGCAGTATTGCAGAATTTTTCTAAGACGATCGTGTACTCCCAGTGGTACGCATTCTGGGGACTGATCATCGTCGTGTGCTGGCAGCAGATCGGTTATATGATGATTATATACATAGCCGGCATTCAGAATATTCCGGGGGAATTGATTGAGGCGGCGAAGATCGACGGAGCGAACGCATGGCAGATGCTTTGCAACGTGACGCTTCCGATGTTAATGCCTACGATCACGATCTGCAGCTTCCTGACGCTGACAAACGGTTTCAAGCTGTTTGACCAGAACCTGGCGCTCACCGGTGGTAATCCGGGTAAGTCATCACAGCTTCTGGCGCTCAATATATACGATACAATGTACGGTACGACAGGCTGGCAGGGAGTAGGACAGGCGAAAGCGGTTATCTTCTTTATTCTGGTAGCGATCATCGCACTTATACAGAATAAACTGACGACGAGTAAGGAGGTTGTGGACTAATGGCAAAGAATAAAGAACAGGTCAGTGCAGTAAGACGAGCAAGGCACGGCGGTATTCTTTCGGTTTTATTTGCCGTGATCAGTATTTTGTGGATCTCTCCGATGCTGGTCGTGCTGCTGAACTCTTTTAAGAGAAAAGCATTTATTTTCCGTTATCCCTTCGGCTTCAGTTCCAAGCCTCTCTCCGACGGATGGGATAAATTTATGGCGGGTGCGAAGCAGATTTTCTGCGGAACGCTTAACTATAAGAACGGCCTAAAGACGACAAACTTCTTCTCATGTTTTGGTAATTCGCTGTTTATCACGGTATTTTCGGTAATAGCGATCGTCCTGTGCTGTTCCATGTGCGCATGGTATATTGTCAGGGTACACTCTGTATTTTCTAAATTTATGTACACGATGTGTCTGTTTTCCATGATAGTACCGTTCCAGATGGTCATGTTTACGCTGTCAAAGTTCGCAAACATGCTGCATCTGTCTAATCCTGTAGGCATCATTATTGTCTATTTGGGATTCGGTGCAGGATTGGCAGTGTTCATGTTTACAGGATTTGTCAAGGGAATTGCGCTGGAAATCGAAGAGGCGGCAATGATTGACGGGTGCACTCCGATCCAGACATTTTTCCTGGTGGTATTTCCGATTCTGAAACCGACCGTGGTTACGGTGGCGATCTTACAGGCTATGTGGATCTGGAATGACTATCTGCTGCCCAGTCTGGTGTTGAATATCAACAGATATAAGACGATTCCGATCGCAGTACAATATCTGAAACAGAGTCACGGACAGATCGATTGGGGTGCCATGATGGCGGTGCTCGTGCTTGCGATCCTGCCCATCGTGATCTTCTATATCGTCTGCCAGAAGTATATCATCGAAGGTGTATTGGCGGGAGCGGTGAAAGGATAAAAAAATAATATTTCCTTGATAGATTGCACGGGAAAGTGTAAAATAAAAAGGTAGTTTCCATATATTAGGACAGAAATTATACGTTATGTAAACTAAATGCACGAAAGGATTTTATAACATGAGAAAAAGCGGGATATTACTGCCTGTATCTTCCATTCCGTCGAAGTACGGGATCGGTACTTTTTCTAAACAGGCATATACTTTTATCGATTCATTAGAGAAAGCAGGGCAGTCTTACTGGCAGATCCTGCCGCTTGGACCGACAGGATACGGGGATTCACCTTACCAGTCTTTTTCGACTTTTGCGGGAAATCCTTACTATATTGATCTGGAGACGTTGATCGAGGACGGATATCTGACCGAAGCGGACTGCGATCAATGTGATTTCGGCGATAATGACGAGTATATTGACTATGAGAAAATATATCTTTCCAGATTTAAGGTGCTTAAGACCGCTTTTCACAACAGTCATATTGAGAAAGAGACGGATTTTCAGAAATATGTGCAGGATAACAGTTACTGGCTGGACGATTATGCCCTCTATATGGCTGTAAAAAATTCCTTTGACGGGAGAAGCTGGAGCGAGTGGGACGAGGATATCAAGCTGCGGAAGAGTGCGGCGATGAAGTCTTATCGCGAGAAATATGCCGAGGAAGTGGTATTCTACCAGTTCCAGCAGTATTTGTTTGCAAAGCAGTGGTTTGCGCTAAAAGAATATGCGAACAGCAAGAACATACAGATTATCGGCGACATTCCGATCTATGTGGCTTTCGACAGCGCGGATACATGGGCGAATCCGGAGTTATTCCAGCTGGATGATACGCTGACTCCGATTGCTGTGGCGGGATGTCCGCCGGATTCCTTCTCGGCTACGGGGCAGTTATGGGGAAATCCGCTGTACCGTTGGGATTATCATAATGAGACAGGTTATGCGTGGTGGATGAAGCGCATCGCTTATTGTTATGAGCTCTATGACGTGGTGCGTATCGATCATTTCCGCGGGTTTGACGAGTATTACTCGATTCCTTTCGGTGACGAAACGGCGGAGTTCGGACATTGGGAGAAGGGGCCGGGTTATGAGATCTTTAAGACGATGAAAGCCAAGCTGGGCGAAAAGGCCGTGATTGCGGAGGATCTTGGATTTTTGACCAAATCAGTCATTAAACTGGTGAAAAGGACCGGATATCCTGGTATGAAGATTTTGCAGTTTGCTTTTGATTCAAGGGAAGAGAGTGACTATCTGCCCCAAAATTATACGGCGAACAGCATTGTTTATACGGGAACTCATGACAACGACACGACGCTTGGCTGGTACGGACAGCTGAATCGCAGGGATAAGGCTTTTGCGAAAAAATATTTGAATATACGTTCCAATAAAGATATTCAATGGGAGTTCATCAGAGCGGCAATGGCGAGTGTATCCGAGACCTGTATCATTCCGATGCAGGACTATCTGGGGTTGGGCGCCGAGGCGAGAATCAATATTCCGTCCACGCTGGGCATCAACTGGAAGTGGAGAATGCTGCCGGGGCAGTTTACAGATGAGCTGGCGGAGCGCATTCTGGATATGACGAAGCTGTACGGCAGAACGCGCAGGTAAGAGTGGAGATGTCACGGCAAATGTGCTGCAATAGGGCTTAATGCTTCAGCTTTCATGGGCGGTTAACGGAGCGATTCATAGAACATTTAAGAAACGTACGAGAGATTGGATGAAAGCGCTGGCAGTCTTCTTAGTGGGACTGTCAGCGTCCGTATGTGGGAACACTGATACACAGGTGGAGTTATGGCTGCGGGATAAGCGGAAAACGAAACAGAAAAAGTCCATTCGGCTGTAGTTTGAAGGGGATGAATATGGCAGAAACGACGATCAAGGATATAGCGAAACAGTGTGGGGTGGGGATCAGCACGGTGTCACGGGCAATCAATAATCACCCGGACATCAATCCGGAAACCCGTAAGATGATTATGAAAGTGATTGAGGAGACCGGATTTATTCCCAACAACAGTGCGCGGAATCTGAAACGAACAGATGCAAAGTGTATCGCAGTACTCGTCAAGGGTATCACGAACCCTTTTTTCAGCAATATGATCCAGATCATAGAGGAAGAGACGCAGCGGAACCGGTATGCGCTGGTGCTTAGGCACGTGGAGGCGTATGAGGACGAGGTGGACGTGGCGCTGGAACTGGAGAAGGAGAAGCGACTCCGCGGTATCGTCTTTCTGGGCGGTCGGTTTACCCATTCGGAAGAGAAAATAGGCAAACTTAACGTTCCGTTTATATTCAGTACGATCGGAGTGGATATCTCGGATCAGATCGGCAGGGTAGAGTTTTCCAATATCGCGGTTGATGATAAGCTGGAGAGTAAGAGAATGACCGAATATCTGCTTGAGCTGGGACACAGGAGGATCGCATTCGTCACGGAACGACAGGAAGAGTCAATCGGCCGCCGGCGTATCGAGGGCTATCGGGCAGCTTTCGCCGACCGCGGACTGGAAGTCCGGGAAGAACTGGTCTGCTATGTGCAGGATGAATTGGATCATTTCTCCATGGAGAACGGTTATATCACGACCCGCAAACTTCTGGAATCCGGTGAAAAGGTGACGGCGATCTATGCGGCCTCCGATTCACTGGCAATCGGGGCATGCAGAGCGGTACTGGAAGCGGGCATGCGTATTCCCGAGGATATCTCCGTGGCGGGGTACGACGGCATAGAGCTGGGAGAATATTATAATCCCAAGCTGACTACGATCAAACAGCCGGTGGAGGAGATGGCGAAGAACACCATCCGTCTCCTGCTAGATGTGATCGCAGGCAGACAAGAGCACCAGCAGATCATATTTCCGGCCGAGCTGGTGGTGAGAGAGTCTACGGCCGCCGTAAAGGAGTCATAACATTCGCCGGCTTAAGTTGGAATTATGGTAGGACGGATCGTTCGTTACGTCTTGATCAAACCAGTCAAGAGGAATAAATGTATTCGCTGTTTCTTCCGAGGGGAATTCTACTTCGGCAATCACCAGAGGAGCAAAGGGTGCCTCAAAAATGTCCAATTCTACATATAGACTAATCTGGTCAATTTTTTTCATGTAGTCTGACACAAATGTCGGATTGTCAATCGGTATGACATACCGTTTCTTAGAAATCACATTTCCGTCGGCTTTATCACGCAGATGATAATAGGAAGGCTCATTGAGCGGGAGATTGTACTCTTCCCGTGCCATCAGGCCTTTGCCTTTATAAGTCAAATAGTAGTTATCGTCCTGTCTGCGGATTCTGACAACAGGGTCAGTGTTTAAATAGGCCTGCTCGATGATGTGGCAGGGATATTGACTTAGATTCTCAGGGAGTTTTTTGACTGTGAATTTGCGTTCGATTTCCATGGTGGTTCCTTTCAGCCTCCTTCATAGATACAAAGTTGTTTCTGTATTATATATCTATATTATAAAGAGGATATGTGCTGATGTAAAGTCTTGTTTATTTGGTATGATAAAGAAAAATATATGGTAAATCGTAACAGCGGATTTTGCGACGAAACAATGTGGGTTAGATAAGACGGACGCGCCGGACAGTATGTAGTTGTCCTAAGGACGCGCTTCCGCTCGGTTCCAAACGCAACGGTACTAAGCTCGAAAGTTGCTTCGCAACTTTAAACCTCGCTAAGTGCCGGCGTTTTCCAACGGTCCTTATGACAACTACATACTATCCGGTGCTGTGCATTGAACTTATTTTCAACTTGAGAACCTTTTATAGATATAGCCACTACCCGGTAGATACAGTATATATAGTTATAGTAAGTGCACAGTATATATAGTCATTACCTAGCGCAGAGGGAAGTTAATATCTTAAGAAGCCCCTTAAAAAGCGTCAGTGCTTAACGAGGTCTTGAGTTGCGAAGCAACTCACGAGTTTAGCAGCTGCTACGCTTTTTACGGAGCGGGAGCGCGGCTTCGTAGATATTAACTTCCCTCTGCGCGTTCGTCTTAATCAATGTATGAAAAGTGACATCAATTTACCCGTTGCAAAGAATAGATTTTAAAGAATCAATTTCAAAAAATAGATTTCAAAGAATTGGTTGCGCAGAATAGGTTGCGCAAAACAAATCAGCGCTATCCTTGTTGAAACAAACCCAGTGTGGTAAACTAACATAAAGTATTGCAAAATCAATGCCAGCCCAATCTGGCTACCCTAATAACATTGTTCCCTAAATCTTGTCTTGAAAGTGGAGCCCAAACATGAACGACTATGAAACCATAACAAAACTAAAAAATAACATCAACACATTCTTCATCGGCAAAGAAGAAGTCGTCGAGAACCTGTTAGTCTGTCTGCTTACAGGCGGACACGTATTGCTGGAAGATGTTCCGGGTGTGGGGAAGACAACGCTTGCGGCCCTGCTCGCGAGAAGCATTGCCTGCAGCTTCGGCAGAATCCAATTTACACCGGATACGCTGCCGGGAGATATTTGCGGCGTATCGGTATATAATATGAAAACAGGTGAATTCGAATACCGGGAAGGCGCGGTAATGAATCAGATTCTGCTGGCGGACGAAATCAACAGAACTTCGCCCAAAACGCAGGCAAGCCTTCTGGAGGCTATGGCGGAGGAACAGGTGACGGTGGACGGGATCGTCCATATGCTGCCGAGGCCGTTCATGGTAATCGCCACACAGAACCCGGTGGAGTTTCTGGGAACATATCCCTTGCCGGAAGCGCAGATGGATCGTTTTATGATGCGGCTTTCCATCGGATATCCGGAGAGAGAGCAGGAGATCGAGCTGGCGGCGCAGGTTCTTAATGGGAAGGCACCGGAGAATGCCGAAGCGGTATGTACAGCAGAAGACATCCTGCATATGAAAGAAGCGATTAAGAATATTACAGTCGGCAAACCGATTCTCGATTATATAGAAGATATGATTGAACTGACCAGAAAGGAAGAGCGCTTTGTCCTCGGGGCAAGTACGCGTGCCATGCTGACGCTTATGCGTGCCTCGCAGGGGAAGGCATTCATGAAGGGCAGGGATTTTGTAAAGCCGGATGATGTCAAAGATGTGGCAATGCATGTGCTTATGCACAGATTGGTGCTTTCTTCGGACGCAAGAATACGCAAGGAAGATGCGGCCTCTATTTTAAAGAGCATTATACTGAAGGTGAAGATTCCGGTTTAGGGGGAAGTGTGGCAGGATGAAAATTCGCAGGTGGATGCTGTTTGGGGTGTGGGTTCTTTCGTTGGCGGCGATCAGTTTCTACGGCGGTGCTGTCAGTTACGGTTTCTTTTTCGGGGTGACGATGCTGCCGGTTATATCATGGGTCTATTTGTTTTTAGTCTATTACAGGTTCAGAATCTATCAGGAAGTGGAGAGCAGAAGTATGGTATGCGGCAATGCCGTTCCATATTATTTTGTATTGCAGAATGATGATTTCTTTGCTTTTTCCAGTGTCAGCGTCAGATTGTTTTCTTCCTTTTCCTATGTGGAACAGATACCGGACGGTATTGAGTACGAGCTGCTTCCGGGAGATAAACTCACCTATAGAACCAAGCTAATCTGTAAATATCGTGGAGAGTATGAAGTGGGGATTAAGAAAATTGTCATTACCGATTTTTTACGCCTTTTTCAGCTCTCTTACACGCCGGCGTCCCCGATCAAGGCTTTAGTCAGACCCAGAATTGTGCATGTGGAAGAACTGCGCAGCATTACGGACATGACAGCGCTTTTACAAAATGATGCGCAGAACTTACAGACGGAGCCGGATGTTACGGTCAGGGAATACGTGCAGGGCGATGCTTTGCGTTTTATTCACTGGAAAGCAACGGCACAGGAGCAGAGGCTGAAGGTCAGAACTCGTATCGGAGAGCAGAAACAGGGTATTTCAGTTATATGCGATACGAAGCGTTACAGTGAGGAGGAAAGGGCATATCTGCCGCTGGAGAACAGAATGCTGGAGATTTTGATTGCGTTGGGGCTTTACTTTGCCGGGAGAAATATTACTTTTACGGCATATTATGGGCAGAGTGGTGTGCGGAATAGCCATGTGGACAGTCTCGGGGATTTTGAAGAATTCTATCAAAAGAGTTCGGAAATGATCTTTGACAAGGATGAAGAAGTCGGGGTAACTTTAGCCGAAGCCATGACAAGAGGAGGAATCCGGAACAGTAAGGTTGTTTTTGTAATCTTGCACAGGTGGGATGAGAGCGTTGCCCGGATGACGGAGGAACTGTCCGCCGGAGGTGTGATCGTGGTGGCTTATCTTGTTACGGAAGAAGACGCGCAGGAGTATATGAAGCTAAGCAGCCTGCGCCGAAGGATCGTTGCCATTCCCATAGAAGGAGAGCTGGAGGGAGTCTTATGAGGGAGCGTATACTGCGGATCAGGACACAGGATATCTATCGATTCGTGCAGGCGGCCTTTCTGGTATGCATTCTTCTTATGGGCACGGGGGAATCGATAGGAATTAGGGATACTAAAGCGGTGGTACAGGTTCCGATTGCTTTTGGGGTGCTTGCCGCTATGATGGGAATGCAGAGATTGACGAAAAAAGGGCGTGCTTTTGGCATTCTGACACCGGTTGTTATTTTAGGTATGACTTTCGGTATCAGAAATTGTTTTCTCTTTATCCGGTCTTATGCCGGGTGGCTGGTCGGCGCGGATATGTGGGAGCCTGAGTGGGTGGCGGGTTACGAAGTGATGCAGGTAATTGTTGCCGCGGTCTGCTGTTATATCCTGCAATGGATTCTGGAGAAGTACTTTCTGCTGAAAACCGCAGTGCTGTGTATGCTTGTGTGTGCTCTGGTCTACTGCCTATTGACCGAAAAGCCCATATCTCATGCCGGCGTGGTCTGTGCTCTGGCATATATCATGGTGATCGGCGGGGAATGGATAGAGTGGTGCTGGGATAAGGAGCAAAAGAAGGACAGGAAGACGTATATGTTCTGGCTTATGCCGTTTATGGCGGTCTATGTGCTTGTTATGCTGTGGCTGCCTTCTCCCGAGAAACCTTTTAAGTGGCAGTTTGCCAGAAACGCCTTTTCGCAGGTGAAGGAATCTTTTACGGTGCTGACACAGAATATCGTGCGTGGCAGAACGGAAAACTTTGATACGGTACTCAGCGGTTTTCCTGATGACGGGAAGATTCGGGATAATCTGGAGGATGATCACCGCGCTGTTATGGTCATACAAGGGGAAAAGAATCTGGCGGGGAATGTATATCTGGCGGGGAGAGCCTATGATGCTTTCGATGGCAGGCAGTGGTACCGGCGAGACGGCAATACGGAATATGAAGTTTTTTTAGATACGATACAGACGCGTTATGCCGCTGAATTATTCGAAGGAAGATATCTGCACGATTGCATGTCCTTAACGACGCTGCATGTCAGATATCAGTATTTTAACTCCGCTTATGTATTTGTGCCTCTAAAGACGCAAAGAATCATGGAGGGAAATAGAGACCTTAATTTTATTCCGGCAGGGGGAAGTCTCTTTTTTACGGATTCCCGCCATCGGAATACGGATCAGAGAGGGTACGGAACGGAGTATGACGCGGTATTTTATCAATTAAATGCCGGCTCTGAAGCGTTCGAGGATTTTCTGGTATCGATGCAGGATCAGGATATTCAGGAGGATGCCGTTATGAAATCAATCCTGCAGTCGCGCGCCGACAAGACCGGAATAGACATAACGGTGGAAGATGTCAGTTCCTACATCCGGCAGGTGAATGATGTTTATGCGGAGGATGTGGTCTTGTCTGATGAGGCAAGAGCATATATAGATGAAATAACAGAGTCTGCACATAACGATATAGAAAAGCTGCGAATGATAGAGGCGGAGCTGACCGCGTATACTTATGCGGAATCTCCCGGGAAACTGCCGGATACCGTGAAAGATGCAGGCAGTTTTCTGGATTATTTCTTATTGGAGAACAGGAAAGGATATTGCACTCATTTTGCAACGGCGTTTGCGCTTCTTGCGAGAGCTGAGGGGCTGCCATCCAGATATGTGCAGGGGTTCTGTGTTCCGATAGAACAGGACAGCGAAACGGTAGTCTACAGCGATATGGCGCATGCTTGGCCGGAAGTTTATATAAACGGCGTAGGCTGGATTCCGTTTGAACCGACACCGGGATATGCCGGTCTGCGATATACTTCATGGGAGACAGGGTGGAAGTATGAACCTTCGTTTTCCATGGGAGGAGACCGTGAACCGGAATACGGCGCTGTGGCGGATGGTGCGCTTGTCTTTTCCGGTGGGGCGGAAGGGATAGAGGAAGAGAATGCGCTGCAGGGAGAGGATATCGTCGCTAATTATTTGAAAATAGCGGTATATGCCGTATTGACGTTTGCGGCAGCAGGTCTGTTATTTGTCATGTTTGAGAGGGTGATCAGAAAGAAACGCTATCAAAAAATGAATCCGGAAAGAAGATTTGACATGGTAGTCCGGAATAATCTGCGGATTCTGGCATGGCTTGGTCTGCGCAGACAAGATTCGGAAACTTTACAGGAATTCGGGGGACGTGCCGCAGTACAGTTAGGTCTTTCAAAGAAGCAGCCGGCATTCATAGAAAAGTATGAGGCTATTATATATGGAGGAAAGCGCGCGGACGAGGCGGATGTTGAGGAGGCCGGATATGAGGGGAAGCAGCTGCTCGGTATTTTGAAAGCAAAGAAAAAGAGAACATATTTTTATTATCGTGTAAGGGTGTATTTGGATTGATAAAATAATGAGGAATGTGGTATATGCTATGAAACAGAATAGTCTGGGAAAGTCTACGATCAGAGTAAAAATCAAGGTAAAAGCTGTCAGTGAGTCAGGGTAAAAGTCATAATAAATGATTGATTTGCATTTTTGCGTATGATAGAATTTAGTATATCATTTTAATCGGATATAATATAAGATAAAAAGTAACTGTTCAGAAGGTGCTTTCGCGTAACTGTGAAGAACAGGGATCTGAGCAGTTACGGTACAGATTGAATGGATGACGTTCAGGAACGGAGGCGGTTATGAGTAAAGGGGCAGTTTTTTTCGGAACAGGGTTTGAAGAGATCGAGGCGCTGACAGTAGTGGATATTCTGCGCAGAGCAGGGATTGAGACTTTGATGGTGTCTGTCATGGATCAGCGGCATGTGGAAGGTTCGCATGGCATCATGGTAGAGATGGAGATGCTGGCGAGGGAAGTGGATTATGAAGAACTTGACGTGATCGTGCTGCCGGGCGGTATGCCGGGAACGAAGAATCTGGAGGCATGCGAGGTGTTGATGGATCAGGTGGATGCGTTTGCAGCACAGGGTAAACTGGTGGCGGCGATCTGCGCGGCGCCGAGTATCTTAGGCCACAGAGGAATCCTTAAGGGAAAGACAGCCTGTTCCTATCCCACTTTTGAAAGTCATCTGGAAGGCGCGCAGGTATTGCAGCAGCCTGCGGTAACTGACGGCAATATTATCACAGGACGCGGCATGGGCGCGGCGATTCCGTTCGGGCTGGCGATTTTAGAGAAGCTGCAGGGCAAGGAAGCGGCACAGAAGATGGCGGAGACGATCGTATACGATTTATAGGGATTTACGCTTAAATATATTTAATAACAGTGGCAAAACTTACCATAATATTTTCATTTTATCCGAACATACTAACATCAAGATAAGCGATAAAGTGAGCGCTTTCACAGACGATAGGATCCGATTACGGATTGCCGGAATGCAGAAATAAGTTTCTGTAACAGGCACCTCCTCTGAGATAAGCGCAAAACGACAGCGCTTATCTCAATAATATAGATAGCAGAATGAAATCATGCAAATGAAATCATTCAAATGTATTTCGGAGGTGAAAGAAATGGCAAGCAACAAGACGAATAGAGTAGAAGTTCCTGAAGCTAAGGCAGCAATGGATCGTTTCAAGACTGAGGTTGCATCTGAGTTAGGTGTAAACCTGAAAGAGGGTTACAACGGTGACCTGACATCTAAAGAGGCCGGTTCTATCGGCGGTGAGATGGTTCGTAGAATGATCAAGAGCCAGGAAGAGCAGATGAAATAAGCTAAGAACAGCTAAAAAGAATGACCCGTCTGAAAATTCAGGCGGGTTGTTTTTTGTGCGAGTATGTGATATAATGCTTAGATGACTGTGACTGGAAACGGAATCAGGGCTTTGGTACGAGAAAATAAGCGTGATTATACATGTTACAGATGTAGTTGAAGGAGGAACCCATACAATGAGTTTACAGGTGGAAAAATTAGAAAAGAACATGGCGAAGCTTACCATTGAAGTCGGCGCGGACGAACTGGAGAAGGCGATTGAGAAAGCATATCAGAAGCAGAAGAAGCAGATCAGCATCCCCGGTTTCAGAAAAGGTAAAGTGCCCCGCCAGATGGTAGAGAAGATGTACGGTAAGGAAGTGTTCTATGAAGACGCGGCAAATGAGCTGATTCCGGATGCATACGATAAGGCGCTGTCAGAGTGCGAGGAGGACATTGTGTCTTCCCCGAAGATTGAAGTGACACAGATCGAGGCGGGCAAGCCTTTCGTGTTTACTGCCACAGTTGCGCTGAAGCCGGAAGTTAAGCTCGGCAAGTATAAAGGACTTAAGATTGATAAGATCGATACGGAAGTCACCGAGGAAGAGGTGGACGCAGAGATAAACAGAGAACGCGAGAATAACGCGAGAAATATCACCGTTGAGGACAGACCCGTGAAGGACGGCGATATGACGACGTTAGACTTTGAAGGTTTCGTGGACGGTGTGCCTTTCGAGGGCGGCAAGGGCGAGAACTATCCGCTGACGATCGGTTCCGGCGCGTTTATTCCCGGATTCGAGGAGCAGCTTGTCGGCGCAGAGATCGGCAAGGAAGTGGAAGTGAATGTTACCTTCCCTGAAGATTATCAGGCGGAAGAGTTAAAGGGCAAAGCAGCGGTATTCAAATGTACGGTCAAGGAGATCAAGGAGAAAGAGCTGCCTGAACTGGACGATGAGTTTGCAAGCGAGGTATCCGAGTTCGAGACGCTTGCGGAGTATCGTGAGGATGTGAAGAAGAATCTGACCGAGAAGAAGGAAAAGGACGCTAAGAATGCCAGAGAGGATGCAGCGATCAAAGCGGCGGTGGAAGTTGCCGAGATGGAGATCCCCGATGCTATGTTAGAAACACAGCAGAGGCAGATGGTGGACGAGTTCGCACAGAGGATCACTATGCAGGGCCTTTCCATGGAACAGTATTTCCAGTTTACGGGCACTAACTATCAGAAGATGGTAGAGCAGGTGAAACCTCAGGCGTTAGAGCGCATCAAATCCCGTCTGGTACTGGAGGCAATTGCGGCGGCTGAGAAGATCGAAGCAACAGAAGAAGACTACGAGAAGGAACTCGAAACCATGGCTGAGGTGTATCAGATGGAAGTATCCAAGGTAAAAGAGCTTATGGGAGAGAGAGAAAAGAAGAACATCATGCAGGATCTGGCAGTCAGAAAGGCAGCCGAGTTCGTAGCGGAGAATGCGAAGGAGAAATAACAGGTTTTATTATGAGGGGCAATCAGGGTATACTTGAAATAGAAACGGAGGAATTAGCATGGCATTAATACCTTATGTCATTGAGCAGACTTCCAAGGGAGAACGCTCCTACGACATTTATTCAAGATTGTTAAAAGAGAGAATTATTTTTCTTGGTGAGGAAGTAAACGATGCTTCCGCCAGTGTGATTGTGGCGCAGATGTTGTTTCTGGAGTCCGAGGATCCGGAGAAAGACATTCATCTGTATATCAATAGTCCGGGCGGTGTAATTACCGCTGGAATGGCGATTTATGACACCATGAACTTCATTAAATGTGATGTGTCTACCGTGTGTATCGGTATGGCGGCCAGCATGGGCGCGTTCCTGTTGGCGGGCGGTGCGAAGGGTAAGAGAATGGCGCTTCCCAATGCGGAGATCATGATCCATCAGCCAGCAGGCGGGGCACAGGGACAGGCAACCGAGATTGAGATCACGGCGAAGCATATTCTTGCAACGAAAGAGAAGATGGCAAGGATTATGGCGGAGAATACCGGACAGGACTTTGAAGTGATCATGGCGGACACGGAGAGAGATAACTGGAAGTCTGCCGAGGAAGCACTCGCATATGGTCTGATTGACCGGATTATTACCAATCATGCCAGTGCCATGTAGATGAAGATATTCTAAGGCGTCAAAAGACTCCGCTTAAGAATATCTATGTCATCTACTGAAGAATCGCTAAGGCGATTCTTCGAGTGAGAGGTTATTATATAGAAAAGAAAGGCATGGAACATTAAAATGGCGGGAAAGAATTCTGATGACAGGGTGAGGTGTTCTTTTTGCAACAAAACGCAGGATCAGGTGCGGAAACTGATTGCCGGTCCCGCGGGCGTCTATATCTGTGATGAATGTGTAGATATCTGTGCAGATATTATTGAGGAAGAATACGAAGAAGAGCCGGATGTGGAGGAGATGGAGATCAATCTCTTAAAACCGGTGGAGATCAAGAAATTCCTTGATGATTATGTGATCGGGCAGGAGGAAGCCAAGAAAGTTCTGGCGGTCTCCGTATACAATCATTACAAACGTGTTATGGCTCCGCAGGAGGATGAGGACGGCGTGGAACTGCAGAAGAGCAACATTATTATGGTTGGTCCTACGGGTTCCGGTAAAACTTATCTGGCGCAGACATTGGCAAAGATTATTAATGTACCGTTTGCGATCGCCGACGCTACCACGCTGACTGAGGCGGGTTATGTGGGCGAAGATGTGGAGAATATCCTGCTTAAACTGATACAGGCGGCAGACTACGATATCGAGAGGGCACAATACGGTATCATCTATATTGACGAAATTGACAAGATTACGAAGAAGAGCGAGAACGTATCGATCACCAGAGATGTATCTGGGGAAGGTGTACAGCAGGCGCTCCTTAAGATCATAGAGGGTACGGTGGCAAGCGTTCCTCCGCAGGGTGGCAGGAAACATCCGCATCAGGAACTGATTCAGATCGATACCTCCAATATTCTTTTTATCTGCGGCGGCGCCTTCGATGGGCTGGAGAAGATCGTAGAAGAGCGTTTGGATCGCAATTCCATCGGTTTTAACGCGCAGATCATGGAGAAGAGCAGCAAAGATATCGGGGCGGTACTGAAGGAAGTGGCACCGCAGGATCTGATGAAATTCGGTCTGATTCCTGAATTTATCGGGCGTGTGCCGATTACCATCACTTTGGAGGGCTTGGATCAGGAGGCATTGATACGCATATTACGGGAGCCGAAGAACGCATTGATCAAGCAGTACCAGAAGCTGTTTGAATTCGATGAGGTTAAGCTGAGTGTGGAAGAGGAGGCGATTGAGGAAATTGCCAAGCTTGCATACGAGCGTAAGACCGGCGCCAGAGGACTTCGTTCCATTATGGAGAGTGTGATGATGGATGTCATGTATGAGATTCCGTCAGATGATAATATAGCGGAGTGCGTGCTGACGAAGGAAGCGGTGGACGGCAAAGAGAAACCGCGCATTACCTATCGCAACAGACTGTTGCAGGCAGAATAGTAATATGAATTTATAACGGGACAGCCGGGAGTTTGCTCATGTATGGCTGTCCCGTTCTAGACTCATAGGACAAGGACTGCAGTTGGCAACCATACTGCGTGACAGCAGGAAAAATATAGGGATAAAGAGATGAGTTTTTTAAATAGGAAAATACAAATTAATAAGGAACAAAATAATCCGGAAGCAGCCGGGTATGCGGATATACCTGTGCAGAATACGCTTCCGGCCGTGGCGCTGCGCGGGTTGACGATTCTTCCGGGCATGGTGATACACTTTGACTTAAACAGAGACAAGTCGATCGCCGCGGTAGAACAGGCGATGCTCTCAGACCAGAAGCTGTTAGTAGTGACACAGAAGAATGCGGGCGAGGAAGAGCCGGCATTCGAGGATGTCTATGATGTGGGGACTGTCGTGGTCATCAGGCAGGTGACTAAACTGCCGGAGCATACGCTGCGTGTGCTGGTGGAGGGAAAATCGAGAGCGGTATTATACCGGTTTACGAGGGGTTATGACTATATTATGGCGGAAATGTCATACGAAAACGATGATATGACAGAAGTGTCTGCCGTTGAGGAAGAGGCAATGACCAGAACGGTCAAGGAAACTTTTTCAGCATATTACACGTGTTTTCCCAAAGTGGGCAAGGCAGTGGCGGATCAGATCGAGGAGAAGATGACGCTGGGCAGACTGCTCGACAGCATTACGATCAACATGCCTCTTACGGTAGCGGATAAACAGAAGATTCTGGAGGCGCTGTCGGTCAAGGAGCGTTTTGAGGTACTGACAGGGATATTGATGCGGGAAGTGGAGATCGTTCATATCAGGAATGATCTGTCTAAGAAGATCAGAGGCCGGATCGATAAGAATCAGAGGGATTATATTCTGCGGGAACAGTTACAATATATTAAAGAAGAACTGGGCGAGAACACCGTGGACTCCGATTTGGAGCAGTTTGAGAAAAACGTGGAGGAACTGGAGGCTTCGGAGGAGATCAAGGAGAAGATCCGTAAGGAGATCGCGCGTTATAAGAATGTGGCGGGAAGCCATTCGGAGGCCGCGGTGGAACGGGCTTATATCGAGACGCTGTTAGAGCTGCCGTGGGATAAGGCGTCGAAGGACAGTGAAGATCTCGTGCGCGCCGAGGAAATTCTGAATGCGCAGCACTATGGGCTTAACAAGGTGAAGGAGCGTATTCTGGAATATCTGGCGGTGCGGGTTCTGACTGGCAAAGGGCAAAGTCCGATCATCTGTCTGGTGGGACCGCCGGGAACAGGTAAGACATCTGTGGCAAAAAGTGTGGCGGAAGCGCTTCAGAAGAAATATGTGCGGATCTGCCTGGGCGGTATCCGTGATGAGGCAGAGATCAGAGGACACCGCAAAACCTATGTGGGAGCCATGCCGGGCAGGATCACCAACGCCGTCAGGCAGGCCGGAGTCAAGAATCCGCTACTGTTGTTAGATGAGATAGATAAGGTGAGCAATGATTATAAGGGCGATCCGGCCTCGGCACTGCTGGAGGTGCTGGACGGAGAGCAGAACAGCGCGTTTCGCGATCATTATGTGGAGATACCGATGGATTTGTCGGAAGTATTGTTTATTGCTACGGCCAATGCCGTGGACTCGATTCCGAAACCGCTTCTGGACCGTATGGAGATTATCGAGGTAAACAGTTATACGGCAAATGAGAAATTCCATATTGCCAGAGAGCATCTGGTGGAGAAGCAGCTTAAGAAGAACGGCATCGAGGCGGAAAAACTTAAGTTTACGGATGACGCTTTGCGTGATATGATACGTTTATACACGCGAGAGGCGGGCGTGCGTGGACTGGAGCGTCAGATTGGCAAGGTATGCCGTAAAGTGGCAAAGCATATACTGGAAGAAATGCAGGCTGCGGAGTCGCAGACTGACAGTGGGTCGGAAGTCAATATTACCTCTGATGATCTGGAGCAGTATCTCGGTAAACCGAAATACATGCAGGACAAGGTTAACGACAAGGATGAGGTCGGTATTGTGCGCGGACTTGCATGGACCAGCGTGGGCGGTGATACGTTGCAGATAGAAGTCAATATTATGCCGGGTGACGGAGAGATTGACCTAACTGGTCAAATGGGTGACGTGATGAAAGAATCCGCAAGGATTGCCATGAGTTATGTGCGATCCGTCAGTGAACGGTATCAGATTTCGGAGGAAATGTATACCGAGAAGGACTTTCATATCCATATTCCGGAAGGCGCCGTGCCCAAGGACGGACCGTCTGCCGGGATCACTTTAGCCACGGCGATACTGTCGGCGGTGACAGGGATTCCTGTGCACGCGGACATAGCGATGACTGGTGAAGTCACTCTGAGGGGCAGGGTGCTTCCGATCGGCGGATTGAAAGAAAAGATCCTTGCAGCCAAGACAGCGGGGGTTAAAACAGTTCTGGTACCGGAGGAAAACGCCAAGGATATCGCGGAACTGGATCAGGAGATTACGGATGGGCTTACGATACATATGGTGAGTCATATGGAACAGGTAGCGGAATATGCGTTGGCAGCGTGTGACGAGAATACTGTAAAGTAAGCATTCTCCATATAGAGTAAGCGCCTGTGGAAATGAGGAGTGTTATGGTTATCAAGAATGTGAATTTGGAGACGGTGTGCGGCATTACGAGTAAACTGCCGGAGAATAAACTGCCGGAGATCGCCTTTGCAGGTAAGAGCAATGTGGGTAAATCCTCACTGATCAACGGACTTATGAATCGTAAGTCTCTGGCGCGCACCAGTTCCCAGCCGGGCAAGACCCAGACCATCAACTATTATAATATCAATGAGCAGCTGTATTTCGTGGATCTGCCGGGATACGGTTATGCCACTGCGAATGAGCAGGTGAAAGCACAGTGGGGCAAGATGATCGAGGATTATCTGCATCAGTCAAGGCAGATCCGGGCCGTATTTCTGCTGATTGATATCAGACATGTACCGTCGGAGAATGACCGGATCATGTATAACTGGATACTGGACAGAGGCTATAAGCCGATCATTATCGCGACGAAACTGGATAAGATCAAGAGGAGCCAGATCGCAAAACAGGTTAAACTGATAACTGACACACTTGACGTAGTAGATGACACAACTGTCATACCATATTCGTCCCTGTCAAAACAAGGCAGGGAGGAAATCTATGAATTGCTGGACGGGATATTGTGCGAGGAAGGAGTATGAAAAGAAAGTCTAAAAATCAGCTCTGCGCACTTGCTGCGCTGAGCGTGCCGCGCCATGCTGCTTGCAGCGTGTGTGCATCATGTACTTGCACCGTACTTTTCATGGGAATTTGTGTCAGGAATGACATGGAGGTGCAAGTATGAAGCCATCATTCAAGACATATGTTAAAGTCATATTGAATTTGTTGACTGCATTGGTCGCTTTACTTTTGTGTATTTTTCTGCTGCCGAGGTGCCTTATTTTCTTCATGCCGTTTATCATCGGCTGGATCATTGCGTTGATTGCTTCTCCCGTGGTCAGATTTTTTGAGGAGAGGCTGAAAGTAAGGCGTAAGGGAGCTTCGGTGATCGTAATCGTTGCGGTGCTTGCAGGGGTGATCCTGCTAGTCTACGGGATCGGTTCAACGCTGGTGCGTGAGGGCATTAATTTTGTCAATGAACTGCCTGCGATGTGGGAGAGCATCGTGGCAGAGCTTAATGAGGTAGGCAGAAATCTGGAAGGTGTGTATAACAGATTGCCTGCAGACATGCAGAATACGTTGGATAATATAGGCGCCGAGATGGGAGAATATTTCGGAAGTTTTATGGAAGGGGCCGGAACGCCGACCTTTCAGGCGGTAGGAAACGTAGCGAAGCAGCTGCCGGATATATTCTTGGGTGTGGTAATGTGTATCCTGTCGGCGTACTTTTTCGTAGCGGATAAGAGTTATATGTCGGATATGGTGAAGAAATATGTTCCGGATTCCGTCAGATATCGCTGTAATCTGGTCCGCAGAAGTCTGCGCAATGCGGTGGGCGGTTATTTCAAGGCGCAGTTTAAGATCGAGTGCTGGGTGTATGTGCTGCTGGTGATCGGGCTTCTGACACTACATGTGCGCTATGCACTTCTGGTAGCGCTGGGAATTGCATTTCTGGATTTCCTGCCGGTGTTCGGGACGGGCACGGTCATGATTCCGTGGGCGGTTATCGAGATATTGAATAAAAATTATAAGATGGCGGTGGGACTGCTCATTATATGGTGTGTGGGACAGCTTGTCCGTCAGATGATCCAACCTAAGATCGTGGGAGATTCCATGGGCATGGAGGCGATTCCGACCTTGTTTCTTCTTTTCATAGGATACAAGGTGGCGGGAGTGGTCGGCATGATTTTTGCGGTGCCGATCGGAATTATCGTTGTCAATCTGTATGAAGAGGGTGTGTTTGACACTACGAAGCAGAGCATAGAGATTCTGGTGGCGGGATTCAATAAATTTCGTAGGATTCGCCCGGAGGACACGGCGATTGTCGAAGAATATGAGAGAGAAGTGGAGACGACTTACCAGGAGGAAATGCAGTCTGCCGAGGAGCAGGAGCGTGAACTGGCAGATGCCGCACGGATCAAGCTGGAGGAGCCGGCGATCATTAAGAAGATTATAAAAAGGAAGAACGAATAACATAAATCTAAGATGACATAGGAAAGAAGGAACAGAGATGCAGGTTACGGTTTATAATTGCAGGGCTTTTGATGAGAAGGAGCTTTTTACCGAATATGCTAAGGAATTGGGAATAGAGCTCGTGTTGTGTACGGATGCGCCGACGATGGATAATGTGTCGTTATGTCGGGGCAGTCGTTGTGTGGATGTGATTACGTCTAAGATCGACGCGGAATTGATGCGTGCTTTTCAGGAGAACGGCGTGGAGTACATTACGACCAGAACCATCGGTTATGACCATATTGATCTGGAAGCGGCGAAAGCGTGCGGGATTAAAGTGGGCAATGCGCCTTACGGACCTCACGGCGTGGCGGATTATACGGTTATGCTGATCCTCATGTCCATCCGTAAGATGGGCGCGATTCTGGGGAGAACCGCGCTGCAGGATTATACGCTGGCGGGGTTAAACGGAAGAGAATTAAAAGATTTGACCGTAGGAGTCATCGGTACGGGAAGGATCGGCGCAACGGTGGTACAGAGCCTGTCCGGTTTCGGCTGTCGTATTCTGGCGTATGATCTTTATGAAAAAGAAGAAATCAGGCAGTATGCCGAGTATGTGCCGCTTGAGCGGATCTGGAAAGAAGCGGATGTGATCACGCTGCATACGCCGCTTACCGAGGAGAATCATCATCTGATCTGTGCAGATACGATAGCGCAGATGAAGGACGGCGTGGTGATCGTCAACACGGCGAGAGGAGCGCTGATCGATTCCGATGCTTTTATTGAGGCGATCGAGAACGGCAAAATCGGTGCGGCGGGATTAGATGTTGTAGAAAATGAGTTTGGTTTATACTATTATGACCACAAGTCGGATATATTAAAGAATAGGGAACTTGCTCTTTTAAGAAGTTTTCCGAATGTGACGGTTTCCCATCATATGGCCTTCTATACGAAAAATTATGTAGAGACCGTAGTTAAGGACTCTCTTATGAGCTGTAAGCGATATATGGAAGGGCAGGAGAATCCGTGGGAGATTAAATTTGATAAGGAGAATGCGTGATGCAAAAAGGAAACCCGTGGAAGGTTTGGATGAAATTCTTTTTTGCTGTCTACATTTTGTTTGTGATCAAGGTCATTATTTTCAAGTACCCGATAGAGCAGCTTCGAGCGATTGCTGATACATGGCAGAGAAGCGTTATATTGGAAGGACTGGGAACGGCTAACTTTACGCCGTTTAAAACAATTAAAATGTATATCGTATATGCCCATAAGCTGAACAGCGTAGAAAATCTGGCAGGCAATATACTGGTTTTTATGCCGTTTGGCTTTCTGATTCCGTTTGTGTCCGAGGAGGTGCGAAGCTTTCCGGCAGTTATGCTGAATGCTTTCGTGTTTGTGCTGGGTATTGAGATGTTCCAGTTATTCAGCGCTTTCGGGGCTTTTGACGTGGACGATATCATGCTGAACTGTCTGGGAGCTGCATTGGGATACGGCTGCTATAAGGCGGTGTATCTGCTGTGGTATCGACAGCGCGCAGGGGCATTGGCAGGAGAGATAGAATGCATAGTGGAAAGAGGCGCCAAGGTCAGCGGTGTCAATGAGGTAAGATGATGATCATTTAGGAATCTTGATGATTTCTTAGTGCAGATAGCAAAAAGTAAGAGTATCCTAAAGACGGGAGGGGATAGGTATGGGTAACTTATTGAAGAGACTAAAGACAAATATCGTGATTTCCGCCATACTGTGTGTCGTGCTGGGCATTGTGCTGGTAGTATGGCCGGATCTGTCCATGCAGATCGTATGTATCGCGATCGGGGCAGTACTGCTGATCGGCGGCGGCGTGCGGCTGGCGGTGTACTTCACGAACAAAGACGGCAGTATGTATGCGCAGATGAGTCTGATTACGGGCATCGTACTGGCAGTGGTAGGTATCTGGATTCTGATTAAGCCGGATAAGGTGTTGGCAATTATTCCGATCATTGTCGGCATCGTGATCGTACTGCACGGAATCAATGATCTGCAGCAGGCGGTCTCACTGTACAAGGATAAGTATGACAAATGGTGGGTAGCGCTGATCTTAGGTGTGCTTACGATAGGATTCGGCGTGCTGTTGATCTGCAGGCCTTTTGAGGCGCTGGATACGGTAGTTATGCTGATCGGACTGTTCCTGATCTATGACGGGCTGTCGGATATCTGGATCGTGTCGAGGATCTACCGGACGGCTAAGGCGTTGAAGCAGGAGGCGGAGGCGCTGGATGTGGTGGCGAAGGAGGTTAAGTGAAGGGGAGCGGAAGGGCTGTTACCGTTTAGTGTTTGACTAAGATGTCCGCACAGATGGAAGTTAATATCTACGGAGCCGCGCTTTCGCTCCGTAAAAACCGTAGCGGACACTAAGCTCGTGAAATACCTCGCTAAGTGCCGACGGTTTTTAAGGGGCTCCTTAAGAAATTAACTTCCATCTGTGCTGGGTATTTTATGCACGAACGGTAACAGCGGCTTTACGGATTTGGGAGGTTTATAGATTATAAAAATTAGGGTTGTATATTTTGGAGAGAAGTAATAAAATAGTGGCAGAAAGAATTGGTTTGTTTCAGATGTCAGAAAGAGGGAATATGATATGACGATCGGAGCATTAAGCGCGTACGGTGCGCAGACTTATGTGTATAATGCGAATATGTTGAGTTCAGCCAGCATGAATAAATTGTCTAAGATATCTGACAATGTGCTGGATAAGAAGATTGATTACAATGAGCTTACCGATGAAAGCAAGAATGTCAATCCGCTTAAGAAGGGACAGACACTTGATTTTCAGAGCATGCTTGCGATGCAGATGCAGCGTGGACAGAATAATGCGGCACGGGTTATGAAGCCAGTGCAGGAGACGCAGGCGGCAGCGGATGAGACCGAGCAGGTTCAGTCTTCCGGGGCAGTGGTAGCTCAGTTTGATCAGGCGGCAGCACAGTCAGTAAAGACGGCCGAGGCGGCAGCGGGGCAAGGTGCAGCCGATATGACGGATACCGGCAGTAACGTTAGTTACCAGATGCAGCAGGCATTGAATGCTTACGGGATGTTTATGACGGCGTAGGCGGGATTAGGCAGCAGAAAACAGATCGGAAATAAAGCGGTGCAGGTACATGATAATCTGTGTACGGTGTACCGCTTTTTTATTTCATAGGCAATTGTGCTACATGAAATAAAAAAGCGGCTATGCGCGAAGCGAAAGGTGTATGTGCAAATTATCGTATTGTATGTTTTGAAATTATGCATTTGTAATGATGTTAGATGAGATATTAGAATTATAAGCGGTTGCCGGCACTGATTAGTAATTGTTTCATCGTGGAAAGGGAGGATCAAAATACATGACAAAACCGGAAATGGTCATTTTTGATTATGGACATACGCTGCTCTATGAGCCGGGATTTAACGCGCTGCGATGTGAGGAAGCGGCCTATCCGTATATTGTGGAAAATCCGCAGAATCTTACGGCAGAGCAGATTTACGAAGAAGTGCAGAAACTGTTTAGCCGGTTTAACGAGCAGAGAAACAGCGGCATAGAGATTCATGAATGGCAGTTTATGCGGCTGATCTATGAGTATCTGGGGATATCGTTTGGCGTTTCCTATGAGGAACTTGAAGAAATCGAGTGGAATGCCGCATCCGTGGGCGCGGTGATGCCCTATGCAGAGCAGATGTTGGATTATCTGAATGAAAACGGCATACGCACGGCGGTTATCAGCAATATCGGATGGTCGGGACGTGCACTGACTAATAGAGTCAATAGACTTCTCCCGAATAACAGATTTGAATTTATCATGGCATCCAGTGAATATGTCATCAGAAAGCCGGACAAGATGTTGTTCGACATTGCGCTCAGAAAAGCGGGACTCCCGGCAGAGCAGGTTTGGTACTGCGGCGACAGCATAGCAAATGATGTGATGGGAGCCCATGGAGCCGGTATGTATCCGGTATTGTATGAGGGCGATACGCCGGGTGATTCTAATTCCTTTGCGCATCAAAATGACGGAATCAAGATTGATTTTGACTATCTGCATATTCATGACTGGCGCGAGATGGTGGAGGTTTTGAGAAAGGAAAACAAAAATGTATAAGTACATACTATTTGATTTAGACGGAACTTTGACAGACCCGAAACTGGGTATTACAAGCTGTGTGCAGCATGCACTCAGGAAATTTGGGATCGAGGAGCCTGACAGAGACAGGCTGGAACCGTTTATCGGACCGCCGCTGTCGGACAGCTTCCGGGAGTTTTACGGATTTGATGAGGAAAAAATACAGCAGGCGATTGCGTACTACAGAGAGCGGTTTTCTACGATCGGTTTATTCGAGAATGAAATCTATCCGGGGATACCGCAGATGTTAAAGGAACTGCAAGAGTCGGGACGACATCTGGCGGTGGCATCCAGCAAGCCCACCGTATTTGTGACGCAGATTTTGGAGCATTTCGGGATTCATGCATACTTCGAGGTGATTGTGGGGAGTGAACTGGACGGAACGCGGGGGAAGAAGGAGGAAGTTGTGGAGGAAGCTCTGCGGCAGCTTCTGCACGGCGCGGAACAGAGACAGGATGTTGTCATGGTGGGTGACAGGAAGTTTGATATCGAGGGTGCCAAAGCGTATCATATAGATTCTGTCGGCGTAGCATACGGCTATGCCGCGCAGGGAGAATTGGAAGCGGCGGGAGCCGATGTGGTCGTGGAGACGGTGGAAGAACTCGGGAAGGTTCTTATGCGGTAGATGGGCACGGATATGAGAACGGAATACTTTTCAAAGAAAAAGACATATGGTAGGATTGTGATAGAAGTAAGGAAATGCAGGGAATATTTTAGATAAAGAGGTGATTATTTGAGCGATAAAATATATACGCAGGAACAAATAAAGAGCATTTTATATCCGGTCTTTAAAGAATATGGGGTTCATAAAGCATTTCTTTTTGGCTCATATGTGAAAGGATCAGCGAAGGCAGAGAGCGATGTTGATATTGTTGTTGACAGTGGTCTGAGAGGGCTTTCTTTCTACGGGCTGTTGGAAGATGTGGTTACATCTCTTGATAAGAAAGTAGATTTATTGGATGTTACACAGATTATTCCCGAATCAGAGATTGATCGGGAAATCAAAAAAACAGGAGTGATCATTTATGGATGATAAGGACAGGTATATACTGAAAAAGATATATCAGCATATTGTGGCTGTATTGGAATACTGTGAAGAAGCTACTTGTTTGGAAGAATTTAGGGAAAATAAAATGCGAGTAGAGGCATGTGTTTTTAACTTAATGCAGATTGGAGAACTGGCAAAAACATCTTTGAGTGAAGAGTTGAAAGGCCAAATCACATCGATTCCGTGGAAGCAGATCTATGGAATGAGAAATAGAATTGTTCATGGATATGAAGGTGTTGAGATGCGGATTGTGTGGGATACAATTAAGGAAGATCTACCGATTTTAAGGGACGAATTAGAAAAGTATATATAATTTTTCTTTTTTGAAAAAATGTTTCAGAATATAGTATTGACATCATGATAAGACTGTAGTAGTCTGTAATCAACAAACAGACTACTACAGTCTTACATATTTTAATCTTATGTATTTTAAAAAGAAATATTACGAGTCATGCTGACTACAAGTCGGTCTAACACAGAATATGAGAAAGGCAGGAATGCAAGATGGATCAGGAAATCACCAAATTATTTGATTCTGAATTAAAAGTCATGGGAGTTCTATGGAATGAGGGATATGTTCCGGCGAAACACATCGCAGAGCAGTTGACCGGGGAGTTGGGCTGGAATAAGAATACGACATATACACTGATTAAACGCTGCATCAAAAAAGGCGCGATCGAGCGTTCGGAACCGAATTTCATGTGTCATGCGCTCGTAGCGAAAGAGGAGGTGCAGGAGGCGGAGACCAACGAGCTGATCAATAAAGTATATGACGGCTCCGCTGACAGGCTGTTTGCGGCTCTGCTTGGCAGAAAGAAATTGTCCGCCGAGCAGATTGAGAAACTTCGGCAGATTGTCGGAGAACTGGAATAAAAAGTGTGGATTTGCCGCATACATTATCGGTGACGAAAGGTAACCTGATGGAAAGCGCGAAGATGATAGAAATGGGGATAAACTATGGGATTACTGCAAATGAGCTTATATGGGGCAATTATGATCTTGGCCGCAGTGTTGATACGGATCGCGGCGGTCAACAGGCTGCCTAAGAGGACGTTTATCGTATTGTGGTGTGTTGTACTGACCAGACTGCTCATTCCGTTTGAGATTACGTCTGATTACAGCGTATATTCTTTTCTTGGGGTTGATGTGAAAATTGATTCCGTGGTTCGGGAAGATTCGGAGACGGGGCGGACGACAGGCAGAAGGTATGGAGAAGCACTGCCGCAGTCAGTGGCAAGAAATCGGGACGCATCAACAGGGCAGTCAAAGAAAGTAGAACAGGAAACAATAATATTACAGTCAGAGGCAGCGGGACAAGGGGCGTCAGAACAGCAGTCAAAGACAGCAGGACAAGGTACATCGGCACAGCAGTCAGCGACCACAGGCGATGATTTGCATACACAGGCTTTAAAGACACAGAATGACGCCGGAGAAGCAAACCCGGCAGCCGCTGCGTATACTAATGTAGGTATCAATGCAGATGTCAATAAAGACGCAGCACCATCCGGAATGACCGGCAGTGTTATATCAGCGATAATGACTAAAATAGTCAATACAACAAGCAGCATGACCGCAATGATTATCTGGGCTGTGGGTGTAGTATTATGTGCCGTATTCTTCATCGTCACCTACGTGCGCTGCCGGATCGAGTTCGCTATGTCTCTGCCCGTACAAAATGCATTTGTGGAAGCGTGGGTGGAGCAAAGGCGGATGGCGCAGGGGAAGAAGATCTTTTCGGCGTGGCAGAGAGACAAGGCCTCACGGGGAATCTGCCCTTCCGTGACTGTGAGAGTGTCTGACAGAATCGACACGCCATTGACTTATGGAGTCGTTTACCCTGTTATCCTGCTGCCTAAGGGGACAGAGTGGGAGAAAACAGAGCAGTTGGAATATGTACTCTGGCATGAGTATATGCATATCTGTTACGGAGACAATGTGTTGAAACTGGTTATGGTCACTGCACTCTGCCTCCATTGGTTTAATCCTCTTGTGTGGGTGATGTATATACTGCTCAACCGGGATATTGAACTCGCCTGTGATGAGAGTGTCGTGCACAGGTGCGGTGTCGATGACAAATCAGCTTATGCGAATATGCTGATCAGTATGGAAGCTAAGAGAAGCGGGCTTATGCCGCTTTGCAATAATTTCAGTCAGAATGCGATAGAAGAAAGGGTGCGTGCAATTATGAAGATTAAGAAGATTTCACTGGGCGCAGTTATTTTTGCGGCAGGTCTTGTAGTGGGTGTAACCACTGCGTTTGCCACATCATCAGCGGGGAATGCTGAGCGGACAGCCGCGTTAACTGATTCGGTCAATGACGATATGGCACTGCAAAATGATACCGAATCAGAAACGGATCAGACAACCGGAACGAAGGTTGCCGATGCCGGTTTTACACAGGAAGAATACGATAAACTCATAGCTCTTAGGTTCGACGGATACGAGGATATGACCGTGTCGGAATTTCAGGATAAAGTATGGGCGCTGACTGACACGCCGGAATACAGAGATTTATTAGAACGCTTTTCGCAAAGCGAAGAATTTTATGAGAAGTGTGATACTGACGACAGGGCAGCGTTCCTGGTCAATGTACTGGACCCGTTGACCGGTGATAAATGGCAGGAACGGGATTTTAGCGGAGCCGTTTCGGTAAGCGGGATCGATTTGCCGCGACAGCAAAATGTACCATACGACATGGCAATTCTGGAATATGTGATGACTGTGACGATCTTAGACGCTGACAGCCTGACTGTGGGAGACTATGTTGATACTCGTTTGGAACTGGCGGATCGGATAGCGAACTTTCTGTCAGGTTGTATGACAGAGGAATTGGCGGACGAGGAACTGATGCTGGGAGTAATAGACAGCATGATCAGCGAATTGACAGCGGCCCTCAGTACAGAGGATATTCGGGTCGATATGGAGTGGGTATACCGGCCGCTTGCGTCTTATCGCACGGATGGCAGCGATACGCCGGAAGAAGGCTGGGACTGGGAAACAGAATATCAGAGGCAGCAGGAAGAAGTACGGGCTTTGGAAGCGGAATATCAGAGGCAGCAGGAAGAAGAGCGGGATTTGGAGGCGGAGTATCAGAATGATCGGGCAGAACAGTGGGAGGAGGTACTTAAGCCATATATACCCTTCGGGCTTACCTGTGCATATGACATACAGGCGGATGAAGGTAAGATGTACTTTCAGGGTAAGGAAGTGCGGGGACTCATGGATGAGAAGCGCGGCATATGGATCACGGAACATTCCGGAATCGGTGAGAATATATACGCAGAGGACAGTATAGAGCTGTACGCGGTCTATGATGAAGATGGAAGTCTTACCGGACTGCGGGCAGCTACCGGGAAAGAGCAGGATGAGTGGAACCTAAGGCGCAGGCAGTCAACGGACGGGTGGCATGATGTCAGTGAGGAAGTCAGGGAATTTCTGCCCGGTACGAATGAGGACTACGACCATATGCTTTCCTTGAAAAAGTCTGAATACGGGAAGATGTCGCTGGCAGATTTCAACAGAGAGCTGCTTGCGTGGGGCAATGAGCACTCCGACAGTTACGACAGAATCGAATGTGACAGAATCTGGGATGATTTCCGGGTGAACTTGTCGGAAGAGGATAAGGAGTTTATTACCCGTACGGTGAGGCTGTCCGGAAGAGAAAACGCAATGGTGGTCAGAAGCCTTTATAGAGGAAAGACAGAAGAGGAAGCGGAGGATGTCAGTATCGGAGACGCCCTGACGAAAAATCCGGGGGATGAGGTGCCGCGGCTTACCTGGTGCCAGATGTATTACTCGTTCAGTTATCATGTCAGTGACAAGGAGAAGGTGACGGTCGGTGAAAGAGACCGTGCGGTAGGCGGCATGTTAGACGGCATACAGGAATTTTGGGACGAGACGGATATTGAGGATATCCTTAAGAGGGATAAGAGCGATATTATAGCCAAGCTGAATGAACTCGCGAAGAAGTACAGTACAAGGAATATCAAGATTACGGTCGCCAAAGAGGATCAAATCGGATTCGAGTGCATGGATGAGAGGGAGTTTAGAAATTAGTTGCAAAATACGAATTTACATGCTAGTATTGAGAACAGATAATAGTATGATCCGTTTTAATTGTCTTAATGCTTCACACAGAATACAGAATATAGACAAGTGAAACATAAGGTTAATTAAAGTGAATCATACTAGGTAAGAGGTTAAAACATGTTCTGGAAAATGACAAATCTGCAATTGAAAAAAGGTTATATTTTTCTCCTTAACGGGGATAGTGCGCCTTTTTTTAGGAAGATTTGTATAGGAACAGAGCGACCGGCAATGCTGTCGGGCAGATAACTGGAATATCAGTAGGATACTGGTCGTGCCGCAGTAAATCTTACAAAATAAAATAGGTACATTATCTCCTTAACGATATGGAAGACGCTCATAATTGAGTGCAGTTCATATTCGAGCGCGGCTCACAATTGAGAGAAGCTCGTAATTGAACGCAGCTCACAATTGAACGCAGTTCAATTTGTTAAGGAGGTTTTTTTATGTTAAATATTAAAAAACAAATATCGAAATTATATGCATCATCCGTGTTGGGGAATCTGTCCCTGACAGGCGCATGGGTGGCAATTCTTGCGGCGAGAGGCTATAGCTTGGTGGAGATCGGTCTGGCGGAGACTGTTTTCCACATTATCAGCCTGCTCTTCGAGATTCCGTCAGGTGTTCTTGCCGATGTATTCGGAAGAAAAAATATGCTGTTGGTCAGCAGTATCATGCGGATGATCGGGAATATCATTATGATATTTTCCTGCAATCTGTTTATGGTATGTACATCGATCGCATTTCAGGCGCTCAGTTATAACTTTTCATCGGGATCGGGAGATGCGCTTGCATACGATTCTCTGAAAACGGTGGCGCATGAGGGGTATTACGAAAAGTATGCTTCCAATCAATTGATCATCTACCGCCTTTGCAGCGGAGTCTCGACCTTGTGTGCCGGTTTCGCACTTTTGATCGGGCATAAACTGGCGTACAGCACGGACGTTTGCATGTGTATTGTGCAGATAGGTCTTCTCATGACATTGCAGGAAGTGCGCATAGGGGAGGAGCGGGGCAATTGTCAGGAAAACATGATCGCTTCGATCAGAAGGGAACTTATCACGTGTTTTGCTGAAAGTATTTCCTTTCTGAAAAGCGCGAAGAAGGCAATCTTATTGATGTTTTGCAATTCGCTGGTCGGTGCGGTTGACATTTTACTGCTGTTTTTCCTGCAGGCGAAGCTGCCGGAGGCGGGGATGCCGAACTGGGCGCTTGGTTTTTCCCTGTTTTTCATGGAGATGGGAGGCATACTCGGTGCTAAAGCGATACTTTGGTTTAAGAAAGTACGCTACCGGAGCGTGTTCATGGTGACGGTATTTCTGGTGTTTACTGGAGTCTTAATCGAGCATTCCGGGATGTATATCGTCATGACGATCGGCGGGTTTATCGCTGCACTCAGTGATGATGCCCTTCAGGTGAGAACGAATACGATTCTTCAGGATAGTTTTCCGTCCGAGCAGCGGGCGACGTTGATTTCCATAGAATCGTTCACATTTTCAGTGATTATGATCGTGTTGTCACCGCTTGCGGGGATTATGTTTTCACATTGGTAAAAAAATCGAGCAGAGCTCGATTGCGAGATTTGCTTGCTTACGCTTCGCAAACTCGTGGCAATCCGGGTAATTTCCTATGGTGTAAAAATACAAAAAGCCGGTTGAGTACAATCGGCTTTTTCAGTATAATAAAGACGAAACAGTGGGGTAAAGGTTTAGGAAATAAGGTTTCCGAGAATGGTATGATACTGACGCAAATGCTGTACCTGTGCAGGCGATATAGGAAGGAAAGAATGCCGATTATGAATAGCGACCATAACAATCATTGGTTAAATAGAATGTGGGAAATTTTCTGCCCTTTTCTCTTTTTTTTCGGTCTCTACATTGTGGTGTTTATTCTGCTCAGATCTTTATGCGAGGTGATCGTGGGAGGACTGGGGGAGGAATATCATGCAGGGAGTTTGGAGTACGAGGGGACGATGACTGAATTAGTCAGTGGACTGTCTATGCTGATCGGCGTTCTGCCGTTACTTCCGCTGCTGCGGCATGAGTTGAAGGAACATAAACAATCCGTTTATGGGAGCAGCATGACGACAGATAATACGAGCGGCGCAGAGAAACGTGCAGGAAGCGGAAAGTACGGCATAACGGCAGTGCAGATAGTTCTCACGATCGTGCTTGCCGCGGCATCGTCTCTGGGACTCAATGTGTTACTTGCATTGACCGGAATAGTCGAATCCTCCGCAAGCTATCAGGATGTGGCCAGACAGCAGTATAGTGTCATGCTCGGTGCGGGTATGCTTCTGTTCGGATTAATTTCTCCGATTACGGAGGAGATCGTATTCCGCGGGTTGATCTTTAACCGTATGAGGCGTTATTTCCCGCATGCGGCAGCAGTCGTCGCCTCCGGCGTATTGTTCGGAATCTATCATGGTAATCCGGTGCAGGCATTGTACGGCGGGTGCATGGGCATCCTGATGGCATACTTGTATGAGCGGATGCACAGCTTTGCCATCCCATGCCTGTTTCATGCCACAGCGAATCTTATGGTGTACTCGATCGCCCAGAGTGCGGCTCTGCATGGGAGGCTTTTCACGGTGCCAGGCTGTGCTGTTCTGCTTGCCGGTTCTGCAATTTGCATTGTTATTATCGAGAAGACAAGATTTCCTGAATGATCGTCAGGAACCAAAACTCTATCCCCAGCATGCTCACGCCTACTGTGAACAGATAATCTTCCGGCAGAGAGATCGTGTTCCTTCGGAGGAGGATATTGTTCCTGGTTGCTTTTCTTTTGGGAAAACGGTTTGCCAGTAGGAAGGCGCCGCTCACCACAAACCAAAAGATAAGTAAAAGTTTGCTGTTTTTTCTAAGTTCGGAGAACAGGACCAGACAGACATTCAGCGCAATGACGATGCCTATCAGCAAATATCTGACACGAACGTCAAGTTTAACTGCATAAATCTGCCACATGATGATAATAAAAAACACGAACATGATACCCAGTGAAAGTCCGCCCGTCATAATGTACCTCCGTAAATCTGAATGTAAAATTTTTTGTACGCTACTCCTGTCATTGATTATAGCACTAATTCTACCGCCGCAGAGCAAAACATTTCGTGTATTGACATGCAATTTCGGGCATTTTATAATTTATGTATCATTGAGACGAACCGGATTATGCATTAAAAAGATGAAGACAGGAAAGCGGAAGACAGAATTGTTACAGCGGTCAATCCGAAAGAAGGGTTGACCGTTTGGCTTTTTCCCGGAAAAGAGGAGAAAATGTATATCAAAGTATTGATGGAAGACACTTGCGGCAATCCGCAGTGTGAGTATGAGCACGGTCTGAGTCTTTATATAGAAACTGAGAAGCACAGGATTCTCATGGACACGGGAGCGAGCGATAAGACATGGGAAAATGCCGGACGGTTAGGCGTGGAGTTATCGGATATAGACATCGTCGTGCTAAGCCACGGACATTACGACCATTCCGGAGGTCTGTTGTCTTTCCGGGATAGGAATCATGAGGCGGTCGTCTATATGCAGAAAAGCGCGCTTTTCGACTATTATCATGATGAGCGTTATATCGGAATTGATAAAGCAATCGGCCGGATGCCGCGGGTGGAAAAGTTGTCCGGTGACCTTGAGATTGACGGGGAGATATCCCTTTTTACAGGTATCACAGGCAGGAAGTTCTGGCCGCAGAGCAATATCGGGCTGTCGATGCGGGTAGACGGGAAGAACAGGCAGGATGAGTTCGGGCATGAGCAGTGCCTTGTGATACAAGGGATTCGGAAAGCATTGTTTTCCGGATGCGCACATAACGGCATTCTAAATGTTCTGGACCGGTATCGGGAAATATACGGAGGCGCGCCGGATATCGTAATCAGCGGATTCCATATGATGAAGAAAAGTGATTATACGGAAGAGGAAAAGGCGGTGATCCTGCAGACGGCAGAGGAGCTTGGGAAAGCAAATACTGTCTTTTATACAGGGCACTGTACGGGTCAAAAAGCGATAGAGCTGATGAAACCGATTCTGGGTAAACGGCTTATACAGCTGCACTGCGGTATGGAAATTCGGATATAATCGGTGAAAGCGGGACATGATTGGTCGGAAATGAATGCGGGAGAGCCGATGAAAGAGACGGACCCGCCGGAGGAGGATTAGGATTTTGAAAAAGGGAAAGAAAAGCATAAAGATTGGATTATCAGTATTGGCGGTTCTCATATTACTGATTGGCGGGTATTGTGCCTATGTATTGATTGCGTATGACCGCTTACCGGATTATTTGACTCTTGAAGTCAATGAAAGCGGGGAGGAAGAAGATTTTGACCGGGAATTTCAGGTCAGGTCGGGCGAAGAGTATCTGATTATGACATACAATATCGGGTTCGGCGCTTACACGAAGGATTATAGTTTCTTCATGGACGGTGGGAAATATTCATGGGGCAGGGATGAGGAAAGTGTTCTGGCGAATGTCTCTGCAATGGGGACGATGATCAGCGATATCGATCCGGATTTTATACTGGTGCAGGAGGTTGACCGGGACGGTACGAGAAGCTACCATATAGATGAATTGGAGGTTTTGAATCAGTTTATCAAGGGGTATTATTATGATTTTGCACAGAACTACGATTCTCCGTTCCTGTTCTATCCGCCATGGCAGCCGCACGGTGCGAATATAGCCGGGATGGTGACTTATGCGAGAGGCGAGATTACGGAGACGATGCGGCGGAGCTTTCCGATATCGGAGTCGCTCAGCAAATTTGTAGATTTGGACAGATGCTATTCGATTTCGCGGATTCCGACGGAGAACGGTAACTTCCTGTGTCTCTATAACGTGCATCTGTCGGCATACGGCAGCAACGATGAAATCAGGGAAGGACAGCTTTCCATGCTGTTTGAAGATATGGCGGCGGATTATCAGGCGGGAAACTATGTGATCTGCGGCGGCGATTACAATCATAACGTGAAGGAGGAAGCTACGGAGAATGCGCCGGAATGGGCGTATTTGTTCCCGCGGGAGAAGATTCCCGAAGGCTTCTGTATGGCGCTCGACTACGCCGAAACACCGGAGGATATTGCGCATGAATCCTGCAGAAGCGCCGATAGTCCATATAAGGAAGGGGAGACCTATACGGTCACGCTGGACGGGTTTATCATTTCGGATAATGTGATTGTCCATGAATATCAGAATATGGACTGTGGGTATGAGTATTCGGATCATGATCCGGTGATCATGCGGTTTGTATTAGAGTGAGAGCGGCCACTTCCATGGCATGCAAATCATATCCCAATTTTGAAACAAATGCCGCAAATATTACACAATTACATTTGAAAAACATGAATTGTAAAACAATCTGACAATTCTGACAATTCTCAAAAAAGTCTATGTTTACAACCGCCCAAAAGTGTTGTATATTATACATGCAGGTCGCAAAGGAGCGCAATGTGTTTCCTTTGCGACCTCTTTTTGTGCTTATAAGCATGAAATACAAACAAGGGATATATTGAAAGAAGCACGCAACTTTTGCTTCGACAGGGAGGTAATTATGTTTGATGTGAAGACAATCGTTCCGGAAGCGCCTCTTCACCGCATGGAATTTGAACATGACAACTGCGGAATCGGCGCCTGCGTGAACATTAAAGGACGAAGGAGCCGTGTTATTGTCGAGAATGCGCTTAAGATCGTGGAAAACTTAGAGCACAGAGCCGGCAAGGATGCAGAGGGCAAGACCGGTGACGGCGTCGGGATTCTGACCCAAATGCCGCATAAGTTTATGGTTAAAGTAACGAAGGCGCTGGGAATAGAGATCGGCGGCGAGCGGGAGTATGGTGTGGGTATGTTTTTCTTCCCGCAGGATGAGCTGCAGCGCAATCAGGCGAAGAAGATGTTTGAGATTATCGCCGAGAAAGAAGGCTTACAGTTTCTGGGCTGGCGTACAGTGCCGACCGTGCCTTCCGTGTTAGGGCATAAGGCGGTAGAGTGTATGCCTTGTATTATGCAGGCTTTTATCAGGAAACCGACGAATGTGTCTAAGGGGCTTGATTTCGATAGAAAACTGTACATATTACGGAGAACATTTGAACAGTCCACGGATGTGACTTATGTGGTCAGTCTATCCAGCAGGACGATCGTATACAAGGGGATGTTCCTGGTGGGGCAGCTTCGCACCTTTTTTTCCGATCTGCAGGACCAGGATTATGAGTCGGCGATTGCCATCGTGCACTCACGATTCTCCACCAACACGAATCCGAGCTGGGAGCGTGCCCATCCGAACCGGTTTATTGTACATAACGGAGAGATCAATACGATCCGCGGCAATGCCGACAAGATGCAGGCCCGCGAAGAGAATATGGAGTCCGAGCATTTGCAGGGGCAGATGCACAAGATCCTGCCGGCCATCAATGCTTCCGGATCCGATTCCGCAATGCTCGACAATACGCTGGAGTTCCTTGTGATGAGCGGCATGCCGCTGCCGCTTGCTGTCATGATCACGATTCCCGAGCCATGGGAGAACAACAAGACCATGACGCAGAAGAAAAAGGATTTCTACCAATATTATGCGACCATGATGGAGCCTTGGGACGGCCCGGCCTCCATTCTCTTCTCCGACGGAGATATTATGGGTGCGGTACTTGACCGGAACGGTCTACGTCCATCGCGATATATGATCACAGACGATGACACCCTGATTCTGTCCTCCGAGGTAGGCGTACTGGACATCGATCCTTCCAAGATCGTGGAGAAGGAGAGACTGCATCCGGGCAAAATGCTTCTGGTAGACACCCTGCAGGGCAGAGTCATTGACGATGATGAGTTAAAGGAGCATTATGCATCGGCCCGTCCTTACGGTGAATGGCTGGACAGTAAGCTGGTAGCGCTTAAGGAGTTGAAGATCCCGAATCAGCGTGTGCCGGAATATACCGACGAAGAGAGGCAGCGTATGCAGAAGGCTTTCGGCTACACTTACGAGGAGCTGAAAACCAGCATTCTGCCGATGGCGAGAAACGGTGCGGAGGCGATCGCAGCCATGGGAGTGGATACGCCGATTCCGGTGCTGTCCAGAGCGCATCATCCGTTGTTCCACTATTTTAAACAGTTATTTGCACAGGTGACCAATCCGCCTATCGATGCCATCCGTGAGGAAGTGGTGACTTCCACAACGGTCTATCTGGGCAGGGACGGCAATCTGTTAGAGGAAGTGCCGGAGAACTGTAATATGTTAAAAGTGCATAACCCGATCCTGACGAACACGGATCTGCTCAAGATCAAGAATATGAAGTCTGACGGGTTTAAAGTGGAAGTGGTGCCGATCACTTACTATAAGAATACCAGTCTGGAGAAGGCAATCGACAGACTGTTTGTGGAAGTAGACAGAGCTTATCGGGATGGCGTTAATATATTGATTTTGTCCGACCGCGGCGTGGATGAGAACAGAGTGGCGATTCCATCTCTGCTGGCAGTGTCAGCCCTGCAGCAGCATTTGGTAAGCACGAAGAAAAGAACCAGCGTGGATATCATCTTAGAGTCCGCGGAACCCCGCGAGGTGCACCATTTCGCGACGCTTCTGGGATTCGGCGCTTCGGCGATCAATCCTTATCTGGCACAGGAGAGCATCAAAGAACTCATCGATAATCATATGCTGGATAAAGATTACTATGCGGCGGTAAATGATTACAATGATGCAGTCCTGCACGGCATTGTGAAGATCGCATCCAAGATGGGCATCTCTACGATCCAGTCTTATCAGGGCTCCAAGATCTTCGAGGCCATCGGTATCGATAAGGATGTGATCAACAAGTACTTTACGAACACTGTGTGCCGTGTGGGCGGGATTACCTTAAAAGATATTGAGAAAGAGGCGGATACGCTTCATTCCATGGCTTTTGACCCACTTGGTCTATCCACGGATCTGACGCTGGATAACCCCGGACATCACCAGATGCGCAGCGGTGCAGATGAGCATTTATATAATCCTGAGACGATTCATTTACTACAGGAGTCAACGAGACGGGGAGATTACGAAATCTTCAAACAATATACGGCAGCGGTCAATAATGAAGAGAGCATTAAGAATCTGAGAGGTCTGATGGACTTCAACTATGCGAAGAAACCCGTGCCGATAGAGGAAGTGGAGGCAGTTGACACGATTGTCACAAGATTTAAGACAGGCGCTATGTCCTATGGTTCCATTTCCAAAGAAGCCCATGAGACAATGGCCATTGCCATGAACAGGCTGCATGGCAAATCCAACTCCGGTGAGGGCGGTGAGGATGACGACAGACTGACCGTGGGAGCGGACGGATTAAATCGCTGCTCCGCAATCAAACAGGTGGCATCGGGACGGTTCGGTGTGACCAGCAAATATTTAAACAGCGCACAGGAAATACAGATCAAGATGGCACAGGGAGCAAAACCCGGCGAGGGCGGTCATCTGCCTGGCGGCAAGGTGTACCCGTGGATTGCCAAGACGAGGCATTCCACGCCCGGTGTAGGCCTGATCTCTCCGCCGCCGCACCATGATATCTATTCCATCGAGGATCTGGCGCAGCTGATATATGACTTGAAGAATGCCAATACCAGAGCGCGCATTTCCGTGAAGCTGGTATCCGAGGCAGGCGTGGGCACGGTTGCAGCAGGTGTGGCCAAGGCGGGAGCGCAGGTTATCCTCGTGTCCGGCTATGACGGCGGTACAGGCGCGGCACCCCGCAATTCGATTCACAATGCGGGACTTCCGTGGGAGCTTGGTCTGGCGGAGACACACCAGACATTGATTCAGAATGGTCTGCGTAACAAGGTTCGCATTGAGACAGACGGTAAGCTGATGAGTGGTCGTGACGTGGCTATTGCGGCGATCCTCGGAGCGGAGGAGTTCGGTTTTGCGACGGCACCTCTTGTAACAATGGGTTGTGTCATGATGAGAGTATGTAACTTAGATACCTGTCCCGTGGGTGTGGCAACACAGAATCCGGAGCTTCGTAAACGTTTTACGGGGAAACCGGAGTATGTGGAGAATTTCATGAGATTTATCGCGCAGGAGCTGCGGGAATATATGGCGAAGCTGGGCGTCCGCACGGTAGATGAGCTGGTGGGCAGAACGGAACTTTTGAAGATCAAGGATCATCTGACGGATCGTCAGAAGCAGGTGGATTTGAGCCTGATTCTGAGCAATCCTTATGAGGGGAGCAAGGAGAAATGTATCTTCGATCCGAAGCAGGTGTATGATTTTGCGTTGGAGAAGACTCTGGATGAAAAAGTGCTGTTAAAGCAGCTCTCCAAGGCGCTTGAGACAGGGCAGAAGAGAAGTCTTGAGGTGGACGTGACCAATACGGATCGTACCTTCGGCACTATTTTCGGATCCGAGATTACCAGAAGATTCGGCGATAAGCTGGAGGAAGATACGTACCGCATCCTGTGTAACGGTTCCGGCGGTCAGAGCTTCGGCGCTTTTATCCCGAAAGGGCTGACACTGGAGCTGGTGGGCGATTCCAACGACTATTTCGGCAAGGGACTGTCCGGCGGTAAGCTGATCGTCTATCCGCCGAAGGGATCGAAATTCAAGCAGGACGAGAATATTATTATCGGCAACGTAGCGCTTTATGGGGCGACATCCGGCAAGGCGTTTATCAATGGTGTGGCGGGAGAGCGTTTCTGTGTGCGTAACTCCGGTGCCCTTGCGGTAGTGGAGGGCGTGGGTGATCACGGCTGCGAGTATATGACCGGCGGGCGAGTGGCAGTGCTGGGCACTGTGGGTAAGAACTTTGCGGCGGGTATGAGCGGCGGTATTGCCTATGTGCTGGATGAGAACAATGATTTGTATACGAAAACGAATAAGGAAATGGTTTCTTCTTATGAGATTACTTCCAAATATGATGTGCTTGAGTTAAAAGAGATGATCAAGGAGCATGCGGCTTATACGAATTCCGTCAAGGGAAAGGAGATTCTGGATAATTTCGGAGAGTATCTGCCGAGGTTTAAGAAGATTATTCCGCATGACTATGAGAAGATGTTGAAATTGATCGTGCAGATGGAAGAGAAGGGGCTTAGTGCGGAGCAGGCGCAGATTGAGGCGTTTTATGCGGCGAAGAAGTAATTAAAGGTTGAGATTCAAAAGGTGATTTTGATAAAGTTGTGAGGCTGAGGGAACAAAACGTTCTCTTATGCCCGGCTTTGTCAAATGGATTTTCTAAAATATTCCGGTGAGGTTGAGAGAGGCGGACGCAACCGCCCGACATTCGCCGTCCGGGCTCAGGTCGGGCTTTTCGGGACTTCCATGTCCCGAAATTGCTGGGTATTGGACGGAATATTAAGAAAATCTCATTTTCCTACGCAGGTCATAAGAGAACATTTTGTTCCCTCTGCTTCCGGAAATTCATCAGAATATCTTTTGAAACTCAGAAATGTAATAGGGAAGTGTGATAGACAGGAGGAGAATACCATGGGAAAACCAACTGGGTTTTTGGATTATGAGCGCAGGGTTTCTAAGGATGTGAGTCCGAAACAGCGCATTAAGAATTTTAATGAATTTCATGAACATTTGAGTATGGAGGAACAGCAGCTGCAGGGAGCGCGGTGTATGGACTGCGGGGTGCCGTTCTGTCAGTCGGGAATGACGCTTTGCGGGATGACTTCGGGATGTCCGCTGCACAATCTGGTGCCGGAGTGGAATGATCTGGTGTATACGGGAAACTGGGAGCAGGCTTATCTGCGTCTGCACAAGACTAATAATTTTCCGGAATTTACTTCCAGAGTGTGTCCGGCGTTGTGTGAGGCGGCTTGTACCTGCGGGCTGAACGATGATCCTGTTTCCACGAAGGAGAACGAGTACGCTATTATTGAGAATGCCTACGAGAAAGGTTATGCGGCACCGCAGCCACCCAAGGTGAGGACGGGCAAGACGGTAGCGGTAGTGGGCAGCGGGCCTTCGGGGCTTGCCGTGGCAGACCAGCTCAATAAGAGGGGACACTCGGTGACTGTATTTGAGCGTTCTGACAGGATTGGTGGATTATTAATGTACGGTATTCCGAATATGAAGCTGGAGAAGCATATCATCGACCGGAAGATCAAGGTGATGGAAGCGGAAGGGGTCTCGTTTGTGACTGGTACGGATATCGGTAAAGAAATGAAGGCTGAGAAACTTCTGAAAGAATATGACCGTGTCGTGCTCTGTTGCGGTTCTTCCCAGCCGAGGGACATTACCGCACCCGGCAGGGATGCCAAGGGGATTTACTTTGCGGTAGATTTTCTGACCAGAAATACGAAGAGCTTGTTGGATTCTGATTTTCAGGATAAACAGTATGTGGACACCAAGGGCAAAGACGTGGTGATCATCGGCGGCGGTGATACGGGCAATGACTGTGTGGGTACGGCGATCCGACATGGAGCGAAATCCGTTACACAGATCGAGATGATGCCCAAGGCTCCTGACAAGCGCGCCGACAATAACCCGTGGCCGCAGTGGCCGAAGGTATGCAAGACCGACTACGGTCAGGAGGAGGCAATCGCAGTCTTCGGGCACGATCCGCGTATTTATGAGTCTACGGTCAAGGAGTTTATTAAGGATAAAAGCGGCAATCTGAAAGCTGTTAAGATCGTCTCACTGACATGGGAAAAAGACGAGAAGACCGGACGCATGAACATGAAAGAGATGGCGGGCAGCGAGAAGGTGCTGGATGCGCAGATCGTGCTGATTGCGGCAGGATTTCTGGGAAGCCAGAAATATGTCACGGACGCTTTCAAGGTGGAACTGGACGGCAGGACGAATGTGAAGACAGACAGCGGGAAGTTTGCCACCAGTGTAGATAAGGTGTTTACCGCGGGCGATATGCATACGGGGCAGTCCCTTGTGGTCAAGGCGATCCGTCAGGGACGGGAGTGCGCCAGAGAAGTGGATGAGAGCCTGATGGGATATACGAATATGTATGTGCAGTAAAAAAAGGAAAAGTGAAAAAACCTTGCGACTGTTTCGGCAATCGCAGGTTTTTTCTTTTTCACGAATGCAAATGTAAGTGGATGGTGATAAAAAGGGGTAGACCCGTCTACAGTGCATTCCTCTCTTCGGGTACCAGTTTCAATGCCAGGTACAGCAATACAGCGTCTTGGAAGCACCGTGGATTTAGCCCGCATTTCCGGTAAATATGGTTTAGCTTATACTGCAACGTATTTTTATGTAAGAATAATCGCCTTCCGGTATTGGCCAGAGACATATTTTCATCAAAATACGCCTGCACAAGCCGAAGATCATCTTCTGACAGGGACGAAATGGTTTTTGACAGAAACTCTTCTTTTTCTGTCTCATTCAATCCGGAGAAAATGATTTCCAACGTCAGGTCATCAAATAAAAGAAACCCTTCCGTATTGACAGAAATATGTTTTAATGTTGTGAGCGCCGAGGCGTGGGAATCTGCCAGCTGGTATATGGAGCAGGATTTCCCTACGGCAATCTTAAGCACATTTTTATGATCTATAGCAAATCTGTTCAGCATATAAGCATTCTTTTCAAACATTTCTGCGTCTATAACAGCCAGATATTCATTTGGGTAATAAAAGGTGTAAAGGCTGAGTGAGAGCATTTGGAATATGTGATTGATTTTCTGTTCCAGCAGTGACTGATTTACCGTCTGGTTCCGAGTGTCTGCTTTGATCAGTATCAACCTCTTGCTTGTCTTAGAGTCTATATGGAGCTCTTGCAGGCAGGAATGGAGATAATTCATATTGATGTTGGTTTTCCGAATCAACGAATCGATCACAAAATGTTTTTTATCAGCCTGATTCCGGCTTGTCATGCCAAGTTCCCGTTCACGAATCAGTAAGTTTGTAATACGTTCCGCGAGATGGGCATACTTTCTGACAAGATCGGGTTCCCCTGAGATGCCGATCACGGCTAATAATTCGTGATTGTGATAGACCGGCAGGTTAATTCCTTTCTTTGTTCCGTCAAAGCTGTCGTCGGAGCAGACTTCTATCGTAGTTCCCGTCAGAGCCGCCTTATGTCCGATTTCGTGGAAATCCCCGATCCTTTTCGGATTCGTACTGGCAAAAATAATGCCGGATTTATTAATAAAATTAATATCCTGTCCGCAGACATCTTTTACAGTATTCACTACTTGAAAAGCAAGAGCTTCATCGATTGTTCGTATCATATTTATCCCCTTGAAAATCAGCCGGAATTACATTTGGCTCGTGTGTTATGCATATGCAAAGCAATGTCATACCATACAATGTCTTACAGATTGCCGATCCGTTTACGTGATTTAGTCCAAAGTCAGCGACAAACACAGTTATTGACAACCCCCCCCTTTTTATTTTATCAGAATATGTCCTACAGAACAACATTTTGGTGAAAATCAAAATGAAATTGTCTTATAGAACATATATTTCGGACATAAATTATTATATACTATACTCAACAAGGCAATATCCGTAAGCAGGTTACGGGATATCGACCCTCGCAGCAGTCGCCAGAATAAATAAGGGATGTTTTAGCATTTCAATAAGCGTATCTGCCGGCTCGCTGCATGGGAATATAAAAAGAATGGGGGAAAACATAATGAAGGCAGTAATCGCAATTGATTCGTTGAAAGGCAGTTTAAGCTCCATGGAAGCAGGGCAGGCGATTGCAGAGGGAATCCGCAGGGCAGATCCACAGGCGGAAGTGGTCATAAGACCGCTGGCGGACGGCGGAGAAGGAACTGTGGACGCGCTTGTATGCGGGATGAACGGTAAGATGCACGAAGTTCAGGTAACAGGACCGCTGGGAACACCGGTAAACTGTGGGTATGGAATCATTGAAGATACGAAAACGGCTGTGATTGAAATGTCCGGCGCGGCGGGAATTACTTTAGTCCCGGAGGAAAAACGGAATCCGTTGCATACAACGACTTATGGGGTCGGTGAGGTGATCAAAGATGCGATTGCAAAGGGGTGCCGCCGCTTTATCATCGGTATTGGCGGCAGCGCTACTAATGACGGCGGCGTGGGGATGCTGCAGGCATTAGGGTTTGGATTTCTGGACAAAGAAGGAAATCAGGTGCCGCTTGGGGCGAAAGGGCTGGAGCAGCTTGACAAAATCACAGATACATATGTAATTCCGGAATTGGCGGAATGTGAATTTCGGGTGGCATGTGATGTGACAAATGTTCTTTGCGGAGAGACGGGGTGCAGTGCGGTATACGGTCCACAAAAAGGTGCGACGCCATCCATGATCATGCAGATGGACAAATGGCTGGCTTATTATGCGTCCTTGGCCAGAGAAAAGTACCCGAAAGCAGCGCCAAAGCAGGCGGGAACCGGTGCGGCAGGGGGAATGGGCTTTGCGTTTCTCACATTTACCAATGCGGTGCTGGAATCCGGCATTAAAATTATTCTGGAAGAGACAAGGCTTGAACAGTACATGGAAGACGCTGATATCGTGGTGACAGGCGAGGGACGACTGGATGGACAGACGGCTATGGGCAAGGCTCCCGTAGGGGTGGCGAGACTGGCAGGGAAACATCAGATTCCGGTCATTGCATTTGCGGGAAGTGTTACAAAAGAGGCGACTGAATGTAATAAAAACGGAATTGACGCATTCTTCCCCATCTTGCGGAGTATTGTCACACTGGATGAGGCGATGAAACCGGAGAATGCAAAGGCAAATCTTTCGGATACGGCAGAGCAGGTCTTCCGGCTGATCAATATCCGGACGAAGTAATGAGAAAGGAGAAGATAAGCGATGAATTATGATTTTACAACAATCGGTGCGTTATGCGGAATGGCTGTGGCCATTTTCCTGATTATAAAAAAAGTGCAGCCTGCTTACAGCTTAATTCTAGGCGCATTGGTCGGCGGTATCGTCGGAAGCGGAAATCTTGTGCTGACAGTAGATACCATGGTCAGCGGTTCACAGAGCATGATTTCCTCTGTCTTGAGAATCATGACTTCCGGCATTCTGGCAGGGACGCTAATCAAGACTGGTGCGGCGGAAAAAATTGCTGAAGTGATCGTGCAGAAGCTTGGAGAAAAGCGTGCAATTATAGCGGTTGCACTTGCGACCATGATTATATGTGCGGTCGGCGTTTTTATCGATATTTCTGTCATCACGGTTGCGCCCATTGCCTTGGCGATCGGGAAAAAGGCAGGGTACAATAAGCCTTCTCTGCTGCTGGCAATGATCGGCGGTGGCAAGGCGGGGAATATTATTTCGCCAAATCCGAATACGATTGCTGTTTCAGAGGCATTTGGGGTAGATTTGACTTCTTTGATGATGGCGAATGTGATTCCGGCGGTATTCGCACTTGTTGTAGCCATTCTCCTTGCCACGGTATTATCAAAAAAGCAGGGAGCCTTGGTTGGCGAGCAGGATCTGGAGAACAGGGATAATAAAGAACTTCCCTCTTTTATACAGGCGGTTGCCGGCCCTCTGGTAGTGGTTTTGCTTCTCTCGCTGCGCCCGTTATTTTCAATCGTGATCGATCCTTTAATCGCACTTCCGCTGGGAGGACTTGTATGTGCCCTTGCCTGTAAAAACATACATAAATTTAAGGAGTATGCGGAATTTGGTCTTGGCAAAGTGACAGGCGTTTCCATCTTGCTGATTGGAACAGGAACGATTGCAGGGATCATCAAGGCCTCGGCATTGCAGTATGATGTGATCTCCCTGTTGGAAGTGATGAATATGCCGGCGTTTATTCTGGCTCCGATCGCGGGAATCCTGATGGCAGGTGCGACCGCGTCTACTACGGCGGGTGCAACCATTGGTGCACAGACATTTGCGGGAACGCTGCTGGAGGCTGGAATACCAGCGTTGTCGGCAGGGGCGATGATTCATGCAGGCGCAACTGTGATTGACTCTCTTCCGCATGGTTCGTTTTTCCATGCGACTGGTGGGGCAGCAGGGATGAGTATTAAAGAAAGAATGAAATTGATTCCTTATGAAGCATGTGTTGGATTGACCAGTACGGTCGTTTCGATTATTGTGTATTTAGTGTAGGAATAGGTTGGAATAGGTTGCTTTTTCACACGTTGTCTAAACCGGTCGCTCAGAGGAGAGTTAATATCTACGGAGCCGCGCTTTCGCTCCGTAAAAAGCGTAGTGGACACTAGACTCGTGAAATACCTCGTCAAGTGCCAACGCTTTTTAAGGGGCTCCTTAAGATATTAACTCTCCTCTGAGCTTAGGCTGTGGCGTGGATGTGAAAAGAAACAAAAGTAGTTGGGAAAATAAATTTTTCATATGCGGGATTTGTATCTGCATTGAAGTGAGGTATTATATAAAAGCGGCAAAATGTTGACTCTCCAGGTCAATGCTCTGCCGCTTTGCATTTTGTATAGTTCTATGGTAAAATATTATCTCGAATATTGTTTATGGGCGCAGTTCATGCATAGTCCATATGAATGTTTGGTTGGCTTGCAGATGGCATGTTTCTATGACCGACAACAAGCATACAAAAGGAGACAGTTTCATGGAGAACACTATGAATTTATCATCATATTTTAAGAGTATTGTAGATCAGGACAGATGTGCGGTGGTGATCTGCAATCTGGAACATGATATTATCTATATGAATCCCGCGGCGGTAGAGCGGTATGCGAAGCGCGGCGGTGCGGCACTGGTGGGACAGAGTCTTTTAGACTGCCATAATGCGCAGTCCAATGAGATGATCAAAAAGGTCGTGGCATGGTTCGGGGAGAGCACAGACCATAATATCATCTATACATATCGTAATGAGAAAGAGAATAAAGATGTCTACATGGTTGCGCTCCGCGACGAGGCGAAGACATTGATCGGGTACTATGAGAAGCATGAGTATCGGGATTTGGAGAAGAGCGGACTGTATCAGTTTGAATGAGCCGTAGAGATTTTCTCTCTACAGCTCAATAACCTGCCCAATCATATTCAACCAACTTCAAAGTATATGATTCACCGGGGATAACATCATAAATCACAGTGGAATCATTTTTGAACTTATCACCCTGGCTAAGCGAATTAAGAAAAATATGATTCGTACTCACCATGTAGCCCTCACTGTCATATAACTTGTAGCTGATGATATCGTAACCGGAATTGGTGTTTCCGTATGTTTTTTCGCCGGAAATTATAATTTTTAATTGAGGCAGGTAGTCTTTTTCAAATGTATATGACACATCGGTTATCTGTATGATCGATTCCGTAGTGCCGTCAAATCCCTTGACTTTTAAATCAAGCGGAAAGGAATCGAAAGTCACTTGCACATCTGCAACCGGAAGGCAGTACAATGCACTGCAGCTGACCTCGCCAAAATCGACAAGATCAGCTTTATAAATGGTCATAAACACTGTTCCGTTTGCAGATGTTCCGGAAGCAATTTCCGGTGCGGGAATCCTGACATTTGCAAGATATTGTTCTCCGGCGGCCTGACTCGTATAATAACTGAAATCTTTTTTTGAAACGGATTTCGTTCCTTTATAAACTTGCTCGTCGTTATCATTTACTATTCGGATGTCAATATCAACATCACCGGATATATACTCATCATCTTTATCGAGCAAGGCAAAGAATACACTGTAGTCATTTGTCCCCTCATTAAACTGGAAAGACCAGCTTTTTAATGTCTCAATATCAGTGCCTGCAAAGGGAAGGGGAGTAGGTATTAGTGTCGTTCCGTCATTATCTGTAAGTATAGTGGGGACAAGCCTTGAACACCCACACAATGAAAAAATTAATAGGAACGATACTGTAAGCAGGGATTTTTTCATGTCACACCCTCCGTTTTAATATTACGGATTTTATTGTATGATCTGTTTAGCCTTTCAATAAGGCTGTTTACTTGATCGTCTTTGGATTCCTTTGTGACATTGGCTATATTCGTGATGATACCGGGAACAGTAAAGCGGCTGTGAAAACTGACGATGTTTCCATTATCAAAAAATTCAACGTCATTTTTCCAACTATCGCCATAATAACAACCATTATCAATAGATTGTTTTATCAGCAAGCTTAGATTTTCCAGCGTTGCTTCATTATGTACTATAGCCTTTTTTAATGCTGTTTCCAGAAAAGGACTGTTATTTTCGATAAGCATGTCCAGTAACTGAGAAATATATGGAAACACAAACGTATATTTGTGTTTGTTATTGTCTTTATATCGGAGTTGATCTCGAACCTCAAACGGGTCAGTAAAGTAATTCAACACTTTATTGCTGGATTTGGCAATATGGCTTACTATAGCTTTGTCGTAATGAAGATTGAAATCAGGAGGCGTACAAAGTATATAATGTGCTGTGTAATATAACTCTGGCATCTCCCGTGCTCTCAGCTTATCCAATGTTTTTAAATCGTTGTGATCTGCCGCAAGGGAAATTATGTACATTCTTAACTGATCTTCTGTTGCAAGTTTAAATTGCAAATCATTCATTTCAGGCTGACGTATAAAAACACCATCAGAGCGTTCTTCAAATTTAATACGCTGGATACTGGTTCCGGCACCGAAGGTCATGTAATAGTCCTTATCTTTTCGACTGTCAAACCAGATATAGTTTTTGTCCATCAGAAATTTCAAGAAATCGTAATTTCTAAACTCTATTGCATACTCTAACACCGTTTTTCCGTATTCATCGGGATTTAGAATCGGTTTATCAGCTTTTTCAATGTAGGCTGTCCAATCTTTTTTATTATGCGACTGGGCAACGGTATAATTCGTCAATCGGTCATTTTTAGGAGTACCGCATTTTCCGGCACTCAGTATTTGCTCAAAGGAAACATCGAGCAGTTCGGAAAAAATTGGTAAATCATAAACCTGGATTGCTTTTGTTCCTTTTTTGATTTGGGATAAACGGTTTGCCATGTTTTGTATGGTAGCTTCGTCAGGAACTTCTGCATTACCGATCTTGAGATATTCTATGCAAAATTTTCTTGCAGATTCGTAATTCTTTTCTATCAGACCTGAGACAAAAGTGCCGATTTCTTTGTTATCAATGTTAATCATATTTTTGCTCCTTTCGAAAAACATAATAACATGTTTTTTTCATAGAGCATATCACGTATTTGTATACATCAAGAGAAAGTGTATCATAAATAATGGTGTACTATATATGCTATAAGCATATGCAGTATATTGCCATAAAGATATGCACATTGGGAGAACCGTTTTCATACAGGAAAATGAATTGTGAATTTTTTTTATTTTTCTATTGCATGCAGTTGTCTGAATAAATTGGCTTACAGGCTGTAAGCCACAGACCGCCAAAAAAGTCGGCAATTGCCGACTTTTTTGAGTTTGCGCCATGGTCACTACTTAATAGGTTAAATGCTTGACTACGCATGGGTAACAGAGACAGATACGTCAAATCACATTATTAAAAGAAAGTATCAATAACACACAAGTTATGATCATTAACAGCGATACCAATAAAACTCCGATATTTATCCGCATTTTCTCCGAATTATGTTCCGCTTCAATCAAATTTGAGCGGCGCAATGCAGTAACAACCGGTTTGTATAAAAGCATTGTTATGGCCGCATTCAATCCGCCTTTGATCAGATTAAACGGTAAAAATGCAGGAAGCAGCAATTTTACAATAGCTTCTCTCGGATAACCCATGTAGATTGGGGCAATCAAATAGTTCCAAAGCATCATTACTGCAACCTGACAGCTTAGACCGCATAAAAGCGCAAGTATGGCGCCGGACAGTTTATGATTCTTTTTGTAAATAAATGCGGCAGTACATGCAAAAGAGCAGCTTGAAATAATATTCATAATACAACCCCAAATTCCCGTTCCGCTGATCGTGAACATTTCCACTACGGAGACGATTACTGCTATAGCAAATGCGGTAAGTGGGCCAAATATCAATCCGCCAATCACTATGATAACGTCTTTGGGATCATACTTTAGAAAGAGTACGAGAGGGACGCGCCCGACGACCACCGCCACATACGCAAGAGCACATAGCATACTTATTGTTACGAGTTTCTGAGTTTTACTGATATTCATTTGAATACCTCCTTAAAAAAATTAACACTTGAAAGTATCTGAATGCCTTTCAGGTGTTAAAATTAAGGTGTATTGTAAATGCCAACAGAGCTATTTGACAAAAAGAGTGCAAAATTCAAAAGTCAGATTTATTCTGACAATCTCAATACACCTTCTTTAATCCGGACTATACCGTCGGTTTTGGAATTTCACCAAACCCCGCGCTTTCGCGCCCGCGGACTATAACCGCCGATCGGGAA